>NZ_LKPJ01000022.1 GCF_001443045.1 Burkholderia ambifaria | reverse complement strand
GGGCGGGGGGGCGCGACGGCGCGCTCCATTATCGGGCCGCGAGGCGGTCGGGGAAAACCCTTCTCGGGAAATCGCGAGTTTTTCAGATTGTCAGCTGTCGGGATAATGCCTCTAAACCGGTGATGTTGCCGGGTCATGACACTTCGTGGAGGGGCCATGGATCTGGCAATGGCAATGGGACTCGCACTGTTCGGCATGTTCACTGGCAGCACGGTATTGTTTTTCTATCAGCTCGGCCGCTGACGGCAATTTCTGCCGGAATCGAAAGGCCCGCCATGCAAATGGCGGGCTTTTTGCTTTCCGGTCGCTTACAAATTGCAAGCGTTTGTGTGCAATGCCGCAATAATCCGCCAAATGCCTTGGCGCGGTAATCCTGGCTCGGCATAATCGGGGCGCGTTTTTTCGGACGCGCGATGCGTCGTCCGCTTTTCTACCCGATTGATCACCACTAAAAGGACCGACGCGTGAGTCTCTGGTTTCTGGTATTCCTGAGCGTCCTGCAGGGCGTCACCGAACTCTTCCCCGTTAGCAGTCTCGGCCATACGCTGCTCGTGCCCGCGCTGTTCGGCATGCACATCGACAAGCATGCGCCGCAGTTGCTGCCGTTCCTCGTCGCGCTGCACCTCGGCACCGCGCTCGCGCTGCTGTGGTATTTCCGTGCACGCTGGATCGCACTGATCGGCGGCTTCTTCGCGCAGCTCGGCGGCCGCAAGAACGACGACGGTCACCTGATGTGGGCGCTGATCATCGGCACGATCCCGACCGGGATCGTCGGGCTGCTGCTCGAGAAGCGCATCGAGCGCGTGTTCCACGATCTGCGGATCGTCGCGATCGCGCTGATCATCAACGGCGTGCTGCTGTGGGTCGGCGATCGCATCCAGCGCAGCCGTGCGCACCAGCCGCCCGAGAAGATGACGTTCAAGCAGGCGTTCTTCGTGGGCCTCGCGCAGATCGGCGCGCTGATTCCGGGTTTCTCGCGCAGCGGGCTGACGATGATCGCCGGCAATGCGGCCGGGCTGACGGCGGAGAAGGCGGCGGAGTTTTCGTTCCTGCTTGGCACGCCGATCATCTTCGCGGCGGGCGTGCTCGAGCTGCCGAAGCTGTTCCATGCGCGCGACCAGCTCGCGGACGCGCTGCTCGGCGGCGTGCTGACGGCGATTGCGGCTTATCTGAGCGTGCGGTTCTTGATGCGCTATTTCGAAGGGCGCGGGCGGTTGGCCTCGTTCGGCGTGTATTGCGTGATTGCCGGGCTGTTCTGTTTCGGGTGGTTCATGCTGCATGCGCAGCCGGTTTGATGGCTGCAGTGCTGGTCACGCGTGATATGACGCAATGATCGGGTATAATTTAGGGCTCGGCTTCATGCCGGGCCCGTTTCGTTTCGGGGCTTTGAGTTCGTGGTTGTTGTGGCGGTGCTCGAAGCCTCACGCGTCAAATGCGGTCCGGGTTGTGTGGCCGTGTCTTTTTCCCTCGACCGCCCTTAGCTCAGTTGGATAGAGCAACGGCCTTCTAAGCCGTAGGTCACACGTTCGAATCGTGTAGGGCGGGCCAGAAATTCCAGAAAGATCAACGTGTTGCACTCGGTCTGTTTCCCGTCGATGGTCACGTAACCCGCATCAGTCCTCGAAACTCGATTCGGCTGTAGCGTCGCGCGCGCTTTGGCACCGTTTCGCGCTCGTTTTAACACCACTCTGAAACAGGCCATTTGCGCCTGAATTGTCACCGCCTATGCCTAGAACAGCTCGCCCTGGGTGGTGGGTGTCGGTGGCGTCCATCCGTTGCCGCCCTGGTCGGTGAGCCTGCGCCTGGCGCGATCTCGTACAGCTTGTCTCAGCCGCTCAGCCTCGACCGCAGGCATCGGATCGGTGGGGAGCTGAGACAGGCCGACATGCTCGGGACAGAGGTCGATCGAATCAAAGTATCCGCGCCGGCCAGTGCGGTAGTGAACTCCGCCGATCCGGTCGGCGTGCCGGCGGCAGAGCGGCATGTCGCACGTGAACGGCGCGGCGGCCGCCTTGACCAGATACCGCCCTCGGCGGTCAGCCGCAAACCCACCGATCGGCCACCCGAACCGGTGATCGCAGAGCAGCGTGGCCGGTTCGGGACAATAAAAGCAGCGTCCATTCATGGCGGGTTTCGCGCCTCTTTTGTCACTAGAACAGGCCGCCTAGCTCGGCCGTGTTCCAGTTCGTAATCACCAGTTCGCCGCTCGTCTCGGGCCGCCCATGCCTATTGGCCACCGAGTAACGGATGTCCAGCTCACTCATGTGGAAGCCTTCAAACGCCCGCCGGATGTCTGGATGGTCGTTGATAGAGACCATAACCTTGCCGCGCGCCTTCCGCATCAGAGTCGCCATGGCCTCGTATTCCCCGAACTCAAACGGCACGCCATAGCCTTCCGTCTCCCAGTAAGGCGGGTCGAGGTAGATGAACGTGTGCGCCCGGTCGTACCGTTCCACACACTCGCGCCAGGGCAAGTTCTCGACGTGCGTCCCGGAAAGCCTCAGATGGGCCGCCGATAGCGACTCCTCGATCCGCAGCAGGTTGACTGATGGCGCGGTCGTGGCAGTTCCGAACGTCTGGCCGGCCACCTTCCCGCCAAAGGCATGGTGCTGCAGGTAGTAGAACCGCGCGGCACGCTGGATGTCCGTCAGCGTCTCCGGCCGCGTCATCTGCTGCCACTTGAACACCTGCCGGCTGCTGATCGCCCATTTGAACTGGCGGACGAACTCCTCCAGGTGATGTTGCACGACGCGGTACAGGTTCACCAACTCGCCGTTGACGTCGTTGATGACTTCGACCGGCGCCGGCACCGGCCGCAGGAAATATAGTGCAGCGCCGCCGCAGAATGCCTCGACATAGCATTCGTGCGGCGGGAAAAGCGGAATCAGCTTGTCGGCCAGGCGGCGCTTGCCGCCGAGCCACGGAATGATCGGTGATGGTTGCATTTATTGGCTAATCGAGTCCGGTCGTGATAGCCTTCGTCCGCCTCTGCAGGGGTGACGTGGCCTTGCCGGATTCGCAGTGCACGCTGCGGGTACGGGGCGTGCCTGGTGCGCTAACACCAGGCACGTCGCCGCGTCCTTTTCCTACTGCGGCCAGGCGATAGCGGCCAGCGCCGCCTCGTCCTCGGCTGCCGCGATCTCGCTCTTGAGCTGGCTCGCGATCTGATAGACGGCCGGCTGCCTTGCAGCAGCAGCCATCGCCAGGCCCACCATCCCATCTGCATCGAGCATGACGTCGATACCGTCGACCGACGTCCAGATCGCCATATAGGGCTGTTCAGCCTGTTTTGCGACCGTCGCAAGCTGCGCCATGGTGGCGATTTTGCTGATGGCGGCTGCATCCGCATTGAAGCGATGCTCGCCATACGTGAACGGCGACGCGAGCAGCTCGTCGCGCTGCCTGTCGACGGACGATATGGCTGCAGCGCGCGCCGACGCGAGATCGAATACCCACGCCGATCCATCCCATACGTAGAAACCATCGGGCTTCGCTGACGTCGTCAGGGCTGCGGGAAGGTCGCCGATACCATCCCACGACGTCGAGTCCGCGAGCGGCGCACCGAATTCGTAGCGGGAACCATCGGCCGTTCGGTAGATCGGCGTCGACCGGAAGTCCAGAACAACTTCCCACTCACCTCCAGCTACCGACGTAGAGCGGGCGACGTAGCCGGCCGGCGCGTCCGGCGGCGCTTCAAGCATTGCGAACGCCGGCACCTGATAATCTCCGATCGGGCCGATATACGCGGCACGGCTGCCCGTATAGACCAAGGTGTTCGGATCAAACTGGTGGACGGCCACGGCTTCCTTGTTTTCCATACGACCTCACATAACACGCATGATGAACACGTAGCCCGTACCGCGCTGACGCGTTTCTGCTCCGCCGGCACTCCCGATCGTCACGACGTGGTTGTGATCCGGAGCCGCACTGGTGCTGAAGTTGTGCAGGTGCGGGCCGACGGCAGGGATCGGATGTTGGTGCGCAGGCACGGCAAGAATGTCGGCCGAATCACCATCGCCGACCGCCTGTTCGCTGCCGCTGTTCGTTGTGTCGCTGCCGGTGATCGAGCCGACGTATGGTGGCTTCAACAGGCGCGTAAATCCGGCCGGCGCAGGATTAAACGCGCCGGCCGCGCCGGTCTGGCCGCCGTGATCGTGGCCGCCCTGAGAGTCCGTCGTTCCCGTGTGCACGTGTCCGCCTTTCAGGTCGGTCGACGCGGCGTGAATGTGCGGCAGCATGTCGCCTGCGAGCCAATCGCCAATCGCGCTGGCTCGGATGCCCCGCCCAAGGTCTGCCCCGTAGATCGCCTCGCCGCGGAGATCGGGCAGGCGGATCGTTGTCGCGCCATCACCGCGCGAAAATTTAGTGCGATGGACGAGCTGAGTAAGCCAATCCAAATCGTCGACGATAACGCCGCTCGCCAAAGCAAAATCGCTGATGAGCGAGTAGTCCGACCGCCGAATGGTTTGCCCCATGGCGACCACGCAGTTCGACGGGATACGATCCAGCGAACCGACGAACGGCACCGGCACACCGAGCGGCAGACCAGACCGGTTCGCGAGGAACTGAATTGCCTTGAGCAACTGGCTACCGTCGCCCTTCGCGAGCGCTATGCCGGCGGCCTCGATGACTTCGCAGAGGTTCTCCTGAACATCGTTCGCCCAGTCCGGCGTCATCCATGTCGCATCGAGAGCCGCGGCCGGATCACCGCCCGAAAAATATCCCGGCGCACCAGGATCTTGCGGCAGTGGTTTCACCGATACGGCTGTCGGGTGATCAATTCGTTGCATGTGTCGACCTTATGTGTAGCGGTGGAGCTGTTCGAGGCCAAGGACCGCCATCATTCCGTCACGATCGAAAACGAGTCGAGCGTGACCGTATCGCCGCCGGCCGCCGTGGATGTGATCGCGATCGTCAATGGCGCGGATGTCGAATAAGACACATTCGTGAGGCTCGGCGTCGGCGACAGAATCTGCAACGTGCGTGACGCGTTCGCTCCGATGATCAACGTCGCCTCCAGGGCCCAGTTGAGTTGATCTGCTGCGGCCTGATTCGAAATAATGACGCTGGTGCTGCCGACCTGCACTCGCACAATCTTTGTGCCGGCCGTACCCGTAGCCCGTCCGCTTGCCTTGATTCTCAGCGACGTACTGATCATCAACGAGTTCGCTGGTGCCGTCTTTGAGTCCAGCGTGTTCGTCCCGGTGCCTGCCGAGGCCACCGACGACTTCCGCCGATAGTTGATCGGGTGCCCCTGGAAGTCCCGGATGCGAATGTCCTTGCCCGTCGAGTTGGGCGACAGGTAGTACGGCGATACCTTCAGAGTGCCGAAGATATTGTTTCCGCCAAGCGTCACACCGTCCGTCTTGTCCGATATGTAGACGCCGTATTCCTGCGTCGGCGCCGCCTGGTCATCGTAGAAGTTCACGCCGTCAATTACCACCTGCGACGGTGCTTGCGAGTTCTCACCGTACAGCGTAATGCCGTCGAGGCCGTAAGACGGAACCGTGCGGACGTTGCTCTTACCGTTGCGGGCGAACGTACCACCCAACACCGTCAGACCCATCACGCCACCGAAGCAATCCATCCCCGAGCTTCCGTTGTCGAGGCCATCGCAGCCGAACATCTCGATCCAGCGACCTTCACCCTGATGACGGTATCCCGAGTTAGTGTTCGCGATGGCGCGACACATCATGAGCTTCTGGTTCTCTCGCATGTTGGCTGACACGAAGCCCGTCTCGAAACCACCACCGTTACCTTCGGACACACAAGACAGATAGTTCCCCGACGACGACTTGAAGCCATTCAGATAGTTGCCGTAGGAGTAGCAGTAAGCCACTATCGAGGAAACGTTGCCTGCACCGATTCCGGTGCCGCCGGGACCGCCCGCTGCAACGTGATCGGCCGAACCGCAGCCCGTGGCGATGCACGAAAGAATGGACGAAGTTTTTCCACCCGACGAGCCGACATACGGAAGGGAGATGCCATGGTCCCGGATCTGATCGACCCAGATGCGCTGAAGGAAAATGCGCGCTGCATTGCCGCTGAAATACACGCCACGCCACGGGCTATCCGCGCCAAGGCTTTGATTGGCCTTGTTCCCGTACAGATAGAAGTCTTGCAGAACCACGTCGATGGGGTCGACTCCGTAAATCATGTGCGAGTTCGCGCCATCTGCGAGCCACAGCTTCGAGCGATTCATGTTCACGCCAGCCAGGTGAACGCCAGGAACTATGGGCAGCCCTCTAATGCGAAACGTTCCGTCGAAACGCACGATCTTGCCCGTGGCGATCGCGCGAAGGAAGGCGTCAGTCGAATCCGTAACGCCAGATGGATCGGCCCCACGGAACTGCATCACATCAACGAACTGCTTGTTAAAGTCGCGCTGAGAGATCGACGCCGCACCGTCATAGGGCTGCTCGGATGTATGGGACTGAAGCGTCCACGCCGCGACTTTATCCAACGTCGTCTGAATCAGGCCAGCACCACGGCTTCCCGGAATAATTTCCGCGCCGGTCAGATCTCCCGCATCGGGGGACGATCCCTGTGCGATAGCGGCTGTACTGGCCGCAGCGAGCGCCGCCGCTTGGCTCGCTCGATCTGCGGCTTCTGTTGCGACCCGTGCGCCCTCGATAAGGTCTTCCGACACCGGCACGTAGGGACCAACAAACGTTGCCAGAGCAGCGGCAGTCATCGCCCAGTTCTTGCCGTCACCGACCACAGGAATAATGTCGTCGACCTGCATCTGGAGACGACGCTTCATGAGAGAGAGTTTGTTGGTCGTCATTTCAGCTCAATTCCAGATAGTCGTTGTCTTCGGTCATGAGGAAGCCATCGCCCGACTCAAATAGAAGCAGCGACGGATCTCCGCCGTACTTGAAGTTCAGAATCGTGTGCGCCGGCGCGATTCGCCTCATAACCGACTCAAGCACGGTGTTGGGAAACCCAGTCGTTTGAATCGGCGCATTCAGTTGCCACGCAAACATCCAGTCGTCGCTGTACAGTGGCTGACCGATTGGCGTGTTCACCTGGTACGGATGGAACTCGGTGATCGACACGCTGAATCCGAGGTTGAGCGCAACGAATAGAAAATTGTCGCGGTCGAGCCGCCCCGTTTCGTTGATGCGCTCGTCGAGCAGCGCAAGCCGTAGCTCAAGCGATTGATTCGGTCCAAGCGCCGAGTCAGGAAGCCCATACACACGCTCCCAGTCCGGAAGCAATGAAAGATCGCCGGTCGGCGTGACCCCATCGAGCGTCGCCAGTCCATTCGCCTGCGCATCGTCGAGAACCTTGCCTTCCGCCACCAACTCCGCGCTGACGATGGGTGCGGTAGAGTCGTAACTGACGGGTGGCAGCAGAAGCGCGAGAAGCTCTTTGTGCGCCATCACATCGGCTCCACCACGATCGCGCCGAGTCGCGCCCATTGAACGCGCGTCGAGTCAGCGATCGTCGGGACGTTGGCCGTCGGATTGACCATGACACGATCCGTGACGCCAGCCGTGCCGTCGACAATGGCTTCGAGCTTCGACTTGATGACCGTCGCACCGGGTTCGAGCGTGCTGTAGTAATTGGCAAACGGCTTCGCCAGCGCCTCTTCGCACTGATCCGTCGAGATTCCGACGAGGCTCGCGCGAATAAGGTGATCGACGGTCACGATCTCGGGCCCGAATACAGTCACACCTCGGCATGCTGCAGGCCGGTTCAGATCGATATTGAATTGAACGGCCTGAATCTCGTCTGCGCTGGGCAAACCATCGCCACTCACAACAGCGACGTCGACGCGGCCTATCGCGATACGATGCGGGAACACGTATGCGGCCGTGATTCCCGGCACTTCCATTGCCCACCGCCGATAGTCCGACACGCGGCCGCCGCCTGGCGGGTTTCGCAGACGATCGAGCAGGCGGGCAAGCAGTTGGGAATACGACTCGATCTCCAACCCACCGACCATCGTCAAGAGCGTCGCCTGGCTTTGAATCCCGGTCGGAACCGACATAAGCTGAACGGTCACCGGCTGCGTGATGTTTGCAGCCGAGCCGGTTACGTTCGCCGCAGCAGTGACGATCGCGGTTCCGTCAGCGCCGATTTTCGAACTCGACGTCGTCGTGTAGCCGATCGCATCGACGTTGAACTGCAGCCCACTCGGAACTGCTGCACCAACAACACCTGACACGCGCAACGTCCCGCTCGCGGAGACCGCTGGCTTGAGCGACATTCGGTACATGGCTGCGTGACGCAGCAGGAACTCGGAGTCGGCCGTATCCGGGAATATCTGGCGCGTCTGCCACTGCTGATACGCATAGAGCCCCTCGACGGCGCTGGCCACGCCGCTGGCGCGCACGTGGAAGTCCGAGTCCGTCCCTGTATCCGCGTCCGGCAGGAGGTTCTTGATCTCCCGCAGTTGATCATCGCGAATCTCGTCGAGCTTCTTGATCGTTGCTGCCATCAGGACACCTTCACCGGATGCTTGAAATGCTGGACGTCGCCAGTCGCGTCGGTCACGGAAATCAGCAGCACCATCCAACCCGCCTGGTAATCAGCGGTGTCAACGGTGACTGCGGTTGCACGTTGACTGTCGAGCAACGGCTGTAGCGCTTGTTCGGCGTATTGGACCGCGAGGCGACGCACGCGCGGTGTGTCCTTCTCGCGTTGGAGTTCGTGCAGACGCGACCCGAGGTCAGGGTCGGCCCAATATGACCCGAGCGGCGTTTGGAGGCGCAGATACACCGCGTTCGCGAGCGATTGCGTGCGTGTGCCGACGTAGTCTGCGGTGGTGGGGTTGAGAAGCGCGTCCATGCGGCGATTGTCGCGAGCATGGACGGTATAAACGCGTGGTTGGCTGTCCCTGGGACCGTTAGATCGGCTCGCCAGTCGTCCCGCCGGAATCGCCGGGGTGCTTGTGATGGATTAGGCTCTTGCCGCCTGCCTCTACGTCCTGCGTGACCTTCATGCTGCCGTCGATCTCGACGCCGTCGCCACCCGATACGGCCATGCCTCCCTGGCCGGTGATCTGTTCCTGGACGTTGAGACGCTTTTTCACATTGACGTTCGGCGTATCGATGTTGACCTGTGTCGTCGCCTTGATGTTCAGCGTGTCGGTTGTGATGTCGATGATCCTGCCGCGCCGAAATACAATCGAATCGCCTTCGTCCGTATAGACGGCCACTTCGCCTGGCTGCAGACCCTGAATGCGATACGCCTCGTTCTCAGTGGCCACGATAATGCCGTGACTCGTCTTTCCGCCGAGCGGGATCACGACCGCCACCGAGCCGGCCGGCGGATTGGACGTCAAGCCATAGTGCTGGAACAGCTCAACATCGGGCGTGGTTTCGCCGGCGAGTCCGTCGACCTGGGCGAGCTGCACGGGCGTATCGCTTGCGCAGAGCGAGATTACGGCGCGGTATGCCTGGCGGACACCTGCGAGCGCGCGATCGATCTGTTTCCGGACCTCATGAATCATTGTTTCGACTCCGTCGTGTTGCCGCTTGCATCCGTCGTGATGATCGACATCGGGCCGCTTTCCTTGTGACGGTGTTTGCGCTTTGTGTGCGGATGCGCGTCGAGCACCCACACACCATCTTCCTTCAGGGTGAGCGTGGTACGTGCGCCCACATCTCGACCGCCCTCGAACTTACGACCCATCAGGAAATAGATCGCGTCGATGCCGTACTCTTCCCAGACGACATGTACGCGTTGCCCCGGCTTCCACAATGTTCCGGCGTCAGTGCGATGCCCTTTAACGACAGCGCGCAGCGTGTGCGCGTGCAGCCGAGAATCCGAGATGATCTTGCGCGCGCGCGCCGTGACTGCGTCGAGGTTCGGCGCATCGTGGTCGACGTAGACCTTCGGGCGATAAACGGGAACCTGAGAATCCTTGACGGTTGCCTTCAACGCGTTCTTGCCGCGCTCGGCACGGCTGCCGTGTGATTGGGCCAGCACGGTGACTTCCGAGTAGCGCTCGGCGATCGACTGATCTTCGTCGAACGATTCGACGTTGTTGCCCTTGCCATCGTTTCGCATGACGAGTTTCGCGACCGGCGCGGCGGTGTAGTCTGGGCCACCTATGACGAGCGTTCCGTCCGGATCGAACCACGGCCACAATCCTTCGCCTTCGGCAGCATGCACCAGGGCGTCCCATGCCGTGTCACCCGGATCGACCGACACTTTGTCCCATGCGGGGATTTCCTTCGCGCTATCGATCCGGATTTTCGTGATGCCGAGCGGTCGCACGATGCTTGCAACGACATCGTGAAGCGTGACCTGCTTTGCAGTGAACACGGGTGCGGAGCAGTCGCGCAAGATCGCAGCCAGATCGCGACCATTGATCGACAGCGTCTTCTGCGTTTTGCTCGTCCGTCGACGCACTGCGTCTACATAGCCGACGAGCACCACGTCGGAGCCGACCTTGACCTGAACGGCTGCGCCGGCCACGACCGATGCGGGCATCGGATCGCTTGGTTTGGTGAGGCGAACCTCCCAGGCGTCCGCGGGCGTCAGGAGGTCTGAATCGATCGAGTAGGCCGTCCACTTGCTATGGACCTTGCCACCGATCAATACCGATACGGTGTCATCGCGCGTAGCCACGCAGCACGTCTCCCCGGTTGATGAAGTTGGGATTGCGGATGCCCGGATTCAGACGCATCAGCTCGTTCGACCGCAAGTAGTCGCCATACCAGCGGAAGGCGAGCAGCGTCAGATTGCAGGGAGCATCGATAGTCCTGGAGACGATCGGCGGCAGTTGATCGATCACGTCGATCGCCAGCTCCTGCGTGGCGAGTGCAGTGTCTTTCATCGGCTCGACGACGGGACGATAGTCGACAAGCACCATCGTGTCGCGAGTGTCGTCAATCGCCGTCTGCAGGTGTGTGCGCACGTCGTTCGAGATCGACTCGATGTCGTCGGGCGTGAGCGTTGGCTGATCCAGCTCATTCGCCAGGACGTCGGATGCGACGCTGGCCAGCGTCGTCGCGACCACTGCGCTGACAAGCGTGGCGACCATCGAGACATCGGCCGGATCTGCCTCAGGCGATCGAGACGGCGTCGGGGTCGCGCTGGCGGTCGTCGGCGTGGTCGTAGGTGTTCCAGGAATCGTGACGGATTCGCCGGCTGCCGACGACGCTGGCAGCTTGACGATCGTATCCATCTGTTCGAGTAGGCCGCTCCAGTCAGACGTCACTAGCCCCGGATCGAATGAGCGAAAGTCGGTTACGCCGCTTACCAGCCCAATCAGGTCGCTGGCGAATGCGCGCGGGAAGTCGACGTAGTCCAGTACGGTTGACCGGAACCCGGTTACCAAACTGCGGATCGGGCCAAGGGTGTCCGACATCACGTCGCGCAACGAATTGAGCCGACGCAGACCGGCCTGCGCGGCCTTCAGGCCGTCCATCGCGGTGGCGAACGCACTCACGGCACTGTCCTGTGCCGTCTGAGCCACCTGAGCGGTTGCGTCCGCGCGTTGGCTTGCGAGCTGACCCGTGAAGAATGGGTTGCCCGGATTCGCCATGGCGAAGCGCAGCTCGACCTGGCACGCGTCGACGTCGTCAGCGGTGTGCGACACGTGGCCACCGAGAAACTGCATGTTCGGCATGCTGCCGAACACCGGGTGCACCAGCTCGCCCGGCCCCGGCTGTGAGATCGCGTTCAGAAACGTCTTGAGCCGCTCCTCGTAGTCGTCACCGAAGAAAATTGCCGTGAGTGATGTTTCGCGCGCTTTTTGTCCCATGTCGACGATGTCTTCGCCGTCGACATACGGATACGCGTAGCGTGCAACCTCACGCTCGATCGGATCGTCAGTGCGCTGCACGTCGAACACGACGCCACGGAACGATGCATCCTGCAGGGTATCTTTCCACGCCATGTCAGTTCCTCAACGCGTTCTTCTGGTTGGCGGTGGTGACGAAGTCATACAGATGCTGACCGTCGAGGTTGATCGTGAAGTGGCCTTCAACGACCGTCGGCTTCTCGTCTTTCTTCTGCGCATAGATCGCGTCGCCGATCATCTTGCCGAGGCGTTCGCCCAGGTCGTGGCCGAAGTAGCCCGCGACAGCGCCGACACCAGCTCCGATGACATTGCCGAATCCAGGCACGACAGATCCTGCCGCTGCGCCGGCCATCAGACCCGCGCCCATGCCAGCGAGACCGCCGAAAGCGCCGCCGGCCGTGCCGATGTAGCCGGCCTTTTTCTGATCTGGCGTCATCGACGCGTCGTTCGAGATCGAGTACGCCTCGAAGCCGCTCGCGCCGATACCGATCGCGGCACCGATCGGGCCGAGCGTCCGAGCCATCCCGCCGAGGCGCGCGCCGAACGACGCCGCGCCGGCCGCGCCAGCACCTACGGCACCTGCGACGCCGGCACCGGCCGCAGCGCCACCGGCCAATCCAGCGCCGCCGCGAATGACAGCGAGGAACGCGAGCGGCGTCAGTGCCGCCGTCATCGTCCGCAAGCCGATCGTCGTCGCTTCGATAGCAGACGTCAGGGCCGGATATTTCGAGGCATAGTCGGTCAGTTTCGACGCAGCGTCACCGACCTTGTCGTTAAAGCCCGACATGGCATCCTGACGCCCGAAGAACAGCTCGTTCTGCGCCTGGTCGACCTTGAATGAGTTCGTGCCCTGGATGAGCGCGAAGTTGTCAGTGATGGCCGATTTCGGATCGAACACCTGCGCGGACACCTGCTTTCGATAATCGCGCTGTCCCATGTACGCGACGAGCGCACCGATCGCCTGGCGGTCGTGGATCAGTTTGCCGACTGCCGTTCCTTCGAGCAGATTGGCCTGACTCTCGAGGATGGCTTTGCGCTCACCCTCCGGAGCGTGCGCGAGCGCCGCCTGGTTGCGCTGATAGCGCTTGTCGCGGGACATCACGCGTTCGACGATGCCGACGAACGCATCGATCGCGTTGACGCCCTTGGCGCGCGACGACGCGAGGCTACCCGTCAGGTCGATGCCGAGTCCCTTCGCCTTGTGTTGCGTGTCCTGCGAGTTGAGCTTTTCGAGCAAGTTGACCAGGTTGTTCCCGGCTTCATCCTTCGTGCCGGCCGTGATGACCGCCGCCTGGTTCGCGACGACGAGACGGCCGAAATCCTGCAGCCCGGACATGCCGGCCTGCTTGGCGAGCGCCATCTGTTGTGGCAACCACTTCGACATATCCTTCAGCTCGAAGCCGCCAGCCTGGCCGCCCTTGAGCGCCATGTCGAGCGCACGGGGAATCTCGGCTTCCTTGATGCCGAAGTTCTGCATCGCGCGGATCGCGATGTTGCCCAGCTCGTTCGGGTTTGCGCCCGAGCCGGTCGCGAACTTCTGCAACGTCGGCAGGATGCTCATCGCCGTCTTGTCGCTGACGGCGCCAGAGGCGAGCAGGTTGTCGAGCGTATCGGCCGCCTGATCAGGCGAACCGCCGCCCTGGCGAACCGCGTTGCGGATCGCAGCGTCCAGTTCGCGGACGCCCTGGCGGCGGCCGGCAATACCGCGATCGGAGAATGCCGTGTTTGCCATCATCGTCAACCGACGATCGTAGGCCATCGTCTCGTTGACGGCAGGCGCAACAACCATCGTGCCGGCCGCTGCACCTGCGACGGCCGCGCCAGCCTTCCAGGCCATGCCAATGCCGCGCCCGGTGCGGGCGAGCGCGCTTTCCTGCTGCTGGACGCCGCTGAGTTCGCGACGCAGGTCGGCGACACGGCCATTCAGCGCCGCGAACGCGCGCGCTTGTTCGGTGGTCGACGCGAAGCCAGCTCGCGCGAGCCGGTTGTACGCTGCGATCGTCTGGTCGATCTCGCGACGGATGGTCCGCTCGGAGCGGATGTCGAGTTGTTGACGGGCGTTCGCAAGACGTTGCGACGAGGTCAGGATATTGCGATCGGCACGTGCCTGAGCCGCCTGAGTTTGCTGGATGTTTCGCTGGACAGCTTGTTCGGTACGCGCGGATTGCGTCATCCGAACGTCGTACAGCATGCGGCTCGACGTAACCGCAACGCGAGACATATCCGTGTATGCCTGGGCGGTTTGTTTAACGCCGCGTTGAACGTTGCGCTCGACCTGCTGAGACGGTGCGGAGACCTGGTCCCGCATCCGTACTGTCATTCCAACTTCGAGATCGCGGGACATATATCAGGTCTTCTGTTTGGGACGCTTGCGACGCAAGCTTTTGATGGTTCGGTCCTCGGTATGCTGATCGCCACGCTTCGGTGCCTTGCCGCGAAGCGTGGCGACGGCGTCGAGGTATCCCGCCAGTTCAGCTTCGGTCAACTGCCGGAATCGTTCGTCGCTGATGCCGTGCTGGCCGAGGACGACGGCGGCAAGTCGGAGGGGACGTAACCGGGCTTCAGCGCTTTTCGCTTTTTTTTGAGCCGCTCCTGCGCCGCGACCAGCATGTCGTAATCGCTGTCCACGGCCGTGTCGATCAGATCGGGCGTGATGGCCGCTGCCGGGATCGTGCCAAGCGACACAATGCTGCGCGCCAATACAGCCGCGTTGACACGCATGTTGCAGACGCCGCCACCGATGATGGCAGGCTCCTCATACGCCGCGATGTTGTCTGCCACCGTGGCGAGGCGGAGCTCAAAGTCGTAGTGCAGCTCGCCGCTGTCGACCGGATACTCGATGCCGTAGTCCAGCGAACCCTTTTCCGTCAGTTTCATTCTTCCACCCGTCGAGTCGAGAAGATCGTCAGATCACGACGCGCTTCGTTGTCCACCGAATACTGGTCGCCCATGTCCTGCGTGACGCAGTCCTGGTAGCTCACACGCTTGCCACCCGGCGACACCGGGAAAATGGTCAGCTTGCCGCCTTCCATGTTCCACCAGTCGATCTCGTCGCCGGAGAGAGGGATGACGACCGTGACCTTCAGCTCGTGAGACTCGACGCCGCGAGCGAATCCCTTCACGCGGCCGGTGCGGTTCATGGTCCGCACCGGCTTCTTGCCGGTTTGCGACGTCGGATTGACCGACACCACCTCGGCTTCCTTGCCGTCGACTTCGAGCACGATCGCGCCGACGTATTCTTCCAATGCCATGGCTGGCTCCTATCGTTATAGAACGGTGTCGTTCAGAGGATCAGGTCGATCCGGCCCGCGAAGATGTGCAGACCATTCACGACGTCGGTCGGGATCGCGGCGTTCAACTGGTTGACGTTCTGCAGATCGCGCTCGACGATCAACTTGTCCGCGTTCGCCTCGACGTTCTCCACGATCTCCAGCTCTTCCAGCTTGTAAAGCACGTCGAGCAGCTCGCTACGCACCTTCGGCGGCGTTTTCTCCGACAGCTTCTCGCGCGGGAAGCGCAGTGCGATGCGCTGGATACACGCCTTGCGCACGTAGTCGAGCGTGCGAATCGTGGTCAGGTCGAGCAGTGCCGGGTCGTCGATGCCTTGCGCGTCCTTCGTGTACGTCGTGATGGCGCGAACGATCTGCACCACGTTGCCGGGGCCGACCTCGAACGGGGTCACACCGTTGTGCAGCGCCGATTCCTGCTCGGTGCGGCCAGCGCGAGACGTGACCGGAACCACATCAAGCGCGGCCAGTGCGAGCGTATTCAGCGGACGGGCCGGGTCTTCCTCGCTCGCGACCACGGCGGCGTAGGCCGCGCTGATCTCAGCCGGCAACGCCACCGAGCCGGGATACCAGCCGAGCGAGATGCGGCCACTGTTGAGCTGACCCGCGAGCGTCGTCTCTGCCGCCAGCGTGACGCCCGATCCGATCGCCGCGATCGCCGGCCGCTGTTCGTACGGGTGCGAGATCGCGTCCAGGTGCGTGCGCAGCTTCGTCAACGCTTCCTGCGTCGGCGTGCCGATCGAATAGACGTTGAAGCTCGCCCCGAAGACGGCAGCCAGTGGAGCAGTGAGGTCCGGATCGTTCAGGCCGCCGGCGAACGCCGTGATCGTGGCGGAAACACCCGCCGTCTGACCGAGCTGCGACACGATGATCGAATTGCCGGCCGCGCCCTTGTTCTTGGCCGTCAGGGTCAGCGTACCGTCAGCCGCGGCTGCCGTGACAGGCAGCGACGTGGCTTGGCCAATCGCGGCCGCGAAGCTGGTCGCGACCTCCGCAGCGGTTGCGCCGCTTTCCACTGCGACGTCGACGCGATCGAGGCCGATGAAGAGCGCATACGCGCCATCGGCGGTTGCCGGACCCGTGAAGGCTACCGACGCAGTCGCGACGACACCGGCGGCCGCATCGTCGACGCCGATCACGGTCAGCGCAACGTAGGGATTCGCCTTGATCGCGGCCACGGCCGCGCGGTGCGCGAGCGAGCCGGCACCGAAGTACAGCGCCGCCTGGTCGCCGGAGAACACCTGCGTCGGGACCAGGGCCGCCAGCTGACCGGAGGCGAGACGCTGACCGACGATGAGCACAGTCTGTTCGTTCGTCGGCAGCGTGCGGACGGCGAGCTTCGTGTTGAACTCGAAGTACCGGCCGGGCTTTCGCAGGCTCGACTGGATGGTGTCAAAACTGATATTCGCGCTTGCCACAATCAGGCTCCTTTCGCGGTCTTTTTGGCACCCGCGTCCGAGGTCGGGGCGGGATCGTCTGCCGGCTCGCCTGCAGCCGGGATTTCGGTTGCGGCCGGCGCTTCGTCCTGGCGCAGAAGGTCGCCATCCATGACGCGGCGCGTGTAGTACACCGAGTCGGGCACGACGACGGCCTCGCTGTCGGTGATGTACTTGCGCGGTGCGCCTTCCTTCGGGACGCGCAGTCCGGCTTTCGCGATAACTTTCATGCTCACTCCTGTTTCATCTGTACGAGGTCTTGCGCGTCGGCCGGTCGATCGGTGCCGGGTTCCAGGAAGTACGACAGCAGCGTCGTGTTCCAGTCCGGCGTCGGTGGGTCGATCTGGCCGCCGTAGTCCTCGAACACCTTGCCGAGCGGGCCTTCGGACTGCCCCTGCGGGAACGCCCCGAGGAACAGCGTGTCCTCGATCCATGCCGTGCGAAACTCCAGCGCGTAGACCGACATCGCGTCGCCGCGCACCTGCGTGTTGAACAGCGTTCGGATCGGACCCGGTGCGAAGTGGCGGATCGGCAGGCCCATGTCCTGCTGATTGAGCAGGTGGCGTACGCAGGAGATCAGCAGGTTGGTGCCGACCTCGGCTTTCGCCGGACCACCATGACGACTGGACTCCTCGCTTCGCACGCTGCGCGCACCGACCATCACGACGAAGGTCGCTTCCGACTTCCACTTCGACCGACTGGTGCTGTGCGGATCGGTGCGCGGAACGCCGCCGAACGTGACCCATGCCGCCGGGAAGCGTCGGACGACCGAATCCAACTCGTCGCTGTCGAATTCGCCGCCGTAGGTCTTGACCTCGGACACCATCTTCCCGAGGCCGCGCTTCAACCGGTCGACCATCGCCAGCTCGACGGCCGTGATGATCGGCACATAGGTGCCGGCAGCGGCGGATGTCGTGTCGCTCATCAGAACGCACCTCGATCGCGTGACGAGAAAATCCGCGTGCCTTGCTCGAAGCGGATCGTATTGCCCGGTTGTACGGTCGAACCGGCCGGGTCGACACCGAGCGTGACCGTACCGTCCGCCGCCATCGTCAGGAACTTGATGGCGTCGCGATAGCGGTTGCGAATCTCGTCGGTGTCCCGAGCCTCCGCGCCGACCAGGCGATAACGGGCGATGTCGCAGCACAAGCCAGCCAGGAAGCGCGGCACGGCGGTGATCGGCAGGCGGTACCGCGCGGCGAGGTACGTGTCCATCTCGGCCGCCGCGTCCTCCAGGGCGCGCGACAGCAGCGTCGAATCGATCTCGCCCAGGCGTTCGCGATCCGTGAGCGCGATGACTTCCATGCTCCCGAATCGGCTCACCATATCGTCCTGAGTGGCGTAACCCATGGCTTACGACTTCCGGCCCTGGCTGCCTGCCTTCGCTCCTGCGGCCGACTTCTCCGCCGCGTCGATCGCCGCCTGGCGCTCGTCGAGCTGGCGCTCGCGTTCGTTCAGGTCGTTCTCACGCGTGACGAGACCTGCATAGCGCTCGTCGAACTCGACGACGCGGCTCTGCAGATCGGCTTCGGCGTCGCGCACGGCCGCTTCGCGCTTCTGCAGGTCGGCGTCGATGTCGGCAAGTGCGAGCGCGCGCTTCGCGTCATCCTCGCTGACCTGGAGCGTCAGCGTGTCGACGTTGGCCAGGTGCTTCGTCACGTGGTCCGCGTCGTGGTGCGGGAGCCGCTTCGCTTCCGCTTCGTCGAGTTCCGTCGCCGTGTGGACCACCACCAGAGACTTGTCGTCGGTGATCGCACGGTATGCGTCCGGGTGAAGCGCCGCCAGCGCGATCGTTTTCGGCGTACGGCCGAACACATGTCCAGCGCGTCGAAAAGTGTCCTGCTTGGCAGCGACCGAGATGGCCGGATGTTTCTGCTTTGCCATGTCCTGTCCTATATAGATGTGTGTCGCGTAACCGGAGCCCACCATTTGCCGCAGCTCCGGGGCAGTCTTCCTCCGCGCTTATCGGCGTCGCGCGGCTGTTCTCAGGGGCGATGTATTACTGCGGGACCGGGCCGTCGCCGGTCGAGCCGGCCGCGAGCTGCCAGAAGCCGAAGCCGCCGGCCGCGCGCGCTTCCGCGCCGAACTTGAACTTCTTGCGCATGAACACGTCCGGCGCTTCCGGGTCGATCTGCTGCACGAACACCGGCGCCTTGCGCTCCTGATACACGAACGGCTTGACCGGCTTCGTCGTGTCGAGCAGGAACCAGGCCGTATCCGACAGCAGCCGCGCGTCGCACACGACCTTCGACGTGCCCTTGTACGGGTTCGGCATGCCGTCGTTCAGACGGTCGTTCGTCATCAGCGCGTTCGCCACGTCTTCCAGTGCCGGCGGAACGAGCAGGATGTTCGGCGTGATGTTCAGCGGTCGACCTTCGTCGTCCTGCACCTTGCGCATCGCGGTGCGCACCGCGCCGTAGGTCGCGATTGCGGCAGCCTGGCCGGCGATCGTCAGCGGCAGCGCGAACTTGTTCGAAGTCACGCCGCGCCCGACCGGGTGATCGGTGTCGAAGAAGTACTGGCCGTCGTAGCAGCTCTTCTCGAACGCGTGGTTGACCAGGTCGTAGATGATCTCGTCGGGCAGCTGCTTGGCCGAGTAGCCGGCGTTCTGCGCCTGGGGCGCGTAGATGCCGAGGCGATCGTCTTCGATGTCATTGCGGTCGACCTCGACCGTGGCCTCGAAGTCGTCGTTGACGACGGTGTAGCCGTGGGCCTTCAGCGCCTTGACGTTCTTGTCGCCGATCCACTTCGCCATCTTTGGGAAGCGGTCGAGCCACGCATACAGCTCCTCGCGACCGCTCGACGGAACGAGCATCGCGATTTGCTGCCACGTCGACGGCGCACCCTCGAACGCGTTGTTGAAGATGGCCTGCAGGCCGATGAAGATCTGGTTGATCGATTGTGCGTTGACCAGCATGGTTGCTCCTGTTATTGAACCCAGACGCCATCGGCGTCGACGCCGACCACGATGCCGGCCTTCGAGCGCGTACCCGCGCCGTCCGTTGCCGCAACGGTCTGGTTGTCGGCGACGTAGCACGCCTTGCCGAGCTGCGCCTGCGTGACAGCATCGGTGCCGAGGTTTTCCCACTTGAACGCCTTCAGGCGACGGACCCGGACGGTCTTCGCGCCATCGGCACCGGTCGAGTTGTCGACGTACTGTTCGGCGCGACCGAGGTACGTCAGGTTGGTTGCCGTCGAACCTTCGACCGCGAGGCCGGCCGCGCTGGCGCAGACGATGACCCCGGCACGGATCACGGTGTTGGCCTTCACGGGCACGCCGACGGTCTCACCGTCGATGTACGGAGTGTTGCGATCCTGGGTCGTCGCGCTCACTTCGCACCTCCTTTGGTCTTCGCGTACTGTTCCGGCGTCAGGCCGAGCTGGCGGCAGACGGCGAGTTCGCCGGCTTCCGTCGTCACCTCGGTTTCCTTGCTGCCGCCCGATTCACGGCCGCCGGTCTGCGTGCTGCGCAGTGCCGCGATCGGCGTCGCCGTGTCGAGGTATTGCTTGAGCTGCGTGAAGTTCGACTTGCCGAGGTCGCGCGCCCACGACTCCTGGGCCGGCAGCAGGCGGCCATCCGACAGCGCCGCCGTGATCAGGCCGTCGACCTGGCCCTGCTGCGACTGATTGGTCAGCGTCGCGACCTGGTCACGCAGCGCGTTCATCGTCTCGATCGGCACGTACTTCGCCGGATCGGGTGTCGCACTGGAGAGTGCGGCGATGCGATCACCCTGCGAGGTCAACACGGCACGTGCATCGACGGGCGCGGCGTCGGTCGCGCCGAGCACCTTCGCGAACGCCGTGGCCGCCGCCGTGGCTTCCTGCTCGGTGGCCGTCGCCGGCAGATTGAAGATCAGCCGCAGCGCGGCCAACAGCTCTTTCATGGATTGCTCCTGAGGTGGATCGGCCGGCGCATCCCGGCCGGCGGGGGGTGAAAACTCGGAGGAGACCAGACGCGACGCTGCGGCGAGCATCACTTCGTCCATGCCGTCGAGCGCAGGGTTGTTGGTCAGCGCAGCGTTGATGAGCTGCAGGACGTTGCCGTCGGCGTCGTAGGTGAACACCGGCGAGACGAAGCGGTATTCCTTCGCGTCGACGAACGCCGAGGCGCGAGCGGTCCATTCGACGTCAGTGGCGTAAAGCCCTTGGCCTTCGCGCCACTCGACTGCTTTGATCCAGGCGGCGGCAGGCGCAGGCGTGCCGCTCGTTGCGGCCGACAGCGTCTGGTGTTCGTAGTCGAGCACCATCGGCGTCTTGCGGGCAGCCATCGCCGCGACGAGGAGCTTCGCGCCGTCCGGCGTGACGCGCCAGGCGGCGCACTCGACGGGGCGGCCGTCGTTCGCACGGAAGTCGCCGGCCGGCAGCAATTGCAGCGTGCCGGAACCGGGTGTGATCTCCAGCGAGAGGGAGGCGAAGAAGAGCTTGTCCATGCCGCCATGGTGGCGGCCGATACAACCTGGGATAAGTGGATTGCCGTCCCTGGGACGGGCCAATCGCGCAATGCGGAGGGGAGTTGCGTGGATCGAATGCCCCTGCGAGCGGTTTTAACGGGGGTTTAACGGCCCCGATTAGCCCGACCCGGTACATCGGGGCCACCGAGGGGCCGGAACGGCTCCTATCGGCTTCGGATCACTGGTCGGTCAAACGACGCAGGTAGGCCGAGACTTCCATTTCGATTTCGACGTTGTCGGCCTCGGTCAGCACGAGGAACGGACGGGCCGGAATCTTGATCGTCCAGCCCTGGGTGCGGGTCCATTTGACGACCTTGACTCGCTTGTGTCCGTTCTTCGCAAACACGGCCAGGTGCGGATGATCAGCCTGCCGCAGCAGCATGCCATTGCTATCCTTGCGCAGCCTAACGTAGCCGGACATGGGATGGCGCTGGATCGTGCCGCCGAACTGGTGGATCGCCGCGTATACAACATTAGTGCCGACGCGGGCCATTGTCGCGTCGTGCGTCTTCGAGAAGCTGCTCGCCAGATGCCCGGACCTGGTCAGAATCCGCTCGGAGGCTGCCTCACCGCGACGGCGCTTGAGCGTCGACGGCTTGAGGCCGAGCCACTTCGGTCGACCTTGCTGCGCGAAGTTCTCCTCGACTGCGCCCCACATCGATTCAAGAATCAGGCGGGTCACCGGCGAGGCGTCTTGCATCAGCGTCCGGACCCGAGCCATGACGGCCTCGAACCGCGAGTCGGCGATCTCGACGTCGATCATGCTGTTGGCCATCTATTAGTCTCCCTTGTGGCGACGGTAGCGCAGGAACGTGCCGCGCACCGTGTCCAGGTAGGTGCGACGGTCTTCATCGGATGCGCCGACGTTGGTCGGGAACGTCACGCTGCCGGTCCAGCCGTCCTGGCCCTGGTCGAAAACCGTCACGCCCCAGTCGCCGGCTTCGTTCTCCAGCGTCTGGATGTAACGGCGACGCAGAGACCATGCGCCGTCGGTCTGCGCCCAACCGAGCCACACCTCGTCCGGTTCCTTGACGGCCTGTGCCAAAAGCGCAGCATCGCGACCACGATCGGCGAGGTTGGCGGCCCAGCGGCCGGCCCCATCCTTGAACATCCATTCGTTGACCTGCAGCAGCTGGCCCGTGACGTCGCGATAGGTGGCCGGCTTGCCGAGCGTTGCGCCGAACTCGCGCATGAACGCCTGGGCGTATTGCTCCGGCTGCAGGCCGGCCGGCATGACCGCATCCGGGCGCACGCGCGTGGCGGGCGGAAGCGGCGGCAGCTCCGCGCCGGCCGGCAGCGTCTGCGGCAGGGAATTCATGGGCGGGGGCGTGAACGGCTTCGCCCACTGGGCACCTGGATTCGACCCGAAGCCCGGATCGGGAAGCACCTTCTTTCCGGTCGCCGGGTCTTTGTATGCGATCGCCGGCTGCTTCGCACCGGAGCGATCGACGATCTCGACTTCGACCAGGTTGCCGCTGCTGTCGAGCACCGGAATTCCATTCTGCTCGACGTATGCGCGGGTACGCGTACGCACCCGGCAACGACACCGATACCCATTCGGCGGATAGAACGTCTGCCAGAACGGATCATCGTAACGGTAGATCCGACCGGAGAGCGCGCGGTGCGCCGGCCGCGTTCGGCTGTCGAGCACCGCGACGTATTCCCAATATGGATGGGTGTCGACCGCCTCGAGCTGTGAAGCATACCGGCCCGCCATGTAGGCCGACTGCATGTTCGTCTGGAAGATAGTGTCCAGTCGACGGGGCGTGAGCCGCTTGCCCTCGATCTCGCCCGTGTCCTGGTCGACGATCATGCCCTTGCCGATCCACCCCTTACGTTCGAGGACCGGCGTAAGCTGCCGCTTGAACTCGGCCAGCGTCGTGCCTTTTTCGAGCGACGTCGCGAGCGCCTGGCGGATGTCCTGAAGGACGTCCACCTTCATCACGCCCGCGACCGTGAACGCCCGCGCGTGCGTCTCGGTCGCGACGTCCTGCCATCGGAACCCGATCTTGTAGCCCTTCGACTCGAAGTAGGCGATCGCCTTTTCGGGCGGCAGGCCGATTGCGTGGGCGAGATCAACCGCCATTGACGCGGCCCCAGATGTCGGCGACGAACATCGCGCGTGCGAGCAGCTCGGCGATCTCGGTTTCATCCATGTCCGGCTCGGCCGCGAGCAGGCGCTCGATCGCGTCGTCCGGAGATTGACCGTTCCGGATCGCCATGATGACCGGCGCGAGCAGCTTCTGCATCGCCGCGTCGATCGGGTCGGACGGCAGGGATGCAGCCGCCTGGTCGAGGGCATGCTGATCCGGATAGATGACCTCGCCGCGCTCGTTCGTCATCACCGCGACGTAGCGGATGCGCGAATTCGCGGCCGTATTGACACCGGCAGGCGCTCGACCATCCGGAGTCGGACGCAGCTCCGGCGGCACGATCATTTCCGGCTTCGGGATCGACAGCAGCTCGTCGCCGTCTTCCGGTTCCGGGATCGACAGTTTCTCGTGCGCCCAGGTGCGCTTCACCTTCAGCCCCATGCCGACGAGTTTCGGCAGCGCCTCCGCGAACATACTCAGGTCGGCCGGCTCGCGCGTCTCGAACGTGAACTGCGGGCACCGCAGCCGATCGATCTGCCCACGGTTGAGCGTGATCATCGTATAGATGAGGTCACGCGTGATCGTGCTGGCGAGCTGCCGCGCGTCGGACGTCATCAGGTCGTGGCGCACTTCGTTGTGGACGTTGCCGAGCGCGTGCGTCGACGACTTGCCGTCTGCCTGGCTGGTTAGCGTGCCGCCCAGGATGACCTTCGATTCGGTGCGCTCGCACCATTCAACCATCGACATGTGCGGCACGTGCGTTCCGTCTGCGGCCTGCTGGAAGTCGATCATCATCGATTCCGGGATGATGCCGGCCGCGTTGTGGCCGATGCCGGCGACAGCGGCCAGCAACGCATTCTTCTCGTCGTCGGTCGAGCCGGACGGGTATTTGCCGACGCGCAGCGGCAGGCCGTAGATTTCCAGGAACTCGGCGAGGTCGCGCACGCTGTAGTTCTTGAACAGGTACGGCCATACCAGGACGCGATGCAGACCGCCGCGCGCGACATAGCCGGACTTTGCCTTATGGCGATGCACGATCCAGCCCGCCGGCCAGAGCGGCAGGCCGTCGACGTCCGCGCCCCGAAGGCGGATCTGATTGCGGTCGGAAATCGGGTTCATGAACCACCGTTGCGGCCGGTGGTTGAACGCCTTCGGATACCAGAGCTTGCCGAGCTGCTGCCACTCGATTTCGAGCGCTGCGAAGCCGTGTCCGATGGCGTCGAGGCAGTCGAGCAGCATGTCCTCGAAGTCGGGCATGTCGTCAATCCACTCGCGGACTTCCTCGGTCAGCGTCTTCTCTGCCGTGCTGGCGTTGCGCGGCGGCTTGACGTCATAGTCCAGCGTCAGGATGACGCGCTTGCGCTTGCTCATCTCCGCGAAAATGTGCCCGTCCTTCTCCTCCATGTCGGTGAAGAGGTCGGACTGCTCGATAATCTGGCCGCGCTCGGCCGCGTCGAGCAGCTTGTGCAGACGTGCCGGCGTCAGCCCACGGGCCGGGTGCATTTCGAAGCTCTGCGTCAGCCAGCCGAGCTTCGACGTCTGCGGATCAGCCAATACCTGGCTGTCGATCGGGTTGCCGTTGATGTCGACGATCTTTGCCATGTTTCCCTCTACCATGCCCCTTGTCCGAAGCGTCCGCCGAACGACGCTGCGTCTTTCGAATTGCTGCCGCGCTTCGGCACGGCGATGTAGCCACCGGTCGCGAAGTGCGCACGGGACTGCGCGATCATCCAGAGGATGTGCAACGCGGTCAGGCCGTCGAAGTGGTGATTGCCCTGCGGCTCCGGCCACTCGTCCAGCTCGGCGAGCAGCGCCGTCAATCCGCTGTGGAACAGAATCGACGGCACGACGCGATCGGTGACATACGGCTCCAGCGAGTCGATGCGCAGCTCCGGCGCTACAGTGGCTGTCACGCCAACGAGCGGCAGCGGTACACCGGCACGCAATGCAGCCTTGATCAGGTCTTGCCGCGCCCATTCGTAGGCGTTGTTGTTCTCGAAGCCGAACGCCAGGCAACCGAACTCCTGCTGTACCGCGATCAGGTCGGATTCGAGCTTCGACGGCACGCGCCGCTTGATCGCCGCATGAATGACGTGGAGCTTGCGGCTCGGCACGTCCAGGCCGCCGACTAGAATCGCGGACGGGTCGGACTTCTCACCTCGGCCCATCGACGGATCGCATGCGCCGAACATCAGCCAGGACTGCAGCCGCTGCACCCAAAACGTGATGTGCCCGAACACCTTGTCTTCCTCGGTGCGCGGGTCGCCCTGCATCTCGGTCGCGAAGGCGCGCGGTGACTTCGCGCGTTGGCGCATCAGATAGAACAGCGTGCGCACGGACGGCCACGACGTGACGGCGCCAGCGTCCATCGCTGCCTGGTTGGCGACGTAGAACCTGTGCGACGGCAGATCGGTATCGGCGATCGCTTCGCCGCGCGCGGCAGCTGCTTCGATCGCGGGCTTGTCATCGTTCAGCATCAGCGCTTCGCACTGTTCCCACAGATCCATGTTCGTCGGCATCTGCGCGATCGCGCGGAAGTGGTGGACGATATGGCCGATCGTGCGCTTCGCGCGCGAGATCGGATCATCCTTGTCCAGCACCGTGCCGACGCCGACGTATTTCACGCTGCCGTCAGGCGGCCCGAGGTAGTCGATCGCTTTTTCCAACCACGTCCAGCGGTTCTGGCGCTCGGTCGGGCTTTTGGCCTCGGCGTCGGTGATCAGATCGTCGCCCATCAGCACCTTCGGCCGGCTCGCGCCGTGGAACGTACCGCGAATCGCCTGCTCTGCGCCGAACGGCTCGACCTTGATGCCGTTCTTCGTGATGAACTCGCCGACCTTCCACGTCGGCCCCTTGCCGCACACTTCCGGGAAGTCGAGCTGGAGCGAGGCGTTAGCAGTGAGCTCGGTTTTAACGACTTCGAGCAGCTTCGTCGGGAGTGACGTCTCGGCACCGAGCAGGACGATGTAGTCCAGGAACGACGGCAGCTCGCCGGTCCAGCTGACTTCACGCCGAACTTCCTCGCGCTGCAGCAGCCCCTGCACGATGATGTACACCGGGCCGATCTTCGTACACATGGACGACTTCGCCTCGCCACGTGGCGCGACCCACCATTCGCGCGAGCCGCCGGCCTGGCGCAGCAGCTTCGGGAACCGACTGCAGAAGTGCGCCTGGAATAGCGACGGCGTACCGCGAATGTGGTGCGGGAAGTATGTGTACGCGAAGAACTGGTAATCGCCGTCGACGAGCACACGTCGACGGCGTTCCAAGCGCGCGGCCGGTGACGGATCGAGGCCCGTTGCATGGGCCTCGATGTCGCGCCGCAGCTCGGCCTGCAGCTCGGCGATTTCCTTGTGGAAATCCTTCTCGGTGAACTTCTGGACCATGTCAGTCCGCCTTCGCGTCGATCAGTTCCTGATGGAGCTTGTACACGTCGATACCGTCGAACAGGTTATGCGTCACGTAGAGCACGCTGCCGGTGACCAGCTCAACAATGAGGCGCGTATCACGTTCCCGATGTTCAATACGGGTGCTAACGACGTGACCAGGATTCACCGCGTTATCGCGGGTCAGTTTAAAAAGCATGTCGTCACCTCAACCGTAGGCGGTGGCCAGCTCGTCACCGAACGGGCCGAGGACATCGGCGAACGCACCGACGTGTTCCGGATAGCGATCCTTGATGAACGTGGCCAAGCGCTGCACGACGCCCATCGCGATCGCCAGCTCGTTCGTCTCGGGCAGGACGCGCTTCGATGCGTTGATCGTCTTGTTGTATGCGTCGGCGAGGCTGGCCAGCATCGCGACCTTGTCGGCCGGTGCCATCACGGCGCTGTCCAGCTCGTCCATCGTCGCCTGGTATTGCGTGACCATCCCGGCCAGCATCTGGCGCGCAGCACCTTCAATGCCACCACCGGCGAGCAGCTGCGCCGCCTGGGCCTTCTCCCAGTCGTCGCCGGCCGCACGTGCGTCATCCTTCCAGCGCCGCGCGGTGGAATAGTTGACGCCGCTCTTCATGGCGGCGACTTCGAGCGAGAGGCGGTCGAACACGAATGATCGACGGACCTTGTCGCGAACTTCCTTCGAGTAGGCCATGCGTTACAGACCGAGCTTCGCGCGGGCGAACGAGATGCCCATCGCGACGATGCCACCAGCCATGGCACCGGCACCCGCGCCGGCCACCGCGCCATACTTGATCGCGCGCTTTTCGACCTTGTCCATCCGGTCTTTCAACTCGTCGACCCCGCCGTCGATCTTCCGCAGCATCTGCATCTCGGGACTTTCAACCGTGCTTTCGTCGCTCATTGCTTGTCCTGTTTTCTGTCCAGCTTGTTGTTGATGTCGGTCAGCTTCGTGTCGATGCGCGTTGCAACGTCGCGGAATTCATCGCGCTGGGCTTGATGCTCGGCGCGCGGTACGTAGTCGCGGGCCATCATTTCGCGTACCGCCGAGAGCGCCTTCGCGAACTCGTCGTCGCGGCTATCGCTCGCTTTCTGCTTTTCCTGGACGCTGCGAATCCACGACATGCCGAACACCTGGACCGCGCCTATCAGCAGCATGAATGCGCCGGCCACGATTGCGGTCGGGTCGAGTGTCACTTGCATGCATACCTCCGGTTCAGCACCTGTTCGCGCCGCTCCTGGCATTCGATGCAGAAACGGCATCCCGGTACCGCGCGGCGGCGCTCCTCAGGAATCGGCTCGCCGCATGCCTCGTTTTTGCAGAACGCCTCGGATTCCGCGGTGCTGCGCGCGAGCCGCGTCACGGCTGCGATCGCGAGCGCGCGAGACTGCTCTTCGATGTCGCTCGCGTGGTCGAAGTCATCCATCTATTGCTTGTCCTCTTGATCGGGAACGGCAGCCTTCACGCCTTTCAGTTGCGATTCGGTGTTTCGGCTGCGGGCTGCGTAGTCGGTGAACCAGTCGAGGACGTCTTGCTGTGATACCCCGGAGTCAATGGCGGCATCGGGGCCGGTAATTCCAGCAATGCCGCCGGAATCGGTGCTTGCCTGCAGGGCACCGTCAGCGGAATCGTGGATGCCGGCTGCTGCGTTCCACAGGCGGACAAAGCCCCGAGTGAACACGCACCGATCAACAGTGACGACAGACGCAGCGGCCGCAGCACGCGGCGCGGGCGATACGTGAGGTTGCGCAACATCATTGATATGCTCCTTTAGGGTGCCGATCTGGGCCGTGGTCGTGCCGTGGTCGGAGAGGAATTGAACCTCGGCGTGCTGGCCGCGCAGCACGTTGTCGGCGTACTTGCCAAACGCCTGGCTCGCGGCCGCAGCGGAATCGCTCGCCTGTCGAGCCTTGTAGTCGGATAGCGCCTGCTTGCCTTTCGCTTCGGCGACGCCATAGCCGTGCTGATACGTTGCGGCGAACGCGAACGCGATGAGCGCCGCTGCGGCGATGGCCGCGATGACCTTGGCGTACTTACTGATCATTTCCACTGGATGCCTCCTTTGGTGCGCGGCCACGGTATGCACCGATCGCCTGGATGATTGCCGAATAGCCGCCGACGCAAGCGAGGTAGATCGCCCAGGTCTCGATCGTCAATTGCTTCGTGACGCCCTGGTAGATGAACATGCCGGTAGTGACGGCCGCCGCGACGTTCGGCCAAAGCTTCGAATGCGAAAGCTTGCCGTCATGGCCCGTGATGAGATCGGCGAGACGCATGGCGTCAGCTCGCCTTCAGGAACAGCGCGCGCTCGGCGAGACGGCGACGCGTGAGGCCAGCCATCGGCTTGCCGTTCCCAAGATTCCACTGCGGGAACTGGTCGGCCGCGCCCGCGTAGTTCTTCGCGCGCAACATGCGCAGCAGCGTCGACGGGCCGCCGGAACGCAGATACACCAGGCCGTCTTTGACGCCCGGCTTGCCGGTGCCGACGTTGAACACGAACGACACCAGCGCGTCGAACTGGCCTTGCGTCAGTTCGAGGTCGAGGCCATTGATGATGTTCTCGCGCGCAGCGAGATCCTGGGAGAACAGCGCATCGGATTGCGCCTGGGTGATCTTCAGGCCGGGACGGACATCGGGGCCGGTGTGGCCGCGACCGATGGTCCAAGGTGCGCCGCCCGTTGCAGGGTCGGGATAGGCTTCGAGACGATCGTCTTCGAAGGATTCGATCAGGTCACTGCCTGCTGCGGAAATTCGTTGCTGCTTCATGCCACCCCCGATTGGATGACATGAATTTACTTAGAGGGGGGACGGCAAGACAGCCTGTTAGCCGCCCCCCCAGTGAGAGACGGCTAACGGCGGGGAGAGGATTTCAGAGTAGCGAGAGCTGATTATCAGCCGTATCGCAGGTGTTGTCGACAGTGCCGAGAATCCTGCGGACCTGCCGATCGGTCGTGCCAAACTTGACCGCGAGTTTCGCCACGGCATAGTGGCTGCTGTGTTCCCGCGTGATGTGATCGAACTCGCGCCGCAAGCTGCGGAACATGAGTTCCCGCTTCGCCTTCCAGCAAATCGGGATTTCGATGTCCTCGCCACCAAACGCCTTGCAGAGGTTCGTCGCGGCATCAGTACCGATCACCTCAGCGAGTTCTTCGAACCGCGCTTCGCCGTGACGATTCTTGCGGACGGGAATCGGAAACTTCATGCCGCCCATCTTCTCGACGAGCGTCAGTGTCGCGTCCATCCCGATCAAGCGAACGAGCGTCTTGGCCAGGGGCGGGAAGAGGTGCTGCACATCACGCAGATCGTCATTCATGCACGCTCCTTTCGGTTTGCGTCGATCTGCAGTGCGGCGATGAGCTTGCCAAGCATCTCGCCGTCGCAGAATTCGATCGCATCGACCTTGCAAATGCGTTTGACCATGCCGTCGAGATACGACCACGGCCGGCCAGCCGACGCGAGCAGCGCCTCGATCTTCTTCAAGCGCTGCTCGCGCGAGCCGCCGACGTTCGGTCGTCGACCGTTCGGGCGCTTTGGCTGGAAGCCGCAGCGTTCGAAGTGCTTCAACAGCTTGTGCGCGCCTTCCGGCGTCAGCTCCTTGGCCGAGCTGACGCCGGCGACGCTGCGCAGCACCGTGCGGTACTCGTCGTCGGTCATCGCCAGCTGCTGCTTCGCGATGTGAATCTTCGACAGCGTCGTTTTCGCGATCAGCATCACGACCTCCACCAGCGCCGCAGCTCACGACGGCAGAGGCAGACCAGGAACACGATCCCGACCACGATGGTTACCACGTCAGACATTGGCAGCCTCCCGTGCGGAGACGTCGACGGAAGTGTTGACCGCCACGCCCACTGAAACGAGCGTGACCGACTGACACACTCGCGCAAAGTGGCGAAGCATCGTGCTGGGCGTGTTCCACGACGGCATGTAGTACGTCGACGTTTTGTCCAGGCCGGGGAAGTACTTCCTCGCGTTGCGCTTCCCGAACTGCTTTTCGATCTTTGCTCGCTCGGACGGCTTATATGCGCTGAACTTCACCGGACGATAGAACCGATGCTCGGGCGCGGTTTCCTTCAGGTAGTCGCCCTTGAACCAGCCATTGACGTAGACCATGAGGTCGTACCTGCGCGGCTTCGTCCGCGTTACCTGGATCGTGATGGTGTTGCCATCACAACGAAGCACGACGCAACCGAACGGGAACGACAGCTCGGTGTCGATTCTCTGAAGATCCTCTTTCGACAGTTTCGACATGACGGCTCCTCAGATCACGGCGAGGTCGAGGCTGATCGCGCGATACTCCTCGGTGTCCTCGATGCGTTCGTACAGACGGATATACGGCTTGCTGCCCGTGACTCGGATGCTGTCGACGATCGCCCGCATTGCCTTCGTCCACTTCGGATCGTCGATCGCCAGGCGGCGCAACGCGAGGATGCGGCCGGTGTTCACGTTGCCTTCCTTGTCGACCTGGAACGCTTCGTTGATCAGCACCTTGACCTTGTCGTTACTGCCTTCCGTCCATTCGCGCAGGCATTCGTCGATCAGTTCCTTCGCCGCCTGCAGGCGTTCGTCGAATTGCAGGTGCTCGGCGATCTGACGCACGATCTTGTACTGACCGTTGAACGTGATCAGGGAAATGTTTCCCTTCGCGCCACCGACCTTGACGCCGTACTGTTCATGGCTGGTCTCGACGAATGCTGCGATATCCCCGAATGCACGTGCCTTGAAGTCGGCCATTGCCGACTGCAGGCGCTTGGCTTCGTCGATCAGCGACGTGATCGTCTGGTCGCGCAGCTGGTCGATCGGCGCGACCAGCGATTCAGGTACGAGGCGGCCGCGTGCGTCCTGCACGTAGCCGGCCGGGATGTGCTGTTTAGTCATGGATTTTTCCTTCCTTCGAAAACGAGTTCATTTCTTTCGTGATTCGCCGCAATGCGGACAGGCTATGTGCGACGCCTTCCGTGACCTGACGCGGGCCGGTCTGTTGTGACCCGGCGAGAACGTCGACGATGTCCGTCGAAGGTGAGGCGCGCGCTTCAGGTGTGCCGAGGCCGGAATGTCCCTGGCGCTGATGCTCTGTATGCGTTTCCGCGCGCGACTCGGCCTTGTCCGCAAAGCCGGCGAGCACCTCCAACAGATATCCGTGGCTCTTCAGCGGCAGCTTTAAGCGGCCCTGGTCGCGCTGCGATAGCATTTGCTCGAAGCCCTGACGCCAGTAGTCGATCGGGCACGCCCAGGTGCGGCCGTTCCGTTCGATCTGAGCTGAACGGATCATCGGAGCCAGCTCGTTGATCAGCGCCGCGATGCGCGTGTGGCTCATCTGGCTCTTGACCGGTGCAAACAGGCCGATGTAACGCAGCAGCGGTTTGACGAACGTTTCGCCGGCCGGGTGCGCGTCGACGATCGCGTTGAGCGCCTCGCGCGGTGCGTCATCAGCAAACACCACGTCGAGGCTCATCACAGCGCGGCAGTTCGGGCAACAGATTTGCGGAAGCGGCATCAGTGCACCTTGCTCTTGTTGCCGTCCTTCACCACGACGTGCCGCTCGCAGAACGACGCAATGGCACGCGAGGCGGCGTCGCGATCGCCCTTGACGTGAGCGACGACGATGGTGGGCACCTCGGCCGTCATGGACTTCAGTACGCCTTCGAGCGTGGTGAGCTGCGTCGAGATTTGAATCCCTGCTCGATTCATGACGTCGACGGCCGCGCGCAGCTCTTCAACCGTCTTCATGGCCCACGGATCGTGCGCGCCCGCGTTGTACGGCGGCATTTCCTCCTGCCCGAACTCGCGGTGCACCGTCTCCATCCACTCCTGGAGCTGGCGGCATTCCCTCGATTCCCGCACCTCCTCAAGCGATTGGCGCAAACGCGGGCTGGCTTCGAGCTGAGCTTCGAGAATCGCCGCGACACCGCGAAAGTCGCCCACGATGTGCTGCAGCAGCACGCGATTGATCAATCCGACGAAGTCGCGACCGACCTTGTCGCGTTCCTCGATTGCCGCCCAGTACGCGAGCAAATTGGCATTCGCCCGATGCAACTCGCGGCGCAGCTCGGCGACGCTGTCGAGCACGTCGGGGTTCGCGAGGGTCGGGCCTTGGCTGATGTTGATCGTCATGCCTGGCTCCCTGCGATGGCTTCGATGTTGATGCAGTCGACGAACGCCAACAGACGGGCGGTTTCCTCGCGCGTCAGGTCGACCGTTTTCCGGCCCTTCGTGATCGTCAGACACCCGGCCGTCGAGAATCCGCAGACGAAGTCGCCGGGCGCTGCTGGAAGATTCGCCACTTTTCGCGCGGCTTTTGTCACGGTTTGGTTAATGCCATCGAACTCCCGCACCAGCTCGGCACTCGCGTAGTACAGGTTGATCGGTGCCGCCCCGTCCATAGGCTTCTTTTCGCAACGCACGCGACCGTCGCTGATGCATGCGTGAATGCGAGGCTGGATGTCCTTCGCGTCCATATCCAGCATGTCGGCGAGCTGCGCGCCCGAAAATCCGGGGTTGTCGACGATGGCGTGCAGAATCTGCTTTAACGTTGCCATGGTGGCTCCTTTATCGCTTGTTTAAAAAGGACTACTTATCTACTGACGTGTATCGGTGGGCTACAGCGGCTCGTTTCCTTCTAGTTGCCCTGTTCGGTCCAGAGGACGCGGATTTCGCCGACCTTGAACTGGCCGGTGCGATAGCGGTTGTTCTCGCTGACGCCGGTCCGGTAGTAGGTGGCTTCACCGGCCTCGACCATCCGCGCGCACTCGGCGCACGTCTGGATCTGGATCGTCGGCTTCGAACCGCTTGAGAACTCGATCCCGACAACGACGAAACCTCGCTCGGTGAGCGTTTCGATCGTCGAGGCGATGCGCAGCGCGGCGAGCTGCATGATCTGGTTAATGTTGACCGTGCCGTGCGCAGATACTTTGGCGAGGGATTGCGGGTTCACTTCGACTCTCCTTTAACGGGGCGCAGCGGGCAGTTGCGGCACGTGCGCCAGTGGCTCAGTTCCATCGGATTGTTGATCGGTGCGCGGCGATTGGCGAAGGACACGCATACCGTCAGCGAGATCAGCTGCCCGGTATGCGTGCACTGCACCTGTCCGAACGTCTTCAAGACGCGGGCTGCGACGCGATCGGTTTTGCCGGGGTATTTGCCCGACAGGACAAGAGAAACGGTCGTGCGTGAGACATCGAGCAGCTTGGCCACGTCGGATTGCGATGTCGCGGCGACAGCCTCCCGAAGCATGGCGAGCCAATCCGGATCAGCATGCGTCATGGTCCGGCTCCTCTTGCCACACGATCTTCCCGAGATTCGGGTCGTACACCGACTTCGTGCGCTGGATCATCGGCGGGCGCGGGCCGGTGTACTTCGCCGTGATCAGGCGATACCGTGCCTGTTTCGCACCCTTGCCACGAATGTACGGGTGCCCCGGATCGACGAGCGTCAGATAGCCGGCGTGCGACAGGCACTTGACGTAGGACTGCGCTGTCGAGTCGGTGATCGCGACCTCATGCGTCGACGCGCGCATTGCCAGCTCGCGAGGCGTGAAGTCCCCCATGACGCGCATCGTGCGCCACATGTTTTCGTTGCCGCGCGACTGCATCACCGGTTTTCCGTAGCGATCGAGGCGCGGGGCTTCGACACCGACATCTCGGGCGAGCCGATAGTGCTTCCGTTCGTTGATCGCCTTGCGCTCGCCGATGGGTTCGACGAAGCCGCCGAGTTCGAGCGTCTGCAGGTAGGTGTGAACAGTCGACTTGTCGACGTCAGCGGCGCGGACGATGGTGTGCGGCGTGAAGTCGTCGCGCTGGCTCCGGATCGCTTCCCATACACGCTGGCGCGGCCCCTTGCCGCCGGTCAGTTCGAGGTGAGCGGGCCTTCTAGACATGGTCGAACCCTCCCGTCACACCAGCGAGGAATGCAAGGATGGCGACGTGAAACAGCGCCCAATCGGCAAGTGCCGTCCAGGTGAGCAGCTCGATCCAGTCGTGTGCGACAACGCAACCCACGAGCAGGATGACCACGGCGGTACCTGATACGATCATGATGAGCAGATGAATGCGCTCGGCCGCGCGCGCCATCTGCGGTGTGGTGATGGTGTTGTGTTCATGCATATCGATCACCTCACGCACGACGCTTCGGTGCTTCACCGGTGTACAGCTCGCGCTTGCCCCATTGCGCGAGATCGATGACATCCTTGCCGGCCTTCAGCGCCTCTTCCTGGATACGTTCGAGGTTGACGCAGACACGGCGCACCGAGCCGTGCGACAGCTCGACCAGGCGCGTCAACAGATCATCTGCAACCTTCACGTGACGGCAGTAGAGTTCGGCGAGCTGGCGCGCGTCGGCGGTCGTGACGGGCTGCGCCGGAACCCATGCAAGGACACGGCCGTGCATGCGCTCCCATTTCTTCAGCTTCGCCGGCAGCGCTTCTTCGCCGATCATCAGGATCGGCGCCTGGCTGGACTCGTACAGATCGCGGACCAGCTCGACCGCGTTACGGTCGACCAGGTGGTCCATTTCGTCGATGATCATCGGCCGGCCGCTCGACGCCAGTTCTTCTGCGACCTGGTCGGCCATCTCCGGGATCGTGCCGGCCGGCTTGATCCCCATCTCGAACAGGATCGCCTTCAGGAAATGCTTCTTCGTCCACACCGACTTCGCCTGCACGTAGCGGGCACGGCGGGCGTTCGCGACCGCGAGCGCAGCCATGCTCTTGCCGTAACCGGACGGGCCGTAGAAGCACACCAGACCGGGGAGATTCGCACTTCGCGCGATGGCGCGCTCGATGGCGATGTCGCACAGGTTCAGGTTGGTGATCTGCGCGATGCCGCCGGCTACGGGTTTGAGCGTGGTTTCGTGTTGTGTCATGATTGGTCCTGTTGTTGTTACTGCTGGCTGGCGAGCTGCCACTCTTCAGCCTGTTCCGCGCGGCGCTTTTGCGCCGCGAACTCTTTGGTCAGTGGGTACGTGCCGTACCACCGCAGTTCTTCCTTGTCGGGTACACCTCCCGTATCGATGTGTTGATGTAAGGCTTGCCACCGGGCAAACCGCTGTTCAGCCGTTTCCGGCAGTTCGAAAATCTCGGCCGTGGCCGGTGCCGGCTCGCTGGCTCGAACGGGCGTCGTGTCGACCTCGATCACCGTTTCGACGTCGACGAAGCGACGATTCAGTGCGTCACGCGTGATTTCGCCGAAGCCCTGGATCGTGATGACCTCGGGGGTTTCGAGCGTGAGCGCGGGCTGGCCGATGCGCTCGGCTTCGACCTCGTCGAGCTTCACCTGCAGGCGCTGCGCGCGGGCGTCCGCACGCTTCTCGCGGGCTTGCTCGACATACGACATCGGCATGTAGTGAGCGGTGTTCGCGCCGGCTTCTGCCTTGCAGATGAACCGACCGGTCGCACCCTCGTAGACCCATACGAACTTCGCGTTGTGAATGTCGTAGGCGACATGAACCGTCTCGCCGTGGAACTCTTCGAGCAGGCCGCTGAAGTAGTGGTTGTTCAGCAGACGCACCTCGCCGCGCTGGACCGTGCGCTCGACACGCGGGCGGAAGACGCGGTCCGCTTCTTCGGCCGTGAGCGTGACGGGCTGCCAGCCCTTCGCCTGGAATGCAGCGAACGCTTCGTTCGGCGACATGTGCCGACGGCGACCGTTCGCCGGATCGTTCGTCATCGGCAGCGAGCGATGTGGGCGGGCGTTGTACGCATCGATCTGGTCGTTGCAGAACTGCATGAACGCGTCCCATCCCATCAGCGGCATCGATCCGCCATGCTTGACCGCGCTGCGCGTGACCTTGAAGTGCGCCAGCTTCGCTTCGCGATCCATTGGCGCGCCCATATAGCTGGCGAGCGTCTTGGCTCCCGTGACCCACAGGGTCTGGTGCAGTCGTTCGATCACGCCGCGCGCCTGGGAGTTGTAGGGAAGCGAATGCGAGACTTCGAAGCCGAGCTGGCCCGTGATGCCAGTGCCTTCCGCCTGCAACATCGCGTTGGCATAGCCAGATCCGCGGTCGACGTAGAAGATGGCGAGGACGCCATTGAGCGTCGAGGCGTGGCGCAGCGCGTCGATTACCGCGATCGCCGATTCCGCCAGGCCGATCGAAAAGCCGGCCGCGCGACGCGTCGCGATGTCGACGATCGTCGTGATCTCGGGGCGGAACGGCCGGCCGTGAAGCGGATGCTGGACTTCAGCGTCGAACGTATGACCGTCCGCGCTCCAGACGTCGTTCGGCAGCAGCTGGTCGAACGAGCGGCGAATGAACGGGCGAATGGTCTTCAGCTCGCGCGCGCCCATCCGGCCCGCCTCGACGGCGACCCGGCCCATCTTGCCGAGGAACCGGCGGACCTGGTGAATCGTCGGGAACTCCCAATCGCGATCGCGCATGCGGTACGCGGTCTCGAACTCGCGATACGCCAACTCGACGGACGGCTTCTGCGGTTGCTGATAGAAGCCTAGGAATGCCTTCGCCCATGCCGGCACCGCGAAATCCGGTTGCGGGATTTTGGGCGCCAGCGTTCCGCTCTTGGCCTGGCCGAGATACCGCTTCAGGGTGCGGATGCTCGGGAAGCCATCCCCCTTGCGACCGCGCTGGTCACGTGCGGCGCGCAACATCATGACGAGGTGATCGTCGAGCGTGCCGGCCTTGGCCTGCGTCAGCAACGTCGTCATTGCCGCTTCGCGCGAGACGTGGCACTGCGCCATGATCCGATCCAGCCAGGTCAGAATCCCCTGGCGAGCGTCCGCGCGCAGGCGTTGCGCGTCGGTTTCGACGAGTTGCAATTGCTGCACCGGATCGGCCACGGCCGTTACTTCAGCCACGGCTCCGACAAACTTCACCGCCGCCTTTCGCCGAATCTCGGCCATCACGTTTGAGGGCGGCTCGAACTCGCGCCGCGTGCCACCGATGCCCTTCACTTCGGAATAGCGCCATGCCTCTCGATCCGCACGCGCCAACAGAGCCGCCTTAGATGTCGGTAGCGCATCGAGACGCATCGCCAAAAGCTCTGACGAGCTGTATCGCTCTTTTACGATGACGCTCATTTTGTGATCCGCTTGATTCGGTGCATGAGCTGGCCCACCAGCTTCTCGTCCATCTGGCCTTCGATCGCCTTTTGTTTCGCCTTGATGTGGCGGTCGAGAACTGCCATAGCCCCGAATTCGGCGCAGAGTGCTTCATCGGCCGTAAGCACACGGCGACCGACGTGATGAGCCATCCAATCGAGCGGACTGTAGTCGTCGCAAACCATCATCAGCGCCAACAGCGCATCGACCGGGATTCGCCGATCGAACTGGCTTGGAGCTGCCCACTGATCCAGTTGGGCTTTGGTGATTTGTCGGGCAAGCAGTTCGCCCATGTGGTCGGCGATACGGTCTCGCGACAGCCCCTTAGTGTTCGCCTTGTCCATTACGTCGACGAGGGTCCGGCGGATCGCCGCGTCGAGAGGGTTCTCGCCAGCGACTGCGACGGTGCCATGAGGTGTTTCGATAGCGAATACCTCGAAATTCAGCGCCATCTGCGTGCTGGTCACTTCAGCCTGGCCTCGAGACGTTTTCCGTTTAGTCATGGTGGTAGCCATACAGATCTAGACACTCACCTGGTCGGTGTAAGTGTTCAGTTGCGTTAAACTGAAGGGCGTAGAACTACGCTTGCTCGTTACTGTTTACCGGTGTCGTGGCCCCGATATACTTGTCACGGTAGCGGGGCCGGATTCGGCGTCCCTCGGGGGTCCAGCGATCGGGCCAGAGTTCGTGGGCAGGCAGCTGCACGAAGGTGCTGATCGCAATTTCCCCCGAAAGGACGGGGCGCGTCAGAGCATTGCGGACGTTCGATTCCGGGATTCCAAAGGCGCGCGCGACACCCGACATCGTTTGGCCCTTTTTCTCAATAAGTGCCTTGATGTCGGCGCGGTGCATCCCCGAAGGTTTGGCGGTTGGCATGGTTTGACTCCAAGAAAAACGCCGGTCTAAGACCGGTTTTTATTCGGTCCGGTAATCCCGAATGTCAGTTTTAACGGAGTCTAAGTGTATTGAAGTGGCAAGTCAACACATCACTTGCAGGTTTACACTTCTGTGCAGCGTCATGCCGCCTATCTGTGCCTTGCTGTGATTGCAAGGCGTTGATTCATATGGATAAATATAAAAGTGCATCGCCAATTTGAAGTGTTTTGTTGGCGATACACTTAGGCGCTAGGGAGTGTTCAGTGAAGCGACTATACGCAGCCAGTGAACTGGCGAAGATGGGGCTGCCCGGCCTTCCGGGGACGAAGGCCGCGATCATGGCGAAGGCAGATCGCGAGGGCTGGCGCTATGAAGAGCGGTCAGGGCGAGGCGGGATGCACCGCGCCTACGAGGTGCCGGCGCGGTATTGGGTCGAAGCTGGCGGGATTGACCAGGAGGTGGATGCCCCTCGGTTGAATGAGGTGGCAGGTCAGAAGGCGAAGCGCTATCTCACGCAGAATCGTATGACGGATTCGGAAATCGTCGAGCAGATCGCGCTTGGAGTGGAGAATTGGATAAAAAACAATGGGTTAACTGACAACCCGGAAAAGAAAGCGGCACTTGTGGCGCTGTTGTTCAGCTATTTCCGTGAGGAGGGAGGCGTTACCACGGAGAAGCTGGAAGAGATGCTTAAAAAGGTGGCCTAGAATTTACCTAAATATGCATAACGTATCTGACAATTTCATGTAGCGTATCTAACGGCGGCCTTTCTGGCTGCCCGCGCATCGCCGGAGGGGGCCGTTCTGGCGACGTGGTAAATCGCTACGGGATCAAGATGAAGGTAGACCAATCTGAAGAAAAAAGCGTTCAACACAGCGCACTTGCCGAATTGATTGAACAGTTTTTACCGAAGTACCTCAACACCGGGGCCCAGCTGGGCAAGCCGCACGCGAGGGAGCCGTCCTCGCCGATCAAGGTTGTGCCATGGTATGACCGGCCGGCGGCGAACGCGCCGATCATGCGGCCTCCTGATGCTCGCTTGACACTAGCTCACGTATTGCGCACATCAGTGACAAAAACTGCGCAAAACCTGCTCGGTTTGAGCGCGTTTTTTGCGAAATTTTTTTCGCTTAGTTCACTGGTGCGAACGGCCGGGGAGCCTTTATTCGCTTGGCTTTCCGGCCTTTTTTTGTTCATTGAGTCTCGGTGTCAATTCGAACACCCCCCCACATCGGCAGCGGGAAATCGGTTGCAGAGAATGCGCACTGATCGCCTCCACGGCGCGCATGCATCATCTTGCGCAGAAGGGCGCGTCTTGCAGTCACATACTCGGGACGATTTCTTCATGCGGAGCAGACACTTAAACTATTCACACCGCTAATTGTTCGCACTGCAGTGCGATACCCGACAGATTGTCCGTTCTGAACGGATTGTTACCCCGGTTGTTCCGCGCAGCTCAAGAAACTAGATTCGATCCTGCGTAATGCACGGTCCTGCAAGGGCGCTCGCCCGGCAGCCGCTCCGTTGCACGTTGATGACTTTCCACGCAGGAGTATTTCGATGTCGCATCAATCCAGACTTTATGTCATCACCGGTTCCGCTTCGGGTATCGGCCGGGAGACGAAGCAACTGCTCGAGTCGCAGGGGTACCGGGTAATCGGGGCCGACATCCGCGATGCGGACGTGATCGCGGATCTCGCCACGCCCGAGGGGCGCACGGCGCTGGTCGAACAGGTCACGACACTCAGCGGCGGCATCGTCGATGCCGTGCTGGCCGTCGCCGGGGTCGACCTTGCGGGCCCGGCAACGGTGGCGATCAACTACTACGGTGCGATCGCTACGCTCGAGGGATTGCGGCCCTTGCTGCTGCGTTCGCGTGCGCCGCGCGCGGTGGCTGTCTCGTCGATCACGTCGGTTCATCCGTTCAACGACCAGTTACTCAACGCGCTGCTGGACGGCACGGAAGCCTTCGCGCTGGAGAAGGCGGCCGAAGTGCCGTACGTCTATGCGACGACGAAGCGCGCGTTGTCGCGCTGGATCCGGCGCAATGCGCTGAAAGCGGAATGGGCCGGCTCGAACATCCCGCTGAATGCGATCGCGCCAGGGCTCGTCAAAACCGAACTGCTCAAGCGGCTGTTTGAAGATCCCGAGACCCGGCAGCGCATCAACGCCGGCACGCCGATGCCGCTCGGTGGGCCGTACGAGCCAGTCGCGGCCGCGGAGTTGCTGGCGTGGCTGTCCAGCGAAAAGAACGGGCACATGACCGGCCAGACGATCTTCATAGACGGCGGCGCGGACGTGATGATTCGCGGCGATGCCGTGTGGTGAGTGCCGGTCGCGGGACTTCGCTCGTCGTCGCAGGACCGCAGCCGGCGTGTTCGCGAGAGTTTCGGCGCTACAATCGCGGACACGACAACGGATGGCGTGGCTCCATGCGCCATCCCCGACAGGAGTGCACTTGTGGCAAAGGTCAATGCCGACGCGCAAAAAGAACAGATCCTGAACGCGGCGGCGAAGCTCTTCATCGAGAAGGGATTCGGCGGTGCTTCGATGCAGGAAATCGCGGAATCGCTCGGTGTGACGCGTACTGCGGTCTACTACTACTTCAAGAACAAGGACGAGATCCTGACCGCGCTGGTCGAGGAAGTCACGCTGCGTGCGAGGCGCGAGTCGAGCCGCGTGGCGGCGGAAGCAGACGCCGACCCGAAGGAGCGGCTGCGTGCGCTGGTGTACCAGCACGCGATGCTGATCCTGAAGCATCACAACGAATTCCGCGTGATCGACCGTACCGAACGGCAACTGCCCGAACGCGCGTACCGTGCGAACGAAGAGGCCAAGCGCGCGGTGCTGGACAATTTCACCGCGGCCATCGAGGCCGGCGTGCAAACCGGCGTGTTCCGCGTGGTCGACGCGAAGGTAGCGGCGTTCACGATGATCGGCATGTGCAGCTGGCCGGCATTCTGGTACAAGCCGGACGGCGCGAAGAGCGCGGAAGAAATCGCGGACGAGATCGCCGAACTCGCGGTGCACTCGGTCATCCGGCCTGCCAAGCGTCAACTCAAGCGGGCCGGCGACGTGACGGAAGCGCTGGCGCTGCTGCGAGAGGATCTCGATCATCTGGAACTGATTGTCGAAAAAGCACCGAAAACAGGCTAGGAAAATTTTTTGCACTGAATTTGACATCATCGTCAAAAAACATATACTTGTGTCAAATCAAGGAGACGACTCGATGAACGATCTGACTGAAGGGCCCGCCGACACGCAGGCTCGCGCGCTGGCGATCGACTGGTTTCCGCAAACGCCGCCGCAGTCCGCCCGGCAGTTCGGCGTGACATTGCGGACAGAGGATGGCGCGGCGACCTCGGGCATCCTGTATCGCGGCGAGTCGTCGAAGACGGTGGTGTGCCTGATGCATCCGCGCGAGAACTTCGCGTTTCACTACATGATTCCGGCCTTGCTGAACGCGGGTGCCTCGGTCTGGGCGCAGGCCAGTCGATCGGTCGGCAACGACTTGCGTCTCGAGCACGAACTGGCGTTGCACGATGTGGCTGCCGGCATGCGCTACTTGCGCGAGTCGGGTTTCGAGCACATCGTGATGCTCGGCAACTCCGGCGGCTCGGGGTTGTACAGCCTTTACCACCAGCAAGCCACGCGTCCGGCCGAAAGCCGGATTGCGCGGACGCCCGGCGGCAGGGCGACACAGCTCGAAACGGCCTCGTTGCCCGTGGCGGACGCGATGATCTATCTTGCGCCGCATCCGGGTCAGGGCCGTCTGCTGCTCGGCTGCATCGATCCGGCGGTGACGGACGAGGCCGATCCGCTTTCCGTCGACGACAGCCTGAACGCGTTCAATCCGGCAAACGGATACTCGCGCGAACCCGGCCAGACCCGGTACAGCCCTGAATTCGTGACGCGTTACCGGCAGGCCCAGCGCGAGCGCGTCGCACGGCTCGACGAGCACGCCCGTGCACTGATCGCGGTGCGGCAGGACGCGCGGCGGGCCGTGAAGGAACAGCGGGCGACGTCGCGTCAGAAGGCCGAGGCGAATCACACGCCGGTCCTGACGGTCTGGCGGACCGACGCCGACCTGCGCTGTCTCGACCAGACGCTGGACCCGTCGGATCGTCTGCCGGGTTCGCTGTGGTCGTCGAACCCGGTTATTTCGAACTACGGATCAGTCGGCTTCGGTCGCTTGTGCTCGCCCGAGTCGTGGTTGTCGACGTGGTCCGGGATTGCGTCGAATGCGGCGCTCGAGCTGACCGCACCTGCGGTCGAGGTGCCGGCGCTACTCGTGGAATACACCGGCGACCAGACGACGTTTCCCGACGCGATCCGCGACATCTTCGCGGCGATCGGCGCGACTGACAAAACCCATCTGCGAGTGCGCGGCGATCATCATGGCCGGCCGCTCGGATCGGGTGAGGAGGCCGGCCGCTATGTCGCCGGGCGGCTGATTGCGAACTGGCTGAAAGAGCGAGATTTCCTGTAAAACGAGGAGTTCCAGCATGAACCTGTCATCACCGCTCCGGCTGAAAGGAGTCGATCACACGGCCCGACCCACCTGGAAGTTGCGCGAGACCGTCGAGTTCTATCGCGACATTCTGGGGTTGCCGCTGATCCACACCATCTCGGCGCGCGGCTGGGGCCCGGAAACGCACCCGGACTTCCTGCATTTCTTCTTCGACAGCGGCAACGGCAGCACGATCGCGTTTTTTTACTATCTCGGCGAGCCGCAGCCGGCGGATCGTCCGTCGATGCCGCCGACGCCCGACGATCACGTGTTCGATGCGACGCATACCGCATGGCTGGCCGACAGCGAGGCCGAGCTGCTGGCCTGGAAGGCGGCACTGGAAGCAAGGGGTGTCGAGGTGTCGTCGACCACCCGGCATGAAGTGATCGAGTCGATCTACTTCCGCGACCCGAACGGCTATTTCATCGAGATCACGGTGAAGCTGCGCCCGCTGCAGCAACTGGACGAGCAGGATGCGGCGCTGACGCTGCAGGCCGCCATCAACGCCGAACGCGCGGCGGCGCCGTCAGCGGGTGGTGTGCGGGCGATCGATATCGTCTGGCGCGAAAAAGGCAGACTGCTCAGCAGCGCATTCGGGATCGCGAGCGATGCGCCGGGCATGTTCGTCCCGGCACTGGCCGAATTCGCGAGCGTCGTCGACGCCGCCCGGCAGAACGCCGAATATCGGGTGTCGCAGCCGTCGGCCGATTATTTCCTGATCGAAGGCCGGACGGCCCTCGAATTCGACCGCAAGGCACTCGGGATGAAACCGGCAGTGTGGTACGGGCTCTTCACCGGTGGCCTGCGCGGCAGCATCGAAGTGTTCGACAAAGACCGCGTGCGCGTCGTGGCCGCATAGCCCGGAACAGGAGGAGATGACCATGACGGGCATTCATTTTCCGATCGACGGCGTCGTCTATTGCGATCCCGCCGACGCGCGGCGTTACCTGCGGGCCGGCGCGTGGATCGACCGCACGTTCGGCGAGGCATTGGCGGAGACGGCGCGTCGGCTCCCGGACAAGGCTGCATTCATTGCCGACGACCGGACGCTGACGTTTCGCGAACTGGACGAGCAGAGCGACCGCCTCGCGGCAGCACTCGTGCGTCTCGGACTGAAGCCGGGCACGCGCGCGATGTTCCAGATGGGAACGACCATCGATACCGCGCTCGCATTGTGCGCTAGCTACAAGAGCGGTGTCGTGCCGGTCTGTTCGCTGCCGCAATACCGCGAGGTCGAAATCGGCAAGCTCGCCGACCTCGCGCGACCGGAAGCCTACTTCGTGCAGGCCGATATCGGCCGCTTCGATCTCGTCGGGTTTGCGCAGACGATGTGCCGCGAACACGCATCTTTCCGGCATCTGATCGTTGCGCGCGGCGACGCGCCGGCCGGCGCACAGTCGATGTCGGAGCTGGCGTCGTCACTTTCGCTGGACGAAGCGCGACGGGTGCTGGCCGACGTCCGGATCGGATCGGAGGACGTGCTGAGCTTCCAGTTGTCCGGCGGCACGACGGGCGTGCCGAAGATCATCCCGCGCTTTCATGCGGAGTACCTCGGCCATTCTCTGGCGTGGTCGCGGCATGTAGACGGCGGCGAGCACGCCACGCTGATCTGGTCGCTGCCGTTGCTGCACAACGCGGCGCACCTGTACGCGCTCGTGCCGACGATCGCGGCAGGACAGACCACGATCCTGATGGCGTCCGTCGACGTGGTGCAGATGGCCCGGCTGATCGAGCGGCACCGCGTGACGCATGCGGTGTCGATCGGCCCGGTGGCGCCGCAGATCATGGCGAATCCGCAGGTGCTCGACCACGATCTATCGTCGCTGAGGCTGTTCTTCTGCCTGACGCGCGCCGACAACCTCGAATCGTACCTCGGTGTGCGTTGCTCGAATATGTACGGTACGACAGAGGGATTGCTGATTGGGTCAGGCGCAGGCGTCGACGAACACGTTCGCCATCACACGCACGGCCGCTCGGGATGCGACCAGGACGAGCTTGTGCTGCTCGATCCCGACAACGAGGCGCCGGTTCCCGTGGGGCAAGTGGGCGAACTCTGCTTTCGCGGGCCGTCCAGTCTCCGTGGTTACTTCAGTGCACCGGAGGCCAACGCGACGGCCTTTACGAAGGACGGCTTCTTCCGCACCGGCGACATGATGCGCGCGCATGTGATCGACGGCGTCATGTATTTCTCGTTCGAGGGACGCCTGCGCGACAACATCAATCGTGGCGGCGAAAAGATTGGCGCGGAAGAAGTCGAGGCGTTCCTGAGCCATCACCCGGCGGTGCTCGACGCGAAGCTGGTCGCCATGCCCGATCCGGTCTACGGCGAGAAAGGCTGCGCGTTCCTGATCCTGCGGCCGGGACATGTCTCACCGACGATCCCTGAGCTGATCGACTTCCTCGGCGCACAGGGCCTCGCGAAGTTCAAATGCCCGGAGCGCATCGAAGTGGTGGACGAATTTCCGGTTACCCGGGTCGGCAAGGTGGACAAGCCGGCCATGCGACGCACGATCGCCGCCATTCTCGAGACGGAGCAGTTGTCCCATCCCCCCAGGCAGGAGCAATGACATGAGCCAGGTCAGCTATCGAATCGGCCAGATCGTACCCAGTTCGAACACGACGATGGAAACGGAAGTACCGGCGCTGCTGCGCCGCCGCGAACTGGTTGCGCCGGAGCGCTTCACGTTTCATTCGAGCCGTATGCGCATGCACAAGGTGACGAAGGAAGAGCTCGTCGCGATGAACAAGGAAGGGCTGCGCTGCGCGGCCGAGCTCGCGGATGCGCGCATGGACGTGATGAGCACGGCATGCCTCGTCGCCATCATGGCGATGGGACCGGGGTACCACCGGACCGTCGAGCGTGAGCTGGAGGAGGTGGCGCGGGCCAACAGTTGTGATGCGGCCGTGATGACGTCGGCCGGTGCGCTGATCGACGGGCTGCGCATCATGGGCGCGCGTCGGATTTCGCTGATGGCGCCGTACATGAAGCCGCTGACGAAGCTGGTGGTCGAGTACATCGAGAGCGAAGGCATCGAGGTGATCGATGCGCTGTCGTTCGAGATTCCAGACAATCTCGACGTCGGCCGCCGCGATCCGATGCGACTCGTGAACGATGTTGCGCGGCTGAACACCGCGAATGCCGATGTCGTGGTGGCGTCCGCATGCGTGCAGATGCAGTCGCTGCCGGCGATCGAGGCGATCCAGGCGTCGCTCGGGATACCGGTGACTTCGACTGCCGTGTGTACCACGCGGCGGATGCTCGACAAGCTCGGCCTCGATGCGGTGATTCCCGGCGGCGGCGCGCTGTTGACGGAGGCGTACGCCGGTCGTGTCGCCGCGGCGGAGGCCTGACATGAACGTGACGTCAGGGTTCGACGCGGGCCCGTCGGAGTGGCTCGTCAGCGAGCATCCGTTCGTGGTGCGGCGTTGCGTGAAATGGGGCGAGTGCGATCCCGCGGGTGTCGTCTATACCGTGAACTTCAGCGAATACGTGATCGCACTCGCGAACCGGTTCTACGCGTACCTGCTCGGCGGGTCGCTCGAATCGGTCAAACGCGAACACGGGTTCGGAACGCCGGTCAAGGCGTTGAGCTTCGTGTTCAACCAGAGCCTGCGCCCGGACGAACTGTTCGATATGCGGCTCACCGTCACGGATGTGCGCGAGCGCTCGTTCGATCTGACGGTCGAAGCGGTCGACCTGTCCGGCGCGAGCGTGTTCTCGGCAAAGCTGAGCCCGATCTGCGTCGCGCGTCCGGAGCGCCGCTCCATCGCGATTCCGCCCGTGCTCCGGGCGAAGTTGCTGGAGCGACTGGAGGGAAAGGCGCGGCGGACATCGGAAGGGGACGCGTGATGAAGATCGATGTGATCGGCGGTGGTCCTGGCGGGCTGTTCTTTGCCTACCTCGTCCGGAAGCAGAATCCGGACTGGCGGGTCCGGGTATTCGAACAGAACGGTGCAGACGCAACCTACGGATGGGGCGTCGTGTTCTCGGGCGTGGCGTTGTCGTTTCTCGAGCAGGTGGATCCTGCATTCTTTCGCCGTTTTACGGCGCTGCATGCACGCTCCGATCATATGGAGATCGTGCATCGCGGCGTGCACGTTCCGATCGACGGCAACAGTTTCTCGCGCGTCGCCCGGCTGGCGATGCTGCAGTTCCTGCAGGCGGAGTGCCGCGCGGTGGGTGTCGAGCTGCACTTCAACGCGCGAGTGGACGACGTCGGGCGACTGGACGATGCAGACCTCGTCGTCGTTTCTGATGGGGTACATAGCCGTACGCGCACGCAGTTGGCGTCCGCTTTCAGGCCGTCGTTCACGCAGCGCCGCAACAAGTTTGCGTGGTACGGCACGTCGCGGCTGTTCTCTGCCGTCTCGCTGATCTTTCGCGAAACGCAATACGGGGTATTCATCGCGCACAGCTACCAGTACAGCGACCGGATGAGCACGTTCCTGGTCGAGACCGATCCCGATACGTGGCGGCGCGCCGGGCTCGACGGGATGGACGATGCCGGCAGCCGTGCGCTGTGCGAGGACGTCTTTGCCGACGACCTGCAGGGACATGCGCTGCTGTCCAACAAGTCGGCGTGGTTCGAGGCCGTGACCGTCAGGAACGAGAACTGGCACGACGGCAATCGGGTCCTGCTCGGTGATGCGTTGCGTTCGGTGCATTTTTCGCTGGGCTCGGGCACGCGCATGGCGATGGAGGATGCGATTGCGCTGAGCGACGGCGTGTGCCGGCATCGCGACGATCTGGGCGCCGTGTTCGAGCACTTCGAGACGGTCCGGCGTCCGGCGTCGGAACGCTTCCAGCTGGCGGCCGCGAAGAGCCTGGATTGGTACGAGAACGTTGCCGACCGGATGCACCTGGATCCGTATGCATTCACGTACGACTACATGCTGCGTACCGGGCGCGTCACCCACGACGACCTGCTGAAGCGCGCGCCGGAGTTCATCCGGCAGTACGACGCGCAGCGTGCGGAAGCGGCGGGTTGATGTGCGTCGCGCGGCAGGCGTGAATGGGTAGGACAAGAAGGCGGACCGCGATCACGCGGCCGTCCGGATCGTCATGAGGCGGCGAAGGGTTGCGGCGAATCCGCCGCAACTGTAGAAACCCGTCAGGGCACGGAGGAGACAATCATGGCTGCGTCGTCGGACGAGGCGGTTCTTTCGGTATTCGATGCGCGCCCGATGGGGCGGCTGCAATGGCTTGCGCTATCGCTGTGCGGTTTGTGCATGGTCGTCGACGGATACGACGTGCAGGCGATGGCTTATGCCGCGCCGGCCTTGATGAAGACATGGGGTATCGAGCGGGCGGTGCTGGGGCCGGTATTCGGCGCAGGACTGCTCGGCATGTTTGCCGGGTCGTTGCTGCTTGCGGGATTGGCCGACCGGATCGGGCGCCGCCCGTTGCTCGTTGCCGCGAGCGTATGGGTTGCCGGCTGCATGGCGGTGACGACGCACGCGGGTACGCTCGATCAACTGATTGCCATCCGGTTCGCGGCGGGTATCGGGATGGGCGCGGTCGTTCCCAATGCGATGTCCCTGGCCGGCGAGTACAGCCCGCGCCGCTTTCGGGTGACGCTGATGATGGCCGTGTCGTCAGGCTATATCGCTGGCGGTGTGCTGGGGGGCGCCGTGGCCGCGTTCGTCATCGAGACCCTCGGATGGCGTGGCGTGTTTCATGCTGGTGCGTTGCTGACGGCCGTACTGTCGGCGGCGATGTGGATCGCATTGCCCGAATCGCTTCAGTTCGCCTTGGCACGACGCCCGGGGCGACCGCAGACGCTGCGTCTTCTCCAGCGCGTGGCGCCCGACACGACGTGCGCATCTCAATTCCGCGCGGAGAGGCCGGTTCGGCAACATGCGGTCGCGACATTGCTCGGCGGCGGCAGGGCCGTGGCGACGCCGCTCCTGTGGGGCGCGAATTTCGCCAACATGCTGTGTGCATACTTCCTTGCAGCGTGGATCCCGTTGCTGATGGCCGGTACGGACGCGTCGCCTGGCACGCCAGTGCTTGCGGGCACGGCGCTGTGGCTGGGCGGACTGCTCGGAAACTGGCTACTCGGGCTGCTGATCGACCGCCGGGGCTACGCCGTGGTGCTGATCGCGAATTTCGCGGCCGGCGGCATGGCCATCGTCGGGATCGGCATGTTCCATTCGTTGCCGATTCCCGCACTGACCTGCATCTCGCTGGCAGGCTTCTGCGTGCTCGGCGGGCAATCGGGCCTCAATGCGTTGGCCGTTGTTCTCTATCCGAGCGCGGCGCGGGCGACAGGCGCCGGATGGGCGCTAGGTATCGGGCGGCTCGGCGCCGTACTGGGGCCCGTCGCAGGTGGTTACCTGATGGCGATGACGTGGACGGCGGAGCAGACCCTGATTGCGTCCGCATTGCCCGCGATGGCCACGGCGGCGGCGGTCGGCATGCTGGGCCGGATCTGCCGACAGGGCGCCGTGCCGGTTGCGCAGACCGCGGCGTGATGCAGGCTGCCAGTCGGATTGGCGCGGTACGTCATTGCATTGCGTAGCCGTGCGATGCTCGATTCGGTGCAACCGGAACAACGAGCCGCGCGGCACGGAGTCGTCCGTGCGCACACCGGTGGCGTACTCATGCCGGCAATGCGGTGGTCTGGTGCAACGCCAGCCGCCACGCGTCCTGCTCGCGGCGCCAGACAACCGTGAACACCGAGTGAAGGGTGCGTGGCGTGCCGCGCAGCGTGACGCTCATCTTCACGGTGCCGTTGACGAAAAAGGCCGCATCGCCGAGCGGCTCGACAAAAGCGATGTCGCGATCGGCAGAATGATAGACGACGGCGCCGGTTTCGATGGATGCGAGATAGGAGTGCTTGTCATCGTTCAGCCCGGTCGAATGAATGAACCGGAGATCGTCGGACAGCAAAGCGGCGAGCGCGCGGGCTTCGCCATGCAGGATACGGTTCCAGCGGAGTGCCTCGAGTTCATTGGCGAGTTGCAGGAGGGTTGGTTCGGTGGTCATGAGGTCGTCCTGTCGGAGGCGGTTTAACGTCGTCGCACATGTCGCGCGGGATATCGGGAAAGTTATCGTCTTTTCCAACGAGAATTAAGTCAGGTAGAGTTCCCCGCTGAACGGACAATCTGTCCGCTATTCAAGGAGCGTCGGCTCATGGACAGCTTCGCGCTGAACGTTTTTGTACAGGCTGCGGATACACGCAGTTTCGTTGCGGCTGGCCGCGTACTCGGCATCTCTGCATCGGGCATCGGCAAGAGTGTGACGCGGCTCGAACAAAGCCTTGGGGTGCGATTGTTTCATCGCAGCACGCGCAGCGTTGCGCTGACGACGGAAGGCGCGCTGTTTCTCGAGCGCGCGCGGCGAATCCTCGCAGAGTTCGATGCGGCGCAGGCCGAGCTGTCGGAGGCGAGTTCGGTTCCTCGCGGGCGGCTGCGGATCGGCTTGCCGATGGTCGGCGATCCGTTCCTGCCGGTGTTTGCAGCGTTTCGTCAGCGTTATCCGGAGATCGAACTCGATCTCGATTTCGACAACCGCATGGCGGACATCATCGACGAGGGCTACGACGCCGTCGTGCGCAGCGGCGACGTCGACGATTCTCGTCTGACCGCACGGCCGCTGGGCCGTTTCAGGATGATGCTGGTCGGCGCGCCCGACTACTTCGCGCGACGCGGGACGCCGTTGCATCCTCGCGAACTCGGCGGGCACGATTGCATCCGATTCAGGATGCCGAATACGGGGAAACTGCAGACGTGGCGGCTGCGGTGCGACGCAGGCGACGAGCAAGAGCTGCAATTGCCGACTGCGATCACGTGCAATACCAACGAGGCCCGCATGTATTTCGCGGTCGCGGGTGTCGGCATTGCTTACGTGTCGGAATTTTCCGCGCGTGATGCGCTTGATGCGGGGCAACTGGTGACGGTGCTCGACAACTACGTGGCCGAGCAGAATACGTTTCAGTTGCTTTGGCCGTCAGGCCGTCATGTGACGCCGCGATTGCGTGCGTTCATCGATTTTCTCTCCGAGCACGTGCAACTCGACAAGACGCGTCGGTGACGCGGGCATGCAGGCAAGGAGATCCCGCGCCTGCGCCCGCGTCTGCGTCCGTGCTTACGCGTGTGCAGCCGCTTCGCTTCCCGCGATCGGCTTCCAGTTCGGCAGCGGGGTCAGGTAGTGCAGCTCGAATCGGCGCTGCGTAAAGGCCCAGCGGCCCTTCCGGCGTTCGAAGGTGTCGTGATACAAACCACTGATCTGTGCCGGGCCGAGTTCGACGTGAGTGACGAGCGCATCGAGCGCTACTTTGCCGGACGCGCGGTCATCGTCGATATCAAGCAGTGGATTGGCCATCCAGTGATGCATGTGCGGCATTTGCTGCCAGTTCCGGTGTGCCGATTCGACGATCGCATCGATCCCCGTATAGTTGCCGAAGGCGTCGCCGAGCAGCAGACGCGCGTCGTCGTGCCAGATGTCGCGCAGCAGCGCCTCGTCGTGAGTGTCAAACGCCTGGTTATACGCCGCAATCAGACGTTCCAGTGCAAACCGGCTTTCCAGCGCGTCGAGTCGCGCTTCGTAGTTCTGCATGTTCATCAGGGCTCCACAAGATAATTCAGAAATCGGTGGAAAGCGTCAGGTCGCGCCACGCGGCAATATCGTCGGCTACTGCCGCCAGCTTCGCTTCGACCACGTGCAGGGCGTCCGCGCCGGCGACAAAACGCAGCGGCGGTGAAGAGTCTTCAGCGAGACGGACGAGTGCAGTGGCGAGCTTGTCCGGATCGCCTCGCTGCTGGTGGTTGCGCTTCTCGAACACGGCTTTTGCTCCGCTCCAGAATGCCGCATAGTCATCGATCGGCAGATCGCCGTAGCGCAGAACCTGGCTGTCGAGAAAATTGGTGCGAAACGCACCCGGTTCAACGATGGTGACCTTGACGCCGAATGCCGCGACTTCCTCGGCGAGCGACTCGGAGAATCCTTCGATCGCGAACTTGGAGGCCGAGTACATCGATGCGCCACTCACCCCCTTGAAACCACCGTTGGACGACATGTTGATCACGTGCCCCGCACGTTGCCGGCGCAACACGGGCAGGACTGCCCGCGTGACGTTGAGCGTGCCGAACACATTGGTGGCGAACTGGCGTTCAATCGCTTCTGGCGCGATCGTCTCGAACGGTCCGAACTGCCCGTAGCCGGCGTTGTTGACCAGCACATCGATTCGTCCGAAGTGCGTGAGGGCGGCAGCGACTGCGGATTCGGCCTGCTCCGGGTGGCGGATGTCGAGCTTCACGGTCAATGCATCGGTGCCGTAAGACTCGTACAGCTCGCCAAGGCGTGCCGTGTCGAGATCGCTCACGACGACGCGGTTTCCGGCCGCGAGCGCGGCCTTTGCGATACTGGCGCCCAAGCCATTTGCGCCGCCAGTGATAAACCATACCTGGCTCATGCGGACATCTCCCGTTCGATCCATGTTTGTGCCGACGTATGCACGGGTTGCCAGCCGAGCTCCCGGCGTGCGCGTCGTGCCCGGACGCGGCTGTTGGTGCCGAACGTGTAGTGGGTGTGCATTTCGCCCCAATGCGGCAGTGCCTCTTCCGCTTGCCATGACTGAACCGGCTCCATCCCGAGTCGAGCGGCGATTGATGCACCGATTTCCGCGAACGACGCCTCACCGTTCTCGGCGAAGTAATAGGCACCGGCGGGCGCATCGTTCAGTGCGAGCAGATAAAGTTCGGCCAGGTCGGCGACATGCACGTTGGACCATCGGTTCAAGCCGCGCCCGACGATACGGACGACACCAGTCTCACGTGCATGTGAGACGAGAAATGGAATCTGGAAACTATCCGCAGTCAGACCTGAGCCGGTACCGTAGACATTGCTCGGGCAGATGACGATCGAACGCACGCCGACGTCCTTTGCCGCCAGGATGCGTAGCTCGTTGTCACGCCGCGGCTGCTTGAAGGGCAGCACGACGAATGGGGTGTCCTCGTCGTAGATCGCGTCCGTGGCGCTTTCCCCACGCGCATCGTCGGCGATCACGCTCGACCCGCTGGTGTGGATGAATGGCTTGTTTGATGCGTGCAGTCCGTGCAACAACGCGTCGATTGCACCCGCATGGTCACTGTCGGCGGCATTGATCACCCCGTCGGCGTTGGAGGCTTCTCGCGTCAGCAGTGCGCTGTCGTCGAGATTGCCGATGACGGGATCGATCGACATGGCGCTCAGGCGAGCTGCCTTTTCGCGGTCTCGAACGAGTCCACGGACGGTATGACCCGCTTCGACGAGTCGTCGTGAAACGGTTCCTCCAATAAAGCCGGATGCTCCGGTAACGAAGATGCGCATGATTGAGTCTCGTGTCGTAGAAGGAGCTTCGAGGCTACCTGCTTCGGAGGTGGGGACAAACCCGGTCTGCGCTCCACTCAGAACGGACGGGATGTCCGGAGTCGGGCAGTGTCTCGCCGTGTTCTTCGAAATGCGTGGGGCGCGTGATCCGGCCGTTGGCGTCCCCGCCACCGCAGAAAAGATCAGAACGGATACGTCGGGATCCGTTGGCGAGTCGTGATCCATTGCCACTCGCTGAACTGGTCGGCGTTGGTCAGCGTGCTGTGATTGAAGCCGTTGCCGGACGTGCCGATGCCGCCGATTGGACCGTAGACTTCGTGCAGGACTGTCTGGTCGTTTATGTGAATGATGCCGGCGTGCAGCCGGTCCGCAATGCACTGCGCGTGAGCGAGATCGGCCGATGCAACGGCGGCGACCAGCCCGTAATCGGTGCCGTTGGCCAGTGCAACGACCTCGTCGTCGCTGCTGAAGGTCGTTATGGGCGCGACGGGCCCGAAAATCTCCTCGTCGAATGCGGCCATGCCGGGGCGCACGCCGACGATCACCGTCGGTTCGAAGAACAGCCCGCTGCGCGTGCCACCGGCCAGGACGATGGCGCCCTGATCGCGCGTGACGGTGACGATTCGATCCACATTCGCCGCTTGCTGCTCATTGATGATCGGGCCAATCTGCACGCGCTCGTCGAACGGATCGCCGACCACGAGTGCCTTGGCCTTGCGCACGAGTGCGGCCGCATAGGCCTCGGCGACGCGCTCGTGGACGAGATGTCGGCCAGCCGTGAGACAGATCTGCCCCTGGTGGAAGAACGCTCCCCATGCGCCGGCGCTTGCTGCCGCCTCGATATCGGCGTCTTCGAGGACGATGTACGGGTTGTTGCCGCCGAGTTCGAGCGACACACGCTTCAGCTGGCCACCCGCGATTGAACCGATCTGCCGGCCGACGCGGGTTGACCCTGTGAAGCTGATCATGTCGACGAGCGGTTCGCTGACGAGTGCCGCACCTGTGTCCGCACCACCGGGTATGACGTGGAAGAGTCCTACGGGCAGACCGGCTTCCTCGAACAGACGGGCGAACGTTACACCGCCGGCGATCGGCGTCTGTACGTCGGGTTTCAGAATCACGGCGTTGCCCATCGCCAGCGCGGGACCGATTGCCCGGGAACCGAGAATGAATGGCGAGTTCCACGGTGTGATGATGCCGATCACGCCGACCGGGATGCGGCGCGCGATACTCTGGCGGCCGGCCTCGGCCGTGGCGACGAGCACTCCCTGCGGTTGGCTGCCGAGGGTAGCGGCTTCGAGGACTTCGCGTGCCGAGACTTGCACTTCCCACAGCGCCTTGGCGCGAATCGACCCGGTTTCCCTGACGATCTGGTCGGCGATCTCGTCGGCATGGACGAGCGCGAGCCGGGCGAACTCCCGCAGCACGTCGCCGCGCTTCGGTCCGGGTACGCTTGCCCACGCCTTTTGGGCCTCGCGTGCAATGGCTGCAGCCTTGGCGACATCCTGCGACGATGCAATGCCGATGGAGCCCAGACGTTTCCCCGTTGCCTTTTCCAGCACGTCTTCCGTGTTAGCGAAATGGGATCGGGTCCATCCGTTGCTGTAGATCTTTTCGCTCCATACGTCTGCGGGCGAGAGAAGAGCCTTGCTGGTCAAGATTTTTCTCCTGTCATGAAACGTTCAAATCGAACAAGATTTGAACTACTGATTAAAATACAATCGAGTCGCTGGCGGAGCGGTGCACTTACCGATACGAGTGCCGTTCGCTCAGGCCGTCATCGTCGCGGCTATACGCTCGGTAAGCATGATGGTCGTCACGTTCGTCGGCGCGGAAGGGATCTCAGGCATGATTGACGCATCGACTACCCGCAATGCGTCGACGCCACGCACGCGACCCCACGGGTCGACAACGGCGGACGAATCCGACTCGGCACCCATCGGTGCGGTCGATGTCGGATGCAGGTAGGCCGCGACATTGGCAACGATATTGGCGCGCAATGCGGCCGGATCGTCGGTACGGATGCCGGCACCCGGCGCCATCTCGCGATAGATGAGCGAGGAGAATGGTGCCGTCCGCCCGATTTTTCGCGACAGCTGGACCGCCTCGGCCATCCGGTCGAGATCGTTCGTGTCGCTGAAGAAGTTGTAGCGAATACGGGGCGCGACACGCGGATTGCGGCTTGCCAACCGAAACTGGCCGAGCGACTTCGGTAACGTGACCGCGCAGGCAAGCACGATCGCGGCGCCGGTCGGGCTGATCTTCGGGTCGACCAGATGCGTGGCGGAAATCTGCAGGTCGAGATCGTCGGGTGCTGCGCTGAGCGAACCTGTCCAGACAATCGCCCCCGCCGCGGGTGTCATCGCATTGGCTTCACGCTTCAATGCGTAGACGTTGTAGAAAAACGGATGGTCCTGTAGCCGGTTTCCGACCGGAAGGTCTACGACGGCAGTGATACCCAGATCCCGCAGGTGCGAAGATGGGCCGATGCCTGAGCGCATGAGGATCGAAGGGCTGCCAAACGTACCTGAACAGAGGATGACCTCTCCTGCGGGAATGAATTCCCCGCTGATGAGCTTCACACCCATTGCGCGTTTGCGCTCGATCATTACGCTATCGACTTCGGCCTCGCCGCGGATGACGAGATTGGGGCGCGCACGCACGGCGGCAGTCAGGTATGCCATGCCAGTGTTGATTCGTACGCCGTCGACGACGTTCAGCGCATAGTAGCCGACACCGCGCGGATCCGGACCGTTAAGATCCCGTACGTGACTCAGACCTAGAGCCTGCGAACCATCGACGAATGCGCGCATCGCCGGCGTGTCTTCTTCGGCCGTTCTTTGACGAATCGGGAAGGGACCTGAGCGCCCATGCCATGCATCATCGCCGGACGGCGTGTTCTCCATCGCCTTATATGCGGGGAGAACGTCGTCCCACGACCAGCCGTCGATGCCACGCCGTGTCCAGCGAGCGAAGTCGGAGGGGCGCGCGCGCATCGCCACGGCCGCGTTGATTGCGGAACTGCCGCCGACGACACGGCCACGAGGGACGGGGATGTTGTGGCCAAGGCGGGCGGCATCGTCAGTGTGGTAATGCCAGTCGTAGGTGGGTGAGCCCGCAACGATATTGGCATTCCTGAGCACCGCCGGATAGCTGCCGGGCGCGAAGTTCGGTCCCGCCTCAAGCAGCAGGACGCTGCGGTTAGCGTCGGCGCTCAGTCGCGCAGCAAGCACTGCACCAGCTGAGCCGCCACCGACAATCACTATATCGAATGCAGTCTTTGATCGTTCACCTGCAGTGGCCTTGAGGCCGGATACGGCACTCATTGCCGCTGCGGCTCCGGTGACGAGAACATCGCGTCTTGACATCTTCACTGCCTGTCTCCTGAATATGTTTCCGGTGCGTGCTGGCGTCCGGTAGCGTTTGCCGAAAGGAATCTTGCGGCAGTGTGTTCAGGATGGCGTTGGATCAGGAGGGCAACAAGATGGATATTTGGGAACCTGCGTCCAGTTGGCTGGACGATCTGGTCAGGACACCGCTTCGGGAATTCTCTGGGCGAGATAGTCGAGAAAGACACGCACGGACGGTTGCATACCGTGTCGGAATGGAATCACGGCAGTGATGTTGGCTTCACCAGCCAGCCAGTCAGGAAGGACACGCTGAAGAGCGCCCGTCTGAATCTCATCGCGACACACATAGTGAGGCAACGCAATGATGCCGAGACCGTCTCGTGCGGCCTGTTTGAGCGTGACGATATCGTTGCCAGCCAGCCGCGGCTTGAGCGGAACGACAACTTCGCCCTGCGTCGGATGTTTCAACTTCCACGTTTGCGGGTGACCGTGCCGAAGCATGATCAGCGTGTCGTGTCGGGTAAGGTCGCCGATCGAGAGTGGTATGCCACGCTGCTGGAGATAATCCGGTGCGGCGAACAGGAACCAGGGTGCTGGCGCAAGCGTGCGCTGCACCAGCGCGGAGTCTGAAAGTGGGCCAGTGTGTGCCCGCAACGCGAGATCGTAGCTTCCGCCGACGATGTCGACCTGATCGTCACTAACGTGCTGGATGACGTTAACTTTGGGATAACGTTTGATGAAGTCGGGCAATATCTGCCGGATTGCAAACAGCGATGTTGCTGCAGCAGTTGTGAAACGAATCGTGCCGCTGGGTTCGAGGAGGCGCTCTCGGACGACAGCTTCGGCAAGCTCTGCTTGCTCGAGGGTAGCGACGGCGTGACGATAGAACACGTCGCCGGCATCGGTCACGCTCAGGCTTCGGGATGTCCGGTTGATCAGTCGAATACCCAACGCGGCTTCAAGCTGCTGGAGGCGATGGCTCACAGTTGATTTGGGCACGTCGAGATTACGGCTCGCAGCTGTGACTCCGCCACATTCCACGATTCGAACGAAATAACGAAAGTCATTGAGGTCGAGCATTTGCGCACCTTATCGTTCAATCTAGAGCGTTGTGATTCCATCAGTGGCGTTGAACGGGCATCCGGGAGCGGTCCACCGTGCAGGCGCCTTGCTTGAGTGCCTCTGCTTGAGCGCGCCTGGATATCATTTGACTATTGTGTCAAATATCTGTCTGATATGTCGAGTAATATTGCGTGGCGCAGGTGTGCCGCTGCCTGGGGATAACGCAGTTCACCTGGAGAAGCTGCACAACCCGACGTCACGTGTTGACGATTTCGCACGGTTCGTATCGAGGCAGCGGCGCATGTTCTTGCGCCACGAGCCAGCGGGATATCGATCCTTCGTCGGATACACCGGCCAAGGGCTGATGTCGGTGAGTGCTATAGGTGTTTTGAACGCCATCAAAACAGCAAGTACGGGTTGCTAGCCAATCTGACGATAGTAGTCGATATACCGGTATCGCAAGAGGACTGCTTAGCACTTGCGCGAAGTCGTAGCATGACATGCACGTCGTGACTTCAATGCGTGACGATGCGGACCACCCCAACACAGGGACACCTCATGCCAGAATTTCGGGATCATCCCACCGTCGCGGCCGTCCCGCCCGTTGACGATCCTGGCGGCTTCGGCCATTGGCGACGCAATCTCGTGGTCTGTGTTTTTGGATCATTTGCGATGGCCGTTGCCATGACGCTCATGCTCCCGTTCTTGCCCCTCTACGTTGAGCAGCTCGGCGTTTCTGCCCCGCCTGCTGTGATCCAGTGGTCCGGAATCGCATATGGCGCGTCGTTTTTTTCCGCTGCCCTGACTGCGCCACTTTGGGGACGCGTCGCTGACCGCTACGGTCGAAAGCTTACGCTCGTGCGCGCGAGCCTTGGGATGACGATCGTCATGTCGTTGATGGGATGCGCGCACACTGTTGAACAGCTCGTAATTCTTCGTTTGTTTGCCGGGCTCCTCGGTGGTTACACGTCTGGCTCGATGGTACTCGTGGCGACGCAAACGCCGAAGGCGCGCTGTGGCTGGGCACTCGGCGTGCTGTCGTCGGGAATCGTGGCTGGTAATGTCGTGGGCCCGCTGATCGGCGGTACGCTGCCATCGATGATCGGCATCCGCGCGACGTTCCTTGCTGCGGGCGCGGTAATCGGCGTCGCGTTTGTCGCGACCGTGTCATTTGTGAAGCGCGACTACCCAACCGCAAAGCGCGGCGAGCATGCGACCGAGAATAAGGGGTGGGGTGCGGTTCCGGACAAACGTCCAATTGTCGCTATGCTGCTGACAGGAATGCTGCTGCTGCTGGCTAACATGTCGATTGAGCCCATCATCTCCGTGTACGTGGGTCAACTTGTCACCACACCTGACCACGTCACGTTGGTCGCAGGTCTCGTGATGTCGGGCGCGGCGCTCGGCAGCATTCTGTCTGCATCATGGCTCGGCCGACTTGCCGATCGGATTGGTCACTGGCGCGTTATCGTAGGGAGCCTCTTCGCATGCGCGATCCTGCTCGTGCCACAGGCGTTCGTTACGCATGCGTGGCAGTTGATCGCGCTGCGCTTTTCGATGGGCATTGCACTCGGCGGGTTGTTGCCGTCTATCGCAAGCGTGATTCGGCATTCGGTACCGCCCAATGTGACTGGCTCGATGCTCGGCTATTCGACGTCTGCGCAGTATGCGGGCCAGGTCGCCGGCCCGCTCGTCGGTAGCTGCTTCGGCAGCCACTACGGGATGCGCTCGGTGTTTTGGAGTACTGCGTTGCTGATGTCGGTCGGCGTGCTCGTCAACTGGATCGTGCTCACACGCATTCGACATCGCCCGACGAACGTGCGGCCATCGGGACACTGCCGCGCTGACGTACTTTGCAACGGCACGCCAGCGCGGACGCGCGTAGCAGAAGCAAATGCCGAGGGATGAGGGCGCGGGCCATGTCAACGCCCGGCGGCGCACCGGCGAACTGGTCCGAGAGACACGCGCCAGGCATCGACGACGCCGAAGCGGTTCGACCGAACTGATGCTCCGACCGCCCGAATCCGCCGAATCGCCCCGATCCGACGACAATCGCGAATTCATCTGATAATACGTGCGGCGATCCACACGAACGAGCAATCGTCCGAACCCCGCCAAACCGTTGCACAGGCAACCGGGCGGCAGCATCGCCGCGATTGCGTCGTCACCCGACGCAATCCGAAAACGAAACGGCGTCAGGCCCACCTGGTCGTTCGGAATGTGCCCAGCGCCGTTCAAATCCCCACCCGACGCCCACGCGACGCGGCGCCGCAAACAGGAGGTGAACGATGATCACGCTGACCGTCAACGGTAGCGAACAGCATTTCGACGGCAATCCCGACATGCCGTTGCTCTGGTATCTGCGCGACGTCCTCGGCCACACGGGCACCAAGTTCGGCTGCGGGATGGCGCTGTGCGGCGCGTGCACCATCCATCTCGACGGCGTGGCCATCCGTTCGTGCATCACGCCCGTCGCGGCCGCCGCCGGCAAGAAAGTGACGACGATCGAGGGCCTGTCGACGGACGTGAACCACCCGCTGCAGCAAGCCTGGCGGGAACTGAACGTCGCGCAATGCGGCTACTGCCAGTCTGGACAGATCATGCAGGCTGCGTCGCTGCTGAAGACGAATCCCCATCCGAGCGATACCGACATCGACGACGCGATGTCCGGGAACATCTGCCGCTGCGGCACCTATACGCGCATTCGTGCGGCGATCCGGCTGGCGGTGCGCCGCGGAGGTGCCGCATGAACGCACCGGAACTCTCCATCCACAACGAAAGCCGCCGGGCCTTGCTGCTCGGCTTCGCATCCGGCGGGCTGCTGCTCGCATTCGGCGTGCCGTCGATCGCGCGCGCGGCCGGGCCGGTGCAGCCGCCGGTCAGCCCGAATCCGCAGTACGGCGGCGCGGGCATGCCGCACGGATTGCGCGACGATCCGAACCTGTTCGTCGCGATCGCGCCGGACGGTACGGTCACGGTGACCTGCATTCGCTCCGAGATGGGCCAGGGCGTGCGAACGAGCGTCGCGCTGGTGGTGGCCGACGAACTCGGTGCGGACTGGGCACGCGTGAAGGTTGCGCAGGCCGTCGGCGACGAGCCGCGCTACGGCAACCAGAACACCGACGGTTCGCGCAGCCTGCGACAGAGTTTCGCGGCGCTGCGGCGCGCGGGTGCGGCCGCGCGCACGATGCTCGAGCAGGCCGCGGCGACGACGTGGGGCGTCGACGTGCGGCAGGTGAAGGCGAAGGTGCACGAGGTCGTCGATATGAAAACCGGGCGCAAGCTCGGCTTCGGCGAACTGGCCGCGAAGGCGGCCGCGCTGCCGGTGCCCGATACGAAAACCGTGCCGTTGAAGGGGCTGGCCGAGTTCCGCTACATCGGCAAGGGCACAACGGCATTGATCGACGGACGCGACATCGTCGGCGGCCGCGCGCACTACGGGATCGACACGCGGCTCGACGGCATGCTGTACGCGGTCGTCGCGCGTCCGCCGGCCTATGGCGATACGGTCGCATCGTTCGATGCGTCGGCCGCGGAGAAGCTGCCGGGTGTCGTCAAGGTCGTGCAGCTCGCGTCGACGCCGCTGCCGTCCGGGTTCCAGCCGCTCGGCGGCGTGGCCGTGATCGCGCGCGACACGTGGACGGCCATCCAGGCGCGTGCGCAACTGAAGATCGACTGGAAGCACGGGCCGCACGCAGGCTACGACTCGGCCGCCTACCGCAAGACGCTCGAGGCGGCGGCCGCGCAGCCGGGCGACGTGATCCGCAACGACGGCGATACGGCCGGGGCGCTTGCGGGCGCCGCGAAGCGGGTGCGTGCGACGTACTACATTCCGCATCTCGCGCACGCGACGATGGAGCCGCCCGCGGCGGTCGCGCGCGTGGCTGACGGCCGCTGCGAAGTGTGGACCTGCACGCAGGCGCCGCAGACCACGCGCGACGAAATCGCGAAGGCGCTTGCGCTGCCGGCCGAGCGCGTGACGGTCAACGTGACGCTGCTCGGCGGCGGCTTCGGCCGCAAGTCGAAGCCGGACTACGTGGTGGAGGCGGCACTGCTGTCGAAGGCGGTGGGGGCGCCGGTCAAGCTGACGTTCACACGCGAGGACGACATCGCGCACGACTATTTCCACGCGGTGTCGCTGGAGGCGTTCGACGGCGGCCTTGATGCAGCGGGGAAAGTGGTCGCGTGGCAGCATCGCACGGTCGCCCCGTCGATCCAGTCGACCTTCAGGGCCAGCGTCGTGCACGAGCAGCCGGGCGAGCTCGCACAAGGTATCGCCGATCTTCCATTCGCAGTCCAGAACGTACGGATCGAGAACCCGGCCGCGGAAGCGCATACACGGATCGGCTGGTTTCGTTCGGTATACAACATTCCGCACGCGTTCGGGATCCAGAGCTTCGTGTCGGAACTTGCGCACGCGGCGGGCCGCGATCCGAAGGATTTCCTGCTCGACCTGATCGGGCCGGCGCGACGCTTCGAGCCGCACATCACGGTGAAGAACGTGAACTACGGCGAGGATCCGGCGTTGTATCCGGTCGATACCGGGCGGCTGCGGCGCGTGATCGAGACAGTCGCACGCGAAGCCGGCTGGGGCCGCAAGCTGCCGAAGGGGCATGGGCTCGGGATCGCCGCGCATCGCAGCTTCGTGTCGTACACGGCGGCGGTGTGCGAAGTGCAGGTCGGCGCGGATGGCGCGATTACGGTGCCGCGCGTCGACATTGCGATCGACTGCGGCCCGCAGGTCAACCCGGAGCGCGTGCGCTCGCAGCTCGAAGGCGCGGTGGTGATGGGGCTTGGCATCGCGCTGCACGGCGAGATCACGTTCAAGGACGGGCACCCGGAGCAGAGCAATTTCAACGGCTTCCAGGTGCTCAGGATGAACGAGGCGCCACGTGAAATCCGTGTGCATCTGGTCGCGCCGGACGACTATGCGACACCGCTCGGCGGCGTAGGCGAGCCGGGCCTGCCGCCGGTCGCGCCGGCGCTGACCAATGCGATCTTCGCGGCGACCGGCACGCGGATTCGCAGCCTGCCCGTCGCGGATCAGCTCGCGAAGCAAAAGGTGGGTTGATACGCGGTCGCGCGCCGGGCCATACGCGTGGTCCGGCGCGCGTACGGGTTGCCAGCGTCTCCGGCGCGGCGCACCGATCGAATGCCTGCGCTCCCTGAACGGTGGCGCGGGAGTTCCGAGCATTGTTGTTTTAGAACGATCGTGCTAAATTCTCCGCCAGCACCTGCAGTCACCGACCCAATCATCCGGTTCCGGCAACCGGAGCCAATGGGCGCGCCGGCGCGCCGCCCGACCGCGAAGCATGGGACCAAAGTAAGCGCTAAAGCGCTAACTCTGGTCGACAGGAGACAGACGTGATGGAGCATGTATCGATCGAGCGCCCGCCGATCGAGCGGGCCGCGCACGAGCGGCCGTCGGCGACGCGGGAAAGGCGAGCCACGAGGAGGGCGTCACGATGAGCCTGTTGATGTCGCGACGCGACCTCGCGTTCCTGTTGTACGACTGGCTCGATGCCGAAGCGCTCGTCGCGCTGCCGCGCTATGCGGAACACAGCCGCGAGACGTTCGATGCGGTGCTCGACACCAGCGAGCGGATCGCGGCCGACCTGTTCGCGCCGCATGCGGCGCGCGGCGATCGCGAGGAGCCGCGCTTCGACGGCGAGCGCGTGACGCTGATCCCGGAAGTCGAGCCGGCCGTGCGGGCCTTCGCCGATGCCGGCCTGATCGCCGCGGGCCAGGACGAAGCGTTCGGCGGGATGCGGCTGCCGAAACTCGTCGAAGCCGCATCGTTCCTGTTCTTCCAGGCCGCGAACATCGCGACCGCCGCGTATCCGTTCCTCACCGTCGCGAACGCGAACCTGCTGCTCGCGCACGGCAGCCCTGCGCAGATCGACGCGTTCGCGCGTCCCGAGCTGGAAGGGCGCTTTTTCGGCACGATGTGCCTGTCCGAGTCGCAGGCCGGCTCGTCGCTGTCCGACATCGTCACGCGTGCCGATTTCGAATGCGCGTCGCCGCTCGGCCCGCGCTACCGGATCACCGGCAACAAGATGTGGATTTCCGGCGGCGAACACGAACTGGCGGAGAACATCGTCCACCTCGTGCTCGCGAAGATTCCCGACGAGCACGGCAGGCTCCAGCCCGGCACGCGCGGCATCTCGCTGTTCATCGTCCCCAAGTATCTGCCGACCGAAGACGTCGCCGCGCGCGGCGAGCACAACGACGTGGCGCTTGCCGGCCTGAACCACAAGATGGGCTATCGCGGCACGACCAACTGCCTGCTGAACTTCGGCGAGGGCACGCGCCATCGTCCGCAGGGACGCGCCGGTGCGATCGGTTACCTGGTCGGCGAGCCGAATCACGGCCTCGCCTATATGTTCCACATGATGAACGAGGCGCGTATCGGCGTCGGCGCGGGCGCGGTGGCGCTCGGCTATACCGGTTACCTGCACGCGCTCGACTATGCGCGCAACCGGCCGCAGGGGCGTCCGCTCGGGCCGGCCGGCAAGGACGCGGCCGCGCCGCAGGCGCCGATCGTCGCGCATCCGGACGTGCGGCGCATGCTGCTCGCGCAGAAGGCGTACGTCGAAGGCGGGCTCGCGCTGATCCTGTACTGCGCGCGGCTCGTCGACGCAGCGCGCGCGCACGGTGATGCGGCAGTGTGTGCCGAGGCCGCGCAACTGCTCGACATCCTGACGCCGATCGCGAAAAGCTGGCCGTCGCAGTGGTGTCTTGCGGCCAACGATCTCGCGATCCAGGTGCATGGCGGCTACGGCTATACGCGCGACTATCCGGTCGAGCGGCTCTATCGCGACAACCGCCTGAACCCGATTCACGAGGGTACGCACGGCATCCAGGCGCTCGACCTGCTGGGCCGCAAGGTCGTACAGGACGACGGTGCGCTGCTGCGCACGCTCGATGCGCGCATCGGCGCGACGATCGAACGCGCACGGGCCGCGGACGGCGACGCACGCGCGCATGCCGATGCGCTCGCTCGACGCTGGGCGCGGCTCGTCGACGTCACGCGCGCGCTGGCCGCGCTCGGCGATCCGCAGGTGCGGCTCGCGAATGCGAGCGTCTATCTGGAGGCATTCGGCCATCTGGTCGTCGCGTGGCTGTGGCTCGACGTGACGCTCGCCGCGCACGGGCACGACGGCGATTTCCACGACGGCAAGCGTGCCGCCGCGCGTTACTTCTTTCGCTGGGAGCTGCCGAAGGTGGATGCGCAGCTCGATCTGCTGGCGAGCGCCGACACGACGACGCTCGACATGCGCGACGCATGGTTCTGAGTGTCGCGCTGCACGGATGACGGCGTGGCGGTGCAGGCCGGTGCGCCTGCGCCGCGCGCCGGTCGCGCGGGCGTGTCCCGCTGACGTATCGATGCGCGGCGACGTCGCGCGAGGAGAGAGGAAAGCATGAAAGCCCTGTTGTGTACCGCATTCGGCCCGATCGACCGCTTGCGTATCGACGACGTCGCGATTCCCGAACCGGCCGCGGGCCAGGTGCGGATTCGCGTGAAGGCGGCGTCGCTCAATTTTCCCGATGCGCTGATCGTCCAGGGGCTGTATCAGGTGAAGCCGGCGTTGCCGTTCTCGCCCGGCGCGGAATTCGCCGGCGTGATCGACGCGGTCGGCGACGGCGTGAGCGCATGGCGGCTGGGCGACGAGGTGGTCGCATTCACCGGTCACGGCGGTTTCGCCGAGCAGTGCGTGGCCGACGTGCACCAGATCGCGGCGCTGCCGCCGGGGATGACGTTCGAGCAGGGTGCGGCGCTGGTGCTGGCCTACGGCACGTCGCTGCATGCGCTGCAGCAGCGCGCGCGCCTGCAGCAGGGCGAGACGCTGCTGGTGCTGGGTGCGGCGGGCGGCGTCGGGCTGGCGGCGATCGAGATCGCGAAGGCGCTGGGCGCGCGGGTGATCGCGGCCGCGTCGAGCGCGGACAAGCTCGCGCTGTGCCGCGAAGCCGGCGCCGACGACACGATCGACTATGCGACCGACGACTTGCGCCGCCGCGTGGACGAACTGACCGGCGGACGCGGCGCGGACGTTGTCTACGATCCGGTCGGCGGTGCGTACAGCGAGGCGGCGCTGCGCGCGACCGCATGGCGCGGCCGGTTCCTCGTGGTCGGTTTCGCGGCCGGCGAGATTCCGAAGATCGCGCTGAACCTGGCGCTGCTCAAGGAGCGCGACATCCTCGGCGTGTTCTGGGGCGACGCGGTGCGGCGCGATCCCGCGCAGCACGCGGCGAACATGCGCCAGCTTGCGCAATGGTTCGCGGCCGGCAAGGTGCGCCCCGCGATCACCGAGCGCGTGCCGTTGTCGGCTGCGGCCGACGCGATCGCGCGAATGGCGAACCGGCAGGTCAAGGGCAAGGTCGTGATCCTGCCGGACGCATGATCACGCCGGCGCCGAATCATGCGGCGGCGGCCCGAACGGGCGTCGCCCTCGATCGAGATTCGTTTGTGTGACGTTACCGGAGTCGTTGAGCATGCAATCCCTGTCGAATCTGCATCCCGCCGTTGCGAACTCGCTCGCTGCGTGGCACGCGATGATCGCGCGCAAGGATTTCGGCGAACTCGGCACGATCGTCCATCAGGATGCCGTGTTCCGCTCGCCGATGGCGTTCAAGCCGTACGGACCCGCGCCCGCGCTGCTGCTGGCGCTGCGCACGGTACTCACGATCCTCGAGAACTTCGAATACCACCGCGAGTTCGCCGACGACGACGGCACGAGCGTCGTGCTGGAATTCAGCGCGACGGTCGGTGACAAGCGGCTGAAGGGGATCGACATGATCCGCTTCGACGGCGACGGACGAATCGTCGAATTCGAGGTGATGATCCGTCCGTTCAACGCGCTGCAGGCGCTCGGGGCGGAAATGGGCGCGCGGCTCGGACAGCAGCTTCCGGGGTTCAAGGTCGGTGGATGAGCGACCGCGGCGCCTGCGCTTCGTTCGCAACCGGCACGGGCGACGACAGTATCGTCTGGCTGATCCGGATGCCGCGCGCGCTGCTCGCCGCGATCGTCGTCGCCTCGTTCGCGACCGGGGCGATGGTCGCGGTGAGCGGCACGATCGGCTTCGTCGGGCTCGTGACGCCGCACCTGTGCCGCCGCATCGTGGGCGCCGAGCACGGCCGGCTGCTGCCGGTCGCCGCATTGACGGGCGCGATCCTGCTCGTGTGGGCCGACGTCGCCGCGCGCACGCTTGCGGCGCCGGAGGATCTGCCGATCGGTATCGTGACCGCGCTGTTCGGCAGCCTGTTCTTCGTCGCGCTGTTGCGGCGGCGCTGAGCGTCCGGCGAGGCGGCGCGGGCGAGAGTGGGGCGGCGCCTCATGTGTCGTCGCGCCGCCGCCCCCGTGTTTATCGAAGCGGTGAAACGGCGTGGTCGGCCCGGGCGCGTGCCGCACTCGTCTGCGCGTCGCCCAGGAAGTCCGGCAAGGTTCGCGCCGGCAGCGAAATCACGAAGCGCGCGCCGCCGAGCGGCGAATCCTCGAGCCGCACGTTGCCGCCGTGCACGAGCGCGACGCGCCGCACGATCGCGAGCCCGAGACCGAACCCGCCGGTCTGCCGGTCGCGGCTCGAATCGAGCCGCTGGAACGGTTCGAACACGCGCGCGCGTTCGGCGGCCGGAATGCCCGGGCCGTCGTCGTCGACGCTCAGCACCAGCGCGCCGGACGCATCGTGCGTCGCGGACAGCAGGACGGTGTGCGACGCATAGCGTGCGCCGTTGCGAATCAGGTTCAGCAGCGCGCGGGCGACGAGTTTCGGATCGCACACGTGGGTGGCGGGCGCGCCGGTCGCCGATACGCCGAGCGTGAGGCCGCGGTCGGCGACGTCGTTCGCGACGTTGCCGGCGACGCTGTCGAGCAGCGCATCGACGACGACGTCCATCGGCGCGAGCTCGCTGGCGCCTTGCTCGAGCCGCCCGATCGTCAGCAGCTCGGTTACCAGTTCGTCGAGTTCGCGCACGTCGCGCCGCAGTTCGTCGCGGCGTTCGCGCATCCGGCCGCTCTCGCCGGATTCGGCGAGCAGCGCGAGCCCGAATTCGAGGCGTGCGAGCGGCGTCTTCAGCTCGTGCGAGATTCCGTGCATCATCTCGCGCTGCTGCTTGATCGATGCCTCGATCCGCTCGGCCATGTCGTTGAATTGCTGCGACAGTTCGTAGATGTTCGAGCGGCCGGACAGCTCCACGCGTGTCGACAGGTTGCCCGCGCCGAATGCGTGGGCCGCGGCCTGCAGCTTGCGCAGGTCGCGCCAGTGATACGAGATCCACACCACGACCGCGAACAGCGCGGCGAACGCGAGCAGCAGATACGCATAGATCTTGATGTCGAGGTCGGGCGCCTCGATTGGTCGCGCGTGCAGCACGGAGCCGTCCGCGAGCGGCATGTAGTAATCCTTGCCGTCGTAGCTGATCGCGATTCGGCCGGCGTCGAGATCGCGCAGCGGCGTGCCGCTCAATTGCGCGCGGGCGTCGGCTATCGTCATGAAGCGGAATCCCTCGTTGCCGTGCTTCGCGAGTTCGCGCAGCGCGAGCGTGCGCTGCGCGCCCGGATGGCGTTCCAGATAATCGTTCAGCACGAACGCATAGGTTGTCAGCGAGGCGCGCTGCGCTTGCGCGACGCGTTCGTAGAAGATCCGGTCGAACGTGAACTCGATGAACATGATCGATCCGGCGACGCACAGGATCACGATGAGGTACAGCCTGATCAACGGGCGCAGCATTTATTCGTCCCACGCGGACGGGCTGAACAGGTAGCCGCGACCCCAGATCGTCTTGATCTTGTGCGGCTCCGACGACGCATCCTCGAAACGGCGGCGCAGCTTCGAGATGCCGGAATCGACCGAGCGGTCAAGGCCGTCGAATTCGATCCCGCGCAACTGCTTCAGGATGTCGTCGCGGCTCAGCACGGTGCCGGCCGCGCGCGCGAGGATCAGCAGCAGGTTGAATTCGGCCGTCTTCAGGTCGACCGGCTCGCCGCGCCACGTGACCGTCCGGTTCGGCGGCGAGATCGTCAGTTCACCGAATACGAGCGCGTCGGGCACGGCTGCGGGCGTTTCGGTCGCGGCCGGCTGCGCGCGGCGCAGCAGCGCGCGGGCGCGCGCCACCAGTACGCGCGGCTCGATCGGCTTCGTCACGTAGTCGTCGGCGCCGGTTTCCAGGCCCGCGACCTGGTCGTAGACGTCCGCACGCGCGGTGAGAATCAGCACCGGGACGTTGGTGAAGGCGCGAATGCGCCGGCACACCTCCATCCCGTCGAGATTCGGCAGCATCAGGTCGAGTATCACCAGCGCGGGCTGGTGCTCGCGCACCGCCGCGACGGCCAGGTCGCCGCGCCGCACGACCGTTACCGCGAACTCGTAGTTGTCGAGGTATTCGCGCACGAGCTGCGCGAGGCGATCGTCGTCCTCGATCAGCAGTACACGGTATTTGAGCGGATTGTCGTACATGGTCTCCTCGATATGCACGCGTCGTCTCGCATCCGGCTGGCGGATGCGCGGCGCGGCACGCGAATTCTAGCCGGCGTTCCGGCGGCCCGGGCGGCAGGGCGACAATCGCGAACAATCGAACACAATTGAGCACAGATTCCTCGCAGATTCCGGACAGTCTCGGCGCACGGCGGCACCTAGACTTCGGGCTCCGTCACTCTTATCTCGATATTGTGCGCTCAACCCTCCGCCGCTCCCGCTATTGCGTGCCGCTTGCCGGCCTGACCCTTGCCGCCGCCGCCCACGCGGAAAACCAGTATTCGCTTTCGCTCGGCGGCGGGTTCGCGCCGCGCTACCCGGGCAGCAATCAGTATCGCGGCGTCGTCACGCCGGGGTTTTCCGCGAAGTTCGGCAACGGCTTCTTCATCGACGGTACCGAAGGCGCTGGCTACAGGCTGGACCTGCCGCACGGCGCGTTCGTGTCGGCGGCGGTGAGTTACGACCCGGGCCGTGCGGACGAGAACCGCTTCGACCTGCCGGGTTCGGACTACCTGAAGGGGATGGGCCGGGTTCCGGGCTCGGTGCTCGTCGGCGTGCGGGCGGGTGTGACGCTGTTCAACGCGGCCGTGTTGAGCGTCACGGTCGACACCCCGGTGACGCATACGTCACGCGGCGTGTCGGGGCATGCCGACCTCGCGGTGCCCGTGTTCAAGACCGCGCAGCACGAGATCGTCGTGACGGGCAGCGTGCATGCCGGCACCGGTCGCTATACGCAGACGTTCTATGGCGTGACCGATGCACAGTCGATGACGAGCCGCTTCCGGCCGTATTCGACGGGCGGCGGGATCGACAGCGCGACGATGTCGGTCGCGTGGAACCGGAACGTGTCGCGGCACTGGTCGGTGCTCGCGACGGGCGGCGTGACGCGGTTGCTCGGACGCTATGGCGACAGCCCGATCGTCCGGTCGCGCAGCAACTACTACGGGATGGCCGGCGCGACCTACAAGTTCTGAACGGGTTGCCGGCGCGCACATGCGGCACGCGATGCGTCGGCGTCGCGCCTTCGCCGCACATCGCGTGCGGTAACATGCAGGCAGGTCCGGCCCCGCGCCGGGCCTGGAGCGCCGGTGCGCCGCGGCGGTGCGTCGGCGTCGAACCGATCATGCATGCAATGCCCGGCCGTGCACGAAGGCCGCACATCGACCGCCGGGCCGCGACAGGGAAAAACCGATGAAGAACACGATCGCGATGCTCGTCGCACTCGTTGCGAGCGCAACTTTTTCAGGATGTTCGGACATGAACACGAAGCATCCGAATGCCACCGCCGGCGGCGCCGCACCGATCGCCGCGCCTGCGTGCAAGGCGGACGCCGCGCCGGACGACGCGTTGATCGGCAGGACCGAGGCCGATGCGGCCGCGCTGCTCGACGGCTGTCTGTGGCGCGTGCTTGAACGCGACGGCAAGTCGTTGCCGGGCACGATGGACTATCGCCAGGAGCGCCGCGACCTCGGCATTCGCGACGGCAAGGTGATCTGGGTGCGGCGCGGGTGACGGATTCGGGCGGTGGGAAGGTGGCTCGAGAGATCGGTTTGAATGCCGGATCCACGGCGTTTGCCGCTCGACTTCTGATGTTCGCGGCCATCCTGCTGGGGACGCTCGGGTGTTCGCGATCGTTCGGCGAGTCGCCGTCGGGCGTCTCGGCCGCACCCGAAACGATGGCGTTGAAATTGAATGCCCTCAACTACACCGACGATCCGATCGGTGCGTTCTATGTCGACGGCAGGTGGGGCGGCGCAGTACCGTCGCGCGTCGGCAGCGGCGGCGGCGCGATCGTCTGCTGTGTTGCATTGCCGAAAAAATGGCATCCGGGCCTGACCGTCAACCTGCAATGGCGGGACGATAATCTGTACGAGAAGGATCCGAAGGCGCTCGCGAGCCGGATCGTGCCCGTCGAGCGCTACGACGAATTCTCGGACGGGTTCCTGTGGGTCCTGTTCTTTCCGCACGATCGAATCACGGTCTACGCATCGCAGTGGATGCCCGGCTACCGCGGCTTTCCGCAAGACCTTCAGCCGCCCGACGAAGCCTGCCCGGGAAACTTCACATTGCGCAACAGCGATCCGCTATGTCCGAATCCTGATAAAAGGATCGCGCCGTGAGCTTTCGATTGGTGTCGCGGTGTTGAACAGGGCGGGCGGACGGCAGTTGATCGAACGGGTTCGTTCGCAGATCCGCCGTTGCGCAGGGGCGGCAACCACGGCGCAAATGTGCGAGGGATATCGATGAAATTCAGGGCAGGGATGCACGCCTGGACGCTGATCGGGCTCGCTGTGCTCGCTTCATGCGGCAAGCATGGCGTCGACGTGTCGGCGGAGCCGCATGACGTGTGCGTCACCGGGTACAACGAGTACGGCCGCAAGCTGCACGAATTCTGGCTCGACAACGAGCATAAGTCGGGATGCTTCGGCAATCCGTCGGCGCGGGAGAGCGGCGAGGCATTCGGCGGCGGCGGCGGTTTCGCGTGCGGCTGCAAGGTGACGCCGGGGCAGAGGGTGAAGCTGTTCTGGGAATTCGCGCAACCGCTGGACGAGATTCGGCGTGGCATCCGGCCAGAGCGCAAGACGATCGATGTGACGATTCCGCGGCCGGAATCGCCGGCTTCGCGCTATTTGCGTGTGTATTTCCGCAAGGACGGCACTGCCGAGCTGCAGTGGGTCGACGACATGAACGCGCCCGAGCTCAAGCCGACTCAGGAAAAGTGAGCGCCATCGCCGAACCAACCTGAACGGTGGCGCGATGACGCTCGGCCGGTAGCCCCCCGGCCGATTCACGCCGGCCATCCAGGCGCAGCCCTTCCGCACGTTACTTCGAGATATACCAGAGCGCGTCCGTGCTGATGCGTGCGGCCGGCGTTGTCGCAGCTGGCGCCCGAGGCGTCGCAACGGGCGCCGTCGTGTTCGACGTCACTGCGGTGGGCCATGTCGCCGGCGTATCCGACGCGGTCGATGTCGTCGAGGAATTTGCCGTACTCGAGGTCGCTGCCGGACCCGACGTCGACGCCGTATCGATATACCAGAGCGCATCGGACGATGCGGTGCGCTTGGCCGCGGCATTGGCAGTGTGTTTCGAGGCGGGCGGCGTGGCGGCGGTTGTCGTCGTCGCGCCCGCGCGCTGCGTGCCCGCNCCCGCCTGCGTGGTCGCGCCGGCGCCCGCCGTCCCTGCCGTGCCCCGCTGCGCGCGCGCCTCGAACGGCCCGAGCTGGAAGATTAACGTTTGCGCGGGACGCGTCAGAACGGCATACGGGAACTGCAGCTCCCACGACATCAGCACGCGGCCCGACGACGTTTCGGTGAAGATCGCCGGCACATGCTTCATGTCGCTGAACTGCACGTAGATCCGCGCACCGTCGTCGAACACCTGGGTCGGCTTGGCCTGGTCGGCGCCCGTCACCGTCCAGCCGAAGTTGTACGTGCCGGCCGGGCCGGCGGGCCCGCCTTGCGGCGGCGGGGCGGCCGGCGCGAGCGTGCGGGCACGCGCGACCGGCGGCGCCGACACGCTCAGGCTCGCGAACGGGTTGTACGTCTGCACCTGTTGCGGCGGCGTAAAGGAGGGAGGCAGGATGGGCATGGGAGTATCCGGCGAATCCGGCATGGTCCGGATTGCATCATAGACCTTGCGGGCATACGCGAGGCGCTTGTCGGGCGACGCGGCGTTGTACGCACCGATCGCGTTCCAGTTGGCGCCGAGCTGGCGAATGTTCTGCGACAGGATCCACGCGCCGACGTACGCGTTGGTGCACGCATCGAACAGGCTTTCCCGCGTGATGCCTTCGCGCGCGAGCGTCGGCAGCCAGGTGCTGTTGATCTGCATCAGGCCGATATCGACGGTGCCGTTCGTGTTGGTGTTGACGGCGTTCGGATTCATCCCCGATTCGACCTGCGCGATGCCGCGCAGCAGGCTCACGCTCACGTGCTGAAACGTGGCCGCGTCGTCGAGGCAGTCGGCCCGTGCGAGCCCGTGCAGCGCGCACGACAACGCGATCGTCGCGGCGATCTTCGGCGTGGCGTGGCTGATCGAACGGGCAGTCTGACACGGCATGGCAGGATGGGGCGGGATCCGGCCGCCCGGTGCAAGGAAATTACGCAGACGCGAAGTGTGCCATAGCGCGCAGACAAATGGCTCGCGTCAAACTTTCCTTTGCATTTGCCGGCGCTTTTGCCGGGCATTTTCCTTGGCGTCGGTATCGCAGCGCGACGCAATGGAATCGGTAAAAAAGGCTGATTTTCGCGCGCAAGCCGGCACCCGGTCACAGTCGCAATACTGACGTCGCGCGTCAGTTGGGTCGCGAATACGGTAATGAATGATGCACCGATAAGGAAAAGGAAAAAACGCGGCGCGAACGCCGCGCGGGCCGAAAACGACGACGGCGACCGTAGCCGCCGTGTCGGTGAATCAGCCATCCGGAATTCGCCACGCGATTCCGGCCGGTCGCGCGACACCGCGCGCAGCCGGCCGTCGTCGATCAGAAGCGGTGACGCAGGCCGAGGTTGACCATCGTCTGCGAGCTCGTGCCCGCATAGCCGTACGAACCGATCGACGCCTGCGCGGCCATCGACCCGCCGTTGCCGTCGCCGGTCCGGCCGCTCGCGTGCTGGTACGCGGCCGTCAGGTACACGTCGGTGCGCTTCGACAGGTTGTAGTCCGCGCCGGCCGACACCTGATGATAGGTCGCCGACGTATCGCCGCCCGAGCGCGTATAGCTGTAGCCGACGCCGACAAGCAGCGCATTGGTCGCCTGGTAGTTCACGAAGCCTTGCCCGGTGTTGTAGTGCTCGTTCGAGTCGAACACCGAGCTTGCGTCGCGGCGGTACTGCGCATTGCTGTAGCCGAGGCCGAACGTGAACGGGCCGGCGACGTACTGGCCCGCGATGCGGGCGATGCCGATCGAGTGCGCGCTCGCATAGCCGTTGTTGATCGGGCCGTCGAAGGTGCCGTCCGACGAGCTGGTCCAGCCGTTGCGCAGCCCGTTCGACGCAGGGCTGTTGGTCGCATGGAAGTAGCCGCCCGCGACGCTGAACGGCCCGTTGTTGTACGACACGGCCGCCGAATACGACTGCGCGGCGCCGGTGCTGCCGGCGATGCCGCCGAACGAGTACATCGCCGCGAACTGCAGGCCCGAATACACGGCCGACGTGTATTTCACCGCGTTGTCGACGCGGAAGCTGTTGTCGTAGTTGTCGACGTCGCCCGGCGTCGCGAACACGCTGCCGAGAGTGTTGTCGGCGGTGATGCCCTGCACGAGGTCGACGAGCGGATCGTACTGGCGGCCGAACGTGAGCGTGCCGTAGCGGTCGCTCGTCAGCCCGACGAACGCTTGCCGGCCGAACAGGCGGCCGCCCTGGCCCTGCCGGCCGTTGCTCGGGTCGAAGCCGTTCTCGAGCTGGAACAGCGCCTTCAGCCCGCCGCCCAGATCCTCGGTGCCTTTCACGCCCCAGCGGCTGCCGGCGAGGTTGCCCGCGCTGCTGTTGCCGAGCATCCACGCATTGTCCTTGCCCTGCGCGTGATTCACGTACGTGATTGACGTGTCGATCACGCCGTACAGCGTGACGCTCGACTGCGCATGCGCGGCGGGAATCGCCGCGAACGACGCGAGCGAAATCAGCGAGAGGGTCGTGCGTTTCATTTCAATTCTCCTTGCGTATTGGCTTGCTTTCCTTAACCGGAATGGCAGGAGACTACCGAGCCACGGACGAACGGCAAAAACGAAATTCTCCGATGTGACCTAAAGCAGACATGTGCGTGCTTCAGCAAGGTCCATTGAGAGATTCGCATTATTGATGGTTGTGCATCAATCGATTTTGATTTCGAGACGGGGCGATTGATGTATTGCCGGATTCGTGACAATTCCGCGCGATTGTCGGGAGGGCGGCGCGTTTGTCGTCAATTCATCAATTGATTATTGAATGAATTGAATGGCGAGCGGCAGGCTGGATATGTTATTTGCGCGTGCGTCGGGTCGTGTCGACGTTGAGAGACGACGCCGACACAGGACGACATGCGCAACCTGGCGCAGTGTCAGCGGCGATCCGCATTGGGTGCGAGAATGCGGCCTTCGGTCGTCGCGCGCTGCGCCGCTCATCAGGGAACCCGCATGGACAGTCACATCGCTCCGGTGGAGCTGAAGAAAGCCTACCGTCTCCTCAATCACGGCCCGACCGTGCTCGTGTCGGCGCGTCACGACGGCGTCGACAACGTGATGGCCGCCGCGTGGGCCTGCGCGCTCGATTTCCTGCCGCCGAAGCTGACGGTCGTGCTCGACAAGTCCACGAAGACGCGCGAACTGGTCGAGCGCAGCGGCACGTTCGTGATCCAGGTGCCGACGGCTGCGCAACTGCAGCTCACGCATGCGGTCGGCAGTCACAGCCTCGCCGAGCGGCCCGACAAGCTGCGCGACGCGGGCGTCACGCTGTTCGACGTCGAAGGCCACGACCTGCCGTTCGTCGCCGGCTGCTCCGGCTGGCTCGCGTGCAAGCTGATTCCCGAACCGCACAACCAGCAGGCCTACGACCTGTTCATCGGCGAAGTGGTCGGTGCGTGGTCCGACACGCGCGTGTTCCGCGACGGTCACTGGTATTTCGAATCGGCCGATCCGGCGCTGCGCAGCCTGCACTACATCGCGGGCGGCAACTTCTATGCGATCGGCGAATCGCTGCACGTCGATCCGGATCACCCGGATCCGCAGTAAGCAGCCGGCCGGTTGTCGGCCATCGTGCCGGCCGTCGTTCCAGGCGCGCGGCTCACGCGCGCTTTTTCAGTTCCGCGAGCATGACGTCGGCGAACGTTTGCGCGACGCGCGGCAGCGTGCGCCCGCGCTTCGCGACGAGCGCGATCGGCCGCACGAACGCAGGGTCGTCGATCGGCTTCACGACGAGGTCGGGCTCGGCGCGCACCTCGCGCGCGGTCGCCGGCAGGATCGTCACGCCGAGGCCGCCGCGCACCATCGCGACGGCCGTCATCATGTAGGTCGGTTCGCACGCGATGTCGGGCGTGCAGCCGGCCGCGTCCAGCGCGGCATCGACGACGCTGCGCACGCTCGTGCCCTGTGCGGTCAGCACGAGCGGCACGGCGGCGACGTCGGCGGTACGCACGCGCCGCTTGCGCGCGAGCGGATGATCCTTCGGGCACACGGCGACGAGCTGGTCGGCGCCCGCATACAGCACGTCGAGCGATGCGTCGAACGCATCGCCGCCCGTCAACCCGAGATCGGCTTCCTCGTTGCGTACCAGCGCGGTGACGAGGCTCGCGACGCCGTCGCGGATCTCGAAGCCCGCGCGCGGCACGTCGCGCCGGAACGACTGGATCAGCTCGGGCAGCAGGCTCGATGCGAAGGTCGGCAGGCACGCGAGCCGCACCGTGCCGCTCGCGCCTTCGCCGAGCGCACGTGCATCGCGCAGCACGCGCTCCATGTCGTCGAGCGAGCGCTGCAGCAGCGGCAGCAGTTCGCGCCCGGTCTGCGTGAGCGCGACGCTGCGGCTGTTGCGGTCGAACAGCCGCGCGCCGACGATGTCCTCGAGCCGCCGGATCTGCACGGTCAGCGCCGGCTGCGACAGGTGCAGCCGCGCGGCCGCGCGCGTGAAGTTGCCGGCGTGCGCGACGGTGACGAACGCGCGAATGTCGCGAAGGTTCAGATCCATAACGGTTCGTGATTGCTGCGATCAAATCATTTCAATTGTGCTATCGCTGCGCCGACCTTACGCTCGTCTCCAACAAAAGACAAGGTAGGAGACACGGATGCTGCCGTTACTCGGGCTTGGCACGATCGTCGTGCTGCTGGCCGCGATTCTGTCGAAGCGGATGTCGCCGCTCGTCGCGCTGATCATCGTGCCGATCGCGGCGTCGCTGATTGGCGGCTTCGGGCTGCACACCAGCAAATTCGTGATCGACGGACTGAAGGGACTCGCGCCCGTGGTCGGGATGTTCGTGTTCGCGATCCTCTATTTCGGGACGATTACCGACGCCGGCACGCTCGATCCGATCATCGATCGCATCCTGCGCGCGGTCGGCACGCGACCCACGCGCATCGTGATGGGCACGACGCTGCTCGCGCTGCTGATCCACCTCGATGGTTCGGGCGCCGTCTGCTTTCTCGTGACGATTCCCGCGGTGCTGCCGCTGTACGACCGCCTGAAGATGGACCGGCGCGTGCTGGCCGCCGCGGTGTCGATGGCCGCGGGGATCAACTTCCTGCCGTGGACGGGGCCGATGATCCGCGCGTCGGCGTCGTTGCACCTGCCGGTGTCGGCGCTGTTCAATCCGCTGATTCCCGTGCAGGCGATCGGGCTCGTGTTCGTGTTCGGCGTCGCATACTGGCTCGGTCGGCGCGAGGAGAAGCGGCTCGGCCTGTCGCGCGACGATGCGTCGATTCCGCTGCCGAAACGCGAACTGACACCCGACGAGCAGGCGCTGCGCCGGCCGCATCTGTTCTGGTTCAACCTGGTGCTGACGCTCGTCGTGCTCGGCACGATGGTCGTGATGGGTGAGAAGATCCCGCCCGCGATCATGTTCATGGTCGGGCTGTGCATCGCGCTGATGGTGAATTACCCGGACGTCGACATGCAAAGGAAGCGCATCGACGCGCATGCGCGCGCGGCGCTGATGATGGCCGGCATCCTGCTGGCGGCCGGCGTGTTCACCGGGATCATGCAGGGCAGCGGGATGCTGAAGGCGATGGCGCAGGCGGCGGTCGGCTTCGTGCCGCCGTCGATGGCCGGCCACATTCCGGTTGTGCTCGGCCTCGCGTCGATGCCGCTCAGCATGCTGTTCGATCCCGATTCGTTTTACTTCGGCGTGCTGCCGGTGATCGCGGAAGTGGCCGGCCAGCTCGGCGTGCCGGCCGTGCATGTCGGGCAGGCCGCATTGCTCGGCCAGATGACGACCGGGTTTCCGGTCAGCCCGCTCACGCCCGCGACGTTCCTCGTCGTCGGCCTGTGCGGGATCGAGCTGGCCGAGCACCAGAAGTTCACGTTCCCGCTGCTGTTCGGCGCCTCGATCGTGATGACGATCGCGTGTGTCGTGCTGGGTGTTTTCTGATTTTTCCCGGCGCGGCGCGCCGGATGACGGTACCGACATGACAGCAAAGTCACTACACGAACGGCGCGTGCGCATCGGCGCGGGCGCCGGCTACTCGGGCGACCGGATCGAGCCGGCAGTCGAGCTGGCCGAACACGGGCAGCTCGACTATCTCGTCTTCGAATGCCTGGCCGAGCGCACGATCGCGATCGCACAGCAGGCGCGGCGCAAGGATCCGTCGCTCGGCTACGATCCGCTGCTCGACGCGCGCATGCGCGCCGTGCTGCCGGTGGCCGCCGGCAAGCGCGTGCGGATCGTGTCGAACATGGGAGCGGCCAACCCGCGCGCGGCCGCGCGGCGCACCGCGCGGATCGCGCAGTCGCTCGGCCTCGCGGCGCTGAAGGTCGCGGCGGTCGAAGGCGACGACGTGCTCGACGTCGTGCTGCGCGGCGCATTCCGCTTCGAGGAGTCGGGCGACGAAGTCGCCGCGTATCGCGACCGCATCGTGTCCGCGAATGCGTATCTCGGCGCGGCGCCGATCGTCGATGCGCTCGCGGCCGGCGCGGACGTCGTGCTGACCGGTCGCGTCGCCGATCCGTCGCTGTTCACCGCGCCGCTGATCCACGCGTTCGGCTGGCGGATGGACGACTGGGACACGCTTGGCGCCGCGACGGTCGTCGGCCATCTGCTCGAATGCGCGGGGCAGGTGACGGGCGGCTACTTCGCCGACCCCGGCTACAAGGACGTGCCGAATCTCGCGCGGCTCGGATTCCCGATCGGCGAGGTCGCGGCCGACGGCTCGGTCGTGATCACCAAGGTGCCGCATGCGGGCGGCCGCGTCAGCGCGGCAACCTGCAAGGAACAGCTGCTGTACGAGATTCATGATCCGGCGCGCTACCTGCAGCCGGACGTCGTCGCGGATTTCACGCGCGTGGCCGTCACGGAAGAGGCCCCGGATCGCGTGCGCGTGACGGGCGGGCGCGGCACCGCGCGCCCCGATACGCTGAAGGTGTCGGTCGCATACGTCGACGGCCATATCGGCGAAGGGCAGATCTCGTACGGCGGGCCGGGGGCGCTGGCGCGCGCGCGGCTCGCGCTCGAGATCGTCCGCGAGCGGCTCGCACTGACCGGCGTGGCCGCGACCGAGTTGCGCTTCGATCTGATCGGCATCGACGCGCTGTATGGCGACGCGACACCCGCCGGGCGTGGCGAGCCGGCCGAAGTCCGCGTGCGGGTGGCCGGCCGTGCGGCGAGCGCCGCCGAAGCCGCGCGGATCGGCAACGAAGTCGAGACGCTTTATACGAACGGGCCGGCCGGCGGCGGCGGTGCGTTCAAGTCGACGCGCGAGGTGATCGCCGTGCAGTCGGTGCTGCTGCCGCGCGCGGCCGTGACGCCGTCGTTTTCATTCGTGGAGGCCTGATGCAACTGCGTGAACTGGCGCATGCGCGCACCGGCGACAAGGGCAATACGCTGAACGTGTCGGTCATCTGCCGCGATCCGCGGCACTACGAACACCTGCGCGCGCATCTCGATGCGCCGGCGGTGAAGGCGTGGCTCGCGGGCATCGTGCGCGGCGACGTCGTACGCTACGAACTGCCTGCGCTTGCCGCGTTCAACTTCGTGTTGCGCGATGCGCTTGGCGGCGGCGTCACGCGTTCGCTCGCGCTCGACGCGCACGGCAAGTCGGTCAGCTCCGCGCTGCTGGCGATCGAGGTGCCGGAGCCGGTGTGACGACGAGACGGTGTGCACTGCAGGCGGGGTGCGCGCTCGCGGTCACGTTCGTGGTGACGGAATCAGCAGTTCGCGGCGACCGTCCGCGTGCTCTATGCGTTTGCCGGTGATGTGCAGGCGCTGATCCGCGCGATGGTCGTAGACCGCGCGCGACGCGGCGACCTGATCGAGACCGAGTTCGACCGTGTGACGCGATTCGCCGTGACCGGCTTCGAACATCAGGTTGCCGAACGGATCGGCCGCGAGGCTGCCGCCCGCGAACACCACGTCGTGCGTGCTGCCGCCGACGCGGTTCGCGACGACCGCGAACGCCTGGTTTTCCATCGCGCGTGCCGATACCGACGTGCGGTGCACCTGCCGATACGGTTCCATGTTGCCGTCGGTGACGAGGATCAGCTGCGCGCCGAGTGCCGCGAGCGCGCGGCCGCTTTCCGGGAATTCGCTGTCGTAGCGGATCAGCAGGCCGATCCGCACGCCGCCCCGGCGTGGCGGCCTCCCATCCCGCCTGCGCGTTAACCCGTTGGGGGTAGTGATCCGCACGGCCGCTGCCAGGGCATCCCAGCTTTTTTGGATGGTCTGACCAGTCGAACCTCAAGTTGCGTCGCGACCGGTCGTTAAACCCGTTTGCGTCCTCATCTGACTATTCGACAACAACGCGCAACCGGAGATCGCCGTCATCATGCTGTCATCAATTCGCGCACGGATCGTGGCAACCTGCGTCGCCATCGTCGTCACGGCACTCGCCGTCACCGGTGGCCTCGTGTACGAGGTCGTCAAGCAACACAACGACGAAACCATCGACCAGAACCTGCGGTCGGTCCTGGCCGGCCATGCGCTGGCGATCGACGAATGGGTCGCCAGCCGCGCCCAGCAGACCCAGGCGCTTGCGGATACGCTGGCGATCGGCGAAGGCGATCCGCTGCCGGCGCTGACGCTGCTCGGCAAGTCGGGCGGGTTCCAGGTGCTGACGCTCGGCCTGCCGGATCGCACGGCGTTCTCGAACATCCCGCTCGCGGCGGGTTACGATCCGACCGCGCGCCCGTGGTACAAGCAGGCGGTCGAGGCCGGCCGGCTCGTCGTCACCGCGCTGTACCAGGACGCGTCGACCGGCAAGCCGGCATTTGCATTCGCGGTGCCGATCATGCGCGGCGGCGCGCTGAAGGGCGTGCTGGCGGCGAGCCTCTACATGGAACGCGCGAGCGCGATCGTTGCGTCGATGCACCCGACGCCGGCGAGCTTCGCGTTTCTCGTCGACCGCAGCGGGCGTCTCATCGCGGGCGCGAAGACCGACCTGATCATGAAACCGGCCACGCAGCTGTCACCGGAACTGACGTTCGAGCGTCTCGCCGGCCTGCAGAGCGCGACCGAGCCGGTGGCGATCGCGGTGGACGGCGTGACCAAGCTGCTGCGCGCGCAACCGATCGCCGGCACGGACTGGGCGCTCGTGATGGCGCTCGACCGGTCGGACGTGACGGCCGGCATGCGGGCCGTCGCGACGACGACGCTCGTGGCCATCGTCATCGTGGCCTGTATCGCGGCCGCGCTCGTCGGCGCGCTGACGAACGCGGCATTCAAGCGCGTGCTGCTGGTGCGTGATGCGCTGACCGACGTCGCGAGCGGGAGCGGCGACCTGACGAAGCGGTTGCGGGCGGACGGCAACGACGAAGCTGCGCAGATCGCGCGCGCGTTCAACGTGTTTGCGGAAAAGATCTCGGCGATCCTGCTGCAGATCCGTGGATTCAGTGAATCCGTGAGCGTGGCGAGCGCGGAGATCGCACAGGGCAACCAGGACCTGTCGAGCCGCACCGAGCATGCGGCGTCGAGCCTGCAGGAAACCGCGGCCGCGCTCGAGGAGATTGCCGGCACGGCGCGCAACTCGGCCGATGCGGCGACGCAGGTGAACAGGCTCGCGGAATCGGCGTCGGGCGTCGCGATGCGCGGCGGCGAGGTGGTGAGCCAGGTGGTCGCGACGATGGGCGAGATCACGGCGGCGTCGAACGAAATCTCGAACATCATCGGCGTGATCGACGGCATCGCGTTCCAGACCAACATCCTCGCGTTGAATGCGGCCGTCGAGGCGGCGCGCGCAAACGAGCACGGACGCGGCTTCGCGGTCGTCGCGGGCGAGGTGCGCACGCTCGCGCAACGCAGCGCGCAGGCCGCCAAGGAAATCAAGCAGCTGATCCAGGCGTCCGTCGACAAGATCGAGGGCGGGTCGGGGCTCGTGCACACGGCGGGCGCAACGATGGACGAGATCGTCGAGGGCGTGCGGGGCATCACGAGCGTGATCGCGGAAATGACGGTCGCGGCGAACGAGCAGAGCACCGGCCTCGCGCAGGTGAACCAGGCGGTGTCGCAGCTCGATCACTCGACCCAGCAGAACGCGGCGCTCGTCGAGGAGTCCGCCGCGGCCGCGGCGCTGTTGCGCGAGCAGGCGGCGCAGCTCGCGCAAACGGTGGGTGAATTCAAGCTCGCGCGTCCGCAAGCGGCCGATACGGCGCCAGCGTGATGCGGCTCGCGCCGATGCGCGCTTGCGATGCCGTGCCGTGCGTGTAGGCTACGGGCTCGCGGGCATCGGCCCGCGCGTGCGGCACGGGCCGCGCGCATCGACCGGATCCTGGAATGAAGAACGAGATCGTAACGCCCGCCGGCGCGAATGGCGAGGGCGTGCGCGGCCGCCGGTTCGCGGTAGCGCTCGCCGCACTGTCCGCCCTGGCGGTGTTCACCGCGCTCGCCGCATTGTCACCTGTTCATGCCGCCGAACCGGCGCCTCCCGAACGTGAGCTGCAAACGTTCATCCACGACACGTACGGCACGTGGCGTGCCGATCGCAAGGGCTGGCAGTCGGACGCCGGCGATTTCATCTACGCATCGTGCGGATCACTGCGCGTCGCGACGGCCGACGGCCCGCGCACGCTGCTCGCGATGTGCGGCGAGACCGAGGACGCCGTGCAGAACGGGAGGCCGGGGATGGATTCCGATGCCACGCCGGGCACGATCGACCTGTACGTGCTGCGACCTTCGCAGGACGGGGCGACGCTCGAACCGGTGCTGAAGAAGACGGGCATCGCGTCCGGCGGGCGCGGCGAGCCCGGCACGGTGAGCATCCAGCGGCTCGGGCCGCACATGTTCGGTTTCGTCATCGGCAACAGCGACTCGCGGCAAGGCTATACGCAAAGCATCCGCTCGATCTGGCTGCCGTACGGCGACGCGCTGGTGCTGGCGGCGGCGCGCATCGACGAAGCGCTCGACAATGCGGAATCGACCGAATGCGCGAACGATCCGGCGCGCTGCGAGGAACGCCGCTTCGCGATTGCGCCGGACACGAGCGCCGACGATAGCGTCTACCCGCTGATCGTGACCGAAACCGGCACGCGAGGCGATCGCGCGATTCACGTGCGCCATACGGTGAAGTTCGACGCATCGCGCGGCCGCTACATCGTGCCGAAGGCCGTGCGTGACGGGTATTGAGCGGCGCGCGCGGAACCGGGCGGCGTCGCGCCGCCCGCACATCACACGTACAGGTAGCGCACGAGGTGGAAGAACACGGGCGCCGCGAAGCAGATCGAATCGACGCGATCGAGCATCCCGCCGTGTCCCGCGATCATCGAGCCCCAGTCCTTGGTGCCGAGCGAGCGCTTCACGGCCGACAGGACGAGACCGCCGACGAAGCCCGCGATCACGATCGCGAGCGAGATCCCGAACGCCGCGCCGAAGCTGAACGGCGTCACGCGATACAGCGATGCACCGCACAGCGTCGCGAGCAGGCCGCCGCCGACGAAGCCTTCGACCGTCTTCGACGGCGACAGGCGCGGCGCGATCTTGCGGCGTCCGCACAGCTTGCCGACCACATACTGCAGCACGTCGCTGATCTGCACGACGAACAGGAAGAAGAACAACAGCAGCGCGTTCTGCCCCACGTAGCGCGGAATGTCGAGGATCAGCACGGCCGGCGCGTGGCTCAGCCCGTACACGCACACCATCAGCGCCCAGTTGATCTTCGCATTGCGGCTCAGGAATTCGCGCGTGTCCTGCGTGAGCGCCGACACGAGCGACATCGCGAAGAACAGGTGCACCGGCACGAAGATCGAGTACATCCCGTACCAGTTGATCGCGAGCAGCAGGTACTGCACCGGAATCGCGACGAAGAACGCGATGAACAGCGTCGTATGGTCGCTCGCGGTGGTCGGCGTGAGCGTGATGAATTCGCGCAGCGTCAGGTACGACAGCAGCGCGAACACGAGGTACGTGACGTTGTTGCCGAGGCTGATCGCGATGACCATGATCGCGATCATCGCCCACCACGCGCGGATGCGCTGGTTCAGGTTGACGATGGTTGCGCTGGTGCCGCCGCTGCGCGCGCCGAGGATCGCGCCGATCACGGTCGCGAGCACCAGCACGCCGGTGACGCCCGCGACCAGTTCCCAGAAGAGAGTTCGCATGAAGAGGTCCGGAAAAGGGAGAGGAGGGCGCCGTTCAGCCGGCCGGCCGCTGCGGCGGCGCGAGCGCGACGATCGCGTCGCGCATGCGGGCGAGGAAGGTCGGCTTGTCTTCGCCGACGCCGAGCGCATCGTTCGCGCCGAAGTGCACCTTGCAGATCAGCGGCACGGGCCAGATCGCGCCCTTCGGCATGATGCGCTGCAGGTTCTCGAGATAGACGGGCGCTAGCGCGACGTCCGGAAACTCGGTCGCGAGATGGAACAGGCCGCTCTTGAACGGCTGCGGCAATACGTCGGCGCCGCGCGTGCCTTCCGGGAAGATGATGATCGAGTGGCCTTGCCGCAGTGCGTCACGCACCGGGTCCAACGGGTCGCCGCCGGTCTCGCGATGACGGTCGATCAGCACGACGTTCAGCAGTTTCTGCGCGATGTGGCGCTTCAGGTCGCCGCTGTCCCAGTAGTCGCGCGCCGCGACGGGCCGCACGACCGCGCGCACGTCGCGCGGCAGCGCGGCGAGGATCGCGAGCGTGTCGATGTGGCTCGTGTGGTTCGAGAAGTAGATCTTCTGCGTCGGCGACGGCGGCGCCTGATGCCAGACCGGATACGCGCCGGCGACGAGCCGCACGATCGACAGCAGGAAATCGCGCTGCCAGACGTTCAGGATGTTCATCGGCGCGGCGCCTCCTGCGTGCATGTTCGCGCCGCCGCGCACGCGCGGCGGGCGGAATCCCGGAATGCCGGCGCGGCAGGATGCGCGCCGGACGGCCATTGTTTAAGTTTTTTCAAATTCGTGGCTGCCTGTCGCAGGGCCGCGATGATCGGACGACTCGCCGCGGACGTTGCGTCGCGGCAAAAGCGCCGGTCGGCGGCGTGATAATCGGCTGTTGCACGAGCGCCCGGTCACAGTTCGAATGAATTGCTGCGTTCACGAGCCAGCGGATTATCGCGAGTTTCCGTCAAAAACACCAGATTGAGCGGCGCGGCGCGAAGCGGGCCGCGGCTTGACGCGTCGGGGCCGCTCGGCGACGATTACGACCACCTGTCAGCCGCCTCGGGTGGTGGCGCCGCCCGGGGCATGGCGGCTGGAAACGTGTCCGAATGTGCCGAACCAATAAAACGATGAGCCTTTACGCACTCAAACCGAAATTCCAGAACCGTCTGCGTCCGCTCGCGGATTCGCTTGCCGAACGCGGCGTCACCGCCAACCAGGTCACGCTGTTCGCGGCCGGCGGCTCGATCGTCGTCGGCGCGCTCGCGGGGCTCGGCGTGTTCGCCCGCGTGCTGTTCCTGCTGATCCCGATCTGGCTGTTCGTGCGGATGGCGCTCAATGCGATCGACGGCATGCTCGCGCGCGAGCACGGGCAGAAGAGCACGCTCGGCGCCTACCTGAACGAGCTCGGCGACGTCGTGTCCGATGTCGCGCTGGTGCTGCCGTTCCTCGCGATTCCCGCGTTCGCGCCGACAGACGTCTGGCTGTTCGCGCTGACGGCGGTCATCGTCGAATGCGCGGGGCTGATTGGCCCGCTCGCCGGCGCGACGCGCCGCTACGACGGCCCGTTCGGCAAGAGCGATCGCGCGCTTGCGCTCGGCGCGTTCGCGCTGTGGATCGGCTTCGGTCTGCCGGTCGGCAGCGTCGCCGCATGGCTGTGGCGTGTGCTGATCGTGCTGTCGATCGTGACGGTGGTGCGGCGCGTGCAGGCCGGCGTCGCCGAAGCGGGCGGCTGACGGTCGCAGCCGGACCGGCGCCGAAGGGCGGTGCCGCATGATTCGAATAACGAAACGAGAGAAACGCATGAGCGCACGCATGGCCCGCGAGGCCGACTTCATCACGCACGACGGCGAAACGCTGTTCTATCGTCACTGGCCCGCGACGGGCCCGCGCTGCCGCGGCGCGATCGTGCTGCTGCATCGCGGCCACGAACATTCGGCGCGCGTCGCGCACCTCGTCGACGAGCTCGACCTGCCGGACTTCGCGTTCTTCGCGTGGGATGCGCGCGGCCACGGCCGCTCGCCCGGCGCGCGCGGCTACAGCCCGAGCGCGGCCGCGTCGGTGCGCGACCTGCAGACCTTCGTCGAGCATATCCGCGACCTGCACGGCATCGCGATCGAGGACATGGCCGTCGTCGGGCAGAGTGTCGGCGCGGTGCTCGCCGCCACCTGGGTACACGATTACGCACCGCCGATCCGCTGCCTCGTGGTCGCGTCGCCGGCGTTCCACATCAAGCTCTACGTACCGTTCGCGCGGCCTGGGCTGCGGCTGATGCACAAGCTGCGCGGACTGTTCTACGTGAACAGCTACGTGAAGCCGAAATTCCTCACGCACGACCCCGAACGGATCGCGAGCTATGCGGCCGATCCGCTGATCACGCGGCCGATCGCCGTCAACATGCTGCTCGACCTGCACGACACCGCGAAGCGGATCGTCGCCGATGCGGCCGCGATCACCGTGCCGACACAAGTGCTGATCTCGGGCGCCGACTGGGTCGTGCATCGCGGCCCGCAGGACAGCTTCTTCGAGCGGCTCGGCGCCGCGCGCAAGGAGCGCATCGTGCTGCCCGGCTTCTACCACGACACGCTCGGCGAGCGCGACCGCGCGCAGGCGCTCGCGCCGCTGCGCACGTTCGTGCTGCGCGAGTTCGATACGCCGAGCCCGCGTGTGTCGCTGGCCGACGCCGACCGGCGCGGCGCGTTCCATGACGAATACACGGCGCTCGGCCGGCCGCCCGCGAACCCGTTCGCACGCGCGTACTGGGCGATCACGCGTGCAGGGCTGAAGGCCGGCGGCGCGCTGTCCGACGGCATCGCGCTCGGGCTGCGGCTCGGCTTCGATTCGGGCTCGACGCTCGACTACGTGTACCGCAACCGCGCGCAGGGCCGGCTTGGCGTCGGCGCGCTGATCGACCGCACCTATCTCGATTCGCCGGGCTGGGTCGGCATCCGTCAGCGCAAGGTGCATCTGCAGGAGCTGATCGGCGCGGCGATCGGCCGGCTGCGCGGCCATGGCGAACCCGTGCGGATCGTCGACATCGCGGCCGGGCACGGACGCTACGTGCTCGACGCGATCGCGACGGCCGCCGAGCGCGACGGCGCGGCGCCCGACGACATCACGCTGCGCGACTACAGTCCGCCGAACGTCGAGGCCGGGCGCGTGCTGATCGCGCAGCGCGGCCTCGAGCCGATCGCGCGCTTCGAGCGCGGCGACGCGTTCGACGAGGCGTCGCTCGCGGCGCTCGAGCCGCGCCCGACGCTCGCGATCGTGTCGGGGCTGTATGAGCTGTTCGGCGAGAACGCACTGATCGAGCGCTCGCTGCGCGGGCTCGCGCAGGCCGTGCCGCCCGGCGGCTATCTCGTCTACACGGGGCAGCCGTGGCATCCGCAGCTCGAATTCATCGCGCGCACGCTGAACAATCACCGCGGCGACGCGACCTGGGTGATGCGCCGCCGCTCGCAGGCCGAGATGGACGAGCTCGTCGCGCGCGCCGGTTTCCGCAAGCTCGACCAGCGCATCGACGCGATGGGCATCTTCACGGTCAGTCTCGCGCAGCGGGTCGACGCGTCGTGAGCGCGCTCGGCGGCGGCGCGGGCGCGGGTGGGGGTTTGGCCGAGCCGGCGGCCGGCGCGCGCGACGCGTCGTTCGCGCTGCGCGTCGGCTGGCTCGCGGCGATGGGCGCGGTGTTCTTCTCCACGTACGGTTTCGCGAACTGGCTCGCCGCGCGCCGCGCCGAAGTGCCGACCTTCGCGTTCGGCTGGGAACACGCGATTCCGTTCGTGCCGTGGTCCATCGTGCCGTACTGGTCGATCGACCTGCTGTACGCGCTGTCGTTCCTCTTCTGGACCCGCCGCGACGACCTGCTCGATCACGTGAAGCGGCTGTTGACCGTGCAGCTGATCTCGGTCGCATGCTTCATCGCCTGGCCGCTGCGTTTCGGCTTCGAGCGGCCCGCCGCGGGCGGCGTGGCAGGCGCGCTGTTCACGCTGCTGATGGGGTTCGACAAGCCGTTCAACCAGGCGCCGTCGCTGCACATCGGCCTGCTCGTCGTGCTGTGGGCCGTCTATGCGAAGCAGCTGCGCGGCACGGCCGCGCGCATCGTGCTGCATCTGTGGTTCGCGGCGATCGGCGTGTCGGTGCTGACGACCTACCAGCATCATGCGATCGACGTGCCGACCGGCGCGGCCGTCGGCTGCCTGGCGCTGTTCCTGTTTCCGTTGCGCGACGCCGCGGGGCGGTTGCCGGGTGCCGTCGGCTCGCCGTCCGCCGCCGGCCGTGCGCTCGCGCGCCGCTACGCGCTCGGCGCGGCGCCGGTCGCGCTCGCGGCGCTTGACTGCGTGTCGCGTGCACCGGGCTGGGCGTTGGCCGCCGGGTGGGGCGCGCTGGCGCTCGCGTGCGTCGCATGGATCTACCGGCGCGGGGCGCCCGGTGCGTTCCAGAAGGACGAGGCGGGCCGCTTCCCGGTATTCGTCCGCTGGCTGCTCGCACCGACGATCGCCGGTGCGTTCGTTAATTCGCGGCTATGGACGTTCCGGCAGCCGGCGCCGGTGCGGATCGACGAACGCGTGTCGATCGGCCGCACGCCGACCACGCGCGACGTGCGGCGCCACGGCTTTACGGCGCTCGTCGACCTGACGGCCGAGATGCCGCGCTGGGCCGCGGCCGACGCGTCTCTCGCGTATGCGGCGGTGCCGCAACTCGACCTCGTCGCGCCCACGCCCGCGCAACTCGCGGCGGCCGTCGCGGCGCTCGAACGCCTGCATGCCGAAGGGCGCGACGTGCTGGTCTGCTGCGCGCTCGGCTACGGGCGCAGCGTGTTGTGCGCGGCCGCGTGGCTCGCCGCGCGGCGCGGGCTCGGCGACGCGCGCGACGCACTCGCGGCGGTACGGGCGGTGCGGCCGCACGCGGTATGGTCGGACGACGGCGTGGCCGTGCTGCAGGACTGGATCGACCGCCGTCGCGCAACGGGAGGGCCATGATGCGCGACCCGTCCGCACCGTTCCGGATCGCCGCGGCGCGCGGTGCGCTCGATGCAGGCGCATGGGCGATCGCGGCCGCGCTGGCCGCGGCCGGCGCGGGTTGGTGGATCGCGTCGGGCTGGGCGCCGGCGACGATCGCGCGCGTGCTGCTGGCCGTGGTCAGCACCGGGTCGGGGATTGCCGCGCTGTGGTATGCGGTGCGCATCGAGATCGACCGGCGGCTGTTCGCCACGCTGGCGCGGGCGGCGTCGGGCGATGCGTCGGTCGACGACGAGCTCGCCGCGCTCGATCGCGCGCTCGCCGATCTCGGCTGGATCGATGGGGGGAAGGCAGGGCGCGCGCTCGACGCGCGCGTGCGCGGCGCGGTGGGGCTGTGCCGTGCGGGCGTGCTGGTCGCGATCGTGCAGTGGATCGTGGTCGGGTTGGCGATCGCGGTACCGCAGGTCGGTTAGCCGCGCGTGCGCGGCCTGGGCGGCCCCGGTGGCCGGACGCGGTGCGCGTCGCGCATCACGCGTGCCCCGCCCGCTGCGTGCGCGTGCGCTTCACCTCGTACATCGCCTGGTCCGCATGCTCGATCAGCGCGTTCATGTCGGTACCGTCGTCGGGCAGCATCGCGACGCCGACACTGACGCCAAGCCGCAGCGGATGCCCCTCGAATTCGAACGGCTCGCCGACCTGCCGGGCGAGCCGTGCGCGTTGCGCGTCGACGTCGCCGCGGCTGCCGACGTTCGGCAGGATCACCGCGAACTCGTCGCCGCCCACCCGCGCCACCGTATCCGAGCGCCGCACGGCGCCGAGCATCCGTGTGGCGATCTCGCGCAGCGCGGCGTCGCCCGCGCGGTGGCCGTGGCCGTCGTTGATCGGCTTGAGCCCGTCCATGTCGATGTTGAGGATGCCGAGCCGGCCGTTCGCGCGCAGCGCCGTGTGCATCGACTGGCGCAGGCGATCGTAGAACAGCGCGCGGTTCGGCAGGCCGGTGAGCGCATCGTGCGTCGCGCGCAGGTACAGCTCGTTGGCCTCGTTGCGCGCCGCGTGGAACATCGCGGCGGCGATCAGGTCGGCCGTGAGCCGCAGCGTACCGGCATCGGCGGCCGAGAAGCCGTCGACGTCCGGCGACATTACCTTCAGCACGCCCACCGTCGTGTCCGCATGGGTGAGCGGCATCACCAGCATCGAGCGCAGCCCGACCCGGCGGCACGCGTCGCGATCGACGCGAGGGTCGGTCTCCGAATCCGTGCAGCGCAGCAGTTCGCCGCGCGTCACGCACAGGCCAGACAGGCTGCCCGAGCGGCGCAGCCGCAGCCCGAGCATCCCGGCGGCGGAGCCCGACGCGGCGCGGTACACCATGTCGTCGCCTTCGGCGAACTCGACCGCCGCGCCGCTCGCGCCCGTGAGTTGCGGCACCTGCTCGGTCACGTAAGCCATCACACTGCCGAGATCGAGGCCGAGTTTCGCGATCTCGGTCTGCGCGGCGATGATGCGCAACAGCGTGTCGGAAGACGGGGTGGCGGTGTCGGAGATTTGATCCAAGTCAGTTTTCCATCAAGAAAACGCGGCGCGAAGCGCGGGCTTGCGGTAGCATACGCGCCGCTCACGCGGCAGCGCGTTCCGGCGGCCCGCAACAGGTCGCACGCTGTCCGGTCGGCCCGGCAGTATGCCGGGCGGCCCGGCCGCCAGCAACGACGTAATTCTTGCCATTCAATTGCGGCGCGCGGCATTTCCGACCGAATTGAGTTTTTTTCGCTTCGCTATCCCGAATCAGGGTAAGTTTTGTCCTATTTTTGAGATAGTGTGACGAATGAGCGAGCGCGGGTGGCAGGCGCGTAGTACGACGAACTGGCTGCACAAGAATCCGCCGCGTCGTTTCGATAATTGCATTCAGGCCAGAGCCAGACATACATGAGAGGAAGCAGTGGGGATGTGCACTCACGGGCATAGCTGCTTTACGCGCATCGATCGCGATGCGCTTGACGACCGGATGATCACGCCGATGCGGAGCCGCGCATGAAGCCGGCCACGTCGTTGTTCGTCCTGTCGGTCGCCGCGTTCGGCGCGCTCCATGCGGCCGCGCTGTCGGCCGCGCCGATGCCGGCGGTGCCGGCCGCCGCTTCGGCGTCCGTCGACGGTCCGGGCGCGCCGGCGCTCGCCAGCGGCGCGGCCGTGCCGACGCTCGCCGCCGCGCCGGGCGCCACCGGTACTTCCGCGTCCGCCGGCCTGCCGGCGACGACTTTGCGCCTACCGTTCGCGTCGCTCGGCGCATTCGACCCGGTGCGCCTGCGCGGTGCCGACGACGCGCGCACGATCAACGCGGGCGTGCGGCTCGATCGCGTGGTCACCGGCGCGCGGCTGCGCCTGACCTACGCGTATTCGCCGTCGCTCGTGTTCCCGATGTCGCACCTGAAGGTGTCGGTCAACGGCGAGGTGGTCACGACCGTCCCGTTCGACGCGACGCGTGCGGGCCGGACGGTCACGCAGGACATCCCGATCGATCCGCGCTACTTCTCCGATTTCAACCAGATCGGCTTGCGCCTGATCGCGCATTACTCGCTCGATCACTGCGAGGACCCGTCGAACTCGGCGCTGTGGGCCGACGTGAGCCCGACGAGCGAGCTGATCCTCGACGAATCGCCGGTACGCCTGCCGAACGATCTCGCACTGCTGCCCGCGCCGTTCTTCGATCGGCGCGACAACGGGCTGCTGCGGCTGCCGTTCGTGCTGCCGGCGTCGCCCGATTCGGCGACGCTGCGCAGCGCCGGGGTGCTCGCGTCGTGGTTCGGCGCGCAGGCCGACTACCGGCAGGCGCGCTTCCCGGTCGCGGCGACGCTGCCGGCCGACGACCAGGCGGTGGTGATCGGCACGGCCGCGACCCTGCCGGCCGGCCTCGCGCTGCCGTCGGTCAACGGCCCGTTGCTCGCCGTTGCCGACAACCCGGCTGCGCCGGGCCGCAAGCTGCTGGTCGTGACGGGCCGCACGGCGGCCGAGGTCGACGACGCGGTCGCGACGCTCGTGCTCGGCCGAGCGGCGCTGTCGGGCCCGGCGGCGACGGTTGCGCACGTCGATCTCGGCGCGCCGCGCAAGCCGTACGATGCGCCGCGCTGGCTGCCGGTGAACCGGCCGATCACGTTCCGCGAGCTGGTGTCGGATCCGCGCGAACTCGAGGTGCGCGGCACGTCGCCCGACGCGATCCGCCTGAACCTGCGCGTGCCGGCCGATCTCCATTCGTGGAACGGCTCGGGCGTGCCGATCACGCTGCGCTACCGCTATACGGCGCCGACCGTGCAGGACAACTCGACGCTCGCCGTCGAGATCAACGACCAGCTCGTGAAGTCGTACCGGCTCGGGCCGGCCCATGCGGAAGATGCGCGCGGGCGCATGCAGCTGCCGCTGCTGTCGGTGCCGGAAGGGCGCGTGACGAGCGATGTCGACATTCCGGCGTTCCGCGTCGGCAGCGGCAACCAGCTGCAGTTCCGCTTCACGCTCGATTCGCAGAAGACGGGGCTCTGCTCGAGCACCGCGACCGAGCCGCAGCGCGCGGCGATCGATCCCGATTCGACGATCGACTTCTCGCACTTCGTCCACTACGCGCAATTGCCGAACCTCGCGTTCTTCGCGAACAGCGGCTTCCCGTTTACGCGCTACGCCGACCTGTCGCAGACGGCCGTCGTGATCCCCGACCGGCCGTCGCCGCAGGAGCTCGAAGCCTACCTGACGATGCTCGGCCACATGGGCCAGTGGACCGGCTTCCCGGCGCTGCGCGTGCAGGTCGCGCGGCCCGGCGACGTCGCGGCGCTCGCGGGCCGCAAGGACCTGCTCGTGATCGACGGCTCGCCCGCGTCGCCGCTGCTGTCGCGCTGGCGTGCGGCGCTGCCGCTGTCGATCGACCAGCAGCCCGGCACGGGCACGACGCGCGTCGCTTTCTCGGTGAAGGAGCGCTGGCGCAACGGCATCGGCATGGCCGACGGCAGCGCGCATATCGAACAGACGGGCTCGCTTGCCGCGCTCGCCGGCTTCGAGCTGCCGGGCAGCCACGGCCGCAGCGTCGTCGCACTGACGGCGACCGACCAGGCGCGCCTGGCCGACCTGCTCGACGTATTCCAGAAGCCGGGCCTCGTGTCGCAGTTGCAGGGCGACCTCGCGCTGGTGCGGCCGGGGCAGGTCGACAGCCTGCGCGTCGGCGAGCCGTACGTGGTCGGCTTCGTGCCGTGGTATGCGCGCGTGTGGACGCACGCGGCGCGGCATCCGGTCGTGCTCGGCGTGGTCGGCGTCGTCGCGGGGCTGTTGCTCGCGCTCGGCGTGTTCAGCGTGCTGCAGAGAATCGCCGCGCGCCGACGGGGGATGTAACGGATGGCGTGGGCATTTGCAAGGCGACGGGCCACGCAGCCGGCGTGTCGCGCCGGCGCGACGCTCGTGCTGGCCGTCGCGGCAGCGTGCGCGGCGACCGGCGCCGCCGGGCGCGCGCAGGCGGCGCAAAGCGGTGCGACCGATGTGCAGTGCGGCGCGGCGTGGCCGCGCTGGGATGTGTTCAAGCGCGATTTCGTGTCGGCCGACGGCCGGGTGATCGACGTCGGTTCGGCCGATTCGCGCACGGTATCGGAGGGGCAGGCGTATGGACTGTTCTTCGCGCTCGTCGCGAACGACCGGCGCACGTTCGACACGATCCTCGCATGGACCGAGAACAACCTCGCGCAGGGCGACCTGAGCGCCCGTCTGCCCGCATGGCTGTGGGGCCGCGCGCCGGACGGCGCATGGCGCGTGCTCGACGCGAACGCGGCGTCGGATGCCGACCTGTGGATTGCCTATACGCTCGTCGAAGCCGGCCGGCTGTGGCGCGAGCGCAGCTATGGCGCGCGTGGCGCGCTGCTCGCGAAGCGCGTGCTCGACGACGAGACGGCCAGCGTGCCGGGCCTCGGCCTCACGCTGCTGCCCGGCCCGACCGGGTTCAAGCTCGCCAATGGTCAATGGCGCGTGAACCCGAGCTATTCGCCGCCGCAGGTGATCCGCGGGCTCGCGGCGCGCCTGCCCGACGATCGCCGCTGGGCCGCGCTCGCGGCCAGCACCGGCCGCGTGCTGCTCGACACCGCGCCGAAGGGTTTTTCGCCCGACTGGTCGTTGTATCGTGCGGGCGCCGGCTTCGGGCCCGATCCGCAGACCCACGCGGAAAGCGCGTACAACGCGATCCGCGTGTACCTGTGGGCCGGCATGCTCGATCGTGCCGATCCGCTCGCCGCGCCGCTGCTCGCGCGGTTTGCACCCTTTGCCGACTACATCGCCGCGCATGGCGCGCCGCCGGAAAAGGTCGACACGACGACCGGCGTCGCGGGGCCGAACGACGGCAACGGCGGCTTCTCCGCGGCGGCCGTGCCGTTCCTCGACGCGCGCGGCCAGCATGCGCTCGCCGATGCGCAGGCGGCCCGTGTCGATGCGCTCGCGCGCCAGTCGGCGCCCGGTTACTACACGAGCGTGCTGACGCTGTTCGGCCTCGGCTGGCGCGACGGCCGCTACCGGTTCGGCGCGGACGGGTCGCTCGACGCGCGCTGGGAGGGCCGTCCATGCGCGGTCCGATGAAGCGCACCGCACCGCGCGTCGCGGGGTTCGCGTGGCTTGCGTCGTCGGTCTGGGCGGCGGTGCCCGCCGCGGCCGCCGTCGCCGCGACGCCGCCGAAAACCGTCGCGCCGAAGGCCGCGCCGGCGTCGGCCACGGCCGATCCGTCCGACGCGCGGCGCCAGCTCGCGACCGCCCGCATGTGGGGCGCGAAGCATCGCGACGACCTCGCGCGCGATGCGCTGCGCAAGGGGCTCCTGATCGCGCCGGACGATCCCGAACTGCTCGCGGAACAGATGCGCGTGCTGCTGCGGCTCGGCGACGCGCAAGGCGCGCAGGCCGCACTGGCACGCCTGCAGGCACGCGCGAGCGCGGCGCCCGACACGCGGCGCGCGGCCGACGAATACCGCGTCGCGACGAGCGGGCGCGGCGAGATGGCGCAGATCCGCCTGCTCGCGCGCAGCGGCCGCGCCGACGAGGCGGCCCGGCGGATCGTCGCGCTGTTTCCGAACGGCGCGCCGGCCGGCGCGCTCGGTGCCGAGTACTACCAGATCGTCTCGAACGCGCCGGGCGGCCGCGAGCCGGCGGTCGCCGCGCTGCGCCGCGCGGTCGCGGCCGATCCGCAGGACGCGAGCGCGGCGCTGGCGCTCGCGCGGCTCCTGAACCAGCGCGACGACACGCGCGCGGAAGCGAACCGGATCGCGTGGTCGCTCGCGAAGCGGGCCGACGTCGACCATACGGAAGCGATGGCCGTGTGGCGGCGCGTGCTGCAGTCGGCCGGCAACGATCCCGCGTATCTCGATGCGCTGCATGCGTATCTCGCGCTCGTGCCGGACGACACCGAATTCAGCGATCGCGTCGCCGCACTCGACCGGCAGCGCGACGCGCAGCGCCGGCTCGAACGCGATCCCGACTACATCGCGCAGCAGCGCGGCCTGCAGGCGCTCGCGCGCGGCGACCTGGCCGGCGCCGATCCGCTGCTCGCGCGCGCCGCACGGGCACGCTCCGACGATGCCGATTCGCTCGGCGGGCTCGGCCTGCTGCGTTTGCGCGAGGGCCGGCACGACGAAGCGCGCGCGCTGTTCACGCGCGCCGCGGCGCTGTCGACCGACCAGCGCGGCAAGTGGCAGAGCCTCGCGCGCACCGCGCAGTTCTGGGGGCTGCTCGCACAAGGCCGCGCGGCGGCTTCGGCCGGGCGGTCGCAGGACGCCGAGCGCGCGGCGCGCGCCGCGCTCGCGATGCAGCCCGGCAGCCCCGACGCGAAGCTGCAGCTCGCCGATGCGCTGCTCGCGCAGCGCGACTGGGCACGCGCAGAGCCGCTGCTGCGCGAACTGCTGGCCGCCCGTTCGCCGAACGTGTCGGCCGTGCGTGACACCGCGACGCTGTACGAGAACACCGGCCGCGCGGACCGCATCGGCCCGCTGCTCGACGCGCTGCAAGGCCGCGTGACGGGCCGCGACGATCGCCGCGCGCTCGACGGCCTGCGCGCCGACCTGCTCGAGAACCAGGCGCGGGCGCTTGCGGAGAAGGGCGAACGCGGGCCGGCCGCGCAACGCTACGAAGCAGCGGTGCGCGCGGCGCCCGATGCGCCGTGGACGCGCTTCGCGCTCGCGCGGCTGTATCGCGACATGGGGCTGCCGCAGTTCGGCCGCACGGTGATGGACGACGGGCTCGCGCAGAGCGATACGCCCGAGATGCGCTATGCGACCGCGCTGTATCGCAACTCGCTCGACGACATCGCCGGCGCGCGGGCCGCGCTCGCGGGCGTCGACGACGCGCACCGCTCGGACGGCATGCGTGCGCTCGCGCGCAAGCTCGACGCGCAAAGCGCGCTGGCCGACGCGCGCGGCGCGCTTGGCCGCGGCGATCGCGCGGCGTTTGCCGCGTCGCTCGCGCATGCACAGGCGAGCGCGCCGGACGATCCCGACATGCTGGCCGCGATCGGCGCGCAGTGGATCGATGCGGGCGAACCCGAGCGCGGCCTCGCGCCGTTGCGCGACTGGATCGCCGCGCATCCGCACGAGGCCGATACCGACGTGCGGCTGCGCTACGGCGACCTGCTCGGCAGCGCGGGGCGCGACGACGCGCTCGCCGCGTGGCTCGATACGCTGCGCCGCGAACCGGCACTGACGCCCGCACAGACCGCGCGCCTCGAGGATCAGTCGCTGCGGCTCGTGCTGCGGCAGACGGACGACGCGATCGCGCAGCAGGACTATGCGCGCGCCCGCACGCTGCTCGATCGTGCGAGCCCGGCCGGCCGCGCGGACAAGCGCTACGCACTCGAACTGGCCGATCTCGAACGCGCGCAAGGGCACTACGATGCGGCGCGCGACGCACTCGCGCCGCTCGTCGCGCGCACGCCGGACGATGCCGATACGCAGCTCGCGCTCGCGCGGATCGACGAGGACAGCGGCCATCGCGCGGCCGCACTCGCCCGCGTGCAGGCCGTGCTCGCACGCACTCCGGACGACGACGTCGATACGCGACTGTCGGTCGTACGCCGCCTGAACGCGCTGCGCCGCCCGGACGAAGCCGCGCGGGTAACCGACGAGCTGCAGGCCGCGTATCCGGCGCGCGCCGACGTGACGGTTGCAGCGGGGCGCGTGGCCGAGGCACAGGGCCGCTATGACGATGCGGCGTCTCTGTACCGGCTGTCGCTGTCGCAGGAACGCGCGAGCGGCGTGAGCCCGGGCCGCGACGGCCGCACGCCCGCGCAGGCCGCGTTCGCGGATCTCGAGCAGCGGCGCGACCCGGAGATCGAGATCGGCTGGCTGCCTGCGTACAAGTCGGGCGACGAAGGGATTTCCGCGTACCGCGCGCAGCAGGTGCCGATCTACATGCAGGTGCCGGTGCGCTACGACGGGCATGCGTTCCTGCAGCTCGACACCGTGCATCTGGATGCCGGCACGCTCGATACGCGCGACCCGAACGCGTATTCGCTGAAGACCTTCGGGACTTACGGGGGGCTCAACGCCCTGGCCGGATCGTCAATGTTTCCGTGGAATCTGCTGGCCGCCGGGGTGATCGCGAATCGACAGGGCGACCTGCACCAGCCGATGACGGGCGTCGCGATCGGCGCCGGCTATCGCACCGACGCGTGGCGCTTCGATCTCGGCACGTCGCCGCTCGGCTTCCCGGTGCATTACCTGGTCGGCGGCGTGCGCTATCGCTTCGATGCGGGCCCCGCGAGCTTCACCGTGAATGCATCGCGGCGGCCGGAAACGAGCAGCGTGCTGTCGTATGCGGGGATGCGCGATCCGTGGACCGGTGCGGTGTGGGGCGGCGTGCGCCGCGATGGCGTGAACCTGCGCGCATCGGTCGACGTCGGCCGCGTGAACGTGTTCGCCGAACTTGGCGCGGGCGTGCTGTCCGGCGAGAACGTCGAGCGCAATGCGGAAGTCACGCTGCGCTCCGGTTTCACGGTGCCCGTGTACGAACGTGCGACGATGAAGGTGAGTGCCGGGCTCGTCGGCAACGCGTGGCACTACGCGCAGAACCTGCGCTACTACACGTACGGGCAGGGTGGCTATTACAGCCCGCAGCGCTACCTGTCGCTCGGCGTGCCGATCGAGTGGGCGGGGCGGCGCGATGCGCTGTCGTGGGACCTGACCGTCACGGCCGGGATCTCGAACAGCTATGAGAAGGATTCGCTGTTCTACCCGACCTTCACGGACCAGCGCGCCCTGCAGGAGGCCGCCGGACTCGTCTACACGGGCAGCTCGACGCGCGGCGTGTCGTTCTCGTACGGCGTAAACGGCATCGTCGAGTATCGCGTGAATCCGCACCTGAGCGTCGGCGCGCAACTGCACGTCGACCGGTCGCACGACTATGCGCCGAGTTCGGCGCTCGTGTACCTGCGCTATGCGTTCGACGCACGCGCGCAGCGCAGCTGGCTCGTCACGCCGACGCCGGTACGGCTTTATTCGGATTACTAGAGGAACGCGTGAATACGGAAATCGACGCAACCCGTCCCGCGCTCGGCGCCGCCAGCCTGCTGGGCCGCCTGCGCGCGCTGCTGCGCATGGGGCCGGTGGGCGGCCGTACCGGCCCGCTGAGCCGGCTCGCGATCGACGGGCTGCCCGATACCTGGACGCAACTGGAAGCGGGCGGCCTGTACGTCGTCTATGCGGCCGCCGGTACGCCGGCGTGCGACGCGCTGGTGTGGGAAAGCGCGCGGCAGTCGCGCACGCGCGACGTGACGGTCGTGCTGTCTCGCGACGCGGCGCGCGTTGCCGCGCAGATGCAGGCGCGCGGTTTCGCGGGCGGCGCGCAGCCGGCCGGCTGGCCGCGCAACCTGAACGTGCTGGCGATGCCGCCCGCGCCCGCGGCGGCCGACGGCGATGCCGCGATCGAACCCGCCGCGCCGCGCCGCGCGGCGCCGGGTCCGTTCGCCCGGCTCACAGGCGGCTTGCGCGCGATGAAGCGTTACGGTTTTCGCGCACGCTCGCTGTATTTCATCGAAGGCGCGCAACGCTGGTTCAGCTGGGAGGATCCGGCCGCGCTCGCGGAAGAAGCCCACGCGCTTGCCGACTGGTGCCGCACGCACCGGATCGCGCTGGTGCTGCTGGTCGATCCCGAGATCGTGCGCACCGGCGCCGATCCGGACACCGACGATCCGCCGCTCGTGCGCGACGCGAATCGCGCGCCGCGCAGCGGCTTTCACGGCGTGTGCTCGGGCGTCGCGCAGCTGCAGCGCACGCATGGCGAGCTGCTGTGGGTCGTCGATTTCTGGCGCGCGGGCGAGACCCTCGCGGCCGGCGAAGTACGGCCGCTGCGCTTCGCGCCGGGCGGCCGGCTCGCGGCGATCGTCGACGGCGGCGCCGTCGAACCGTCGCGCCGGATGAAGCTCGCAACCGACGAGGATCGCGTCGTCGTCAGCCGCGCGGTGCTCGATGACGCGGGCCGCGTGCCCGCCGGCTGGGAAATCGTCGACGACAACGCAGCGGTTGTCGCGGCCTGTGCGCACGCGCAGGCCGCGACCGCGGTGCTCGCGTTCCGCTCGCATGCGCAACTCGAGGCGCTGTGCGCAGCCGTTCACGCGCTGCGCCGGCAGTGCGGCGGTGCACTGAAGATCGCCGTCGTCGAACGCGACGAGGTGCTGCGCCAGCAGTTCGAGATGCTGGTGCTGAGCGTCGGCGCGAACCGCGTCGTCGCGCGCGACCTGCCGGCGTCGCGGATGCAGGCCGCCGTGCACGCGCTGCGCGGGCAGCTCTACGCGCGGCCCGTCGCGCCTGACTATCGGGCGGCGCTCGCGGCGGCGCTCGGCGATTCGGTGCTCGGCTACCTGCCGGTCGGCGCGTTCTGCCTGCGGATTCGCGCGGTGCTCGATCGCGGCGCCGTGCTCGCGCTGCCGCAGACGCTCGCGAAGATCGCGCTGCTGCCCGGCGTGTCGCACGTCGATGCGCTGCGGCACTGCCGGCCGCGCCGCGCGGGCGATGTCGTGACGGCCGATGCCGGACACCTGTACGTGTTCCTGTTCGCGTGCGAGCCGGCCGATGCCGAGGACGCGCTCGCGCGGATCTTCGACGTGCCGGTCGATACGCTGTCCGATCGCGTCGTGTGTCTCGGGGCAGGCAGCATCGACACCGAGCTCGATGCGCTGAAGACCGAGAACCGGCGCGCGCCGATCGCCGACTACAGCGACCTCTTCGCGGCCACGCAGCCGGCGGGCGCCGCGCGTGCGCCGGCGGCGCGCGCCGATCTCGGCGCGGCGTCGGCCGAAGCGAGCGACATCAGCGAAGTCAGCAGTGCGATCGACGCGATCGATACGATTGTCGCGCTCGAGGCGATCGGCGCGACGCTGGCGCCCGAGCCCGTCGACACATCGGTGCCGGAACCCGACATTCCCGTCGCGCGCACGCGCGGCGCCATCCGCAGCGCGATGCCGCTGCGCAAGCCGGAGGACGCATGATCGCCGAACTCGTCATCGGATTCATCGTCGGCATCGCGATCGCGGTGCCGGTGTGGATCGTCGCGCAGCACCTGGGCATCGGCCGCGGTTTTCATGCGCCGCGCGGGCTGCAGCGGCGCGAAGCGGTGCCGTGCGAGCTCGTGCCGGTCGCGCTGCGCGGGCGCCTGCTGCCCGATGCCGGCGGCGTCGACGAGGCCGCGCAATGAAGACGATCGCCATCACGTCGACCACCGGCGGCGCGGGCCGCACGACGCTCGCCGCCGCGCTCGCGGTGTTGCTCGCACGCCGCGGCCGGCCGGTCGTCGCGGTCGAGTTCGACGCGCAGAACCTGATGGGCGCGACGCTCGGGCTCGACACGCTGGCCGAACACGGGCTTGCGCACAGCCTGCTCGGTGACGCCGCGCCGTGGCACGCGCATACGTGGCGCAATGCCGACGGCGTGCTGTTCGTGCCGTACGGGCAGGTCGATGCGGCAGGCGCCGCCGCCTGCGATGCGCGGCTCGCGGCCGATCCGGCCTGGCTGTCGCGCGCGCTCGACGAAATCGCGCTGCCGGCCGACGGTGTCCTGCTGGTCGACACGGCCCGCTATCCGTCTCCACAGGCCGAGCAGGCGATTCGCCGCGCCGACCTGACGCTCGTCGTCGTGCCGCCCGAACCGGCCGCCTGCGCAACCGTCGCCGCGCGTCTGGACGCGCTGCGAGCCGGCCACCGCGATCTGCGGATCGTCGTGAACCGGCTGAACCCGGCGCGCGACATGCAGCGCGATGCGCTCGCGATGCTGCGCGCGGTCGCGGGACCGGCGTCGATGCTCGAACAGCGGATCCACGTCGACGCGGCCGTGCCCGAAACGCTCGCGCGCGGCAGCTGGATCTTCGACGACGCGCCGTATTCGCAGGTGTCGCACGACCTGAACGGCGTCGCGAACTGGGTCGACACGTGGCTCGCGGCGGCCGCGGCCGGCCGTGCGGGAGCGTCGCGATGAAAGCCGCGTTCGCGTCGCGCTGGCGTGCCGCGGTCCGACGTGCGACCGACTGGTGCGCGCACGGGATCGGGCTGCCGGCACAGCGCACGCTGCTCGACTGGCTCGTGCGGCTGTTCTTCCATGCGCCGCCGCCCGGCCGGCCCGATCGCGTGCGCCGCTGGATGCGCACCGCCTTCCTGTGGCTCGCACGCGAGTGGGGCGTGCTGCAGCCACTGAGCCCGCGCGAATGGCTGTGGCGCTCGATCGTGCGCGCGCCGCGCGCGGCCGACGGCCAGCCCGCGCGCGATCCGCTCGCGTGGTTCGACAAGTTCGTCGTGCCGGTCTACGTCGTGGTGCGCGCACTCGGCGCACGCGTCGACGCGCTGCTCGAGCGCCTGCCGTGGGCGCGCTGGGGCGGCTGGCTCGACGCGCGTGCGCACGGCGTCGGCCGGCACCGCTGGCTCGCGCCGCTGCTGCTGATCGCCGGCGCGCTGATGTGGGCCGCGGCCGGGATGTCGCCGCTGATGCCCGGCGCGCAATTCGCGTTCTTCGCGATCGTCGCGGTGCTGGCGCTCGCGCTGCGTCGCCTGCCGGGCCATCTGCCGACCCTCGCGCTCGCGTCGCTCGCGCTGCTCGCCACGGTGCGCTACGTGTGGTGGCGCACGACCCAGACGCTCGATTTCCGCAGCCCCGTCGAGGCGGTCGCCGGCTATCTGCTGTACGGCGCCGAAGCCTATACGTGGATGATCCTGCTGCTCGGCTTCGTGCAGACCGCGTGGCCGCTCGACCGGCCGATCGTGCCGCTGCCCGACGATCCCGAAAGCTGGCCGAGCGTCGACGTCTACATCCCGACCTACAACGAACCGCTGTCGGTCGTGAAGCCGACCGTGTTCGCCGCGCAGAGCATCGACTGGCCGACCGAAAAGCTGCGCGTGTACCTGCTCGACGACGGGCGGCGCCCCGAGTTCGCGGCGTTCGCGCGGGAGGCCGGCATCGGCTACCTGACGCGCGACGACAACCGTCACGCGAAAGCCGGCAACATCAACCGCGCACTGCCCAAGACGCACGGCGAATACATCGCGATCTTCGACTGCGATCACGTGCCGACGCGCTCGTTCCTGCAGACCACGATGGGCGTGTTCCTGCACGACCCGAAATGCGCGCTGGTGCAGACGCCGCACCATTTCTTCTCGCCCGATCCGTTCGAGCGCAACCTCGGCACGTTCCGCGAGATCCCGAACGAGGGCAACCTGTTCTACGGGCTCGTGCAGTCGGGCAACGACCTGTGGAACGCGACGTTCTTCTGCGGATCGTGCGCGGTGCTCAAGCGCACCGCGCTGGAGGAGGTGGGCGGCGTCGCGGTCGAGACCGTGACCGAGGACGCGCATACGGCGCTCAAGCTGCATCGCCGCGGCTATACGTCGGCGTACCTGCCGACCGTGCAGGCGGCGGGCCTCGCGACCGAGAGCCTCGCGGGCCACGTGAAGCAGCGCACGCGCTGGGCGCGCGGGATGGCGCAGATCTTCCGCATCGACAACCCGTTCCTCGGGCGCGGGCTCGGCTTCATCCAGCGGATCTGCTACGGCAACGCGATGCTGCATTTCTTCTACGGGATCCCGCGGCTCGTGTTCCTGACGATTCCGCTCGCGTACCTGTTCTTCCATCTGTACTTCATCAATGCGTCGTCGATCGCGCTCGCGAGCTACGTGATCCCGTACCTGGTGCTCGCGAACGTCGCGAACTCGCGGATGCAGGGGCGCTATCGCCATTCGTTCTGGGCCGAGGTCTACGAATCGGTGCTCGCGTGGTACATCGCGCTGCCGACCACCGTCGCATTCTTCAGCCCGAAGCACGGCAAGTTCAACGTGACCGACAAGGGCGGCAAGATCGACGAAGGCTACGTCGACTGGTCCACGTCGAAGCCGTACCTCGTGCTGTTCGCGCTGAACGTGCTCGCGATCGCGGCCGGACTGTGGCGGCTCGTGGCCGAGCAGGGCGACGAGGCGTCGACGATCCTGATCACGCTCGGCTGGACCGTCTACAACCTCGCGATGCTCGGCGCGGCGCTGGCCGTCGCGCGCGAGACCAAGCAGGTGCGCGTCACGCACCGGATCGCGATGCGCGTGCCGGCGACGCTGCTGCTTGCCGACGGTTCGACGGCCGCATGCTTCACGAGCGACTACTCCACGGGCGGGCTCGGCCTCGAAGCGGTGCCGGGGCTGCCGCTCGCGGTGGGCGACACGCTGACGGTGTGCGTGACGCGCGGCGACCGGCCATTCCCGTTCCCGGTGCGCGTGAGCCGCGTGACGCCGACCCACGTCGGCGTGAGCTTCGAGGCGCTGACGCTCGAGCAGGAGCGCCAGCTCGTGCAGTGCACGTTCGGCCGTGCGGACGCGTGGCTCGACTGGCACGCGGGCACGCGCGCGGACACGCCGCTGCGCGGGCTGAAGGAAGTGCTGCGCGTGGGCCTGGACGGTTACGTACGGATGTGGAAGGGTGTGGCGCGCGGCGTGCAGTCGATGCTGGCACCAAAGCTCGATCGGGCGCGCGACTGACGCGGCGCCCATCACGGAGTGGTTTAGATGACGTTCTGGAATCTGTATTTCATCCTGAAGTTCGCGTTGTTCGCGACCGGCCATCTGCAGCCGATGTGGCTCGCGAACCTCGCGTTCGCGCTGGCGCTCGCGGCGAGCGCGCCGATCCGGCAGCGCGTATGGCGCGTCGTGCGGCAGCTCGTCGCGATCGCGATCGCGGTGCCGCTCTTCGCGCGCGAACTGCATGCGCCGCCGCTCGCGCGCCTCGCGGAAGCCGCGCGCGAGGTCAGCACGTTCCGCCTCGACTACTGGATGGAGCTGCTGCCGCGCCTGTTGCCGCCGGTGCTGGTGCTGACGGTGGTGGGCGTGCTGATCGTCTATTTCATCGTCAACCGCTGGGTGCGCGTCGCGACCTTCGTGCTCGCCGTGCTGATCGTGATGCCGCTGTGGCAGGCCGGCAACGGACTGATGGCGCGGGTCGTCGCGCCGCTTCCGCAGCAGGCCAACGCGGCGGGCGCGCGCTCCGGCCAGCCCGAGGATCACAATGCGGCGCTCGCGACGTTCCGCGCGCAGGAGTCGCAGCGGCAGGTCGCGTTCGGCCATCTCGCGAGCGATCCGTCCGCGCAGTTCGACGTGATCGTGCTGCACATCTGCTCGCTGTCGTGGGACGACCTCGATGCGGCGAAGGTGCGCAACCACCCGATGCTGAGCCACTTCGACTACCTGTTCAACAACTTCAGCACGGCCGCGAGCTACAGCGGCCCGGCCGCGATCCGCGTGCTGCGCGCGAGCTGCGGGCAGGAAGCGCATGCGGACCTGTACAAGAGCGCGCCGCAGCAGTGCTACCTGTTCTCGCAGCTCGCGTCCGCCGGCTACACGGTGCAGTCGCTGCTGAACCACGATGGCCACTTCGACAACTTCCTGCAGGTCATTCACGACAACATCGGCGTGCCCGACGCACCGATGATCTCGAATGCGGCCGCACCGGTCGCGATGCACGCGTTCGACGGCTCGGCGATCAAGGACGACTACGGCACGCTCGCGAACTGGTACGCGCAGCGCGCGTCGGTGCCGGGGCCGGTCGCGCTGTACTACAACACGATCAGCCTGCACGACGGCAACCGCGTGGTGGGCAGCTCGCTGACCAGCATCGATTCGTATCCGCAGCGCGCGACCAGGCTGATGAACGACTTCGACCGGCTCGCCGACCTGATCGCGCAGTCGGGCCGGCGCGCGGTGATCGTGTTCGTGCCCGAGCACGGCGCCGCGTTGCGCGGCGACAAGAACCAGGTCGCGGGGCTGCGCGAGATTCCGACGCCGCGCATCATTCACGGGCCGGTCGGCGTGCGGCTCGTCGGTTTCGCCGGCAACCACGGCGCGACGACCGTGATCGACCAGCCGACGAGCTTCCTCGCGCTCGCGCAGCTGCTGTCGAATCTCGTGTCGAACAGCCCGTTCAAGCCCGGTGTGACGCTCGCGCAATACGCGGCCGACTTGCCGAGCACGCGGATGGTCGGCGAGAACGAAGGCACGGTGACGATGCAGACGAACGCCGGCTACGCAGTCAAGACTCCGGATGGTGTATGGATCGACGAACAGTAATCAACATTGGCGAAGGCGACGACGATCGCCTGTCGCAACCGAACGACGTGCTCGGCCTCGCGCGGCACCTGCCCGCGCTGGATCCGGCCCGCTATGTCGACGAGCAGGCGCGGCGCGCGTTCGTCGAATCGCTCGACCGCTGGCCGGTGCTCGCGAAGCTGATGGGATTGAAGCGGTAAACGGACGACGGCCGGCGTGCGTGCCGGCCGTCGTGCGTCGATGAACGGACCGACTTACTGTGCCCTGCGCTCCGGCTGGCGCGTCCACTTGTTCTCTTCGCCCGGCACCTTGCCGAAGGTCTGCGCGGCCCACGCGTTGCGGGCCGCCTCGATCTTCGCGCGCTCGCTCGACACGAAATTCCATTCGATGAACCGCTCGCCCGGCAGGTGCGCGCCGCCGAGCAGCATCACGCGCGCGCCGTTCGTGCTCGCGAGCGCCACGGTCGCGCCGGGTTCGAGCACGGCCATCGTCGCGCTCGCGAGCGGCGTGCCGTCGATCGAGAGGTCGCCGTCGACGAGATACACGCCGCGCTCGTCGTGTTCCGCATCGAGCGCGAGGTGCCCGCCGGCCGCGAATTGCGCATACGCGTAGAGCGTCGGCGAGAACACCGCGACCGGCGACGTGAGCCCGAACGCGGTGCCCGCGATCACGCGCACGCTTGCGCCGTCGCGCGTGAACGACGGTAGCGTATCGGCCGCGTGATGCACGAATGCGGGCGCGGTGTCCTCGTGCTCGACCGGCAGCGCGACCCAGGTCTGGATCCCGTGCACAGGCTGCTCATGCGGCCGGTCTTCGTCGGGCGAACGCTCCGAGTGGACGATGCCGCGTCCGGCCGTCATCCAGTTCACATCGCCGGGCACGATCTTCTGGCGGAAGCCGAGGCTGTCGTGATGCATCAGCGTGCCGTCGAACAGGTAGGTGACGGTCGCGAGGCCGATGTGCGGATGCGGCAGCACGTCGATGCCGCTGCCGGCCGGCAGCACGGCCGGCCCCATCTCGTCGAAGAAGATGAACGGGCCGACGAGGCGGGCGGCGCGCGCGGGCAGCACGCGGCGCACGACGAGGTTGCCGATGTCGCTTTCGCGCGGCGTGAGCAGGGTCTTGATCGATGCGGACATGGTGGGGATCTCGTGGGTCGGAGGCAATACGTCAGGCGATGGCCGTATCGATCGTGATCGGGTGCGTGAGGATCTTGTGCACCGGGCATGCGTTCGCGATCTGCAGCAGCCGCTCGCGCTGCTCGTCCGACAGGTCGCCGTCGAGCGTGATGCGGCGCACGATCGTGCTGCCTGCGCTGCCCGATTCGTGTGCGAGCTTCACGTGCACTTCGGCGAGCGGCCAGCCCTTGCGTTGCGCGTACATCTTCAGCGTGATCGCGGTGCAGGCGCCGAGGCTCGACAGCAGCAGCGCGACGGGCGTCGGCGCGGTATCGCCGCCGCCGAGCGACGCCGGTTCGTCGGCGCGCCACTGATGGACGCCGTCGGTGAAATGGACCAGGTAATCGACCGAGCCGATGCTCGCTTCGACGGACAGTTCGCTCATTGCAATTCCGTGTGGGGAAGAGGGTGGCCCGGCAGCCGGCCGGGCATGGCCGGATGTTACGGTTCGAGCAGACGCTGCAGCCGCAGTTCCTCGAAATCCAGCTCGGATTCTATGCGGTGCAGCACGGTGTCGTCGACCCGGCCGTCGCGGTGCAGGTCGAGCAGCGCGTCGCGCGACACGCCGACCAGCTCGAGCTCGACGCGCAGCATCCGCGCGCGCATGTCCGCCGGTTCCGCGCCGTCGCGGTGCGCGCGTTCGTTGAGCGCGACGCGGCTGCGATATTCGGTCAGCAGCCGGTCGAGCGATGCGCGTTCGAGGCCCGAGCCGCGCTGCTCGCGCGCGTCGAGCTCGGCGAGCGCCGCGCCGAACGTATGCGCGCGCACCGCGTGCTCGGACATCGTGTGCCGCGCGGCCGGGCGCAGCTTCAGCGCGCGGATCAGCGGCGCGAGCGTGCCGCCCTGCACGACCAGCGTCGCGATGATCAGCAGGAACGTGCTGAACAGGATCAGGTCGCGGCCGGGGAAGTCGCTCGGCAGCGCGATGGCGGCCGCGAGGCTCACGACGCCGCGCATGCCGGACCAGCCAAGCACGACGGCCTCACGCCACGACCACGGCGCATGACCCGCGCGCGGGGCGCGCAGGCGGCCCGGCAGCCACATCGCGACGAACACCCATACGACGCGCGCGGCGATCGCGGCGGCCGTCGCCGGCAGCGCGACGCGCAGGCCGGCCATCAGCACCGCGCCTTCGTGGTTCACACGCGCGAGGATCGCGTGCAGCGCGAGGCCGATCAGGATGAACACGAGCGCGTCGAGCACGAACACGATCGCTTCCCAGGTTGCCTTCGCCTTGATCCGCATGTCGGCGCCGAACACGCGATGCTGGCGCACGCCGAGCACGAGGCCGCAGGTCACGACCGACAGCACGCCGGAGCCGTGCACGGCTTCCGCGATCCCGTAGCTGCCCCACGCCATCGCGAAGGTCACGACGATACCGAGCATCGGCTCGCGCAGGCGCTGCAGCACCCAGCACATCGCATGGCCGCACGCGAGGCCGACCGCGATGCCGATCAGCGTGAGCGAGAAGAACAGGCCGGTGGCGCTCGCGGTCGTGAGCGTGACGGCAAGCGCGGCGGACACGGCCATCTGATACAGCAGCAGGCCCGACGCATCGTTGACGAGGCTTTCGCCTTCGAGCACCGCAACGAGCCGCGCGGGCAGCGGATGGCGCTGCAGGATCGCCTTCGCGGCGACCGCATCGGGCGGCGACACGATCGCGCCGAGCGTGAAGCATGCGGCCCATGGCAACGCCGGATTGGCCGCATGCACGGCGAGCGCGACCGCAACCGTCGTGAACACCACCGCGCCGAGCGCGAGCGACGCGATCGAGGCGAGCTCGTGCCGGAATTCCTTCCACGCGGTGTAGAAGCCGCTCGACATCAGGAGCGGCGGCAGCACGGCCGCGAGCAGCAGCGCCGGGTCCATGTCGGGCACGCGCTTGCCGGCGACGGCCACGACGCAGCCGCCGAGCAGCAGCACGACGGCCGGCGGAATGGAGATCCGCTCCGCGAGCCAGGTGAGCGCGCCGGCGCCGCAGATCAATAGCAGCAGGTAATGGAACAGCTCGACGTTGCTCATGTGCGGCAAGTGCGGGGCGCGCGCATCATGAGGGTTTGCGTTCGTTCGTGCTGCCGCCGGGCAGCGGGCCGAACATGTGCTGGCTGCACTTCGCGTCGCGCCATGCGGCGTTCAGCCGATGGCCGGCGAGCATGCGGCGTGCGACGGGCAGGATCTGTTCGCCGGCCAGCATGCCGAGCAGGCCGGTGAGCGCGATGATCGGCGGCGCGGGCGAGTTCACGCCGATCGCGCCGTAGATGACGCCGGCGAGGATGCCGGCGAGCAGCGAGAAGACATACGGTTTCATGGAGGAGCGCCTCGTGATGGCCGAGCGGCACCGCAACGGCACCGTCAAAGTTTTGAAAGCGTATCGGGTTTGCGTGAAGAAAAAAAGAGCGGGCGGCCCCGAACGGACGCCGTTTCCGGAATCGCATCGATTCTGTTTGTTGGGTGTTCGCGCTACGCGTTTTCGGATTAAATATTTCGAGCCGGATGACGATCCGGTACGACACACCGCCGGCTCCTCCCGTTTTCACGGTCGAGGAAGGCCGCCCTTTTTTCGTTCACAGGACGCCATGCGCCATGAGCAATCCGAAGCTTGAAGTACTTACTCCGCAGAACAGCCAGCTGATCTTCATCGACCAGCAGCCGCAGATGGCGTTCGGTGTGCAGTCGATCGATCGCCAGACGCTGAAGAACAACGTCGTTGGTCTCGCGAAGGCCGCGAAGGTGTTCAACATCCCGACCACGATCACGACGGTCGAAAGCGAAGGCTTTTCGGGTCATACCTATCCCGAGCTGCTCGACGTGTTCCCGAACCAGAAGACGCTCGAACGCACGTCGATGAATTCGTGGGATGACCAGAAGGTGCGTGACGCACTCGCCGCGAACGGCCGCAAGAAGGTGGTCGTATCCGGTCTGTGGACGGAAGTCTGCAACACCACGTTCGCACTGTGCGCGATGCTCGAAGGCGACTACGAGATCTACATGGTGGCCGACGCATCGGGCGGCACCACGCAGGCCGCGCACGATTTCGCGATGCAGCGGATGGTGCAGGCGGGTGTCGTGCCCGTCACGTGGCAGCAGGTTCTGCTCGAATGGCAGCGCGACTGGGCGCGCCGCNCGATGAATTCGTGGGATGACGAGAAGGTGCGGGACGCACTCGCCGCGAACGGCCGCAAGAAGGTGGTCGTATCCGGTCTGTGGACGGAAGTCTGCAACACCACGTTCGCACTGTGCGCGATGCTCGAAGGCGACTACGAGATCTACATGGTGGCCGACGCATCGGGCGGCACCACGCAGGCCGCGCACGATTTCGCGATGCAGCGGATGGTGCAGGCGGGTGTCGTGCCCGTCACGTGGCAGCAGGTTCTGCTCGAATGGCAGCGCGACTGGGCGCGCCGCGAGAGCTATGACGCGGTGATGGCGATCGCGAAGGAGCACTCGGGCGCGTACGGGATGGGCGTCGACTATGCGTACACGATGGTCCACAAGGCGCCGCAACGCACGGCGACGCCGCACGAGTCGATCGCGGCCGTCCCGGCGAAGTAACCGGCCACCGGCCGGATCGCCGCGGCCGGCATGCATTGTGCATGCGCGATGCATGCGCCGGCCGCGGTGCTGGCCGGTCGCCGCGCGCTCAGGCCGCGGGCAGTGCCCACGGCGCGTGCGCGAAGTGTTCGGCGAGGAAATCGAGCAGCACCGTCACGCGCGCGGCGCGCAGCATGCCGGGCGGCGTGACGAGGTTGACGTTGATGTCGGCGATCTTCCAGTCGTGCATCACTTCCTCGAGTTCGCCGCGCTGCAATTCGTCCCACACCAGGAATTCGGGCTGCAGCGCGAGGCCGTGACCGGCGACGAGCGCGGGGGCGATCACGTCGGCGTTGTTGGTGCGGATGCGTCCATGCACCGAGACGCCGGTTTCCTCACCCGATGCCGGATTGCGAAAGCGCCAGTACTCGGGCGTCGGCAGGTTCGTGTAGGTGAGGCACACGTGCTGTTCGATGTCGCGCGGATGCGTGGGCCGGCCATGCTGGTCGAGATACGCGGGCGATGCGACGAGCGGACGGCGCACCGCGCACAGGCGGCGCGAGCGCAGCGACGAATCGCTCAGCTCGGCGATGCGGATCGCGACGTCGAAGCCGCCGGACACGATGTCGACGATGTGGTCGGTCAGCACGAGGTCGATGTCGACGCGCGGATAGTGTTCGAGAAACGCGGGCAGCAGCGGCGACAGATGGCGCAGCCCGAACGACATCGGCGCGTTCACGCGCACGAGGCCGTGCGGTTCGAGCGCTTGTGCGGAGGCCTCGCTCTCGATCAGTTCCGCATCGGCGAGCAGGCGGATCGCGCGGTCGCGCAGCAGTTCGCCGGTCGGCGTGAGCGCCAGCTTGCGCGACGTGCGGTACAGCAGCATCGCGCCGAGGCGCTTTTCGAGGCGTGCGATGGCCTTCGATACGGTCGGTTGCGAGATGCCGAGCAGTTCCGCGGCTTTCGCGAACGAACCGGTTTCCGCGACGCGCGCAAAGATGGCCCAGGCTTCAAGATCAGGAAGGGATTGCATGGTCGGACAGGATGACAGGGACGCGAAGTGGGAACGACGGCGGCGCAACATGCGGCCGACGCGATGCGGGTCATTCTAATCCGGCCGGGAGAGAAACGTTATGGAATCTTATCTATCGTCGTTGGCAGCCGGCGTGCTGATCGGCGTCGTGTACAGCGTGATCAAGGTGCGCTCGCCGGCGCCGCCGCTGATCGCGCTGATCGGCCTCGCCGGCATGCTGATCGGCGCACAGGCCATCGGGCCCGTGCGTCACTGGCTCGGCTTCTGAACGCATCGAGGACATGTTAATGAGCGCAACCGATACTCAACCGGATCTGATCCTGCACAACGGGCGCATCACGACGCTCGATCGTGCGAACCCCGTCGCCGCCGCGGTGGCGATCAAGGGCGGCCGCTTCGTCGCGGTCGGCAGCGAAGCGGAGGTGATGCCGCTCGCGGGCCGCGCGACCAAGGTCGTCGACCTCGGCGGCCGCGCGGTGCTGCCGGGCCTGACCGACAACCACTGCCACGTGATCCGCGGCGGCCTGAACTACAACATGGAGCTGCGCTGGGACGGCGTGCGCTCGCTCGCCGTCGCGATGGAGATGCTCAAGCAGCAGGTCGCGATCACGCCGGCGCCGCAGTGGGTGCGCGTGGTCGGCGGCTTCACCGAACACCAGTTCGCCGAGAAGCGCCTGCCGACGATCGACGAACTCAACGCGGTCGCGCCCGATACGCCGGTGTTCATCCTGCACCTGTACGACCGCGCGCTGCTGAACGCGGCCGCGCTGCGGGCGGTCGGCTACACGAAGNCCTGAACTACAACATGGAGCTGCGCTGGGACGGCGTGCGCTCGCTCGCCGTCGCGATGGAGATGCTCAAGCAGCAGGTCGCGATCACGCCGGCGCCGCAGTGGGTGCGCGTGGTCGGCGGCTTCACCGAACACCAGTTCGCCGAGAAGCGCCTGCCGACGATCGACGAACTCAACGCGGTCGCGCCCGATACGCCGGTGTTCATCCTGCACCTGTACGACCGCGCGCTGCTGAACGCGGCCGCGCTGCGCGTGGTCGGCTACACGAAGGACACGCCCGAGCCGCCGGGCGGCACGATCCTGCGCGATGCCGCGGGCAACCCGACGGGCCTGCTGCTCGCGAACCCGAACGCGACGATCCTCTACGCGACGCTCGCGAAGGGCCCGAAACTGCCGTTCGAGTATCAGTACAACTCGACGCGCCACTTCATGCGCGAACTGAACCGGCTCGGCGTGACGGGCGTGATCGACGCGGGCGGCGGTTCGCAGAATTACCCCGACGATTACGAAGTGATCCGCAAGCTGCACGACGCGGGCGAGATGACGATCCGCATCGCCTACAACCTGTTCACGCAGAAGCCGAACGCGGAGAAGGAAGACTTCGTGAACTGGACCAAGAGCGTCAAGTATCACGACGGCACCGACTATTTCCGCCACAACGGCGCGGGCGAGATGCTGGTGTTTTCGGCGGCCGATTTCGAGGACTTCCGCGTCGCGCGCCCGGACCTGCCCGCGCAGATGGAAGACGATCTCGAAGGCGTCGTGCGCGTGCTCGCGCAGAACCGCTGGCCGTGGCGCATGCACGCGACCTACGACGAAACCATCAGCCGCGCGCTCGACGTGTTCGAGAAGGTCAACGAGGATATTC
>NZ_LKPJ01000021.1 GCF_001443045.1 Burkholderia ambifaria | reverse complement strand
GGCCACTGGGGTGGCGGACATTGGGGCGGCGGGGGCCATCGACACTGACCGACGCGCGGCGGCACCGCGCGGGAGAGAGCAACATGAGCAACACGATCATCCGAAGTCTGTGCGTCGCCCTGTTCGGCATCGCCGCGGTGCCGGGCATCGCCGACGCGCAAAGCAGCGCCTACACCAACTCGGGGGCCGAACTCTATGCGGGGCCGGCACCCGATTATCCCGTCGTCGCGCAGGTTCCGCCCGGCACCGCGCTGGACGTGTTCGGCTGTCTGAGCGACTACTCGTGGTGCGACGTCGCGCTGCCGGGCGTGCGCGGCTGGATCGACGCGCAGCAGCTCGACTATCCGTACCAGGGCAATTACGTGCCGCTGCTGGAATATGGCGCGATCATCGGCGTGCCGGTGACCGGGTTCGCGATCGGCGCGTACTGGGACCGTTATTACCGGCATCGGCCGTGGTATCACGATCGAGACCGCTGGGAGCATCGTGCCGAGCCGCGCGTCGGCCCCGGCGGGAGGCCGCCCGCCTATGGGCACCCGCAGCCGGGCGAACCGATCCAGCGCGCACCGGGCGGTGCACCGCCGCCCGTGCAGCACGACACGCGGCCGTCGGCCACGCGCGGCGGCTGGAACGGCCCGAATCGCGTGCCGGCTCCGCAGGCGGCACCGGCGCCCGCGCCGATGCCGGGCGCGGGCGGCAATGCGCATCCGCCGGCGGCTGTCGCGCGTCCGGCACCCGCGCCTGCGCCCGGCGGCGGCGCGGTGACCCGAATGATGCCGCCGCAGGCGAATCCGGGCGGCGGCGGTTTCGGCGCCCGGCCGCAAGGTGGCGGAAACCATGAGGGAGGCCACGGTGGCGGTGGGGGCGGCGGCGACGGGCGCAGCGACGAGTTTCGTCGCTGAGCGCGCGACGGTTCGGCCTGCCATCGACAAAAAAAAACCGCTCCGGAGAGCGGCTTTTCGACCGGGCGGGCCGTTCGTGCGGCCCGCTGCCCGGGGCGTCAGTCGTCCAGCAGCGACAGGTCGCGCACGGCGCCCTTGTCGGCCGACATCACCAGTTTCGCGTAGGCCTTCAGTGCCGCCGACACCTTGCGCGGACGCGGTTGCGCCGGCTTCCAGCCCTTCGCGTTCTGCTCTTCGCGGCGACGCGCGAGTTCGTCGTCCGACACCAGCACGTCGATCGTGCGATTCGGGATGTCGATGCGGATCTTGTCGCCGTCGCGCACGAGGCCGATTGCGCCGCCCGCTGCCGCTTCCGGCGAGCAGTGACCGATCGACAGGCCCGACGTGCCGCCCGAGAAGCGGCCGTCCGTCAGCAGCGCGCAGGCCTTGCCGAGGCCCTTCGACTTGATGTAGCTCGTCGGGTACAGCATTTCCTGCATGCCGGGGCCGCCCTTGGGGCCTTCGTAGCGCACGATCACGATGTCGCCGGCCTTGACCTTGTCGTTCAGGATGTTCTCGACCGCTTCGTCCTGCGACTCGGTCACGTGGGCCGAGCCCTCGAACACGTGGATGCTTTCGTCGACGCCGGCCGTCTTCACCACGCAGCCGTCGAGCGCGATGTTGCCGGTCAGCACGGCGAGGCCGCCTTCCTTCGAGAACGCATGCTCGTACGAGCGGATGCAGCCTTCGGCACGGTCGAGATCGAGGCTCGGCCAGCGCGTGTCCTGGCTGAACGCGACCTGCGTCGGGATCCCGGCCGGGCCGGCCAGGTAGAACGTGCGGACTGCCGCGTCCTCGGTGCGGACGATGTCCCACTGGTCGAGCGCATCCTTCAGCGTCGGCGCGTGCACGGTCGGCACGTCGGTGTGCAGCTTGCCGGCGCGGTCGAGCTCGCCGAGGATCGCCATGATGCCGCCCGCGCGGTGCACGTCTTCGATGTGGTACTTGTTCGTGTTCGGCGCGACCTTGCACAGCTGCGGCACGATGCGCGACAGGCGATCGATGTCCTTCATCGTGAAGTCGATACCGGCTTCCTGCGCGATCGCCAGCAGGTGCAGGATCGTGTTGGTCGAACCGCCCATCGCGATGTCGAGCGTCATCGCGTTCTCGAACGCCTTGAAGCCGACCGAGCGCGGCAGCACGCGCATGTCGTCCTGCTCGTAGTGCTGGCGCGTCAGTTCGACGATGCGGCGGCCGGCGCGCTTGAACAACTGCTCGCGGTCGGCGTGCGTGGCCACCACCGTGCCGTTGCCGGGCAGCGACAGGCCGAGCGCCTCGGTCAGGCAGTTCATCGAGTTCGCGGTGAACATGCCCGAGCACGAACCGCAGGTCGGGCAGGCTGAGCGTTCGACTTCGGCGACGTCGGCATCCGAATACGACTGGTCGGCCGCGATCACCATCGCGTCGACGAGGTCGAGCTTCTTCAGTTCGACGGTCTTGGTGACCGGGTTCGCGAGACGCGTCTTGCCGGCTTCCATCGGACCGCCCGACACGAAGATCACCGGAATGTTGAGGCGCATCGCGGCCATCAGCATCCCCGGCGTGATCTTGTCGCAGTTCGAGATGCACACCATCGCGTCCGCGCAGTGCGCGTTGACCATGTATTCGACCGAGTCGGCGATGATGTCGCGGCTCGGCAGCGAATAGAGCATGCCGTCATGGCCCATCGCGATGCCGTCGTCAACCGCGATCGTGTTGAATTCCTTCGCGACGCCGCCGGCGGCTTCGATTTCGCGCGCGACGAGCTGGCCAAGATCCTTCAGGTGCACGTGCCCGGGCACGAACTGCGTGAACGAGTTGACGACCGCGATGATCGGCTTCGAGAAATCGTCGTCTTTCATGCCGGTGGCGCGCCACAGCGAGCGTGCACCTGCCATGTTGCGGCCGGCGGTGGAGGTTTTGGAACGGTATGTGGGCATTGTGATGGCTGAAGAAATATCGCGAAAAAGGGTGGAGGCACGGGAATAAAGGCCTCTCTCGCGCCCGTGCGAACAACCTCTTGAGCTGCGCCCTGGGCAAACTGGGCGATTATCCCACAGCCGCCGGGCGTGCGGCGCCCGCGGGAGCGGGCGCCGCGGACGGTGCGCCGGGCGGCGTCCGCGCACGCGAGCGCAGGACCTCGGCGGCGGAACGGGCGACGGCGCCATCGCCGTTCTGCCGGCGACGAAGCCGCGCCCCGCGATCGCGCGTCAGTCGAGCAGCGTCAGGATTTCGTCGTACAGCGCCTTCGGAATCCGCACGCCGTGCGCGAGGCTGCGCGCGCGGGCGTCGAAGCGCCGCTGCGATGGCAGCCGCGCGCCTTGCCCGGTGATCGACGCGAACATCCGCTCGCCGCGCGCGAGGCCCGCGTCGAGCCCGTCGCCGAGGAACACCTTCGGGTCGAACGCGACCACGAGCTCGCCATGGCACGGCGTCGCGCCGACGCCTTCGTCGAAGTCCATCGACTCCTGGCTCGTCATGTCGCCGATCAGCGCACCGCCGAGCAGCTCGACCATCGCCGCGAGCGCCGAGCCCTTGTGGCCGCCGAAGGTGCGCATCGCGCCCTGCAGCGCGGCCTTCGGATCGGTGGTCGGCTGGCCGTCGGCATCGATCGCCCAGTGCGGCGGGATCGTCTTGCCCTGTTTCGCGTGCAGCTCGATGTCGCCGCGCGCGATCGCGCTGGTCGCGAAGTCGAACACGAACGGCACGCCGTCCGGGCGCGGCCACGCGAACGCGATCGGGTTGGTGCCGAACACCGGTTCGCGGCCGCCTTCCGGCGCGACCCAGCTGTGGCTCGGGTTCATCGCGATGCCGGCCAGCCCCTCGGCGGCGATCGCCTCGACTTCGGGCCACAGCGCCGAGAAGTGGTAGCAGTGGTTGATCGCCATTGCGGCGATCCCGTGCTGCTTCGCCATCTCGACGAGCACCGGCAGGCCGGTTTCGAAGCTCAGCAGCGAGAAGCCGCAATGCGCGTCGACTGCGACGATCGACGACGACAGCCGGCGCAGCGTCGGCACGGCCTGCGGATCGACCTTGCCCTTCTTCAGCGAGCGCACGCATACGAGCAGCCGGTACACGCCGTGCGAGTGGCACTCGTCGCGCTGGCCCTGCGTGATCACGTTGGCGATCGCCCGCGCGTGCGCATCGGACATCCCGTTGTGCGTCAGCACCCGCAGCGCGAGCGCGTGCACGTCATCGAGCGACAGGACGACTTCGGCGAGCGGCTCAGACATCGCGCGCTTCCCGCGGCGCGGGCACGCCGTCGATGCGTTGCGGCACGTTCAGCGGGTTGCCGTCGCGGATTGCGTCGGGCAGCAGCGCGTCCGGCACGTCCTGGTACGACACGGGGCGCAGGAAACGTTCGATCGCGCGTGCGCCGACCGACGTCGTGCGCGTGTCGGACGTGGCCGGGAACGGGCCGCCGTGCACCATCGCATGGCCGACCTCGACACCGGTGCCGAAGCCGTTGACGAGAATGCGGCCGGCCTTGCGCTCCAGCGTCGGGCGCAGCGCGGCGAACAGCGCGGCGTCGCCGTCGGCGAGATGCGCGGCGATCGTCAGCTGGCCTTCGAGCGACTTCAGCACGCGATGCAGCGTGTCGCCATCCGGGCAGCGCACGATCAGCGACGCAGGGCCGAACACCTCGTCACGCAGTTCGGGGCGGGCGATGAACGCATCCGCCGACGTCGCGAACAGCGCTGCGCGCGCCTGGTAGCGGCCACCTTCCGCGCCTTCCGCCAGCAGCTCGACCGCGTCGTGCGTGCGCAGGGCGGCCACGCCTTGCGCATAGCTCGCGTGGATGTGCGGCGTCAGCATCGTCTGCGCGGCAGTCGCTCGCACTGCGGTGGCCGCCGCGGCTTCGAACGCGCGCAGCGCGGGGCCGTCGACCGCGAGCACGAGGCCAGGGTTCGTGCAGAACTGGCCGGCGCCGAGCGCGAGCGATGCGACGAACTGCGGCGCGATCGCGTCGTGGCGCGCGTCGAGCGCGGCCGGGAACAGCAGCACCGGGTTGATCGAGCTCATTTCCGCGTAGACCGGAATCGGCTCGTGGCGTGCGGCCGCGATGTTCATCAGCGCGACGCCGCCGCGGCGCGAGCCGGTGAAGCCGACGGCCTTGATGCGCGGATCGGCGACGAGCGCCTGGCCGATCTCGCGCGACGCGTCGAACAGCAGCGAGAACACGCCGGCCGGCAGCCCGCATTCGCGCACGGCCTGCTGGATCGCGCGGCCGACGAGCTCGGACGTGCCCGGATGCGCGGAGTGCGCCTTGACGATCACCGGGCAGCCGGCGGCGAGTGCCGAAGCGGTATCGCCGCCCGCGACCGAGAACGCGAGCGGAAAGTTCGACGCGCCGAACACGGCGACCGGCCCTATCGCGAGGTTGCGCAGGCGCAGGTCGACGCGCGGCAGCGGCTTGCGCTCCGGACGGGCCGGGTCGATGCGCGCATCGACGTAACCGCCGTCGCGCACGAGCGACGCGAACAGCGCGAGCTGGCCGACCGTGCGGCCGCGTTCGCCTTCGATGCGCGCGCGCGGCAGGCCCGTTTCGGTGACGCAGCGCTCGATCAGGTCGTCGCCGAGCGCCATGATGTTGCGGCCGATCGCGTCGAGAAACGCGGCGCGTTGCTCGGGGCGCGTTTCGCGGTACGTGTCGAACGCGTCGTCGGCGAGCGCGCAGGCCGTCTCCAGGTCGTGAAGGCTCGCGCCGCCGAACGCGGGTTCGAGCGGTTCGCCGGTTGCGGCGGCGATCGCGTGGAGGGTGCCGTTCTGTCCGGCGATGGCCGACTGGCCGATCAGGAGCTGACCTGTGAGTTGCATGGTTCTTCCTCGGAAAATGCGGGGCCGGGCGTGGTGCGCCCGGCCGGTGTGGAAAGGGGAAAACGGGTGCGTCAGTCTTCGTCGTCTTCGAGCTGCAGCTTGTCGGAACGGATGCCGGTGTTGGCACCCCAGTAGAAGATCACGAGCGCCACGGCCGCGACGACGACCGTGTCGTACGGATGCGCGAGCTGGCCCGTGCCGCGGCGGCACGCCAGATAGATCACGAACATCACGATCTGCAGGCCGAGCAGCCAGGACACGGTGCCCCAGCCAGACCAGTAGACGATCAGCGCGGCGATCACGAACGACGCGGGGCCGGTGATGCCGAACGCCACCGCGCGAAACGGCCGCGGCAGGTCGGGCGCGGTGCGGCGCAGCGCGGCGACCGACACGGGGGCGACCGCGTAGCTCAGCACGAGCGCGGCGGACACGATGTTGATCAGCGCTTCCCACGACGGGAACGGCATCGTCCAGAAGATCGCGAGGCCGAACGTGAGCCACAGGCCCGCGCGCGGGATGCCCGATGCTTCGTCGACGCGCGTGAACACCTTGAAGAACGTGCCGGTCTTCGCCCAGCCGTAGACGACGCGCGGCGTCGCGTTCATGTAGATGTTGCCGCAGCCGCTCGGCGAGATCATCGCGTCGGCGACGACCATCACCGCGAGCCAACCTACGCCGAGCGCGAGCGCGATGTCGCGGTACGGCAGGGAGAAGGCGCGGCTGACGTCATGCCAGCCGGCGGCGAGCATGTCGGTCGGGATGCTGCCGATGAACGCGAGCTGCAGCAGCACGTAGATCAGCGTGGACAGCAGGATCGACAGGATCAGCGCGATCGGGATCGTGCGCTGCGGATTACGCACTTCGCTCGCGACCGACACGATCGGCGTGAGGCCAAGATACGCGAAGATGATGCCGCCGGCCGACACGGCCATCTCGATGCCCGGCATGCCGAACGGCGCGAAGCCGTGCACGGTCAGGTTGGCCGGCTTGAAGAACGTGAACAGCACCGCGATCACCGACAGCGGCACGATGAACTTGAAGACGCTGATGACGTTGTTCGCCTTTGCGAAAGTCTTCACGCTCGAATAGTTCAGGTAAAAGAAGAAGCACAGCAGCGCGGCCTGCACGAGCCAGCCGAGCGTGGTCGGGTCGCTCGAGCCTGCCTTGGTCAGGCCGGGGAACCACGCGGCCGCGTACTGGCGCGCGGCGACCACTTCGATCGCGATCAGGCTCGAGAACGCGATCAGCGTGATGAAGCCCATCAGATAGCCGAGCAGCGGGCCGTGCGAGAACACCGGGTAGCGGACCACGCCGCCCGCGCGCGGCAGCGCGGCGCCGAGCTCGCAATAGACGATGCCGAGCAGCAGCACCGAGAAGCCGCCGAGCAGCCACGAGAAGATGCCGGCCGGGCCGGCGATCGTCGAGACGTGACTCGCGGCGAATAGCCACCCCGAACCGAAGATCGCCCCGAGACCGATGAACGTCAGGTCGGTCAGCGACAGCTGCTTCTTGAACTTGCCGTGACCGCCGTCGGCGGGCACGGAACGGGAAAGCGGGACGGACGGGTGTGTGTTGCCTTGGCCTGGCATGGGTTTGTCTCCTGGGAAATATCGGGGCAGGTGCGGCGTGCGCCGCGCTCCGACGGAGCAGCGGCGCACACCTGCCGGCCGGCGCGCGACCGGTTCGAACGGCCGGGGCGGGCCGGGGACCGTTCATGCGCGGCGCGGGCTGGCGTTGCGGCGAACGGGCCCGTGCGGGCCATGCCGGACCGGAAGTGGCGATGCGACGGGGGAAGCCGTTGCACCGCCGGGGGAAAATCGGTCAGCGGTTCGCCCGGTTCTATCCGGCGCGGTGCGCGGCGTCGAAGGTGATGGAAGCGATGGAAGCGCCCGGCACGAACCGGTTGCTGAGGGCGGGGAACACTCCGGCCCGCGGGATGGCGTTTCGGCTCACTGCAATCTCCTGCTACGTATCGGCCGACGACAGGCGCGTCGACGTGCAACCAGTATCGCCGTGCAAACACCCATCACGCTTGAGTCGTATCGCGGAGCAGAATGACGAAATCGGCACAGTAGCCGGAAGGGGTGCGAAGGGCGTTCCGCACTATGCCGATTTCGTCGCCGTCCTCATCGAAAAGCCACAAGCGGACGGACGCACGACGGAGGAAGCTATGCTCCTTTCCCCACTTCGGACGGCTCATGATGAAGCGCATCCAGATCATCGATTCGCACACGGGCGGCGAACCCACGCGGCTCGTCGTGTCCGGTTTCCCCTCGCTAGGCAACGGCACGATGGCCGAGCGCCGCGACGTGCTCGCGCGCGAGCACGATCGCTATCGCACCGCGTGCATTCTCGAGCCGCGCGGCAGCGATGTGCTGGTCGGCGCGCTGCTGTGCGAACCCGTGTCGCCGGAGGCGGCGGCCGGCGTGATCTTCTTCAACAACAGCGGTTATCTCGGGATGTGCGGGCACGGCACGATCGGCGTCGTGCGCACGCTGCATCACATGGGCCGCATCGAGCCGGGCGTGCACAAGATCGAAACGCCGGTCGGCACCGTCGAGGCGACGCTGCACGACGACCTGTCGGTCAGCGTGCGCAACGTGCTCGCGTACCGCCATGCGAAGGCCGTCGCCGTCGACGTGCCGGGTTACGGCCCGGTGAAGGGCGACATCGCGTGGGGCGGCAACTGGTTTTTCCTGATCAGCGATCACGGCCAGCGCGTGGCCGGCGACAACGTCGCCGCGCTGACCGCCTATTCGTCCGCTGTGCGCGCAGGGCTCGAGCACGCGGGCATCACCGGTGCGAACGGCGGCGAGATCGACCATATCGAACTGTTCGCGGACGATCCCGAGCACGACAGCCGCAGCTTCGTGCTGTGCCCGGGGCATGCGTACGACCGATCGCCGTGCGGCACCGGCACGAGCGCGAAGCTCGCGTGCCTCGCGGCTGACGGCAAGCTCGAACCGGGTGTCGTGTGGCGGCAGGCGAGCGTGATCGGCAGCGTGTTCCAGGCGAGCTATGCGCAGGCCGACGGCGGCATCGTGCCGACGATTCGCGGCAGCGCGCATCTGAGCGCGGAAGCCACGCTGTTGATCGAGGAAGACGATCCGTTCGGCTGGGGCATCGTGTCGTGAGCGAGACCCGGACCGACGTCGTCGTGATCGGCGCCGGCATCGTCGGCGCCGCATGCGCGCATGAACTCGCGCAGCGCGGGCTGCGTGTGCTCGTCGTCGACGACGCGAGCGGCGGCGCGACCGGCGCCGGCATGGGGCACCTCGTCGCGATGGACGACAACGCGGCCGAGCTCGCGCTGAGCCATTACTCGATCGAGCTGTGGCGCGTGCTCGCCGGCGAGATGCCGGAAGGTTGTGCGTACCGCAACTGCGGCACGCTGTGGCTCGCGGCCGATTCCAACGAGATGGATCTCGCGCGCACCAAGCAGGCGACGCTCGCCGCGCACGGCGTGGCGGGCGAGCTGATCGACGCGGCGACGCTCGCGCGGCTGGAGCCGATGCTGCGTGCGGGGCTCGGCGGCGCGCTGAAGATCCCCGGCGATGCGATTCTCTATGCGCCCGTCGCCGCGAGCTGGCTGTTGCAGCGCGCATCGGGCATCACGTTGCGGCGCGATCGCGCGGTGGCGGTCGACGGCCCGAGCGTGACGCTCGCGAGCGGCGACACGCTGCGCGCGGAACGCGTCGTCGTCGCGAACGGCGTCGCCGCGCGCACGCTGTTGCCCGAATTGCCGCTGCGCCCGAAGAAGGGTCATCTGCTGATCACCGACCGCTATCCGGGCCAGGTGTCGCACCAGCTCGTCGAGCTCGGCTATGCGGCGAGCGCGCACGCGAGCGACGGCACGTCGGTCGCGTTCAACGTGCAGCCGCGGCCGACCGGCCAGTTGCTGATCGGCTCGTCGCGCCAGTTCGACACCGAGGACGCGCGCATCGAGCCGCCCGTGCTCGCGCGCATGCTGCGCCGCGCGGTCGGCTACCTGCCGGAGCTGGCGGACCTGAACGGGATTCGCGCATGGACGGGCTTCCGTTCGGCGAGCCCTGACGGCCTGCCGCTGCTCGGCGAGCATCCGGCGCGGCCAGGCGTGTGGCTCGCGGTCGGGCACGAAGGGCTCGGCGTGACGACCGCGCCGGGCAGTGCGCGGCTCATCGCCGCGTTGATGACGGGCGAACGGCCGCCCATCGACATCGAACCGTATTTGCCGGGACGTTTCCTGACGACGTCCCCTGTAGCCGGAGCGCTGACATGAAACGACCCCCACGCTCGCTTCGTTCGCTTGGGGGGACGCAGTCCCCCCATCCCTCGAAGGCCGATTCCCGAACGTGCAGGGCGGCCCGGCGGAGGCTGACATGATCATTCATCTGGACGGCCGCGCGCTGACGGTGGCCGACGGTGCGACCGTCGCGGCCGCCGTCGCGGCGAGCGGCGATGACACGACGCGCGTGTCGTGCACGGGTGCGGCGCGCGCGCCGTTTTGCGGTATGGGCATCTGCCAGGAGTGCAGGATGACGATCGACGGCCGCCGCCGTCTGGCTTGCCAGACGCTGTGCCGCGACGGGATGCGGGTGGAGCGGACGCGATGAAACAGGAACGACTGAGCGTCGACATCGCGATCGTCGGCGCGGGCCCGGCAGGGCTATCGGCCGCGCGGGCTGCCGCACGAAGCGGTGCAACGGTTGCGATCGTCGACGACAACCCGCGCGCGGGCGGGCAGATCTGGCGCCAGGCGGCTACCGCGATGCCAGTGCCTGCCGCGGCGGAACGCCTTGCCGTGCTGCGGCAGCCGAACGTCACGCATCTCGCGGCCACGCGCATCGTCGCCGAAACGCAGCCGGGCACATTGTTGCTGGAGGACGACGAGCGCGGATTCCTGCTCGAATTCCGCACGCTGATTCTGTGCTGCGGCGCGCGCGAGCTGCTGCTGCCGTTCCCGGGCTGGACGCTGCCCGGTGTGACCGGCGCGGGCGGCTTGCAGGCACTGATCAAGTACGGCCTCGACGTGCGCGAGCAGCGCACGGTGATCGCCGGCAGCGGCCCGCTGCTGCTCGCGAGCGCGGCGACGGCCCGGCAGGCCGGCGCGCAGGTGTCGCATGTGCTCGAACAGGCGGCGTGGAGCGACGTCGCCGGCTTCGGCGCGGAGCTGTGGCGCTGGCCGTCGAAGCTCGCGCAGGCGGCGAAGCTCGTCACGGCCGCCTACCGGCCCAATGCATACGTCGTCGAAGCGTTCGGCGACAAGCGGCTCGAACACGTGCGGATCCGGCAGGGCGAGCGCGAATTCGACGTCGACTGCGACCGGCTCGCGTGCGGCTTCGGCCTCGTGCCGAACACCGTGCTGCCGAGCCATCTCGGCTGCCGGATCGAGAACGGCGCGGTCGCGGTCGACGCGCGCCAACGTACGAGCCGCGACGGGTATTTCGCGGCGGGCGAGTGCACGGGTGTCGGCGGCAGCGAGCTGGCGATGGTCGAAGGCGAGATCGCCGGCTGCGCGGCCACCGGGCAGACGGCGCCGCTCGCCGCGCTGGTTGCGCGGCGAGCGCACTGGCAGGCGTTCGCGGACGCCGTGCGCGAGCGTTTCACGATCCGCGAGCCGATTCGCCGGCTCGCGCGGCCCGATACGCTGCTGTGCCGTTGCGAGGACGTGCGCTTCGACGCGGTCGCGCCGGCGCCGGGCTGGACGGCCGCGAAGCTGCAGACGCGCTGCGGGATGGGCGCATGCCAGGGCCGCGTGTGCGGCGCGGCCGCGCAGGCGCTGTTCGGCTGGACGCCGCCGGTGCCGCGCACGCCGCTCGTGCCTGCGCGGGTCGGCACGCTGATGCTGGACGACACGGCGTCGTGCGACGGCGCCTGACGCGCCACGGTGAAGCGGCGCGGTTCGCGCCGGGCCGCTTCGCCGCTCAATCCGCCTTCACTTTCTCCCATCCGCCCACCTGCGGCGCCGCACAGGCACGCAGGCACTCGATCGCGGCGGCCACGGCCGCGCGATTCGCGCTGTCCGGGTGCCAGTACATCGACACCGCGCCCTGGCCCTCGAGCCGCATCGGCAGGATGCGGATCGCGTTCAATTGCTCGAAACGCCGTGCGGCGCGGTGCGATGCGACGCCGAGCAGGTCGGTGTTGTTCAGCAGCGTAAGGTTCAGGATCGACGAATTCGATTCGACGCAGTGCGGCGGCTGCACGCGGCCGGCGGCCGTCAGCGCGACCTGCAGCGCGTTGTGCACGGGCGTGCCGGGCGGCCAGACGATCCACGAGTAGGCCAGCACCTCGTCCCAGCCGACGGATGCCGCGCCGACGAGCGGATGATCGGGCCGCGCAACGAACACCACCGGATCGACATACAGCGCTTCGGCGTGCAGGTGCGGATCGACGGACGCGGATCCGGAGCGGCCGACGACGATGTCCAGCTCGCCGCGCGCGAGCTGCGGCATCAACTGGTTCATCGTGCTCTCCGCGAGCCGCACCTGCGCGCGCGGCATCCGCTTCAGCAACTGCGACACCGCGAGCGGCACCGTATCGGCGGCCGCGACGCCCGACGTGCCGATCGTCACCAGGCCGCTGCCGCCTTCGCGCAGCGCAGCCATGTCGTCGCGCGCGACGTCGAGCTGCGCCTCCACGCGGCGCGCGTGCTCGATCAGCGCGTCGCCGTAGGCCGTCGGCCGCAAACCGCGCGCGTGCCGCTCGAACAGCGGCAACCCGACGTCCTCCTCCAGTTCCTTCAGCCATTTCGACAGCGCGGGCTGGGTGGTCGCGAGCGCTGCCGCCGACTGGCTCAGGTTGCCCGTGCTGGCCAGGCTCAACAGCACTTGCAGGTGCCGCAATCGCAGCCGGTAGGTCCAGTCCATCGCGCGCTCCGTGTCGGAAGGTATATCCGGAATAATATGGATTAGATGATTTCGCCATTTTACCGGGTATGTCTGCGTCGAATATAAATGCGCTAACGGACTGCGGCACGCGGTCCCCGACCCGACACAGCGCCGACCGCGATCGGCCGCCTCAAGGAGACATCATGACCAGCCGACACCCGGATACGTCGCGCGCCGACTACTACGCACGGATCGCCGAACAGCGCCTCGCGCCGTTGTGGGAGTCGCTGCACAACCTCGTGCCGAAAACCCCGCAGCCGGCCGCGCAGCCCGCGATCTGGAAGTACGCGCAGGTGCGCGACCTGGTGATGCAGGCCGGCAGCGTGATCAGCGCGGAAGAAGCCGTGCGTCGCGTGCTGGTGCTGGAGAACCCGGGGCTGCCCGGCCGGTCGAGCATGACGCCGACCCTGTACGCGGGCCTGCAGCTGATCCTGCCGGGCGAGATCGCGCCGAGTCACCGGCATACGCAGTCGGCGCTGCGCTTCATCGTCGAAGGCAAGGGCGCATGGACCGCGGTGAACGGCGAGCGCACGACGATGCATCCGGGCGACTTCATCATCACGCCGTCGTGGGCGTGGCACGACCACGGCAACCCGTCCGTGGAAGACGGCGGCGAGCCGGTCGTGTGGCTCGACGGGCTCGACATTCCGCTCGTCGCGAACCTCGATGCGGGCTTCGCGGAGAACTATCCGGAAGCCGAGCAGCCCGTCAGCCGCGCGGAAGGCGACAGCTTCGCGCGCTTCGGTCACAACATGGTGCCGGTGCGGCATCGCGCGAGCGATCCGACGTCGCCGGTGTTCAGCTATCCGTATGCCCGCACCCGCGAGGCGCTCGACGGGCTGTACCGCAACGGCGAGCTCGACGCATGGGACGGCGTGAAGCTGCGCTACGTGAACCCCGCGACGGGCGGCTGGCCGATGCCGACGATCGCGACCTTCATGCAGTTCCTGCCCGCCGGTTTCGACGGCCGCACGTATCGCAGCACCGACGCGACGATCTATTGCGTCGTTGAAGGCAGCGGCATCGCGCACATCGGCGGCGACGCGTTCGCGTTCGAGCCGCACGACATCTTCGTCGCGCCGTCGTGGGTGCCGGTGCGGTTGTCTGCGTCCTCCGACAGCGTGCTGTTCAGCTATTCCGACCGGCCCGTGCTGTCCGCGTTGAACCTGCTGCGCGAAGCGCGCGACTGATGCGGCCGCATTTCCCGCTTTTCCCCGATTTCCCCGATTCGTCCAGTGCGCCGCCAAGGCGGCGCGCGTTCCTTCTTTCATGCTCAAGCTGGAGCCGTTCATGACTTACGTTTTCCCGCCCGAAGCGCCGGTGGCGCTTCCCGTCGCCGGTAGCGACGCCCGCTTCGCCGTACGCCGCGTGTACTGCGTCGGCCGCAACTACGCGGCCCATGCACGCGAAATGGGCTTCGATCCCGATCGCGAACCGCCGTTCTTCTTCTGCAAGCCGGCCGATTCGATCGTGCCGGTCGCCTACGGCGAAACGCTCGATCTCGAATATCCGTCGCAGACGCAGAACTACCACTATGAAGCCGAGCTCGTCGCGGTAATCGGCAAGGGCGGGGCGGACATTCCGCTTGAGCATGCGCTCGAGCACGTGTGGGGCTATGCCGTCGGCCTCGACATGACGCGTCGCGACCTTCAGATGAAGATGCGCGAGATGGGCCGGCCGTGGGAAATCGGCAAGGCGTTCGACCGTTCCGCGCCGATCGGCCCCGTGCATCCGGCGAGCGAAGTCGGCCACTTCGAGCAGGCCGGCGTGTGGCTGACCGTCAACGGCACGACGAAGCAGAAGAGCGACGTGTCGCACCTGATCTGGTCGGTCGCGGAAACGGTCGCCGACCTGTCGAAGTTCTTCCGCCTCGAACCGGGCGACGTGATCTTCACCGGTACGCCGGAAGGCGTCGGCGCGGTGGTCAAGGGCGACGTGATGAAGGTCGGCGTCGAGCGTCTCGGCGAACTGGCCGTGCGCGTGGTCTGACGCGCGTTCGTCGATTTCCTCGAAAGGCTACATCGTGCAACTGCATAGCTTCTTCAACAGTTCGACCTCCTATCGGGTGCGCATCGCGCTCGCGCTGAAAGGACTGCCGTACGACACGCTGCCCGTGAACATCCGCACGGGCGAGCATCGCGAGGCCGGCTACGTCGCGCAGGTGAATCCGTCGGCGTCGGTGCCGGCGCTGGTCGACGGCGATTTCCGTCTCGGCCAGTCGCTCGCGATCATCGACTACCTCGACCGGATGCATCCGGCGCCGCGGCTGATCCCGCAGGAACCGCGGCAGCGCGCGCGCGTGCTGGAACTCGCGACGCTGATCGCATGCGACATCCATCCGGTCAACAACCTGCGTGTGCTGCGCTACCTCGACAGCGAACTTCAGGTCACGCCGCAGCAGAAGCGTGCGTGGTACCGGCACTGGATCGCGGAAGGAATGGCCGGTGTCGAGCGCTTGCTCGCGCGCGCGGACACGGGCCCGTGGTGTTTCGGCGATGCGCCGACGCTCGCCGACGTGTGCCTCGTGCCGCAAGTTGCGAACGCGCTGCGGATGGACTGCGACCTGAGCGCGTATCCGCGCAGCCTCGCGGTTTATGAACACGCGCGGCGCGAGCCGGCGTTCGACGCGGCGCAGCCGCAGCGACAGCCGGACTATGTCGCGTAACACGAAGCAGGAGACAGACATGAGCGAGACACACAACACAGGCCGGCGCGTCCTCGTGATCGGCGGCGGCATCGGCGGGCTCGCGACCGCGCTGGCGCTCGCGCGCCAGGGCATTCGCGTGAAGCTGCTCGAGCAGGCCGAGCAGATCGGCGAGATCGGCGCGGGCATCCAGCTCGCCGCGAATGCGTTCAACGCGCTCGACGCACTGGGCGTCGGCGACGCCGCGCGCGGCCGCGCCGTGTTCACCGACCGGTTGCAACTGATGGATGCGGTCGACGCGCGGGAAGTCGCGTGCATCGACACGGGCGCCGCGTATCGCGAACGCTTCGGGAACCCGTATGCGGTGATCCATCGCGCGGACATTCACCTGTCGATCTACGAAGCGGTCAAGGATCATCCGCTGATCGAATTCCGGACCAGCACGCAGGTGTGCGGGTTCGAGCAGGACGACAACGGCGTGACCGTGACCGACCAGCATGGCGAGCGTTATCGCGCGGACGCGGTGATCGGCTGCGACGGCGTGAAGTCCGCGATCCGGCAGGCGCTGATCGGCGACGCACATCGCGTGACGGGGCACGTCGTGTACCGCGCGGTGGTCGACGTCGACAACATGCCGAAGGATCTGCAGATCAATGCGCCGGTCGTCTGGGCCGGCCCGCATTGCCATCTCGTCCATTACCCGCTGCGCGGCGGACGGCAATACAACCTCGTCGTCACGTTCCACAGCCGTGAGCAGGAAACCTGGGGCGTGCGCGAGGGCAGCAAGGAGGAAGTGCTGTCGTACTTCGACGGCATCCATCCGCTGCCGAAGCAGATGCTCGACCGGCCGACGTCGTGGAAGCGCTGGGCGACCGCCGATCGCGATCCGGTCGAACGCTGGAGCGCGGGCCGCGCGACGGTGCTCGGCGACGCCGCGCATCCGATGACGCAATACATCGCGCAGGGCGCGTGCCAGGCGCTCGAGGATGCGGTGACGCTCGGCGCGGCCGTCGCGCAGACGGACGGCGATTTCGAGGCCGCGTTCGCGCTGTACGAGCGCGTGCGGATTCCGCGCACCGCGCGCGTGCTGTATTCGGCGCGCGAGATGGGGCGGATCTATCACGCGAAGGGCGTCGAGCGGCAGGTGCGCAACGCGCTGTGGGTCGGACGCACGCAGGCGCAGTTCTACGATGCGCTCGACTGGCTGCACGGCTGGCGTGCGGAGGATTGCCTGAAGTTCGTCGCCTGACGCGCTTCAGCCCGAATTCGGCGGCGCGCATTCCAACGACATCACGCGCGACCGCCTTCATGGAGGAGACACCATCATGGCCGATACGCTGTCCATCGACGTCAGCGAGTGGATCGACCGGCATCGCGTTGCGCCGTTTCAGGCCGCGATCGTCGCGCTGTGCTTCCTGATCGTCGCGATCGACGGTTTCGATACGGCATCGATCGGATTCATCGCCCCCGTCATTCGCGCGGAATGGGGCCTTTCACCCGCGCAGCTCGCGCCGGTATTCGGTGCCGGGCTCGCCGGGCTGATGGCCGGCGCACTTGTGTTCGGGCCGTTCGGCGACCGGTTCGGCCGCAAGCGCCTGCTGCTCGCCTGTGTCGCGTGCTTCGGCATCGCGAGTGCCGCGTCGGCGAGCGCGGGCGGCTTGACCGAGCTGATCGCGTGGCGCTTCGTGACCGGCCTCGGGCTCGGCGGCGCGATGCCGAATGCGATCACGCTGACGTCCGAGTATTGCCCCGCGCGGCGGCGCTCGCTGCTCGTGACGACGATGTTCTGCGGCTTCACGATCGGCTCCGCGCTCGGCGGGCTCGCGGCCGCGGCGCTGATCGAGCGCGACGGCTGGCGCACGGTGCTGGTCGTCGGCGGTGCCGCGCCGCTGCTGCTTCTGCCGGTGCTCGCGTGGCGGCTGCCGGAATCGGTGCGCTACCTCGTCAACACCGGCGCGGCGCGCGAGCGGATCGCGGCGATGCTCGCGCGTATCGCACCGGACCCGCATCTCGCGCACGCGTCGTTCATCGCGCCGCGCGGCAAGCCGGCCGGTTCGCCGCTCGGCCGCCTGTTCGGCGCGGACCTGTTGCGCGGCACGCTGCTGCTGTGGCTTACGTTCTTCATGAGCCTGCTCGTCATCTACCTGCTGTCGAGCTGGCTGCCGACGCTGTTGCGCACGACCGGCGCGTCGCTGCAGACGGCCGCGCGCGTGACCGCGATGCTCCAGGTCGGCGGCACGCTCGGCGCGATTGTGCTCGGCTGGTTGATGGACCGCTTCGATCCGCACCGCGTGCTTGCATGCAGCTATGCGGCGGCGGGTGTGTTCGTCGCGGCGATCGGCGTGCTTGCGGCGTCGCCGGCGGGTGCCGCGCTGGCCGTGTTCGCAGCCGGCTTCTGCGTGTCGGGCTCGCAGGTCGGCGCGAACGCGCTGTCGGCCGCGTTCTATCCGACCGAATGCCGGACCACGGGCGTGAGCTGGGCGAACGGGATCGGCCGCGGCGGATCGGTCGTCGGCTCGATGGCGGGCGGGGCGATGCTCGCAATGGGGTTGCCGCTGCCGACCGCGTTCGCATGCGTCGCGGCGCCGTGCGTGATCGCGGGGATCGCGGTGCTGGCGCTCGGCGCGGTGCGGGCCGGCGCGAAGCGCGCGGCGGCGGCCGATGCGATTGCCGGGGAGCAGGCGTAGCGGGTGGTACGGGAGGGCGGTGGTGATGGCGCCATTCGAGTAATGGCGCCGGACGATAGTACGAGTCATCAATATATAAATAGATATAATATTGATTCGTTAATCGTGTGCCACCATCCCCATGAATGCCGATCCTTCCGCCGGGCTGCCCGAGCCCAGCCAGATGCGCGCCGCTGCCGAATCGGCGTGCGCGCTGCTCAAGGTGCTGTCCAATCCCGACCGGTTGCTGCTGCTGTGTGAACTGTCGCAGGGCGAACGCTGCGTGAGCGATCTCGAGGCGCGACTGGATATCCGTCAGCCGACGCTGTCGCAGCAACTCGGCGTGTTGCGGGACAACGCGCTCGTCCGCACGCGCCGCGAAGGCAAGAACATCCACTACTCGCTCGACAGTCCGGCCGCGATCGCGGTGATGGGCGTGCTGTACGAACAGTTCTGCGGCCCGGCCGCGAAGGGGACGCGCCATGCAGCTTGATTCGCTTCATTTCACGCCGTGGCTGTCGCTTGCCGGTGGGGTTCTGATCGGGCTTGCCGCCGCGTGGCTCGTCGCATTCAACGGGCGAATCGCCGGGATCAGCGGCATCGTCGGCGGCTTGTTCACGGCCGGTGGCGCGGAGCGCGACTGGCGTGCCGCATTCGTCGCCGGGCTGGTCGCCGCGCCGCTGATGATGCGTATCGCCGGTGCCGCCGTCACGCCGCAGGTCGACGCAGGCTGGGGCACGTTGCTGGCGGCCGGCCTGCTGGTCGGGATCGGCACGCGCTATGCGGGTGGATGCACGAGCGGTCACGGTGTCTGCGGGCTGTCGCGCGGTGCGACGCGCTCGCTCGTCGCGACGGCGGTGTTCATGGTCGCGGGCTTCGCGACCGTATTCGTGCGGCGGCACGTGCTCGGAGGCTGACATGCAGGCAGGATTCGCATTTCTGGCGGGGTTGCTGTTCGGCGTCGGGCTGATCGTGTCGGGGATGGCCAACCCGCAGAAGGTGCTCGGTTTTCTCGACCTGGCAGGCCATTGGGATCCGTCGCTCGCGTTTGTGATGGCCGGCGCGATCGGCGTCGCCGTGTTCGCGTTCGCATGGGCGAAGCGCCGGACGCGGTCGCTGCTCGGTCTGCCGATCCAGTGGCCGACCGCGCGGACGATCACCGTGCGGCTCGTCGTCGGGAGTGCCGTGTTCGGCATCGGCTGGGGGCTTGCCGGGTTCTGCCCGGGGCCGGCGCTCGTGTCGATCGGCCTCGGCTCGGTCAAGGGCATCGCATTCGTCGTCGCGATGCTGGCCGGGATGGCGTTGTTCGAATGGCTCGAGCGTGCGTGGAAGGTGCGGTAGCAAAGGCGTGGAGTGCATGCCGCGCGGCGGGCAGGATGTGTCGGTTGGGGTTGTCGGCTCTGCTCGGCTGAATCGGCCCTGCGCGGTGAGGGAACCGGGCACGATCGCGCTGGTCGCGCTGGTCGCGCTGGTCGCGCTGGTCGCGCTGGTCGCGCTGTGCTCGCGTCGCGGCGTGGCCGTGATCGAGGACGAACCGTATCGCGAGCTCGTCGAAGCGCCGCACGCGGTGAAGCCCGTGAAGGCATGGGACCGCGACGGCACGGTGATCTACTGCCTGTCGTTCAACAAGGTGCTGGCGCCCGGGATGCGGCTCGGCTGGATGAGCGCGGGCCGCTGGCACGCGCGCGTGAAGATGCTCAAGTTCGCGCACAGCCGGCACAACGCCGCGTTGCTGCAGGCCGTCGTGGCCGAATTCGTCGGCTCGGGTGCGTTCGATCGCCACCTGCACCGGTTTCGCGAACAGCTTCGCGTGCAGCGCGACGTGACGATCGACGTGATCGCACGCCATTTTCCAGCCGGCACGCGAATGAACCGGCCGCCCGGCGGCATGCTGCTGTGGATCGCGCCGCCGGACAGTGTGCGTTCCGAAGCATTGTTCGAGGCCGCGCTGGCATGCGGGGTAAGGATCGCACCCGGGTCGATCTTCTCGAATTCCGACCGCTTCGATGCGTGTATCCGGCTTGCCTGCACGCGGGCGTTCGACACGGCGCACGAAGCGGCGATCGAAACGCTCGGCCGGCTGATACGCGACGCGGCCGCCGCTGCGTAAGCAGGGCCGGTGACGGCCGGGCTGGCGCGTCGGCTATCGGGCTCGGCTGGCGTGACGGCGGCACGGGCCGGCCAATCCGGCACGCCGCGTTCACCCCGGTGGCCCGCCGCGCCATCACGCGCCGGCGATACGATTTCGGCGATTTCATCGGCTGACCGCATGCGCGGCGAGGTGCTGACGGATCAGCGACAGGTAGCGATCGCCGACCGAGAAGTCGCGTGCGGCACGCGGCCGTTCCGCCTGGCGCAGCGTGGCCGGCGCGCTCATGCCGAGATACCGGCATACCGCGGAAGGAAAGGGCTTGCGTGTGTGCCCGAGCTGGCGTGCCGCGCGCTCGACGCGGGCGTCGCCGACCTGCGCACGCAGCCAGGCCAGCACTTGGCGATCGGTGTCGTTGACGATACGGACCAGATGTTCCATCGCGCACCTCACTGTTCATAAATACAGTACTGTAAATATAACCAGTATGTGAGGCGGCCGCAAGCGGGCGCGCATGCGCCTGGCCGTTCGGCCAGGGTCAGCGCGCCGGCGCGGCGGTGCGGACGACCGGCGACCCGGTGAGCGGGGCAGCCGGGGCCGCATGGGCGGCGGGCGGGAGGAGATGCGCGTAGCGCGCGTCGGTCAGCGTGCCGAGGAACGCGACGATGTCGTCGATTTCCGCGTCGGTCAGCGCGGGCGGCAGGCCCGGCCGGCGGTTCATCGGCGTCGAATTGACGTTGATGTTGCCGCGATAGGCGGCCGGCACGTCGTCGAACGTCCTGGCGCCGTGATACCAGTAGCCCGGGTCGGTCGAGCGGGTGTTGTAGAACGCGACCGCGTCGCGCAGCGTCGTGAACACGCCGTTGTGCATGAATGTCTGCTTGACCGCGACGTTGCGCAGCCCCGGCGTGCGCAGGTAGCCGCACCACTGCGTCGGCTCGGGCCAGCGCAGCCGCGTTGCCGTGTCGCACAGGCCGTTGTCGAAATGGCGCGGATCGCGGTTCGCGGGCAGCGCACGGTTGCGCGGCACCGCGATCGCGTCGTAGCCGAAATCGGTGAAGAGCGAGCGCTCCGGCCGGTTCGACGTTTCCGACAGCGTGTGGCAACTCATGCAGTTGCCCTTGTCGGGATTGCGGAACAGCGCCAGGCCGTGCATCTCCGCCGGCGCGAGCGGCTTGCGGGTGCGCAGGAACGCGTCGAAGCGCGACGTGAACGGCGCCATGTCGTCGCTCTGCAGATAGGCCTCGACGGCCGAGCCCAGCGCGCGCACCAGCTGCTCGGGATCGCGCCGCACCGATGCGCCGAAGTGCACGGCGAGATCGCCCGCCAGTTCGGTTGCGTCAACCTTGCGCAGCAGCGCGGCCGGCGACCGGTTGTTCATCTCGTTCGGATCGAACAACGGGCCGCGGATCTGTTCGGCGAGCGTGTCGGCGCGGCCGTCGCTGAAAAGGCCGCCGAACGGCGACGGCGCGGGCGCGTCGTCGTCCTGGTAGAAGTGGCGGCGCGGCACGTAGCGCACATAGAGCAGCGACGGCGCGTTGCGCTGGCTGAAGCGCCCGTGGCGGCTGCCTTCCGGCACGCCGGGCCCCGCGAGCGAGGCGGCCGACAGCGTCGGCGCGAATGCGCGCGCCGGATCGTGGCAGCCCGCGCACGACATGCCGCGCGGCTCGGACAGGCGCGGATCGAAGAAGATCCGGCGGCCGAGCGCGACGAGCGTCGGGTCGGGCGCGAAACGGGCGGTCGCCGCGTCGACCTTGCCGGTCACCTGCGGCGTGCCGTTGCCGATCGTGTCGACGACGCGCGACGGCGGCGCGCCGGGGAGCAGGGTCGTTTCGGACGGTGCGGCGTGGGTTGCGAGCGCCGCGCCGGCGAGCAAGGCGGCGGCAAGTACGCGTGCCGTGCAGCCGCTGCCGGCGACCGAAGCCGAAACTGAAACCGCAGCCGAAGCCGAAGCCGCAGCCGAACGCTCGACGGAAGCCGCCGACGAACCCGGCCGTTTCCGCGTTCCGGCCGTCCACCACCGGCGGCCGGTCGAACCCGTCAAACCCGTCAAACCGCCAAGCAATCGAACTTCATCACTCACGGCGCGATGAACCCCGTCTTGTCGCATGCGAGCATCGTGCCCGACTGGTCGCACGACGCGAGCAGCTTGCCCGCCGCCGAATATGCATGGAACACCCAACCGGTCGCCGGCGCCGCGCGTCGCTCCATGATCAGGAAACCGAAGCTGTTGTTATGCGAGAGCCGCTCGATCACGGCACCCGGCGCGGGCGTCAGGTCGGCCGGGAACGGATCGGGCAGCGCGACGTCGAGATTGTCGCCGCCGTTGCCGGACACGATCGTCGCCGGATGCCCGGACGAGAAGTTGATCGCCTGGAAGTCGTGCACGTGCCCGTGCAGCGCGACGTGGATGCCGGGCGGGTAGTACGCCTGCGCGTTCAGGCTCGACATCACCGACTGCAGCGCGAGGTTGCCCGGCGCGGGCGTGCTGCCGGCGATCGGCGCGAACGCGAGGATCGGATGGTGGTTCGTGAAGATCGTCGTCGTCATGCCGGCCTTCGCTGCGAGCGACGCCACCGTCTGGAACTGCTTCTGGTAGATGCGGAATTGCGCGTCGGTCGTCTTCAGCGGATTGCGGCCGACCTTCGCGGTGTCGAATACGATCACCTGCGTGCCGTCGCCGAGCGACACCGCATACGGATCCGAATAGTTCGCATCGTTGTCGTTGGCCGGATCGTCGCACGAGCGGGCTGTCGAATACGGGTGCGGATCGAGAAAGCGGTACCAGCCCTGGCCGGCCCGCGCGCATTCCTCGTGGTTGCCGCGCACGACGACCCACGGCGCCTTCGCGAACAGCGGCGCGGCCGGGCGGAACAGGTCGGCCTGCCACGTATCCCAGCCGTAGCCCCACGGGCTGTCCTTGCAGCCAGCGATGTCGGGCGGGCAAGCGTTCTCGCGGTAGTGATAGTCACCGACGTGCAGCACGAGATCCGGCGACAGCTTCGCGACGCTCGCCGCGATCGTGTCGAACGGCCAGACCGTCGCGTCGCTGCACGCCTGCCATGCGTTGTCGGCCTTCTTCATCCGGCAGCCCGTGTCGGCGATGATCGCGATGCGCTGCGGCTGCGCTTTCGGCAGCGGCAGCGCGCGGCCTGCGACGCTCGCCGTCTGCGCATCGGCCGGCAGCGTCGTTTCGCAGACCGACACCGGGAAGCTCGACGGTTTCGAGTCGGCCGGGTCGCTGGCGGTCGGCCGTTGCGCGATGGTCGCGGCGCCGGCGCGCAGCGTCATGCGCGACAGCTTGCCGTCGACGGACAGTTGCGGGCACAGCGGATCGCTCGCGGACGCGGGGCTGTAGTTCGTGATCACGCGCGCGATCGCCTGGTTCGCATCACCGATCTCGACCCACGCGGCCTGGACGTTGATCGCGGCACTCGCTGGATCGGCGGGTGTATCGATGTGATTCGAACACGCGGACAGCGCCGCGAGGGCAGCAAGCGGGGCGCAACGCACGAATCGCGCGCGAGAGAGGAATCGTCGCATGGGAGGCACCGTGGGAAAGCCGTCAACGATACGCAACACGAATGTAAGAATTATGAAAAGCGGGGCTCGACAAGTGCTCAGGTGCTCGGCGTGAAGCGTGCCAGCGTCGTGGCCTTGACCTCAAGCCGGCTTGAAGCAGCATAGTCCGGATCACGATCAACGACGCGGACAGAGGAGAGTCGACGATGAAAGACAGCCCGGCAAACGAAGCGCAGTCTGCGCTGTGGAACGGCCCGTCGGGGCTTGCGTGGGTCGACGCGCAGCGCTCGCTCGACCGGATGTTCGAGCCGTTCGAGATACTGCTCGCGGATGCGGCGGCGGCGGTGTCCGCACGCAGCGTGCTCGACGTCGGGTGCGGCACGGGCGCGGTGACGCTCGCGATTGCACGGCGGCGCGGCGTGCACGCGCACGTGCACTGTACGGGTGTCGACATCTCGGCGCGGATGATTGCCGCCGCCAAGGCACGCGCCGAACGCGACGGCCCTGGCGCCGACTTCGTGCATGCCGATGCGCAGACGCATGCGTTTGCGCCCGGTCAGTTCGACCTGATCGTGTCGCGCTTCGGCGTGATGTTCTTCGACGATCCGGTGCGCGCGTTCGCGAACCTGCGGCGTGCGGCGCGCGCGAACGCGCAACTGCGATTCGTCGCATGGCGCGGCGCGGCCGACAATCCGTTCATGACGACGGCTGAACGCGCCGCGGCGCCGTTGCTGCCGAACCTGCCGGCGCGGCAGCGGGGTGCGCCGGGACAATTCGCATTCGGCGACCGGCAGCGGATCGCGTCGGTGTTGTCGGATAGCGGCTGGGCTGATATCGCGATCGAGCCGATCGATGTCGCATGCACGTTGCCGGCGTCCGCGCTGGACGACTACATCGCGCGGCTGGGGCCGGTCGGGCTCGCGCTTCAGCACGCGGACGATGCGACGCGGCGACGCGTGATCGATACGGTTCGCGCCGAGTACGACGGCTACCTGCAGGGCACGAACGTGCGCTTCGATGCCGCATGCTGGCTCGTCACCGCACGTGCGCCGTCCGCATGACGCATCGGGAGAGGGGAAGCGGCCCGACGTTCGGCACGCGCGCTGCTGTTTACGCGTGACAAGGGCGGGCCATGCAAAAGGCGGATATCAGCCGCGCCGGGCGCGCAACATCAGCCACGCACAGCCGGCTGCAACGAGCGCGAGCCCGAGCAGCACCGCTTCGACGCCGAGCGCGAAGCCCGGCGGCATTTCGCCGCTGTTCGGCACGGGCGACAGGTTCGCGGTCATCACGATGGCGCCGCCTGCCAGTAGCGCGATGCAGGCGATCCAGTAGAACTTGCCGCGTCGCGCGGCGGTGCGAATCCGCCACAGCGCGAGGCCGACGCCGCCGAGGTACAGCAGCGCGAGCGTGGCGAGCGCGACGACGTCGCCGGTGCGATCGTGCAGGAGGCCGCTCATCGTGCGACTCCGTCGGGTGCCGCGCGCCGGTTTGACGCGATAAAGGTGACGGTCTCGTTCATTCGGCCTCCGTAGCGTGCCCCGGCGCACGGCTCAGCAGATGCGTACGCTGGTCGGCCGCGAGCGACACGTAGCGTTCGTACTGACGCAGCACGTCGGCAATCAGTTCGTCGCCGCGCAGGTATTCGACGTCATAGCCGAGCCGACCATCCTCGAAGAACGTGACGATGCCGTACACGTGTGCACGCTGCGATTCCGGCTCGGCCGCCTCGCGCATGAGGAACGCGGCGGCGGATTTCGCCGTCACGCGCGCGCCATAGACGAAGTCACGGTGTTCCGCGGTCGGCACGGCTAACCGTACCGCGTCTTCGCTGTCGCGCTGCACGTGCGCGTCGACGCCGCCCGCCCGCAACTCGTCGGCGACTTTGCGCAGCGCGGGCTCGACGGTTTCCGCGACGAACTGGCGTGCGTCGGCTTCGGTCGTCTGCCGCAGGATGTGCGTCAGGCGATGGCGCCAGTGCTGGCCGGTCCAGAAGCTCGTCGCGGGCGCGACGGCCTGCGAATAGTGCACGCGATCGGCCGCGAGCCCACGCCACAGTCCGTAGCACAGCGCGAGCATGATCAGGGCGACCGGCAATGCGGCGATCAATGTCATCGCCTGCAGTGCGCCGAGCCCGCCCGCGACCAGCAGCACGGCTGCCGTCACGCCGAGCAGCGCAGCCCAGAACAGCCGCTGCCAGACCGGCGAATGCGCGGCGCCGCGCGTCGCGATCTGATCGATCACGAATGCACCCGAATCGGCGGACGTGACGAAGAACACCGCGATCAGCACGATCGCGGCGATCGACAGCAACTGCGGCAGCGGCAGGAAATCGAAGAAGCGGAACAGCAACGCATCGACACGGGTAGCCGTTTGCGCGAGTGCCCCGGCCGCGCCGTGCGTGTCGAGCCAGATCGCGCTGTTGCCGAATACGGTCATCCATACGAGATTGAATGCGGTCGGCACGAGCAACACGCCGATCACGAACTGGCGGATCGTGCGGCCGCGCGAGATCCGCGCGATGAACATGCCGACGAACGGCGACCACGATACCCACCACGCCCAGTAGAGGATCGTCCAGCCGCCGAACCAGCCTTCCTCGCGTGGCGGCGCGTACGCATAGGTGCGGAACGACAGGTCGACGAGATTCGCCAGATACTGGCCGATATTGTCGCCGAGCGCGCGCAGCAGGAACGACGTCGGGCCCGCGACGACCACGAACGCAAGCAGCAGGAACGCCAGCAGCAGATTCAGCTCCGACAGCCGCCGCACGCCCTTGTCGAGGCCGCTCGCGGCCGATGCGCCCGCCAGGATCACGACGATCGCGACGAGCCCGATGCGGAACGCGTTGCCGCTCGTGTCCCAGCCGGCGACCGTATGCAGGCCCGCGCTCATCTGCATCACGCCATAGCCGAGCGTCGTCGCGATGCCCGCGACCGTGCCGACCAGCGCGAACGCGTCGACCGTGTGGCCGATCCAGCCGTTCACGCGCTCGCGCAGCACCGGGTACAGACCGGAGCGCAGTGTCAGCGGCAGGTTGTAGCGGAAGCCGAAGTACGCGAGCACGAGCCCCATCAGCCCGTAGATCGCCCACGCATGGAAGCCCCAGTGGAAGAAGGTCATCAGCATCGCCTCGCGCGCGGCGGCAGGCGTGCCGGGGTCGACGGTCGGCGGCTTCAGGAAGTGCTGCATCGGCTCGCCGACGCCGAAGTACATGAGGCCGATGCCCATGCCCGCCGCGAACAGCATGGCCGTCCACGACAGGAAACTGAACTCGGGCTCGGCGTCATCGGGGCCGAGCCGGATGTTGCCGAAGTCGCTCGCCGCGATCAGCACGAGAAACACGAGGAACGTGGTGACGGCGAGTACGTAGAACCAGTCGAAGCGCGCGATGACCCATTGCTGGCCGGAGGAGAACAGCGCACCGGCTTCGTTCGGGTGCCACCCGCACACGATGAGCAGTGCGCCGATGACCGCGAGCGCGGGCAGCACGACCTGCGGCTTGAATGTCGTGCGGGGCGAGGGACGGGGATCTGGCATGGCTGGCATCCAGTTGTGGGTGCAACGAGGCGCGACGCCGCCCGGCGCGCCTGTCGCGCGTCGGACCCTGATACGGCGTGCGTCGAGTGTACCGTGGTGTCAGGACTGCAAGAGGGAGCATGCAGCGATAAAGCTGACGAATTGTAAGGTATCGATGCGAGTGCGAAAACCCGCACGAGCAGCGCGGCGCCTGAAACACGGAGGGGTGGAAGCCGGATGGCAGTGCATTGCGTCCACGCCGGCTATTCGAAGCCGAGTCCAGCCGTCGCGAATCCGCATTCGAATGTGCCTGGGGGTATTCCCGATGGGCGGGCGGGCACAGCACGCATGGCGACGCGCGACGATTGCGTGCGCAACGCCCGTGCAGCGGGGCTTCGCAACGGCCGGACAATTGCCCGATTCCTGGCCGGTACGACGCAGCGCATGTCCACCGTCATGAAAATTTATTTTTTTCCAATCGGTAGATTGTGTAAATTGATTTTCATCTACCTTGCAAAACCATTCGTATGACGCCTCTCGTTCCGCACGATGCCAGTCAGGACGAATCCGCGATCGCGGAGCGCATCGCGTCGGCCATGCCGCGGATGACACCGATCCACCGCCGGATGGGCGAGTTCGTGCTCGCGAATCCGTTTCGTGCGGCGACGATGCGAATCGACGAACTCGCGCAGGCGGTGAATGCATCGATCGCGACTGCGAATCGCTTCGCGAAGGCGCTCGGCTTCGATGGCTATCCGGCGATGCGCGCGGCGCTCGTGCGCGGTTTCGAGGCGACGCTCGGCCCCGTCGAGCGGCTGCGTTCCGCGCAGGAACAGGAGCAAGAGCAGGGCGTGCGCGGCGCCGCGTGGATCGACGCGGTGTTCGACCAGGCCGTCACGAACATCGGGAACACGCGCGCGCAGCTGGACGCGGCCGATGTCGAGGCGGCCGTCGAAGCGATCGTCGGTGCGCGGCGCGTGCTGATCCTCGGCGCCGGTTCGAGCGCGTTTCTGGCCGGGCTGATGGAGCATGGATTGTCGGTGTGCCACGACAACGTGCAGTCGCTCGCGCTGCTCGGCGGCCCTTCGCATGCGGCGCGGCGCTTGTACACGGCCGACTCGCGCGATCTCGTGATCGCGCTCGCGTTTCCGCGCTACGTGAAGGACACGATCGAGCTGGCCCGTCGCGCGGCCGCGCGTGGCGCACGCGTGCTCGGCATTTCCGATGGGCCGGGTTCGCCGCTTGCACCGGTCGCGTCGCTGAATCTGTACGTGAAGGCCGAACGGCGTTTCGCGGCCACGTCGGAAGCGGCCGTGCTGACGATGATCGAGGCGCTGATCGATGCGGTCGCGCTGCGCACGCACCGCTCCGCGAAGTCCGCGGCCGAGATGACCGAATTCCTGTTGCCATGGCTGATCCAGCCGCAAGCGGTGCTGCCGGCCGCCAACCCTTCTTCCTCCGGTCCGAAAAAATCATGACTTCACCCGCGATTGTCGCGATTCACGGCGGTGCAGGCACGATCCTGCGCGATGCGATGGATACCGACACCGAACGCCAGTACCGCGCCGAGCTCACCGCGATCCTGCAGGCCGCGCAGAAGGTGCTCGCCGACGGCGGCAGCGCGCTCGACGCCGTGACCGTCGCCGTGCGGATGCTTGAGGACTGCCCGCTCTTCAATGCAGGGCGCGGCGCCGTCTATACGGCCGAAGGCAAGCACGAACTCGACGCGGCGGTGATGGACGGCGCGACGCTCGCGGCCGGCGCGATCTGCAGCGCGACCCGGGTGCGCAATCCGGTCCTCGCCGCACGGCGCGTGATGGAGGCGAGCGAGCACGTGCTGTTCGCCGGCGCGGGCGCCGATGCGTTCGCGGCCGCGCAGGGCCTCGAACTCGCCGAGCCCGGCTACTTCGATACCGAAGCGCGTCATGCGCAGTGGCTCAAGGCGCGCGCGGCGGCAGCCGGCATGATGCTCGATCACGATGCCGCGACCTTCTCGTTCGGCGCCGGGCAGCCGGCCGAACCGCTCGATCCTGATCGCAAGCACGGCACGGTCGGCGCGGTCGCGTGCGACCTCAACGGCCATGTCGCGGCGGCGACGTCGACCGGCGGCATCACGAACAAGCAGCCCGGGCGCGTCGGCGATTCGCCGATCATCGGCGCCGGCTGCTACGCGGACGATGCGACTTGCGCGGTATCCGCGACGGGCACCGGCGAGATGTTCATCCGGCTTGCGACCGCGCACGACGTGGCCGCGCAGATCGCGTATCGGGGCGCATCGCTCGCCGACGCCGCGCACGACGCCGTGATGAACAAGCTGCCGCGCCTCGCCGGGCGCGGCGGGATCATCGCGGTCGATGCGCACGGCAACGTCGCGATGCCGTTCAACACGGAAGGGATGTATCGCGGCTACGCGCGCGTCGACGAGACGCCGGTGGTCGGCATCTATCGCGACGATGCGGCCTGATCCCGGACCGCACGAGGAGACCTTCGCATGACTTCGAGCCGAACCCCGTCCGCACTGGTGCTGCCGGAGCAGCGCGTGGTCGCCGTCGACGACCTGTCGGTCATGTTCCGTCGCGAAACCGCGACGTTCGATGCGGTGCGCAACGTGTCGTTTCACGTCGATCGCGGCGAGACGCTCGCGATCGTCGGTGAATCGGGCTCCGGCAAGTCGGTCACGTCGCTCGCGCTGATGCGGCTCGTCGAGCACGGCGGCGGCGAGATCACGAGCGGCCGGATCGCGTTGCGGCGCCGCGGCGGGGCGATCGTCGATCTTGCGCAGGCGAGCGCGGCGGCGATGCGCGGAATCCGCGGCGCGGACATCGCGATGATCTTCCAGGAACCGATGACGTCGCTGAACCCGGTGTTTACGGTCGGCGACCAGATCAGCGAGGCGATCGCGCTGCACCAGTCGAAGAGCGCGGCCGAAGCGCGCGCGGAAGCGTTGCGGCTGCTCGATCTCGTGCGCATTCCGGAGGTGCGCCGCGTGTTCGCGCGCTATCCGCACCAGTTGTCCGGCGGGATGCGCCAGCGCGTGATGATCGCGATGGCGCTGTCGTGCCGGCCCGCGCTCCTGATCGCCGACGAGCCGACGACCGCGCTCGACGTGACGATCCAGGCGCAGATCCTGCAGCTGATCCGCGGCCTGCAGGACGAAATGAACATGGGCGTGATCTTCATCACGCACGACATGGGCGTGGTCGCCGAAGTGGCCGACCGTGTGCTCGTGATGTATCGCGGCGAGAAGGTCGAGGAGGGCGAGTCCGAGCGCATTTTCGCGACGCCCGCGCACCGCTACACGCGCGCGCTGCTCGCGGCCGTGCCGCGGCTCGGCTCGATGCAGGGTACCGATATCCCCGAGAAATTCCCGTTGCTGAAGGTGGACGGCAAGAGCGCCGCCGCACCGGCGCCTGCCGCGAACGACACCTCCGGCGCGGCCGCGGTCGATGCGCAGCCGCACGTCGATCCGGCCGCGCCGCCGATCCTGCGCGTGCGCGATCTCGTCACGCGGTTCCCGGTGAAGAGCGGCGTGTTCGGCCGCGTGTCGCAATACGTGCATGCGGTCGAGCGCGTGAGCTTCGAGCTGCGCGCGGGCGAGACGCTCGCGCTCGTCGGCGAATCGGGCTGCGGCAAGTCGACCACCGGCCGCTCGCTGCTGCGCCTCGTGGAATCGCAGAGCGGCTCGATCGAATTCGACGGCCGCGACATCAGCGCGCTGAAGGGCGCGGATCTGCAGGCGCTGCGCCGGAACATCCAGTTCATCTTCCAGGATCCGTTCGCGTCGCTGAATCCGCGCTTGACGGTCGGCTTCTCGATCATGGAGCCGCTGCTCGTGCACGGCGTCGCGAGCGGCCGCGACGCGCAGGCGCGCGTCGACTGGCTGCTCGACAAGGTCGGCCTGCCGCCGGAGGCCGCGCGCCGCTATCCGCACGAGTTCTCGGGCGGCCAGCGCCAGCGGATCGCCATCGCCCGCGCGCTCGCGCTGAACCCGAAGGTCGTGATCGCCGATGAATCGGTGTCCGCGCTCGACGTGTCGGTGCAGGCGCAGATCGTCAACCTGATGCTCGACCTGCAGCGCGAGCTCGGCGTTGCGTACTTGTTCATCTCGCACGACATGGCCGTCGTCGAGCGCATCAGCCATCGCGTCGCGGTGATGTATCTCGGCCAGATCGTCGAGATCGGCCCGCGCCGCGCGGTGTTCGAGGCGCCGCAGCATCCGTACACGAAGAAGCTGATGAGCGCGGTGCCGGTGGCCGACCCGGCGCGTCGGCATGCGCCGCGGCAACTCGCGGCGGACGAGATTCCGAGCCCGATCCACGCGGCCGGCGACGAGCCGACGGTCGCGCCGCTCGTTGCGGTCGGCCCCGATCATTACGTCGCGACGCATCGCGTCGGCGGCGCGTATTGATTGCACGGCGGAGGACATATGGACCGCAGCTGCGCACGAGCCAGGCAACGGCGTCATTTTCCCGAGCGGATGCAGTCACACCGCGATTTCCACCACGCGTTACCGAATCATCCACAGGAGCCAGACAAAATGAACAAGCCGAATTCGTTCCCGATGTTCCGTCCGCGCGCGTTCTTCGTTGCAGGGGCAGGCGCGCTCGCGCTGTCGGTCGCGGTGCCCGCGTTCGCGCAACAGAACGTCGTGGTCGCCGTGTACTCGACGTTCACGACGATGGACCCGTACGACGCGAACGACACGGTGTCGCAAGCGGTCGTCAAGTCGTTCTACGAAGGGCTGTTCGGTTTCGACAAGGACATGAAGCTCGTCAACGTGCTCGCGACGGGCTATGAGGCCAGCCCCGATGCGAAGACATACACGGTCAAGCTGCGCCCGGGCGTGAAGTTCCACGACGGCACCGACTTCAACGCCGCCGCGGTGAAGGCGAACTTCGACCGCGTGACGGATCCTGCGAACAAGCTGAAGCGCTACGGGCTGTTCCGCGTGATCGAGAAGACCGAGGTGGTCGATCCGATGACGGTGAGGTTCACGCTGCGCGAGCCGTTCTCCGCGTTCATCAACACGCTCGCGCACCCGTCGGCGGTGATGATTTCGCCGGCCGCGCTGAAGAAGTGGGGGCACGACGTGTCGCTGCATCCGGTCGGCACAGGCCCGTTCGAGTTCGTCGAATGGAAGCAGACCGACGACATGAAGGTGAAGAAGTTTGCCGGCTACTGGAAGAAGGGCTATCCGAAGGTCGATTCGATCGACTGGAAGCCGGTGGTCGACAACAACACGCGCGCCGCGCTGCTCAAGACCGGCGAGGCGGATTTCGCGTTCACGATTCCGTTCGAGCAGGCGGCCGACCTGAAGAGCAATCCGAAGGTCGAGCTGATCGAACGGCCGTCGATCATCCAGCGCTATATCTCGCTGAACACGCAGAAGAAGCCGTTCGACAATCCGAAGGTGCGTGAAGCGCTGAACTACGCGGTCAACAAGGAAGCGCTCGCGAAGGTCGTGTTCGCCGGCTATGCGACCCCGCAGACGGGCGTCGCTCCGGTCGGCGTCGAATTCTCGACGAAACTCGGGCCGTGGCCGTACGATCCGGCGAAGGCGCGCGCGCTGCTGAAGGAGGCCGGCTATCCGAACGGCTTCGAATCGACGCTGTGGTCCGCGTACAACCATTCGACGGCGCAGAAGCTGATCCAGTTCGTCCAGCAGCAGCTCGCGCAGGTCGGCGTGAAGGTGCAGGTGCAGGCACTCGAGGCCGGTGAGCGGGTCGCGAAGGTCGAAAGCGCACAGGATCCGGCGACGGCACCGGTGCGGATGTATTACAGCGGCTGGTCGGCCTCGACGGGCGAGGCGAACTGGGCGCTGTCGCCGCTGCTCGCGTCGACGTCGGCGCCGCCGAAGCTCTACAACACCGCGTACTACAAGAACAGTGCCGTCGACGACGATCTCACGAAGGCGCTCGAGACGACCGATCATGCGAAGAAGGCCACCCTGTACGCCGACGCGCAGAAGCAGGTGTGGACCGACGCGCCGTGGATTTTCCTGGTGCAGGAGAAGATCGTCTATGCGCGCAGCAAGCGCCTGCACGGCATGGTCGTGATGCCGGACGGTTCGTTCAACTTCGACGAAATCTCGGTGAAATGACGGCGGTTCGCCCGCTGCGTGGCGTCGGCGGCGCAAGCTGCCGGCGCACTGATTCGATCGGTGCCCCATGCTGAATTTTCTCGTCAAACGCCTGTTCGGCCTGCTGCCCACGCTCGCGATCGTCGCGGTGCTGGTGTTCCTGTTCGTGCACCTGCTGCCGGGCGACCCGGCGCGACTCGCGGCGGGCCCCGAAGCCGACGACGCGACGGTCGCGCTCGTGCGCGCCGACCTCGGGCTCGACCGGCCGCTGCCTGCGCAGTTCGCGAACTTCTTCGTGAAGATCGCGCACGGCGATTTCGGCACGTCGACGCGTAGCAAGCGGCCGGTGTCGACCGAGATCGGCGAGCGCTTCATGCCGACGCTGCTGCTCACGCTCGTCAGCATGGTGTGGGCGACGGCGTTCGGAATGGCGATCGGGATCGCGTCGGCGGTGTGGCGCAACCGCTGGCCCGACCGCCTCGGGATGACGATCGCGGTGTCGGGCATCTCGTTTCCGGCATTCGCGCTCGGCATGCTGCTGATGGAGATCTTCTCGGTGAAGCTCGGCTGGCTGCCGGTCGTGCCGGACGGCACGTGGAAGAGCTACGTGCTGCCGTCGCTGACGCTTGGCGCCGCGGTCGCGGCCGTGATGGCGCGCTTCACGCGCGCATCGTTCGTCGAGGTGCTCAACGAGGACTACGTGCGCACCGCGCGCGCGAAGGGCGTGCACGAGCCGATGGTCGTGCTCAAGCACTGCCTGCGCAACGCGATGATCCCGGTCGTCACGATGATGGGGCTGCAGTTCGGCTTCCTGCTCGGCGGCTCGATCGTCGTCGAGGCCGTGTTCAACTGGCCGGGGCTCGGGCGCCTGCTGGTCGATGCGGTGACGATGCGCGACTACCCGGTGATCCAGGCGATCGTGCTGCTGTTCTCGCTCGAGTTCATCCTGATCAACCTGACCGTCGACGTGCTGTACGCGGTCATCAACCCGACCATCCGGTTCAAGTGAGGCGCGCATGAACGCGACTGTCCAGCCCGCGGCGCCGGCCGCATCGACCGCGATCCGCACGCCGTGGCGCGAATTCTGGCGCAAGTTCCGCAAGCAGACCGTCGCGCTCGTCGCGGGCGGCTTCGTGCTGGCACTCGTCGTGCTGGCGTTCGTCGGCCCGCATATCGTGCCGTTCGATCCGGAAAACTATTTCGACTACGACGCGCTGAATGCGGGGCCGTCGGCCGTGCACTGGTTCGGCGTCGATTCGCTCGGCCGCGACATCTTCAGCCGGATCATCACCGGCACGCGCATCTCGCTCGCGGCCGGCTTCTTCTCGGTCGCGCTCGGCGCACTGATCGGCACGTTCTTCGGGCTGCTCGCCGGCTACTACGAAGGCTGGTGGGACCGCATCACGATGCGCGTGGCCGACGTGCTGTTCGCGTTCCCGGGGATACTGCTCGCGATCGGCGTGGTCGCGATCCTCGGCAACGGAATGGTCAACGTGATCTGCGCGGTCGCGATCTTCAGCATTCCGGCGTTCGCGCGGCTCGTGCGCGGCAACACGCTGATGCTCAAGCACATGACCTACGTGGAAGCCGCGCGCAGCATCGGCGCGTCCGACTGGACGATCATCATGCGGCACATCCTGCCGGGCACCGTGTCGTCGGTCGTCGTCTACTTCACGATGCGGATCGGCACGTCGATCATCACGGCCGCGAGCCTGTCGTTCCTCGGGCTCGGCGCGCAGCCGCCGACGCCGGAGTGGGGCGCGATGCTCAACGAGGCGCGCGCGGACATGGTGACCGCACCGCACGTCGCGCTCTTCCCGAGCCTCGCGATCTTCCTGACCGTGCTCGCGTTCAACCTGCTCGGCGACGGGCTGCGCGACGCGCTCGACCCGAAGCTGGAGCGCCGCTGATGCGTGCAGTTCCCATGTGGAGCGCGACGCTGCCGGCCGGGCCGCGCGGCACGATCGCCGACGTGCCGGGCGTGACGGTCGGCCATGCGACGCTCGATGCCGGCGACGTACAGACGGGCGTCACCGTCGTGAAGCCGCACCCGGGCGACCTGTACCGCAGCAAGGTGCCGGCCGGCGCGGCCGTGATCAATGGCTTCGGCAAGAGCGTCGGGCTCGTGCAGGTCGACGAGCTCGGCACGCTCGATACGCCGATCGCGCTGACCAACACGTTCGGCGTCGGCGTGGTGGCGCAGGCGCAGATCCGCGCGGCGATCGCGGCGAATCCGCAAATCGGCCGCGACTGGTCGACCGTCAACCCGCTCGTGTTCGAGTGCAACGACGGCTATCTGAACGATATCCAGGCGTTCGCGGTGACGGCCGCGCATTACGACGACGCGTGCCGCACGGCGGCGCGCGGCTTCGCGCGCGGCGCGGTGGGCGCCGGGCGCGGGATGTCGTGCTTCGACCTGAAGGGCGGGATCGGCTCCGCGTCGCGCGTGGCCGTCGCGGCCGGCCGGCCGTATACGGTCGGCGCGCTCGTGCTCGCGAATTTCGGCCGGCTGCCGATGCTGACGCTCGGCGGCGTGCCGCTCGGGCGCATCGTCGCGCAGCGGCATGCCGCCGCAGCCTCGGTCGCGCAGGCGACACATGCAGCGCCGCCCGAGCAAGGCTCGATCATCCTGCTGCTCGCGACCGATGCGCCGCTCGACGCGCGACAACTGTCGCGGCTCGCGCGCCGCGCGGGCGCGGGCCTGGCCCGCACCGGTTCGGTCTACGGACACGGCAGCGGCGACATCGCGCTCGCGTTTTCCACCGCGTACACGATCGCGCACGACGCGTCGACCGTCGCGCTGCCGGCCCTCGTGGCCGATGCGGCGCTCGATCCGCTGTTCATGGCCGCGGCCGAAAGCGTCGAGCACGCGATCGCCGACGCGCTGCTGCAGGCCGTGACCGTCGGCGGGCGCGACGGTCACGTGCGGCAGTCGCTGCGCGTCGCGGTGCCCGATCTCGAAAACCTGTTCAACGACGACAACGAAGGACGTCATTCCCCGTCATGAAGATCCTGATCTCGACCGACATCGAAGGCGTCGCCGGCGTATTCGCCGCCGAGCAGACGCGTGCCGGCAATCCGGAATACGAACGCGCGCGCCGCTGGATGACCGCCGAGGCGAACGCGGCGATCGAAGGCGCGTTCGCGGGCGGCGCGCAGGCCGTCTGGGTCAACGACTCGCATGGTGGCTATCGCAATCTGCTGCCCGACGGGCTCGATGCGCGGGCGCGCGTCGTGCTCGGCAAGCCGCGCACGCTCGGGATGATGGCGGGCCTCGAACAGCAGCCCGATCTCGTGTTCATGATCGGCTTTCATGCGAAATCGCAGACGCGCGGCGTGCTCGCGCACACCATCAACAGCTTCGCGTTCACGCAGGTGTGGCTGAATGGCGTCGAGCTCGGCGAGGCCGGGCTGTACGGCGCGCTGGCGCGCGAATACGGCGCGCACGTCGCACTGGCGTCGGGCGACGACGTGTTCGCCGAGGAAACCCGGCCGCTGTTTCCCGACGCGCGTTTCGAGACGGTCAAGACGGCCGGCGGTGCATCGAGCGGCGACACGCTCACGCCGGCCGCGTCCTGCGCGCGTCTTGCGGCCGCCGCACGCGACACGGTTGCGCATGCGCTGTCGTCAGGCTGGCGCGCGAGCGCGCATCGGCCCGCACCGGCTGCCTGCACGCTGCGCGTTCAGACGGCCGCGCTCGCCGATCTGTTCTGCGTGCTGCCGTCGCTCGAGCGGGTCGATGCGGTGACGCTGCGCTTCGACGGGCCGTCGGTCGAGCACGTCGTGCGCACGCTGAACAGTCTGTCGGCCATGTCGTTCATGCTGCGATGAGGCATGCCGACCGGATGCCGCGCGATGCGCGGCGCGTCACATGATGGACTTCGGGCCTTGAGAAATACGCTGCTGGATCCCTACGAACACATTCCGCGTAGCGTGGTCGTGACCGCCAACGACTACGCGGCGGGTACGACGTTTCCGGAGCGCGCGCACGGGCGCGGGCAGTTCGCGTTCGCGTCGCGCGGCACGATCGGCGTGTCGACGCCGCACGGCCGCTGGCTGGTGCCGCCGCAGCGCGCGTGCTGGGTGCCGGCCGGCGTGCACCACGAAATGACGACGACCGGGCCGGTCACGATGCTCAACACGTTCGTGTCCGACGATGCGGCCCGGGCCGCCGGGCTGCCGGACCAGTGCGGCGTGTACGGTGTGTCGCCGCTGTTGCGGCAGCTGATCGACGATGCGATCGACCTGCCGGCGATGTACGACGTCGACGGCCGGGCGGGCAAGCTGATGGCGCTGCTGGTCGCGGAGATCGCGACGATGCCGCGGCTGTCGCTGCATGCGCCGCTGCCCGCCGATGCACGCCTCGCGAGGATCTGCCGGTATCTGTTCGTGTCGCCGTCGATCGCGGCCGATCTCGACCAGGTGGCGACCGATGCGGGCGTGAGCCGGCGCACGTTTACGCGGCTGTTCCGTGCGCAGACCGGCGTGAGTTTCGCCGCGTGGCGTCAGCAGGTCTGCATGCTCGCGGCGATTACGCGCCTGAGCGACGGGCAGCCGGTGACGCGGGTCGCGTTCGATCTCGGCTATACGAGCGCGAGCGCTTTTACATCCGCGTTTCGCCGCATCCTCGGCGATACGCCGAGCCGGTATCTGGAGGTTCGCCGCTAGCGGGGAGGGCCGCGGGCGGCGGGTGGGGGCGGCGCACCGCGCTGGCCGTCGCCGCGCGCACAAAAAAACGCGCCTGCCAGGATTCGGTCAGACGCGCTTGAAGGCACTCGGTCAGAAAAAATGCGCGACCGGCCGTCGGGGCAGCGCTCGCGCATTGACTCGTGAAATTGTTTCTTATTCCGATTCAATTCCATCGGTACGTTATGGATAGCAAAGCATACGCCGCATAACGCGCAAACGATATTGTGCACGTCAAACGATTCATGTGCGCTCGCAGCATGCGTTTCAATCGCGCGTTTGATGGCGGGGTCGGAGACCCTCAAACATCGGTAGCTGCGATCCCGTTCGGGCGTGCTGCGACACAGCATCGAATGTTGTTGCCCGAAAACAAAAACCGCCGCGCGACGCGATGCCTGTCGGTATCGCGCCACACGGCGGTTCGGTGCGAGCAGCCGGCGTGCGCCGGCTTGCGTGTCACACGTCGAAGAACACGGTTTCGTCCGGCCCCTGCATGCGGATGTCGAAGCGGTACACGACGGGCCGGCCCGGCTGCGCGTCGCGCTTCGCGACGAGCGTCGCGCGGCGTTCGGCCGGCACCAGGTTCAGCACCGGATCGGCTGCGTTCGCCGCGGCTTCGTCATCGAAATACACACGGGTGAATGCGTGGGTCAGGATCCCGCGCATCATCACGGTCACGTTGATGTGCGGTGCTTCGTCGGCGGCGATGCGGCCCGGCTTCACCGTCGCGACGACGAAGCGCTGCTGCGCATCGGTGCCCGTGCCGACGCGTGCGAAGCCCGTGAAGCCGGACTTCGCGATGTCGTCACGCGACGCGGGATAGCGGCCGGCGCTGTCCACCTGCGTGAATTCGAGCACCGCGTCGCCAACGACGTTGCCGTCGCCGTCGAACACCTGGCCGACCAGCAGCACGTGCTCGCCTTCGGCGTCCGGCGTGGCGATCGTCGGCGTGAACAGGCTCTTCAGGTCGTAGTCGTATTGCTGCGGGCACAGGCCGTATGCGAAGTACGGGCCGACCGTCTGCGAAGGGGTTTGCTTCAGCGTCGTCATGGTTCAGCGCTCCATCGGGGTAGCGTCGCGGCCGCGCAGCACGATGTCGAATTCGTAGCCGAGCGCATAGCCTTCTTCGGTGATATCCATCGAGAAGCGCGAGATCAGGCGGTCGCGCGCCGCTTCCGGCGTGCCCTGGAAGATCGGGTCGTACGCGAGCAGCGGATCGCCGGGGAAGTACATCTGCGTGACGAGGCGCGAGCCGAAGTAGTCGCCGAACAGCGAGAAGTGGATGTGATTCGGGCGCCACGCGTTCGGGTGGTTGCCCCACGGATATGCGCCGGGCTTGATCGTCAGGAAGCGGTAGCGGCCTTCGTCGTCGGTCAGGCAGCGGCCCGCGCCGAGGAAGTTCGGGTCGAGCGGTGCGTCGTGCTGGTCGACCTTGTGCACGTAGCGGCCGGCCGCGTTCGCCTGCCATACCTCGACGAGCGTGTTGCGCACGGGCTTGCCGCCTTCGTCGAGCACGCGGCCGGTGACGACCATGCGCTCGCCGAGCGGCTCGCCGTTCTTCACGGCATTCTTCGTCAGGTCATGGTCGAGCGCGCCGAGATCTTCGGCGCCGTAGACGGGCGCGTACTGGTCGCGCAGCTTTTCCTTCAACGGGATCATCGGGCGCGTCGGGCCGCGCTTCACCGACGAACGGTACTCGGGGTGGACATACGCGGGATGCGACGGCCAGTCGCGCGGCGTGAGGATCGTGGGGGAATCCATCGGGCGTCTCCTGTTAGGTATTTCGCGAAGTGGATGGCAAGACTTTAGCCAATCCGGAAAGTTATGCAAAATGACCTTTTTTCGCGAATCGCATAACCATTCGTTATGTTCGGCGACGCCAATGAAAATCCGCCGGACAGGCGGCCTGTCCGGCGGAAAAAGCGATCGGGCTTCGCGTCGTCGGTGACGACTCCGTGCACGGCCCTCCAGCCAGCCCGTCGCTGCTTTTTTTGTGTTTCGTTGTTGTTGTTATCCGGTCTCCCCGAGCGTGCCCGTCGATTGTCCTGGGTGCTTGGTCGTTACGGTCGGGCGGGATCGAAGACGATCCCGTCGAATTCGAGCGACAGCGTGCCGCTGCACAGCAGCGCGGCCGGTGTCGCGGCGTGCTCGGCGCCGAGCACGTCGCTCACGTAGTTCGCGCAGAACCCGCGCCGCGCCAGCAGGCTGAAGCGGCTGCCGAGCAGCGCGTCGATCCGCCGTTCGGCCAGCGCGTGCACGGTGCGCTGCGCGTCGGCGGTCGGTGCGGCGACGCGGCGCGCCAGTGCGATGCGTCCGCCGTCGGCGCGGGCGACGAAGCGCGACAGCGGCGTGAGCTTCGTTCGCGCAAAGGCCGGCTCGGCGATCAGCGGCTCGTTGCCCGACGTATCGACGACGATGCCGAAGCGATCGGCCCATGCGCCCGCGTTGCCTGCCGCGTCGCGGGGCGCGCCGGCCGGCACGCGGATGAACACGAGATCCCCGACGTGCGCGCCGGCGGCCAGCGTGCGCACCGTGGCGAGCGGCAGCGTGCGATCCGTGTCGCGAGCGTCGCGCGGTGCGGCGGGATGCAGGTCGAAAGCGGTGGTGTCGGTTCGGGTGCTCATCGCGGCTCCGTCGGTGAGTGACAGGACGGAGCGGATTATGCTGACAAGTACCTGAAAGTGCTTGTTTGGATGCTTGAGTAGCCTAATATCCGACCTCGAGCATCATTTTTCGATACCAACATGACCGAGACCGCCCAACTCATCGAAACGTTGAAGCGCCAGTTGAAGGCGCAGGGAATGACTTACCGCGACGTCGCGCGTGCGCTCGACGTGTCCGAGACGAGCGTGAAGCGGCTGTTCGCGAGCGGCCGCTTCACGCTGGAGCGCATCGCGGAGATCGCGCAGCTGCTCGGCTATACGCTCGCCGAGCTGGTCCAGGAGGCGTCGGCATCGGCGCCGCGATTGCGCGTGCTGACCGAACAGCAGGAGGCGCTGCTCGTGTCGGACGAGAAGCTGCTGCTCGTCGCCGTCTGCGCGGTCAACTACTGGACCGTGCAGGACATCGTATCGGCCTACTGCCTGACGCAGGCCGAGTGCGTGAAATACCTGCTGATGCTCGACCGGATGAACGTGATCGCGCTGCTGCCGGGCGATCGCATCCGCGTGCGCGTCGCACGCGATTTCGACTGGCTGCCGGGCGGGCCGATCCGCCGATATTTCCGTGCGCACGTGCTCGACGACTTTCTCGGCAGCCGTTTCGACGGCCCGGGCGAGACGATGACGTTTTCGCAAGGGATGCTGACCGAGGCGGCCGCAGCGGAACTCGCGCAGGAGCTGCGGCGGCTGAGCAGCAAGGTGGCCGCGCTGCATGCGGAATCGTCGTCCGCGCCGCTCGGGCAGAAGCGCGGCACGGCCCTGCTGATCGCGAAGCGGATCTGGGAGCCGACCGGATTCCACGCGCTGCGGCGCCATGCATGACGCCGCGCCGAATGCTTGGGGCTTTCCGGAAAGTTATGCAAAATGACACAACATCGCCACTCGCATAACCACTCGTTATGAATAACCGTATCGCCGACGGCCGCGTCAAATTCCGGCACCTGCAGTGTTTTCTCGCGGTCGCGCAGCTGGGCGGCGTGCAGAAGGCGGCCGAAAGCCTGTCGATCACGCAGCCGGCCGTGTCGAAGACGATCGCCGAACTGGAATCGATCCTCGGCGTGAAGCTGTTCGAACGCGGGCGGCACGGCGCGCAGCCGACCCGCGAAGCGCAACTGTTCATCCCGCATGCGAACGCGTGCGTGCTGGCGTTGCGGCAGGGCGTCGGGCTGCTCGCGCGCGAAGGCGGCGCGGCCGCGGCGACGCTCGAGATCGGCATGCTGCCGACGGTTGCGGCATCGCTTGCGCCCGCGCTGATGAAGGCGCTGACCGCACGCTGGCCGCGCGTCGTCGTGCGGATCGCCACAGCCGCGAATGCCGAACTGCTGGAGCGGCTGAAGGCGGGGGCGATCGAGTGCGCGATCGGGCGCCTGTCGGAGCCGGAGCGGATGATCGGGCTCGCGTTCGAGCAGCTGTACAACGAGCCGCTCGTCGCGGTCGTGCGCGCCGGCCATCCGCTGCTGGCCAGTGCCACGCCGGCCGTCGAACTCGCGCACTATCCGGTCGTGCTGCCGCCGTTCGGCACGCTGATCCGCCAGTCGGCCGAGCAATTGCTCGGCGCATGCGGCGCGCCGCCGCTGGATTCGTTCATCGAGGTGCTGTCGGTGTCGGTCGCGCGCGCGCTCGCGCTCGAGAACGACGCGGTCTGGTTCGTGCCGCTCTATGCGGCCGAATACGACTTGTCGGCCGGTGCGCTCGCGCGCCTGCCGCTGCCGTCCGCGGGCACCGACGAACCGGTCGGGCTCGTGCTGCGCACCGATGCGCAACCGTCGCCCGTCGCGCGGACGCTCATCGACGCCGTGCGTGAAATCGCGCAGGCGCGGTTCGGCGATGCGCGAGCGCATCGCGCGCCGCGCGGCGCGCGCAAGCCGGTTCGCCGCGAACGTTGAGACGCCGCGCAGGGCCGGGCCACGTGTCGTCCGGCCGTCGTTCGTTCACCGCCATTCGTTAGCCGTTCGGTCAGTAGCGGGTCTCGTCGTGCTTGGCATATCGTATCGTTTTTGGTACGATCGATGACGCGACGATGGTGAGACAGCAAATGCAGTTCACGCTCGGCGTGCGGTTCTTCCGCACCGCGCGTGGCAACGAACCGGTGCGCGAATGGCTCAACGCGCTCGGGCAGATCGAGCGCAGGGTGATCGGCGAAGAGATCAAGACCGTTCAACTGGGCTGGCCGCTCGGCATGCCGCTGGTCCGGAAGATGTCGAAGGATCTGTGGGAGATCCGCGTGATGTTGCCGAGGCAAAGCGCGCGCGTGCTGTTCACGGTCGTCGGCGACACGATGGTGCTGCTGCACGCGTTCTTCAAGCAGTCGCAGGCCACGCCGTCCGACGATCTCGACGTGACCGTCGCGCGGCTGAAAGCGTTCACGCGCGCCATCTGAATTTCCCGGTTGCGCCGGCACGTGCGGTTCGCCGCTGTGCCGGCCGGCAACGCCATGTATTGGAGTACCCATGACGACCACGAACAATCCGCATATCGGCAGCGACTTCGACACCTTCCTCGAGGAAGACGGCCATCTCGAAGCGGCCACCGCCACCGCGATCAAGCGCGTGATCGCGTGGCAGATCGGGCAGGAGATGAAGGCGCAGCACATCACGAAAACCGCGATGGCCGCGCGAATGAAGACCAGCCGCGCCGCGCTCAATCGTCTGCTCGATGAAACCGACACGAGCCTCACGCTCGCGACGCTCGCGAGCGCGGCCACCGCACTCGGCAAGCGGCTCAGTTTCGAGCTGGTGCCAGCCTGACGTGTTCGGCGAAACGGTGCGCGGCCCGTTCGCGGCGGGCCGGCGCATCGCATCGCGGCAAGCGGGTGCATGTTCATCCGCTCGCGGGCATCGGCACACGATCATGTGCGCTGCCCGGCCATCCGCAGGTAAAGCAACGCACCGCACGCGAGCAGCAGCGGGCACAAGATATACCACCCCGTCGTCAGGAACAGCCCGGCGACGGCGACCAGCGAAATCCACGCGCAGCGGTACGCGATGCCGCCACGCGGCAGCAGTTTCAGCGCGGCAGCCGCGCCGAGCCCGTACACCATCACGAAGCAGCCGGACGTGACGAGCACGAGCGGTTTCGGCCCGACGTCCGAGAGCGTCGTCGCGGCGAGGGCGACGGCTGCCAGCACGGTGATCACGCCGAGACTGCGGCGCGGCACGCCGCCGACCTGGCTGCCTTGCGCGAGCCACGCGGGCAGCGCGCCATCCCGCCCGAGCGCCGCGCCGAGTTTGGCCGCACCCGCGAAATATGCATTCATCGTGCCGAGCGTGAGCAGCAGCGCGGCAGCGGCCGCCAGCACCTGCGCGTGACCGCCGATGCCGCCCGCGATCAGTTCCGCAAGCGGCGCGCCCGATGCGCCGGCCGACGGCCCGAGCACCGCTACGCTCGCGGCCGCGACCGACAGATACAGGAAGCCGACGACCACGACCGCGATGGCGGCCGAGCGCGGCATGTCGTGTGCGGGCCGGCGGAACTCGGCGGCGAGGTGCGTGATTGCTTCCCAGCCCGCGAAGCTCCACACGAGCAGCGCCGCAGCCTGGCCGACCGCGAGCCAGCCATGCGGCGCGAACGGATGCAGGTTCTCCGCGCGTGCATGCGGCGCGGACGCGAGCACCGCGGCCAGCAGCAGCGTGACGAGCAGCGCCGACAACACGAGCTGCATGCGGCCCGACACCGTGACGCCGAACGTATTCGCGGCCGACACCATGGCGATCAGTGCAGCGGCCGTGACGATGACCGTCGCATGCCCGCCGCCCGTGACGGCCGCGACGTATGCACCGCCGAACATCGCGGCGGCCGGCGCACCGGCCGGCACCGCGAAATAGAAACACCAGCCGACGATCGCCGCGGCCTTCGGCCCGAATGCACGACGCGCGTAGGTGGATACACCGCCCGCGTCCGGGTAGCGCGCGCCAAGTGCCGCGAAGGTGGCCGCAAGCGGCCCCGACAGCACGACGAGCGCGGCCCACGCGAGCAGCGACGCAGGGCCCGCAACCTCGGCGGCGAGCGCGGGCAACGCAATGACGCCGGTGCCGAGCACCGCGCCGATATACAGCGCAGCGCCCTGGAAAATCGTCAGCGAGCCCACGTGATGAACGGCGGGCGAATCGGCATGCGAGGGCATGAACAGCAGTCTCCGGAAGGCTTGTTCTGGGCGCGGTCGTTCTGCAGTCGCTCGCGCGGTGAATCGTTCGATGCTACCCGAACGGGTGCGTCGATGCCGCGCGGCGTTCAGTAGTCCGCGACGTGTCGCGTGTCAGCCGATGTCAGTAGCGCCGTGCGAGGCGCAGGCGCGCATCCTCGCGCGCGGCGGGCGGCAGTTCGGGCGCGTAGTGGAACGTGCCCGACACGAGCGACGCGACGGGCACGCCGTCGCGGAACAGCACGCGATTGCCGGCCAGCGCGGGCACCTTGTCGCCGGGCAGCAGCGTGCCGGCAAGGTTCAGCGGATCGGCGCCCGTCACGCACACATACTGGCCGTCGCCAGGTTGGCGACGCAGTTCGCGCAGGATCGGGATCGCTTCAGGCAGCGCGAACTGCTCGCCCGCGAGCCCCGCGACAAAGCGTCCGCCGCGAATCTCGCCGCGTGCTTCGAGCCGCTGCAGCACGCGCACGAGTTCGCGCCAGCTCGGCAGCCAGTCGGCTTCGCGCTCGAGCAACCGCCAGAACACGACGCCATAGCGACGCAGCAGCGTCCAGGCGATGTGTTCGAGCGCATCGGGATCGGTCGCGGGCACACTACGCTTCGGTGCCGGCGTTGGCGCGTCGTTCGATGCCGAAACGCGTTGCACGAGCGCCCAGCGGCCCGCATCGTCCATCCCGCCGATCAGTGCGCCGCCGCGTCGCGTGCGCGGTGCATACGTCGCGCTGCGCTTGACTGCCGGCTTCAGCAGTGCGCGCAGTCCGGCAAAGCTGTCCGCATTCACGAGACCGGCCGACACGAGTTCGCCGAGTGCCTGTTCGAGTTCGACGGGCAACATGTGCAGCTCGTCGAGCAGCGCATCGAAGAACATCGCACCGTGCGCGGCGAGTGCGTCGCGCACCTGCGTCGCGCGCGCGGACAGCGCCGGTTGCGCATCGGGGTCGCGCAGCACCTGCCATGCGCCGAGGTGGCGGCGCGGCAGCAGCACGACCGGCGTCGTCTTCACGGGCGTACCCGCCGCGCGGGCCGGTGCGCCGATGCGGGTCCACACGAGCTTGCCGGAGCGGCACAGCTCGTCGAGGCCGCCGGCCGTGTAGTCGGTCAGCCGCGCGGGCAGCAGCGCGTCTTCCCATGCGCTCGCCGCGGCTTCGTAGCCTTCCAGCTGCTCGACGACGGCCGCGAGCGCGTCGCGGCCCGTGCCGCGCGTGTCGGGCGTCAGGTGCTGCCAGTGGAACAGGAAGCGCATGAAATCGGCGCGCTCGACCGGTTCGATCTCCCGGCGCAGCCGCTTGACCGTATAGCGATGAATGCGCGCGAGCAGGTGGCGTTCGCACCATTCGTCGGCCGTCACGCCCGGCGTGAAGCGGCCGCGCATCACGTAGCCTTCGCGCTCCAGTGCCGCGAGCGCTGTCGCGATCACCGCAGGCGGCAGGCCGAGCGGCCGCGCGATCGCGTCCAGCGTCAGCGGTCCGAAGCCGGTGAGCCGTGCGCGGATCACGTCGACGAGTGCGGCGTCGGTTTCCCATGGCGTCGCGCAGGCAGCCGGCACCTTCAGCGCGGGCGCAACGCGTGCGTCGGGATGCAGTGCCCGCATGCAGACCAGCCGTTCGACCGGCACCCACAGCGCGGCACCGTCCGGCGTGACGAGCTTCGTCGCGCGACGGCGTTCGGCCAGTTCCGCGAGCCGGTCGGGCCAGCCTTCGTTCGCCTGTGCTTCGCCGTCGGCGACGCACGCGAGCGTGAGCAGCGCGTCGTGCATTTCGTCGGCATCGCGCACGAGCGGCCACGCTTCGTCGCGCACCGCGTCGATCGCGTCGGCGTCGAGTGCGCCGAGATCGTCGGCCGATTCCGGATCGCTCCAGCGGCGCGATTGCACGGCCTGCGTGCGGCGCTCCTCGAGCGGCGCATCGTCGAGGAACGCATACGGTTTCGCGTTCAGGATCTCGGCCGCGAGCGGCGACGGCGCGGGCAGGTCGCGCGCGATCAGCTCGATCGCGCCGCTTTCGATCCGGCGCAGCAGCGCGAGCCAGCCGTCGGTATCCATCGCGTCGTGCAGGCAATCGTCGAGCGTCTGGTCGACGAGCGGATGGTGCGGGATCTCGCGTTCGCCGACGATGTTCTCGAGGCACGCGACCTGATCGGGGAACACGGTCGCGAGCAAGTCTTCGCTCTTCATCCGCTGCAGTTGCGGGGCGGTGCGCCGGCCGCCGGTGAAGCGCGGCAGCGCGAGCGCGGTCGTCGCATTCCAGCGCCAGCGCACACCGAACATCGGCGCGTCGAGGAGCGCCTGGACCAGCACGTGCTCGGCGCTGGCCGAACGCAGGTAGCGCCACACTTCGTCGAGCGCGAAGCTATGTGCGAGCGACAGCGAAAGAATGATCGCGTCGTCGGTCGCGGCGGCCTGCAGCTCGAAGTTGAAACTGCGGCAGAAGCGCTTGCGCAGCGCGAGCCCCCACGCGCGGTTGATGCGGCTACCGAACGGCGAATGGATCACCAGTTGCGTGCCGCCCGATTCGTCGAAGAAGCGCTCCATCACGAGCGTGTCCTGGGTCGGCAGCGCGCCAAGTGCCGAGCGCGTGCGCGCGAGATAGTCGGCGATCTGGCTGGCTGCGTCGCGCGACAGGTGCAGATCGTCGACGAGCCAGCGCAGCGCCGGCACGAGGCGGTTTTCGGCCGGGCCGATCGCGGGGCCGTCGGCGTTGCTTCGCGAATCGGCGACGGCATGGGCTTCCGGCAATTGCCTGGCCTTGCCGGGCGCGCCGGTCTTGCCGGCCGCATCGCCGCTCGCGCGTTTGCGTCCACCGGCATCCGCTTGCCGATCGCCTTCGGCGAACAGCCCGTCGAGCCGTGCGCGCAGCCGGCCGACTGCCGCCGACAGCTCGTCGCTGCGTCCGGGCGCCTCGCCGAGCCAGAACGGAATGCTCGGCGACTGGCCTTGCGCGTCCTCGACGCGCACGCGGCCCGTTTCCACGCGAATGATCCGGTACGACTGGTTGCCGAGCTGGAACACGTCGCCCGCCAGGCTCTCGATCGCGAAATCCTCATTGACGGTGCCGACCTGGATGCCCTGCGGTTCGAGCAATACCGCGTAGTCGGCCATGTCGGGAATCGTGCCGCCCGATGTCGTCGCGGTCATCATCGCGTTGCGGCGCCCGCGCACCGTGCCGCCGACCACGTCGCGATGCAGATACGCGCCGCGTACGCCGCGGCGGCTCGTGAAACCTTCGGCGAGCATCTTCATCACGTCGTCGAAGCGTTCGCGTGACAGGCGTGCATACGGCGCCGCGCGCGTGAAGCTCGCGTACAGCGCGTCCTCCCGCCATTCCGCGCAGGCGACTTCGGCGACGATCTGCTGCGCGAGCACGTCGAGCGGTGCCTCGGGAATCCGCAACGCGTCGAGCTCGCCGCGTTGCACGCAGTCGAGCAGCGCCGCGCATTCGACCAGCTCGTCGCGCGACAGCGGGAACAGGCGGCCCTTCGGCACGCCGCCGACATGGTGCCCGGAGCGGCCGACGCGCTGCAGGAACGGTGCGATCCCGCGCGGCGAACCGACCTGGCACACGAGATCGACGTCGCCGATGTCGATGCCGAGTTCGAGCGATGCGGTCGCGACGAGCAGCTTCAGCTCGCCGCGCTTCAACCGCTGTTCCGCGTCGAAGCGATGTTCCTTCGCGAGACTGCCGTGATGCGCGGCGATCGCGTCCTTGCCGAGGCGATCGGCGAGATGGCGCGCCATGCGCTCCGCGGTGCGCCGCGTATTCACGAATACGAGCGTCGTGCGATGCGCGGCGGCGAGCGCGGCGATCCGGTCGTACACCTGTTCCCACACGTCGGTCGCCATCACCGGTTCGAGCGGCACGTTCGGCAGTTCGAGCGCGAGGTCGCGTTCGCGCGTGTGGCCGGTGTCGACGATCGTGCAGTCGCGCGGCGCATCGATCGGGCCGCCGACCAGGAAGCGCGCGACCGCGTCGATCGGCTTCTGCGTGGCTGACAACCCGATGCGCGGCAACGCGCGGCCTGCCAGTGCGTCGAGGCGTTCGAGCGACAGCGCGAGGTGGCTGCCGCGCTTGGACGACGCTAGTGCGTGGATTTCGTCGACGATCACCGAGCGCACGCTCGACAGCATCTGTCGTCCCGACGTCGACGACAGCAGCACGTACAGCGACTCGGGCGTCGTCACGAGGATGTGCGGCGCGCGCTTGCGCAGCGCCGCGCGTTCGGCCTGCGTGGTGTCGCCGGTGCGCACGGCGGTGCGGATCGCCGGCACCGGCAGACCGAGCTGCGCGAGCGACTCGGCGATGCCGGCGAGCGGTGCGTCGAGGTTCACGTGGATATCGTTCGACAGCGCCTTCAGCGGCGACACGTAGACGACGAGCGTCGCGTCGGGCGGCGCGCCGTCGTGTGCGAGCGCATCGCGCACGAGGTCGTCGAGCGCGCACAGGAATCCGGTGAGCGTCTTGCCGGAGCCGGTCGGCGCGGCGACGAGCGTCGACCGGCCGGCCTTGATGTGCGGCCACGCGAGCGCCTGCGCGCCGGTCGGGGCGGCGAACGTGCGGCGGAACCACGCGGCGACGGCCGGGTGGAACACGTCGAGCGCGTTGGCGGGGCGGGTGGCGGTGACGTCCATCGGAGCGTTGAAATGGGGTGCGAGCGCACGGGGCGGCCGCGCGCGAATCGTCAGTGTGCCAGACGTCGCGTGTGCGTGCCGGGCACCGCGGGCGGGGGAATGCACGCGTCGCAGATGCAGATGAGGCGCGGTGACGGCGTTTCAACAGGTATGCGAGTGTGCGCGGACAACGGCAACGGCGTCCGTTCGGTCACGGGCGCCGGCGTGCACGGGCGCCGGCCCGGCGGAAGGAGGCGGCTGCGGTCGAGGGGCGCCGGGTCAACGGCGCGATGCGTCGACTGCACGCGACTGCACGCGCGCGATCGCCTCGACGTCGCCGTTGCGCTGGCGCAGCGGCGGCAAAAACGGCGCGCAATTACACGCGATGCAGCCAGCCGAGCCAGTGTTCGAGGAACGGTGCGCGCGTCCACAGCGACTGCGCAAGCCACAGCGCGCCGCCCCATGCGGCGGCCACGACGATCAGGTCGCAATGTCCGCTGTTCCACAGGTTCAGCGAGTGGCGCCGCCAGATCCACGGCACGCCGAGCGGATTCGGCCAGTCGGCGAGCAGGTGCATCACGCCGCCGCATGCGAAACCGAACAGCGGCGCGGCCCACAGCGGATGCGGATGATGCGTGAGTCCGTGCCATCCGAGCGCGAGCAGCGCGATCCAGCCGATGCCCCAGTGCGTGACGGTGCGGTGCGTGATCCACAGGCGGCGCTTGCGGGTCCACCACGCGACTTCGAGCCAGTCGGGCGCGGTGCCACCCGCGACGCCGGCCGCGAACGCGGCGAGCAGACCTGTGTGCAAGGGTCCGGTCGCGCCGGTTTGCGCAACGAGGACGGCGGCGACGACACCGGCTGCGAAGCCGGACGCGTGATGCGCATTGTGTGATGCCATAGGGAACGAAACGAAGAAACGTGAAGCGGCGTGCGAGCGACAGCAACGATGCGTCGCGAAAGCGGGGCGCTATCTTCTCAGATCGGCCCGCGCAGCGGGCGGTTCGATCGCAGATTTTTTGCATGTGCAGCATGAGCGGCCGTGAGTTTTGCAACTTTCGGATTTGTGCATTGCGCGATAACGAGCGGAGTGCGTAATTTCGACCGATACGCGTGTCCGTTTCTACCGGATGTGCGACCGGGCCCGCACAATCTGCACGTGTTCGTCGTGCGTCGCGTGTTCGACCCTTTTTGTCCCCCTATACTACGAAGCCGCACATATCCTCCGGTGTGCCAGCGGATACGTGCGGATCAGGCGCCTTTCCTGCCTGAAGGAGATCCACATGGGGGACATGCAATGACTACGCTGAATCGCTTCAAGACTTCCGCCGTCGTGCTCGCGACGGTGGCCGGTGTCGGCTTCCTGCCGAACGCGCCGGCTTATGCGAAAGGACCGCAGCCGGCGGTCCTGACGAGCTCGGCGGTCGCGGTGGCCGACAAGTACAGCGCGGACGCCGCGCAGCAGATCTTCAAGGAAGGCGGCAACGCGATCGACGCGGCTGTCGCGATCGCGTTCACGCTGGCCGTCACGTATCCGGAAGCCGGCAACATCGGCGGCGGCGGTTTCATGACGATCTACAAGGATGGCAAGCCGTACTTCATCGACTACCGCGAGCGCGCGCCGCTCGCCGCGACGAAGGACATGTACCTCGACAAGGACGGCAACGTCGTCAAGGGCATGAGCCTGTACGGCCCGCGCGCGGTTGGCGTGCCGGGCACGGTCGCGGGCATGTGGGAAGCGCAGAAGCGCTTCGGCAAGCTGAAGTGGAAGCAGGTGCTCGCGCCGGCGATCCACTATGCGCGCGACGGCTTCGTCGTCGACGAACAGCTGGCGCAGCGCGGTGTCGATGCGTCGAAGGAGTTCGGCGGCAAGACCAATTTCGACAAGTACTTCTCGACGATGAAGGCCGGCACGAATTTCAAGCAGCCCGATCTTGCCGGCGTGCTCACGCGCATCGCGAACGACGGCGCCGAAGGTTTCTACAAGGGCAAGACGGCAGAACTGATTGCCGCGTCGATGAAGACCGGCGACGGCAACGGACTCATCACCACCGAGGATCTCGCGCAATACCGCGCGGTGTGGCGCCAGCCGGTGCAGGCGAAATGGAACGGCTATGACGTGATCACCGCGCCGCCGCCGAGCTCGGGCGGCATCGGCCTCGTGCAACTGCTGAAGATGAAGGCCGACCTGAAGAAGGACTTCGACGGCGTGGCGCTCAATTCGCCGCAGTACATCCATCTGATCGCGGAGATCGAGAAGCGCGTGTTCGCCGATCGTGCGCAATACCTCGGCGATCCTGATTTCTACAAGGTGCCGATCGCGCAGCTGACCGACGACGCGTACATCGCGAAGCGCGCGGCGGAGGTCAATCCGAAGGAACCGTCCGACACGAAGAGCGTGCAGCCGGGCCTCGGCACGTCGATGCCGGAGAAGGCGGAGACGACGCACTTCTCGGTCGTCGACAAGTGGGGCAACGCGGTGTCGAACACGTACACGATCAACGGCTATTTCGGTTCGGGCGTGATCGCCGACGGCACCGGCATCGTGCTGAACGACGAGATGGACGACTTCTCTGCGAAGCCTGGCGTCGCGAACATGTTCGGCGTGGTCGGCAGCGATGCGAACGCGATCGAGCCCAAGAAGCGTCCGCTGTCGTCGATGTCGCCGACGATCATGACGAAGGACGGCAAGGTGTCGCTCGTGATCGGCACGCCGGGCGGCTCGCGAATCTTCACGTCGATCTTCCAGGTGATCAACAACATCTACGACTTCAAGATGCCGTTGAAGGAGGCTGTCGGCGCGATGCGCTTCCATCATCAGCTGCTGCCGCCGAACACGATCTTCTGGGAGCCGTACCATCCGATCGAGGGCGAGCTCGCGAAGCAGATCGAGGCACGTGGCTACACGCTGAAGGGGCAGGACTTCAGCGGCGACATCCAGGTGATCAAGATCGACGGCAAGACGCCGGAGGCGATGGCCGATCCGCGCGGGCGCGGCGTTACGCGGATCATTCGGTGACGCAGGCCCGACGCGCGACCGCCGAGGCGGTCGTGCCGACGGCGCTCGATGCCGGGCTCGCGCCCGGCATTTTTCATGCTAGGGCTGTCCGGCCGCACCGGCGCCGCCGTTGCCGGAGCAGCCGATGGGCGACGGCCGCAACATGGTCGGCCCCTTTTTCATCAATTTGACGCACGACGCTGGGATAATGGTGGAGTTTGGCTGCGTCAATTGAAGGAAGGAGGCCCCATGGGCGACAACGATACCCGCACCGAGACCGACAACTTCACCGATACGGCATCGCTGGAGTCGCGCCAGCGCCGCTTCGAGGAAGACCTCGTCGACGCATACGACGAAGAACTCGAAATGGAGCTCGACGACCGCCGCTTCGACGACCACGAGGATCTGCTGTTTTCGCCGGAGCGCCGGGAAGCGCGCAAGCAGTATTTCCGCGAGCTGTTCCGGCTGCAGGGCGAGCTCGTGAAGCTGCAGGACTGGGTCGTGAGCACGGGGCACCGGCTCGTCGTGATTTTCGAAGGGCGCGACGCGGCCGGCAAGGGCGGCGCGATCAAGCGCATCACGCAGCGCCTGAATCCGCGCGTGTGCCGCGTGGCGGCGCTGCCGGCGCCGAGCAACCGCGAGCGCACGCAATGGTATTTCCAGCGCTATGTCGCGCATCTGCCGGCCGGCGGCGAGATCGTGCTGTTCGATCGCAGCTGGTACAACCGCGCAGGCGTCGAGCGCGTGATGAATTTCTGTACCGACGACGAATACGAGGAATTTTTCCGCTCGGTGCCCGAGTTCGAGAAGATGCTGGTGCGCAGCGGGATCCAGATCGTCAAGTACTGGTTTTCGATCACCGATCACGAGCAGGAAGTACGCTTCCAGAGCCGGATCGAGGATCCGCTGAAGCAGTGGAAGCTGAGCCCGATGGACCTCGAGAGCCGCCGCCGCTGGGAAGCCTATACGGCCGCGAAGGAAGAAATGCTGCAGCGCACGCATATCACCGAGGCGCCGTGGTGGGTCGTGCAGGCGGTCGACAAGAAGCGCGCGCGCCTGAACTGCATCCACCATCTGCTGACCCAGGTGCCGTATCACGAGGTGCCGCGCCCGACGATCGATTTGCCGCAGCGCGAGCATCACGAGGACTACATTCGCCGGCCGACGCCGGACGACATGATCGTGCCGGATACTTATTGAGCGTGAGCGGTTCGGGCCGATCGGAGCGGCTACAGGGGCGCGCGGTGCAACGCGGCGCGCGTCACGCCCAAATCAGGAGCGCGCCACGGTCGCGGTCCGCGATCCAGGCGAGCACGCGGCCGCGGCCGCCCCCCGTGGCGCCCGTCGCCGGATCGCGATATTTCGCGCCGATCGTGAACAGCGTCGCGCGATCGCTGTAACCCTGCCCGAAGATTTCCCGCGCGGTCGGCGCAGGATTCGCCATGCGCCGGCGCACCTGAACTAGTGCCGCGTGTATCTGAATTTTCGCGGGGATCGTTGCGAATCCGTGGCGCCGACGCACTGCGGTCGGCAGCGCATTACAGGTCAGGGAAGCCCGAGCGCCCCTGCGTCAGGTCGAACAGCTCGGTTTTCGCTGCCGCTTCGACCGTTTCCGGCAGCTTGATCACGAGCCTCACCGTCATCCCGTACGCACTGTCCGCCAGCTCGTAACCCGCCTGCTCGATCCAGCGGCGCACGCGCGCTTCGTCCGGATAGCCGATTTCGATCGCGAACCGCGTGTGGCGAATGCGTTCGATGCGCTCGGCGTCGAGCAGCGCGGAGGCGATCGCATCCGTATAGGCGCGCACCAGGCCACCCGCGCCGAGCTTCACGCCGCCGTAGTAGCGGACGACCGCGCCGAGCACACCGTCGAGATCGTGATGACGCAGGACTTCGAGGATCGGCCGGCCGGCGGTGCCCGACGGCTCGCCGTCGTCCGACATGCCGGATTGCCCGCCCGCGAGCAGCGCCCAGCACACGTGGGTGGCGGTCGGGTGCTCGTCGCGCAGGCGCTGGATTGCCTGCATCGCGGCGTCGCGGTCGTCGACGGGGATCGCGTATGCGATGAAACGGCTCTTGCGGATTTCGAGCTCGGTCGTGCGGGAGGCGGATAGGGTGTAAGTCACGTTGATCGTTGTCGGCATGCACGGAGCATGCAATGGGTTGCCCGCACGGCGGGCGCTTTCTGTCTCGGCCGGGGCGAATGCGCTGCGCGGTCCGCGCATCCACATGCCCGTCGCGGGGCCGGCCGATGAACGGGGCGGCAACGCGACGGCATGTGAGAAGGATACCGCGAGCGGGCGAGGCAGCGGGCGAACCCGCCCGCGACGCGCGCCGCATCGGGCCGGGATTCGGCACTGTCACGCAGACCAACGGCGACGCCGCGTTCGCGATTCGCCCCGTGTCGGCCGCCATGCGCCGTATGCTGCAAGGCTCGGCCTGCGTGGTGAGCCGCAGCGGTTGCGGCGGATGGTACTCGAAATCGGCCGCGGCCATCCAGCCGAACGATTCCGACAGGATCGTCTCGCCGTCGAGGCGCTGGCGGTCATGCTGAAGGATGACCGCCGCATCGAGTTGGCTGCGCGGGAGATCGCGCGCAATCGCGAGACGGCGGGCCGGGCGGGTGTCGTCGCAGCGGCCGTCGATGTCGATCCGGCGCGCTGGAGGCCGACGCGGGGCGCGTTTCGGAGCATGATCCGGACGACGGCTGCGCGGGTACGGTGTATCAGGTGCCGCATCTCGCGCGGCCGTTGCTGGACACGCTGGAAGGGGGCGAATGACGATGCGGTTGCCCGCGGGCCTCGCGGTCGCCGCGCATCTGGCGGGTATGGCGGGTATGGCGGCGGGGATCGCCGCGCTGGCGACGCTGCCGGCGCTGTTGCTCCGGTAGGCGGCATGCGAGGCCGAGGAGAGCGGTTCGGGCATGGAAAACGGAAGCGCCGCACGCGGCGCCTCCGGTCACTTTATCGCCGCTCAGTTCCCCTGCAGCCGGATATCCCGCGACGACGCGCCGACATACACGGTCCCGCCCGGCACCATGCGCCAGCCATTGCGCGACGTATCCCACACGCTCTGCATCCGCGGCGACACGATCATGCGCACATGCCGCGCCTCGCCCGGGTTCAGCCGGATTTTCTCCCAGCCGACCAGCCGCTTCGGCGGTTCGTCCTTGTACGGCACGCCGAGATAGACCTGCGGTGTTTCCGCGCCGGCGACGCGGCCGTCATTGCGCACGGTAAACGCGACGCTGAGCGATCCGTCCTGTTGCCGCGACACCGACAGCCCCGAATACGCGAAGTGCGTGTACGACAGCCCGTAGCCGAATTCATACATCGGCTTGACGTTGCGTGCGTCGTACCAGCGATATCCCATGTTCAGCTTTTCGGCGTAGACAGGGTCGCTCTCGAACGCGCCGCTTTGCCCCCACGTCGGCGTGTCCTGGTCGCGCGCCGGGAACGTGACGGGCAGCTTGCCGGACGGATTGACCGCGCCGAACAGCACGTTCGCGATCGCCTTGCCGCCGCCTTCGCCCGGATACCACGCCTCGACGATCGCCGACACGTTGTCCTTCCACGGCATCAGCACCGGATTGCCGCTCTGGACGACGACGATCGTGTGCGGATTCGCGCGCGCGACCGCTTCGACGAGCGCGTCCTGGTTCGACGGATTTGCGAGGCTCAGGCTCTGCAGGTCGCCGAAATCCTCGCCGGCGGGCTGCGCGACCACGACGATCGCGACGTCCGAGCGCCCGGCGAGCGCCGCGGCCTGGTCGATTTCCTGCTGCGTGTACGCGCGGAACGGCGACTGCTGGTCGCTGTTGCCCGCGAACGTGACCTGCGCTGCCGGCGCGAGCGCGCGGATCGCCGCGACGATCGGCACGTCGACCTTGAGCCACGGATTGCGCCACCAGCTGCAGCCCGTCGACGACCCGAACGTCAGCCCGCCGCAGCCCGCGAACGAACCGGTGACCGGATCGCGCGTGTTGCCGGAGCCGCCGCCCGACAACACGGCGGCATCGGCGTGGCCGCCGATCACGGCGATGCGCGACAGCGCGGACGCCGCCAGCGGCAGCTGATTGCCGTCGTTCTTCAGCAGCACGATCGACTGCTCGGCGACGCCCTGCGCGAACCGGTTCGCGGCCGCGAAATCGATCGTGCCGCCACCCTTGGCCGGATCGTCCATCACGCCGACGCGGATCATCACGGCCAGCTTGCGGCGCACCATGTCGTCGAGGCGCACGGTCGACACCGAGCCGTTCGCGATCGCCTGCTTGACGGCGGCCGGCGTCAGGTAGACGGAGGGGCCGACGTCCTCTTCCTCGTCGAGCCCGGCGTTGATCGCGGCGGCGGTGCTGTGCGTCGCACCCCAGTCGGACTGCACCTGGCCCTGGAAGCCCCATTCGTTCTTCAGCACGTCGTTCAGCAGGTGGTTGTTCTCGCACGCATACGTGCCGTTCAGGCGGTTGTAGCTGCACATCACGCTGCCGGGCCGCCCGCGCTTCGCGGCGATTTCGAATGGCAGCAGGTAGAGTTCGCGCAGCGTGCGCTCGTCGATCTGCGTGTTGCCGCCCATCCGGCCATGCTCCTGTTCGTTGCCGGCATAGTGCTTGATGGTCGCGATGACCTTCTGCCGCTGCGTGGCAAGCGTGCGTTCGGCGAGCAGGTCGCCGGCGAGCAGCGGATCCTCGCCGAGATACTCGAACAGCCGGCCGCCGCGCGGCTCGCGTGCGAGGTTGGTGCCGCCGGCGAGACCCATGCCGAACCCTTGCGCGCGCAACTGGATCGCGACCGCCTTGCCGTAGTCGTACGACAGCCGGCGATCCCAGCTCGCGGCGACGGCGATCGTCGCCGGGAAGGTCGTGCTGGCCTGCGACGTACTGCCGGAGCCGGTCGCCGAGTCGACCATGTCGAGATCGGGAATGCCCAGGCGCGGCACGCCCTGAATGTAGCCGGCGCCACCGCCCGGCACTTTTGACATTTCGTATTGCGAATGAATGAACTGCAGTTTCTCGTCGAGTGTCATCTTGCGCACGAGGAGGTCGGCGCGCCGTTGCGAAGCGGACGACGCGAACGCGTCGGCGGCGTCGCCCCGTGAATCGAAATCTGCATTGGCCGCATAGACGCTGGTGCAGAGGGTCGCGGCCAGCACGGCGGCCGGCCAGAGTTTGTCCCGCATGTTGCTCTCCATGATCGTATTGCCGGTTGTTCGGATGATGTCTGGAGCTGCGCACGTCCGATGGATTCGCATCGAACGCAGTCGGCTGGCGATGCAGGGTGGTTGCGCGTCGGCATGCCAGGCCAGGCGGGGAATCGTTACGGCCGGTTGGGCCCGATCGAACAACGCGGGAGGCGACGCGGACCGCCCGACACTGCCGAATCGGATGTAGCGATTCTCTGCAGCGACCAATCGTACGAATGTAGTTTGACTACAGCATCGGTGTTTCTACCGATACGTACGATCTTTTTCGATGCAATTGCGTAGCACGGGAAAAAGGCGGTCATCGTTCCCGATCGAGCGTCTGCTGCGGGGTAAGAAGTACCTGAGTGAGGGCGTCAGGAAGAGAAAGAAGGCGCGAAGCGTGCATCCGCACGATGCGGTTCGTTGCGCGCACATCGAATGGCACATCATCGGATTCCGGCTGCCCGAGCAAACCGGGCCGCACGGACGATACGCTAGCCGCGCCGCGCGACCGGGCTGCCGGGCAGCGGAATGCCGGCGCGATAGACGACGGTCGCGAGCGCCGCGGCAACCGCGGCCTCGGCCGTCAGCACGGCGGCGGCGGCGCCCAGTTCCGCGAAGTACTTCGCGAGCACGGGCACCAGCACGATGTTCAGAATGCCCGATGACATCAGGATTCGCGTGAACGCAGACTTCATCCCGAGCGGCAGCATCGTCTGCACGCCGAACAGGTCGGTCATGCCGGCCATGAACGGGATGAATGCCATCCAGCGCAGCACCTGGACCGTCGGTTCGTACGAAGGGCCGTACAGGATGCGCACGGCGAGCGGCGCGCCGAAGAAGATCGCGAGCGAGATGCCGAGCACCATCGCGACCTGCACGACGAACAGCTTGCGCAGGAACGAGAACGCGTCGTTGCGCGCATGCCGCATCAGGTAGTTGACGCGCGGATAGGTGGCGGCCTTCAGCGGCTGCAGCATGCTGAGCGCCGCGCGGATCAGCTTGTCGCCGGCAGCGAAGTAGCCGGCCGCGACGTTGCCCGACACGAAGCCGAGCAGCACGGTGTTGGTCGATGCATAGAACGCGATCGACGTCGATGCGAGGAACACCTGCCAGCCGCCTTTCAGCGATTCGGCGATGTCGGTGAAGCCCACGCGAACGAAGTCGATCTCGCGGTGGAGATACAGGTAGGCGGCCAGTGCGATCGCGGACAGCGTCGGGACGGCGGCGTTGACGATCATCGCGCGGTCGATGTCCGCCGGGTTGTGCACGAGCGCGAACATCGCGGGCAGGCTCAGGATGCGGCCGATGAACAGGATCACGCTCAACGCGCGCAGCTTCTCCATGCCCTGGAAATACCAGCCTGGCGTGAACGCCACGCCGGCCACCATCCCGAAGCCGATCAGCAGCAGGTCGCGGTCCTCGCCGAAGCGCTCGACCAGGAAGGTCAGCGCGACCAGCACGACGAAGCAGATCACCGCGATGCCGATCTGCGCGTATAGCGTCGCCCAGAAGATGCGAGAGCGTTCGGCGCGGTTGTCGCGGGCGAGCGCGATGCGCGGCGTGGCGGTCAGGTCGAAGCTGTAGCTCGTGCAGTTGGTCAGATACGCGATGACGGCAAGCGAGAACGCGAGCTGCCCGTAGCCTTCCGGGCCCAGTGCGTGCGTCAGCAGCGGTGCGATCAGCAGTGGCACCGCGTACATCGAGATCTGCAACGTCAGCAGCAGCAGGAAGTTCTTCTTGAGGTTTGACATTCGCTCGGTCGGCGCCGTGGGTGTCGCATGGCGGTGCAGTGCGGGCCGCCGTGCACTCGCGCGGCCGGTCGGCGCTGACCCGGCTGCATCGGTTTGCGGTCCGTTCCGGCGGGCGCCGGTTGCGTCCGGCGATGCCGGACACGGCCACATCGTATAGCGGCAATGATACGGGCCGCGCGAGACGACTGTGTTCGCGAGCCTACCGTTCGCGGATTCCGTGCGCGCGGCATGAATCGCGATGCGGCGCGCATCGTTGTATCGCCGCAGTGGCGAATGCATTTGTAAGCTGGCGCACCGAAGGGCACTCGGGCCGGGTGCTCTAATCGAGCGCACTGTTTTGGTTGAGGGCGGACAGGGCCTGGCGATGACTCGGGCCGGGAACCGCCGTCCCCGGGCACCGGGGGCAGGACGACGCATGACGAAGGGCGAACGGGTCGCGCAGGGGCGCGGCGGTAGTCCGTAGCCGGGAAGCCGTGCGTTCGTCGGGCAGTCGCATGATCGTGGAATGGTCGATTCCGGTGGCGCCGCCGGAACGCGTGTCCGCATTCGATAACAAAGACCGATCCGAGGAGTACCGATTGAAGCCGATAACGTTCGGCAGCTGCGTGGGGTGGCTGCACGAAGGACAGACGACACAAGGCGTGATCCTGTGCGAATCGCTGGGGCACGAGGCTTCGTGGACGCACAAGCTGATGCGGGCGATCGCGGAGCGGCTGGCCCGCGACGGCGTCACCGTATTGCGATTCAACTATCCGTGCACCGGTGACTCGGCGGGCGACGATCGCGACGCCGATCGGCATGCCGCGTGCATCGGCAGCATTCACGACGCGATCGACCTGTTGCGCGACCAGGCCGGCGTGACCGCGCTGACGCTTGTCGGGATTCGCGCGGGCGCGCTGTTCGCGATGCTGGCCGCCGCGGGCATGGGCCCGCGCCCGTCGCCGCGCGTCGATGCGCTGGTGGCGCTCGCACCGGTCGTGCGTGGCCGCGCCTTCCTGCGCGAGCTGTCGTTCGTGCAGCGCCAGTGGCTCGACATCACATCGCCGGCCATCCGCGCCGCGCATCGCGACGAACCGTGCATGAACGTGCTCGGACACCGCTTTCCCGTCGATTTCGTCAATGCGCTGAAGGCGGTCGATCTATGCGACGTCGTGCGCGATGCGCCGACGTTGCCCGGCGCGATGCTGCTGATCCAGCCCGATCAGGGCGACGGGCCGGCATTGCGCGACGCGTTGCTCGCACGCGGCGTGCATGTGGCGAGCGATCCGTTCCGCGAATGGGCGACGACGATGCTGGACGGTACGCGCTCGCGCCTGCCGCTCGCGGCGATCGACACGCTCGCGAACTGGATTGCCGAACGCGCACCGCGTACGCCGTCCGGCGCCGATACCGGGTCGCGAGCGGACCCGACATGGAATGGCGAATCGGCCGTCGCGCTCGACATGAACGACATGACCGAGCAGGTCGTCGCGGTCGGTCCGGACCGGCTGGTCGGCGTGCTGTGCCGTCCCGCCGACACGCGACCGGCGAATCCGGTCGGCCCGGCGGTCGTGATCGCGAACACGTCGACGAATCCGCGCAGCGGCGAAGGGCGCTTCAGCGTGCGGCTTGCCCGCACGCTGGCGCGTGCCGGCGTGACGACGCTGCGGATCGACGTGCATGGCGTCGGCGATAGCGGGCCCGCCGCGCTCGACGACCAGTCGGGCATCGTGTATTCGACGCAGTCGAGCGACGACGTGGCCGCTGCCGCGGACTGGCTGCGCGCGCTCGGTCATCCGGAGGTGGTCGCTGCCGGCATTTGTTCGGGCGCCTACGCGGCGTTGCATGCGGCCGTGAAGACGTCGTCGCTCGGCGGCGTGATCGCGGTCAATCTCGCGCGCTTCGTGTGGCCGGCCGGGCTCACGCTCGATGCGGTACAGAAGCAGCGGAACAACTCGGTGCGCGGCTACTGGCTGTCGGTGCGCGACTGGCAGAAGTGGAAACGCCTCGTGCGGGAGCGGCGCGACCTGCGTCCGATTGCCCGGGCGGTGGCCGCGAATGCGATCGCGCGGGTCAGCGTGCCGGCGAAGGAGCTCGCAGTGCGGGTCGGCTGGAAGCCGCGCAGCGGCACGCCCCGCGGCGTGATGCATGAACTTGCGCAGCGCAACGTCTGGACGACGCTGGTGTATGGCGCGCTCGATCCCGGCATCGACGATGTCCGGCGTCACTTCGGCGCAATCGAGCACGCGTTCCGGCGCTCGCGTCACGTGCGCCTGCACCTCGAGCCGCAGGTCGACCACGCGGTGTACGGCGCGGTGGGCACGGACATCGTGATCGACCTGTGCATGCAGGCGCTGGGGCGCGACTCCGCATGGCCGGTCGCGCGCATCGCCGATCCGGCCACGCCGGATGCGGCCGCGCGATCGTACGCGAACGTGTCGGTCGGCCGGTCGTGATGATGCGTGCCGCGTCGCACACGTCGGCGCGTCGGGGGGCGAATCCCGTTTCCTGTGAAGATCGGCGTTCGGTGGGGTCGCTCACAGACGCGCCGTTCGCCGTGGTGTCCAATCCCGTATCGGCACGCGCACGGCCACGCCGTGGCGTAATCGATCGGGATGCGTCAGTAGGGATTGCCCGGCGGTGCATAGGGCGGCTTTGCATAGGGTGACGTGTACAGCGTGCCGGTCTGCCAGACGTTTTCCGTGGCGGTATCAACCACTTTCGGGCGGCGCGGCCGCATCGGCACGAGCGGTCGGCGCAGCGCGCCGCGGGCGCGCGATTCGGGCGCTGCGGCGGTGCTCGCAGCGGGAAGCGCAGCGGCAGGTGCCGCGACTTCGGACGCAGCGGCAGCAGGCTCCGCGGTCGCGCTGACCATTGCGGTTTGCGCGGAATGCTGGAGCGGCACCGGCGCGAGCAGCGTGGGCGACACGGCGACCGGCGCGTCGGCCGACGTGGCGGGCAAAGTCTGCGCGCCGGCGGCACAGGCAACGCTGGCCATGACGATGCAGACGAGTGACGAAAGCGACGAAGAGCAGTTCATGACGAATCGTACGGAGTGACGTGAGGTGAAGAGGGAGGCGCGGCACCGCCAGGCGAGCCGCGCCGGCAAGCGTAATGCCGGAACTCGCCGCGTTCGGCGGGTTACCGCACAGTTTTGGAAGGGCACGATGTCAATCACCACGCAACCGGAATCGACGCTCGGGACGCCGCGGCCACGCACGGCAGGCATCCGGCACGCACCGTGGCTGTCGCGCATCGCGATCGTGGCAGCCGCGTGCGCACTGAGCGCATGTGCGCTGTCGCCAGGCATGACTTACCGGGCGCCTGCCGAGCGCGACGCGAATGCGCGCGTGAGCGCCGACGCATCGGGCTCGGGCGGCCTCGACGGCGTGCAGAACGTATCGCGCGAGGACCTGATCGAGATCACGCCGGCGTTCGTCGCACAGCAGCATGCGGGCCAGCGACCCAATGTCGATGCGGAAATCCACCAGTTGTTCGGCAAGCCGCAGCCATACGCGATCGGCCCCGGCGATGTGCTCGGCATCGTCGTCTGGGACCACCCCGAACTGAACCTGCCGACGCCGCAGACGGCGGGCGGCGGCGACGGCGTCGGTGCCAGCTCGGTCGCGACGGGCTACACGGTCGACGCAAACGGCAACGTGCAGTTTGCGTATGCGGGCCTCGTGCATGTCGCCGGGCTGACCGAGGCGCAGGCGCGTGCGCTGCTGACGAAGCGGCTCGGCGAATACGTGCGCAAGCCGCAGATCGCGCTGCGCGTGCAGACCTATCGCAGCAAGCGCGTGTATCTCGACGGCGAAGTGCGCACGCCGGGGCTGCAGATCGTCAACGACATGCCGATGACGCTGCCGGAGGCGATCGACCGCGCGGGCGGCTTCACCCCGACGGCCGACCGCTCGCAGGTATCGGTGACGCGCGGCGACAGGACCGTGAACGTCAGCCTGCCCGCGCTGATCGCCGCGGGCGTGAACCCGTCGAACATCCTGCTGCGCGACGGCGATCTCGTGCGCGTGCGCGCGGCGAGCGACGCGAAGGTGTTCGTGCTCGGCGAGGTGTCGCGGCCCGCGACGCTGACGCTGACCGACGGCCGGATGAGCCTCGGCGAAGCACTCGGCGACACGGGCGGCGTGAGCCAGTACACGTCGGACGCGCGCCAGGTGTTCGTCGTGCGCCGCGGCCCGGACAACCGCCCGCGGGTATATCACCTCGACGGCAGCTCGCCGGCGTCGTTCGCGCTGGCCGACCAGTTTCCGCTCGAGCGCCGCGATGTCGTGTTCGTCGATGCGTCGTCGCTGGTGCGCTGGAGCCGCGTCGTCAATCTGCTGATTCCGTCGTCCGCGCAGGGTGCGCTGACGGCAAAGGCCATCTCGCCGTGACGCTCGTGGCGGATTTCGTGACCGCGACCGCGCGTCGCGCCATACGGGACTGATGCTGTATGACTTCTTCGACCCTGCCTGACCCGCACAGCGGGCCCGCCCTGCGGCCGTCCTATCCGGTGCGCCGCTACTGGGGCATCCTGTACGGCGGCCGGCGCCTGATCCTTTGCACGACGCTTGCGGGCGCGCTCGCCGGCGCCGTGTATGCGCTGTGCGCGGCCCCCGTCTACCGGACAGACATCCTGTTCCAGGTCGAGCAAAGCCCGACCGATTCGAAACCGACGTCGCCGCCCGGCGATCCGTCGTCGGTGTTCGACCTGAAGACCGACGCGTCGACCGAGATCGAGGTGCTGAAATCCCGCGCGGTGCTCGACCGCGCGATCGACAGCACCAATCTGGCGGTCGACGCGCGGCCGCATTACCTGCCGCTGATCGGCTGGCGGCTCGTGAACGCGGCAGACGGATTGTCGTCGCCGTTGCCGGGCGGCTACGTGTACGGCACCGAGCGCGTCGACGTGCCGACCTTCGACGTGCCGAAGCGCCTGCTCGGCAAGCGGTTCGCGCTGAGCGTCGGCGACGACGGTACCTACACGTTGCAGCGTACGGGCTGGTTCGGCCGGACGGGGCCGGCATGGCAGGGCCGCATCGGGCAGCCGCTGCATGTCGAGACGCCGCAGGGGCCGCTCGACCTATTCGTGCGCGACGTGGCCGGCAAGCCCGGCGCTCGCTTCGACCTGACGCGCTATAGCGACGAGGAAGCGACAACCTGGCTGCAGAAGAACGCGCTGATCTCGGAGCGCGGCAAGCAGTCGAACATGATCGGCGTGACGCTCGACGGCATCGATCCCGTGCACGACAGCCGCGTGCTGAATGCGATCGGCGACGCATACCTGGCACAGAACACGCAGCGCAAGTCCGAGGCGGCCGACAAGCTGATCCGCTTCATGGATACCCAGCTGCCGCAGCTGAAGGCGCAACTGGAAGCGGCGGAAAACCGCTTCAACGCATTTCGTGCGTCACACGGCACGGTCAATACGAGCGACGAAGCGCTGGCGTTGCGCCAGCAGTCGGTCGACATCGAGACGCGCGTGCAGACGCTGCAGCAGCAGCGCGAGGAATTGCTGACGCGCTTCATGCCGAAGCATCCGGCGGTGGTGGCCGTCGATGCGCAGCTGGCCGACGCGCAGCGTTCGCTCGACACGACACGCAAGCAGATCCAGCAGTTGCCGACCGTCGAGCAGGGTGTGCTGCAACTGCAGCGCGACGTGACCGTCGATACCGCGCTGTACACGAACCTGCTCAATACGCGCCAGCAGATGATCCTCGCGCGGGCCAGCAAGACCGGCACCGTGCGGATCGTCGATACGGCGAAGGTCGCGGAGCAGCCGGTCGGGCCGCATCGCGGGGTCGCCGTGATCGGCCTGCTGATGGTGGGCCTGCTCGCGGGCGCGGCGACCGTGATCGTCCGGCAGCGTGTCGTCGGCACGATCGGCGACGCCGAGGAAATCGAATGGACGACGGGGCTCCCCGTGTTCGCGACGGTGCCGCACAGTCCGGCCGCGGCGCAAGCGGAATTGCACTCGAAGGCCGGACGGCGCGACACGCGCGCGCCGATGCAGCCGGCTGCCGCGCAGGACGCGGCGCTCGAAAGCCTGCGCAGTTTCCGCGTGGCACTGCAACTGTCGATGCCGGACGCGTCGAATTCCGTCGTGCTGATCTCGGGGCCTACGACGGGCGTCGGCAAGTCGTTCGTCGCCGCGAATATCGCGTCGCTGGTGGCGGCGGCGAGGCGGCGCGTTCTGCTGATCGATGCCGACCTGCGCAAGGGTTCGCTGCACGAGCGGTTCCGCTACAGCCGGGCGCCGGGCCTGTCGGACGTGGTGGCAGGCACCCACACGCTCGACGAGTCGATCAAGCGCGGCGTCGTGCCGGGCCTCGATTTCATCGCGATGGGCAGCGTCGTGCCGGATCCGGGCGAACTGCTGCTGCAGCCCTCGCTCGCCGAACTGATCGAGCAGGCCGGGTCGCGCTACGACATGGTCGTGATCGATGGCCCGCCGTTGCTGCCGGTGGCCGACGCGCTGGTGCTCGGCCGCCTCGCGGGAACCGTGTTCCTCGTCGCGCGCAGCGGCGTGACGACGCTGACCGAGCTCGAAGAAAGCGCGCGACGGCTCGAACACGCGCATGTCGACGTGCGCGGGGTGGTCCTGAACGACTGCACGGGGGCGCTCGGACGGTACGACTACGGCTATACGGATGCGAACACGCATCAGGCCGCGTCCGGATATACGGGGGTGATGGCACAGCGGCAACGGGTGGAAAGGGTGTCATGAACCGGCGAGCGGGCGGGGCGGGGGCCGGGCTGAGACACGGCTCGGCGACGATGCGCGGGGCGGCGCGCGTGCGCGGCGCCGCCGGCGGTTATACGGGCTACTGGTGGGAAGATCCGGCACGTCTCGTGCTGATGTTCATCCTGCCGCTGTACGGCTTGCTGTCGCTCAGCCTGCTGGGCGACCAGAAGTCGATTGCGCGGATCTATTTCGACGGCTTCTATGCGTTCGTCGGCGCGCTGTTCCTGATGGTCGTGATGGCGGCGGCATGGCTCGCGACGACCGAAGCACGGACGCGGCGGGGCCCGCCGGCACCTCCCGTCGAGGTGCCGACGCGCGTGCTCGATGTCCTGTTCCTGCTCGCGCTGTTCGGCAATCTCGTGATGATGAGCGGGATCATCGCGCATCCTGCGCTGCTGCTCGAATTCCTGCATGGCCAGGCCACCGCGTACGACATGCTCCAGCAGATCGGTCGCGTTACCGGGTTGAGTTCGTTCACGCAGGCCACGGCGCCGTTCGTCGCGCTGTATTTCTACGTGTTCAGGACGCCGGTGAAAGGCCTGAACCGCTACAAGATCTACATGGCCGTGCTCGCGGTGCTGACGCTGCTGCGCAGCTTCCTTTTCGCGGAGCGGCTCGCGTTGATCGAGATGGCGATGCCGCTCGCGCTGATGGTCGTGCGGTTCCGGCTGCGCGGCCGGTACGCGCGGCTGCTGACGTTCGGGCCGTACGCGGCGATTCCGCTGCTGTTCGCGCTGTTCATCGCGAACGAGTACAACCGGTCGTGGGAAGCCTATTACGTCAACATCTACGACAACATCTTCGACTTCGCACTCGAACGGCTTGGCCTCTACTATTCGACGTCGCTGAACAACGGCGCGGGGATGCTCGCCGTGCTCGGCTGGGGCCAGGGCCATCCGATGTTCACGTTCGACTGGCTGATGCGCTTTCCGGTGATCGGCACGACATTTCAGCCTTGGCTCGACTCAAGCGACAGCTTCAACCTGTTCCTGAACAGCTACGCAGACCCGGAATTCAACAATCCGTCGGGCATCTTCGTCCATTTCTACGAGTGGGGCTGGTTCGGGTTGCTGGACGCGGCCGTGCTGGGCTGGGTGCTTGGCCGCAGCTATGCGGGCTGGCGCAGCGGCAATGGAGTCTGGTGCTGCGCACACGCGGTGCTTTTCGTGTCGATGATGGAAATCATGCGTACACCGAACCTGTTCAGCGGACGCAACTTCCTGCCGATCGTGCTGCCGATCATCGTGTTCAACTGGTTCACGAAGCGGCCGGCAAGCAGTGCGCAGTCCGCCGCGCATGTCGCGCATGCCGCATCCGGCAGCCGCTCGCGGCCCGCGGGAACGAACGGGCGGGAAGGCCGGACAACCGTATTGCCGCCCGCCGGACGCTCGTCCGACATCCACTGACCGTGATGCTCACGCGGTGCGCGTGCGCACCGCCGTGTCGCGTCCGGGCCAGGACGGGAAACCGGCAACACGTGCGAGCCCCGTCCTCAGGGCCACCCGGTAGGCGACCATCGGGATCGCGACGCCGGCCAGCGTGCCGAGCGCGAGGTGTATCGCGACACTGGTGATCCCGGCGCGCATCAGCACGATACGTACGGCAGCCATCGCGAAGATGTGGGTCAGGTAGATCGGCATCGACGCGCAGCCGATCGCGGCCAGCCATGCCGCGCGTGCCGGCCGCGACGTATGCCGGTGTGCGAGTTGCAATGCCAGCGCGATGCCCGCGAAGGCGGCGGGAAGCGCCCAGACGCTCGTCGCACTACCGAAGCGGTGAGCGAATACGACCGCCGCGACGAACGCCGTCGCCGTTGCTGCGCATGCGGCGGGTCCGCTGTTGCGCTCGAGCCAGCCGGGCAATGCGTGCGACGCTAGGACGCCCGCGACGAAGAACGGCCCGTTCATCAGCGTGATCGACAGGATGCCCCATTGGGTTGCCGCGCCGAGCATCAGGCCGAGCACCGCGCATGCGGCGAGCCGGCCGCGGGCGCGCGTCGGCATGGGAATACGCGTGACCTCGGGCACCGCCGTCGCGAATGCGTGGATGCCGATCATGCAGAGCATCAGCGCATACAGGAACCAGAACTGCGCGAACGGTCGCCATCCGATTGCGAGCAAATCGTTCAGCGTAAACGGATGATTGGTGCCGTGAGAGGCCATTGCGATCTGCACGGCACCCTGCGCGATCGACCAGACCAGGTACGGATACACGATCGTCCTGATCTTGGACCACAGGAATCCGCGTGGCGCGCGGCGCAGCGAACCGCAGACGTGCAGGCCGGACAGGAAGAAGAACAACGGCATGTGGAACGTATAGATCGCGTAGTCGTTCCATGCGAGGGCGGTATCGGCCACGCCGGGCGGCACGAGGTCCGCGGAAACGACGCCGCGCAGGACGTGTCCGTATACGACAAGAATGATTCCCGCACCGCGGGCGACATCGAGGCTGGTTTCGCGTGCTGTCATGACGAAGGGGCGGCCGGTCCGTGAGGATCCGCACCGCGCAGATAACGGAGAGTCGTTCCACTCTATGAAGGCACGACGCTCGAGACAGTGCGGTGGGGGACAGTCGGTCTCGTCGTGCAGTACGACGGAATGCGCTACAACGTCTCGAATATCGCCTTCATCATCTCGGCGCTTCGGCTCCAGCGATATTGCTCCGCGTGCGCGCTTCCCTTGCGTTTGAGCTCGGCCCTGAGCTCGGCGGAATCGAGCAGGCTCCGCAGCTTCTGCGCGATGTCGTCCTGCGAATACGGATCGCAGTACAACGCCGCATCGGCACAGACTTCCGGCAGCGCCGCGGATTGTCCGACGACAGCCGGGCAGCCGTAGCGCATTGCTTCGAGGGGCGGTATGCCGAAGCCTTCGTAAATCGACGGGTAGAGGAAGCATGCCGCGTGCTGATACAGCGCTTTCAGTTGTTCGTCGCTGATGTAGCCGACGTACTTGATGTTGGGTTCCGTCGCGCAGACGGCGTCGTGCTTGCCGAACACCGTGGTGTTCTGCATCCCGACGATGACGAGATCGACCGACGGATCGTCGATCTGCCGGAACGCGGCGATCAGCCGGCCGAAGTTCTTGGTCGGATTCATGCTGCTGACCGCAAGCACGAACCGGTCCGGCGTCAGCGCATGCTTGTCGAGCACGCTCGTGTCCGGTTCCAGGGCGTCGAGATGATCCGCACCGAGCGGCACGACGCTGATTTTCTCCGCCGAAACGCCGCAGTGATGGGCGAGGCGATCGCGCGAGAAGCGGGAGTTGGTCAGCACGCAGACCGAGGTTCGCGCCAGGATCCAGAACATGATCCGATACCACACCCGAAACGGTCGGGAGAAATGGGCGGGAGTGTCGAATACCGCCGCATCGTGCATGTAGATGATCTGGTTGCCGATGAAGATGGATGCGGAATTGCCGAGATTGACGATGCGGCCGCGGCGCGCGAACAGCGGGAGGACCAACTGCTCCCAGACCACGCCCTTGTAGAAGCCGACCTTGATCGTCTTCGCTCCGCTCACCGCGACGCCGGGTTGCGGAGGCACCAGCACGGTCACCGGGTCCTGCGGCTGAAACTTGATCAGTGCGGCGATCAGCTCGCGTGCGACGCGCTGCACGCCGGTCGTCTTCTGCGTCGTGAATCGGCCGTTGTAGACGAGTTGTTTCGGTTTCTTGAAAGCGATCATGTCAATGAAAGGATGTCGAAATCGGAATCAGGCCTCGACGTGATCCGCGGCGACCGGCTTGAAATCCCGTGTGTCGACCCGCGGCTCGCTGGCGTCGAGTCCGTAAAGCGCGTGCCACTGCCGGAGGATCGCGTTCAGCGAAAACCGCTGAATCGCTCGTTTCCTGGCTGCCTCGCCCATCTGCTCGCGAAGCTGCCGGTCGTCGCGGAGCACGGTCAGATACGCGGCCATCTCTTCGGCGTTTGTCGCGACGTAGCCGGTCACGCCGTGGATCACCACGTCGCGATTGCCGACGACGTCCGTCACCACGGCCGGTATGCCGGCAACCTGCGCTTCGATCAGCGCGACCGGCATGCCTTCCCAACGGGAGGGCTGCACGTAGATGTCCAGTTCCGACGTGAGCGCCAGCGCCCGTGCACGGGTCACCCAGCCGCTGCAGACGACGGCCGGGCGCTGGCCGGGATCCGGGATCTCGGCCGCGTTCCCGCCGATCCACAGAAACTCGACATCGGCGCCGCGCAACTGGGCGGCGAGTCGCACGAATGCTTCGTGATTCTTCTGGAACGACGCCCGACCGCTCATCCCGATGACGACCTTGCGATCGCCACGCGTGCGCCGCGTCGGGATCTCCGCCACATGGACGCCGTTTTCCACCAGTACCGCCGATTTCGGCCGGACCTGCCTCCTGATCTCGCCGAGCTCGCTGCCCGAGCACGCGACGACGGTTCCGCCGATGCGCGCCGCGATACGTTCGAAGCTCAGATACGCGAACCGCTTCATGCGCGATACGTCGCAGCGCAGGAACGAGAGTCCGTGCGGCGAGTAGAGGACCGTCGCATTCGGGGCGGCGATCCGGGCGGCGAGCCGTCCCAGCACGCCGGCCTTCGACGAATGCAGATGAATCGCGGTCGGTTTGCAGTCGCGCAGGTTCCGAACCAGCGCGCGCAAGCTCCCCAGATCCCGTGTGACGCTGACCTCGCGCACCATGTCGACACGGACGAGCTTCACATCGGGCCGGAACAGCGTTGAAAAATCGGTCGGGGTTTCCGGTCGGATCGAGTGCAGCACCGTGACGTCGACGCCGGTTGCCGCGGCATGGTTGGCGAGCTGGGTCAGCATCGACAGCACGCCGCCACCGAACGCTTCGGCAATATGAACGATCTTCTCTGTGGTCATCTTTGGGTCCAGCGATCCGATCCCGCCTGTCGTCTTCCATCGCGACGATGGTCAGCCGATGAATCGTGCGGTCGCGTCGTCCTGTTCATTGAGCTACGCATTCCTAATAAAAATGCATGCCAGTCGTGGCCAGTGAATCCTGCTGACGAGCCCGCGTATGCGAAGCGGACGAGGCGGCCGGTCGATTCGCGTCGATTCGATATCGGGTCGATGCTCCCGGACGGCGCCGAACACGATGCAGCGTGACGCATCGATGCCGCGTTCTACGTGCCGGTTCGATCCTTCTCGACGTCGGATGCCGGCGTTCGACTACAGCAACCGGAGGTGAGGCAATGGCGAAGTGCGGTCAGTGCGCGTGAATCCACTGGTCCGGATCATTGTGCAGCGCATGCCCGGTCCACTGGGTGCGATGGCTTACCGAAGAAGCGATTCGGTGCCGCAAGTCGCGACTCGACGACGCTATCGCGTACCGACGCGCTGTCCGGACGACTTGCGCACGCGCGCGAGCGGATTGGAGAGATAGCGAATCGCGCGGTTGCTGAGCGTCGATGACGGCAGCAGGCACGCGAGCGACAGCCCGGCGACGGCCACTTTCTTCGCAGGGCGCCAGAACGGGTTGCGCAGCACGGTATGCCAGTAGCGTCCGGATTCGCACAGGAACCAGCGCCAGCGCCGCACGAGCGGCGCGTGATACAGCGTGCTGGCGAAACGGGCCTTTTCGATCGCGAAGTCGAGCGGCGCGCTCGGCAACGCTTCGTGCAGACGCGTGCGGGCGAGCATGCGCAGCGTCGACCATCGGCGTTCGGCTTTCAGCGCACCCGTCGCGGCGTCCTCCGAATTGGTGAGGGCAAGGGTGGGCGTGTCGGTGTCCGCGTCGCCGGCCGGGCATGGATTCGACTGCTGATGCACGCGATAGCCGCCGAGCGTGGCGTCGATCATGTGGACGGCGCCGAGCAATGCGATGCCGTAGATCGCATAGAAGTCGGCACCATGCAGGTTATCGGCCGTAACGGGCACCGGAAAGATGCGCTTGAGCGCGTCGACTCGATACGCATTGCCCGACGCGGGCGGCGACGGGTACAGCCAGCCCGCGCGCAACAGGCGGCCGCAATCGGTGTCGACGGCCGAATGCGGCACGCTCGCGCCGGTCATCGCACCGTCCCGCGCGATCACGTGGAGCCGGAAGTGAACCTTCACGAAGTCGCCGGACGCGAACGCCGCCAGCACGCGGGCCGCGGCGTCGGCGTAGAGCAGGTCGTCCGCGTCGAGCAGGATCAGGTAGCGCGTCGCGACATGCTCGAGCGCACGGTTGTACGCGGCGACCTGACCGCGATTCTCCTGGAACACCGCCGTCACGCGCTCGCCATATGAGCAAATGATGTCGCGAGAATCGTCGGTGGAACCGTCGTCGACGACCAGCACGCGTACCCCGGGCGCGGACTGCGCGAGCGCCGAATCGATCGCGTCGCGCAGGTATGCGCCGTGGTTGTAGTTGCAGATGGCGATGGTCAGGTCGGTCATGAACGGGTTCTGGACGAGCGAAGAGCGGACGCATCCGGATGCGCGGCGCGCCGCGTGTGTGGCCGCGACGCTGGATCGGGGGGGCGCCCGGTGTCTTGCGGCGACGCCGTCGCAAGGCCGCATCGTATGGTGACCATGATACGCATCGCCGATCGTCGCTCGGTTCGCGAGCCTACCGTTCGGCGCTGCGCTGCGTGCAAGCGCGACGAATCGCCGGCTGGCACGTGGGATCGCACCGCTCAGGCAGGCTGCATCGGTCTGTTGACGCACCGACACCCGGCTGGACCGAATGGTCCAATCGAGCGTATTGCGCCGTCCGCTTCGGCGATGGCGCAGGCGGGCAACTCGGCGAGCACGCTGCGATTCGGGTGCGCAGGCCGACGCGTGTGACGACATTTCAGGGAAAACGATTCGATATGCGTAGATCGCAATGCGTGTTCCGCGCGTGCGCGGTGATCGCCGGCATCTGCATGGCCGGCGGGCCGGCGTGGCCGGACGGCGCCGCGGCAGCATCCGGCGCGCCTGCACCCGGCGCGCTTCATGCGAATGTGCCGGACGCGTACGTGCGTCCTGCCGCGGACACGGCGGATCAGGCAGACATGCTGCAACACACGCTGGATGCGTTGCAGCCGGGCCAGAGGCTGGTATTCGCACCGGGACGGTACGTGGTCGGCCGTTCGTTGATCGTGCGGCAGCCGAATGTGGTGTTGTCGGGCTACGGCGCGACGCTGATCGCAACAACCGCGGACGACCAGACGATCGAGATGCGCGGCGACGGTACGACGCTCGTCGGCTTCCGTCTTGCGGGCACCGGCACGACGCGCCTGACGACCCCGGCATCGACGAAGGTCGAGGTCACGGGGCGCGGTGTGCAGGTGCTCGACAACGTGATCGACGGCGGCGCCGGCGCGGGCATCTTCGTGTTCGGCGGCGCGGACGTCGCGATCGTCGGCAACGAGGTGCTGTCGACACTGGCGGACGGCATTCACATGACGCACGGCTCGCACGACGTGCTCGTCCAGGGCAACGTCGTGCGTGGCACGGGCGACGACATGATCGCCGTCGTGAGCTACCGGTCGGAGGGCGTGCTGACACGCAACGTGCTGATTACCGGCAACTCGCTGGAAGGCAATCCTTGGGGACGAGGCATCACGGTGGTCGGCGGCGCGGACGTCACCATTTCCAACAACATCGTGCGCAACGTGGCGGTCAGTTCCGGGATTCTCGTCGCGCAGGAGGACAGCAACGGGACCTATGGCGCGTCCGACATCCGCATCGAGAACAACGTGATCACGGATATCCAGACCGCGACGAGCCGGACCGATTCGCGTCCGCTCACGCAGCAGGCAGCGATCGAGGTCAGCACGTGGTCGGGTTCGGTGGCCCGCGTGACCATAATCGGCAACCGCGTGTCGCATGCGCGATTCGACGGCATTCGCTTGTGGGGGAACGTGTCAGGCGTGCGGCTCGCGGATAACCGGTTGTCAGGTATCGGGGGCATGCCGGTGCGAGTCGGCCCCGGCAAGGATTGCGCGAATGGCGGGCCGTCGCGGCCATCGGCGACCCAGCCGCAAGGGGCGGCGTGCGCGGCGGCGTATCAGTCGACGGCGGCCGTGGCGGACGCGGCCGGCGCGAATCCGTCGTTGCTGCCGCGCGTACGCGAGGCCGTCAGGCAGGCGCGCTGGTCGCAGCGAGGCATCGACTGACACCGTGTCGGATGCGGATGAGCCGCGCGTCGACCGCGAAATGCGGCGAGCGCGCCAGCGTGATCCGCACGCGCCTATCGGATGGCGTCGCGTTCCGCCGCTTCCTCCTGCGACTCGCCAGGCTCACCCGCCGCGCGTGATGCAAGCGTCGTCGGCTGTGCCGCTGCCGCTGCCGGTCTCGGTCGCGACTGCGCGGTTTCGACGACCGGCCGTCCATATTGGTCGTCGAGCCGCACGATATCGTCTTCGCCGAGATAGTCGCCCGACTGCACCTCGATGATCTCGAGCGGAATCCGGCCGGGATTCTCGAGACGGTGTACCTCGCCGACCGCAATATAGGTCGATTCGTTTTCGCTGAGCAGGAAGGTCTCGTTGCCGCGCGTGACTTTCGCGGTGCCGCGCACGACGATCCAGTGCTCGGCGCGGTGATAGTGCATCTGCAGCGACAGCCGTTTGCCGGGTTCGACGACGATCCGCTTTACCTGGAACCGTTCGCCGAGATCGATCGAATCGTAGTGTCCCCACGGCCGCTGCACCTTGCGGTGCTCGCTTGCCTGCGGTCGCTGCTCGGTCTTCAGGCGTGCGACGATGTTCTTCACGCGCTGCACGTCGTGCTTGTTCGCGACCAGTACCGCGTCGGGCGTCTCGATCACGACGACGTCCTTCATGCCGACGCACGCGATCAATCGCCCCTCCGAGCGCAGGAGACTGTCCTGCGTGTCCTCGAACACGATCGGGCCGCGTGCGACGTTGCCTTGATCGTCCTTCGGCATGATTTCCCAGATCGCGTCCCAGGTGCCGACGTCCGACCAGCCGGCCGAAAGCGGCACCACGATGCCTTCGATACCGAGCTCGTGGCTCTCCGCGAGGCGTTCCATGACCGCGTAGTCGATCGAGTCGGACGGGCACGCATCGAAGGCCGCCGCGTCGATCCGGAAGAACGGATCCTCGGCGATGCCCGCGCGCCACGCCGCATCGCAGGCCGCATGGATGTCGGGCGCGAGCGCGCGGATCGCCTTCAGCCAGACCGATGCGCGCGTGACGAAAATGCCGCTGTTCCACCAGTAATCGCCCGAATGCAGGTAGCGCTCGGCGAGTGCGGCATTCGGTTTCTCGACGAAGCGCCCGATCGCGTAGCCGCCTTGCCCGCCAAGGCGGCCAGTGCGCGGTTCGCCGACCTGGATGTAGCCGTAGCCGGTTTCCGCGCGACGCGGCAGCACGCCGAGCGTGACGATCGCGCCTTCCTGCGCGTAACGTGCCGCGCGCCCGATCGCTTCCTGAAATGCGCCGACGTCGCCGATCACGTGATCGGCCGGCATGACCGCGAGGACAGGATCGTCTGCGAGCACGCTGGCGTCGAGTGCCGCGAGCGTCAGCGCAGGCGCCGTGTTGCGTGCGGCCGGTTCGAGCAGGATGCGCGCGGGTGCCGCGCGTCCGAGCACCTGTGCGGCGCTCATGATGCGATGCTGTTCGCCGCATACCAGCAGCAGCGTGTCGCCGAGCGATGCGTTCGCGATGCCGTTCAGGCGGCGTGCGGTTGACGACAGCGGCGACTCGTTCGAGGTCAGCTCGATCAGTTGTTTCGGATACTGCTCGCGCGACAGCGGCCAGAGCCGCGTGCCCGAACCGCCGGCGAGAATGACGGGAAGGATGCAGGGCAGCCCGGGGTCGGGAACCGGGCGGAGTGTGGTGGTCATCGATTGGCTCCGGTATCGGCGGACAGCCGGTTGTGTGCGCGGCCGTCGACGCGCGCGTCCTCGCTTCGCGACCGCGGTGCCGAGACGGTTCGCGACAGCAGCTGACGCAGCGCGCCGGCAGCGCGATCCGCGGGCCGAACCAGGCCGACGAACGGTGCGCCCTGTTCGAGATAGGGGCCGTAGGCCTTGCGGAATCCGAAGCGTTTGTAGAATGCCTGGCGCTGCGCTGGAACGTGCGTGCGCACCGCCGTGTCGGGCCACGCGGCCTGAGCGGCCGTGATCGCGCGCTGCATCAGTTGCTCGAGCGTGGAGTCGTCGCGACATGCCTCGCGCGTGAGCACCTTGTCGATCACGACGTCCGGATCGGCGTCGTCACCGGGCAGCACGCGCGCGTAGGCGACGACTTCGGTCGTGTCGCCCGTGCGCATGCTCGCGAACACGTGCAGCGCGTGCGCATCCTTGCCGTCGATGTCGAGATGCGTGTGCGCATCCTCGACCACCAGCACCGCGTTGCGCGAGCGCAGGATTGCATAGAGATCGACGGCGCTCAGATGTTCGAATTCACAACAATGCCATTCCATGATGCGGTCCTCGCGTGAAGCCTTCAGCACGCCGAGCCGCACGAATGCGTTCGGTGCAGCGCGGCGATGTCCATGATGCGGATGCGGTGCGCGCCGGTCTGTTCGAAAGCGTACTCACACACCCGTTTCGCGCACGGTCGGCGCGGGATGCGCGTTGCGGCCGCGTGCCGCGAGCGGGGCAATGTGCGGTAGCACACACTGACCGTCGGGAGGCTTTCCCATAATTGACCCGACGCGACGGCCTGCTGCGAAACACGCAGCACGAAACGTCAGCATCGAACGCGATTGAAGAACCGGGGAGCTGTACTTGAAGATTGCGATCGCTCACGACGGGCGGGGCGTGCATTGCGGTGCCGGGCGCACGCGATCGACTGCCTGCGCTTGCAGGCCGGCGTCTGCCGCTCCGTCGATTTCCTTGCGCTGCGCACGTCGTTCATTCGGACACCGCCATTCCGGCGCGCCGGCCGATATGCGCATGCTTGCTACAGCGCGTTGTCCGACTCTTTCAATTCGCATACCGGCTTGCACTAGTGCGGTGCCCGCCGTATTGACGCGTCGGCAGCGACAGCGGGTATGCATCACGCGCGGCGTCCATGCCGTGTTGGGTCGGCAAGCGGGCGATCCGGCCGGTTTCGTGGCGATCGGCGGTGTGCCGCAGCATCGTGGAATCCGTGATCGACCGGCCCGGCATGGCGCGACGACGCCGGGGCCCGGGTCGATACGGCCAGCCGCTTCGTTACGACGTTGTAACGAGCGCGCGCGGTTCGCCTGCGTTCGATGTGTCATGCTGGTGCCGCGCGGCGCACGCGATTACCGACGAACGAAACACACTGCCCGAATTTTCCGTGCGATTTCGGCGAGAATCGCGGGCAATGGGCGGCACCGATCTTGCAGAAAAGTAGTATTTGCCACTGATTGACGGGAATGGTCGTAGATAATCAAATTTGAATCGCTAAACGCGCGCCGCGCCGGCGGGGCGGCAGTGTAACCGGCTGAATCGATGTTTATCGTTTGGTAACAAGGCCATCTCGATACGGGATTAAATTCAGGAGTGGATGAAATGTGGCAGCCATTCCGAAAGCGGGTTGGCGGCCATCCGATTCAGCATCGAGCGCGGCTGTCGTGTACGACGCGACGCAAATGCGGACGGAATTCCCGTTTGCCGACGCGCTCCGCCTGACGGCGCGTCGCATCAAAGCCGGAACGCCGTGGCTCCCGCGGCCTCGCGTTCCCTTCGAGTTCGATGACAACGAGGCCGGATGACATCCGGCTCGACCTCCGGGGGCTCTCGCCGTGTGCAGTTTCGATCTTCGCCAAAGCTGCGGAAACGCAGCACGGACAGGCGGCCATGCGCCGCCGCCCGCAGCGCACGCGAACGGTTCGCGGAGTGGAGAAAGTGATGGTTCGTTATGAATATGCCAATAACGCGCGATAAGAGCGCCGGCGGGGAGAGGGCTAACGGGCAGCGTCCTCTGATTTACTGGAGCCAGTCACCGTCCGTCATGCTCCGCAAGGAGCTCGCGCGACGCGACTGGAAAGTGACGATCGTCGCGCAGGCGAGCGATCTGCGCGACACCTCCGGCGAAATCACCTGCGGCATCCTCGACTTGAGCGGCGGCCACGCCGACGCGATCGGCAGCATCGCGTCCACCTGCGCGTCGATGCGCGATGTCGTGTGGGTCGCGCTCATCGAGACCGGTCAGACGGCCTCGCCGAACGTGCGCGCACTATTGCGCGACTATTGCTTCGACTACGTCACGTTGCCCGCGTCGCATCAGCGGATCGCCGATACGGTCGGTCATGCGTACGGGATGGAATGCCTGTTCGCGCGCGATCGCGAACGCCTCGAATCGCAGGAGAACGGCGTCGTCGGCACCTGCAGCGCGATGCTGCGGCTGTTCGATACGGTGCGGCGTTTCGCGCGCACGGACGCACCGGTGTTCGTGTTCGGCGAGACGGGAACCGGCAAGGAACTGACGGCCGTCGCGATCCATCGTCATTCGGAACGGCGCAACGGTCCGTTCGTCGCGGTCAACTGCGGAGCGATCCCGCCGCATCTGCTGCAATCGGAACTGTTCGGCTACGAGCGCGGCGCGTTTACCGGCGCGAACGCGCGCAAGATCGGCTACGTCGAGGCCGCGAACGGCGGCACGCTGCTGCTCGATGAAATCGGCGACCTGCCGCACGAGAGCCAGGCGAGCCTGCTGCGCTTCCTGCAGGAGCGCGCGATTCATCGCCTCGGCGGCAGCGATCCGGTGCCGGTCGACGTGCGGATCGTTTCCGCGACGCACGTCGACCTGCGCGAAGCGATGGAGGAAGGGCGGTTTCGCGCGGATCTGTTCCACCGCCTTTGCGTGATGCGCATCGACCAGCCGCCGCTGCGCGCGCGCGGCAAGGACATCGAATTGCTCGCGCATCACATGCTCGAACGCTTTCGCGGCGACGCGCGCCATCGCGTGCGCGGCTTCTCGACGGATGCGATCACGGCGCTCTACAAGCACGACTGGCCAGGCAATGTCCGCGAACTGATCAACCGCGTGCGGCGCGCGGTCGTGATGACGGAAGGGCGCCTGATCACCGCGCAGGACCTCGAGCTCGAATACTGTCTCGACGCGGCTTCGCCGTCCGTTGCCGACATCCGCAAGTCGATCGAGCGCGAAGCGATCGAAACCGCGCTGCTGCGCACGCGCGGACGCGTCGCCGCTTCCGCGCGCGAGCTCGGCGTGTCGCGGGCGACACTCTATCGCTGGATGGAAGCATATGGAATCGAGCGGCCGCGCGGCACGGGATCGTCGGACTGACGTGCGCGGCGCGGCCGCGCGACCGCATGTGCGGCCCCGGCCGCGTCAGCCGGCCAGTGCCGCGCGCACGGCTCGTGCCGCGTTGACCGCGCGGATCTCGACGGTCGGTGGCGCGCCGGCGGCGCGATGGTCGCGGGTGTCGTCGAGCGGCACGAGTGCGATGCGTGCCGGCGTGCCGGGTGCGAGATCGAACCAGTCGTCGCGCGGCACGAAGCCCGGCGCGTCGATCTGGACATGGCGCGCGATGTGGCGCGTGTCGATGTCGACGTGCCACGTGTCGCCGGTGCGCGACACGCATGCCTCGATGCCGGGCTCGCGGCGCGCGAACACGGCCGGATGCGTGCGGGACGGGAAGTAGAACGCCTGCGACAGCAGCGTGCCGTCGTCGGCGCGCAGTGTCGCGACGACGGTGTCGTGCTCGCACGGGCCGAAGCGATACGCGTAGGTCCAGTCGAAGAAGCGGCCGAGCAGTTCGGCCGAACCGAGCCGCACCGTGTCGTGCGCGGCGATCCGCACCGGCCCGCCGGTCCGCGCGACCGGCGTGCGGCCGTCGCGCAGCGCCACCAGCTCGATGGCCGCCGACAGCGGTGCCGGCCGTTCGTTGATCACGTGCACGTCGAGGCCGTTCAGCCCTTCGTCGACGAGCAGGACCTGCACCGGCTGCAGCACCTGGCGCAGCGCATACCACGCCGATTTCGGCCGATGCGCCGCATCGAGCAAGCCCCATCCGGCGCCCGGCATCACGTCCTGGAACTGCCAGACGAGTGCCCCCGCGCAGTGCGAGCCGGTGCGCCGCCATTCAGCGAAGGTGTCCCGCATCAGGTCCGCGATCGCCGCGCGCGACAGCTCGAAGTAGCGCGACGGATCCTCGCGCCGCAAGCGGTCGGGCGCCACGTCGTACAGCGTCTGCAGATAGTGGTCCCGAATATCGTCGAAATCCCACGACGTGCCGGGGTCGCGCGGCACGGCCGCCTTCCAGCGCGGCTCATGAACGCCCGGCCAGCCGAGACTCGCGAGCATCGCGTCGCACGGCACGTTCGCGAACGCGAGGCATTCGCTCGCGAAGCGCACGTCGGCCCGGCGTGCGTCGTCGAGCGGGCGCAGGTATGCGCCGACGCCGTAGTAGTGCGACACGCGCTCGCGCGGCATGAACGGCAGTACGCCGCCATCGGGCGAGTCGGGGACGTAAAGCGCGTCGGGCCGCCGCGCCGCCGCCTGGCCGGCGAGACGCTCGGCGGTCAGTTCGAGGAAGCGCTGCTTCGGCCCGAGCCCCGACATCGCGGCCTGCTGCGCGATCTCGCTGCCGCCGCACAGCACCGCGAGCGACGGCGACGCGCGGTGGCGTGCGAGGAACTGTTCGGCCTCGCGATCGACGGCGTCTGCAAACGCGCGATCGTCGAGCGTGTAGTCGAAGTTCGCGAACATGAAGTCCTGCCAGACCAGCAGCCCGAGACGGTCGCACCATGCGTGGAATGCGTCGGCCTCGTAGGTCATCGTGCCGCCGACGCGAATCATGTTGAAGCCGGCGTCGCGCGCATGCCCGAGCAAGCGGCCATAGGTCGCGTCGTCCGCGTGCAACGCGAGCGGCGCGGCGCTGCTCCAGCATGCGCCGCGCGCAAACACGCGCACGCCGTTTACGCGCAGCCCGAACCCCTTGCCGTCGTCGCCCGTATCCTGTTCGATCGTGCGGAAACCCGTCGCTCCGAGCGGCCGCCGATCGGCGCCGATGTGCAGCGCGACGTCGTAGAGCACCGGGTCGCCATGCGTGTGCGGCCACCAGCGGCGCACGTTCGGCACCGCGACGCTCGCGTGCAGCCGGTCGGCGCCGCTGCGCTCGAGCGTCGCGTGGTGCTCGCCGCACGACAGCCGAGCCGCGAACGCATCGGGCAGCGGTGCGGCAAACGCGAGTTCCGCATCGAGCCAGCCGGTGTCGCCGTCGATGCGCGCATGCAAGTCGCAACGGGCTAGAACGGGGCCGTCGACCGGATCGAGCACGTCGACGGGCCGCCACGGTCCGGTCGGCACGCAGCGGGGGAACCAGCCAGGCATGTGCCCGAGCAGCGACGTGCGAACGGTGCGCAGCGTCGCCGGTTCGGCCAGTCGGGTGCGCCAGCGTGCGCGGCGCGGGGCGCGTGCATCTCGCAGGTGCGGCGCGAGGGCACGAAAGCAGAGGGTGAGCCGGTGCGTGCCGTCGAGCGACACGGGCACGTCGTGCGCGACGAACATGCTGTCCGAGCGCAGGATCGGCGTGTCGTCGAGCCATGCCTCGGCGAGCGTCGCGAGGCCGTGAAAGCGCAGCACGCGCGGCCCGTGTCCGCGCAGTTCGATGCGATACCAGTGGTCGCGCTCGTCGAGCGACGCCGTATCGTCGGGCCGGCCGGCCAGCGCGAGCGCTTGCGCGACCGTGCCGGGAACAGGGGCTGCGATCCACCCATCGGCAGGGAGATCGAGCGGCTCGCGTACCGCGCCCGCGGCCGTCGCGAGCATCGACCACGCGGGCGCGGCGCGCGCGCGCGTCACCGCATCACCGGCACGCGGGCCGCGTCGACGCGAACGGGCGCCGCATGCGGCGGCGGCGGGGCGATCTGACGCGCGCAGTCGATCAGGTCGGCGTAAGCCGTTTCGATCGCTTCGAGCGTCGCGTCGCCGCGTTCTTCCTTGCCGCGCGCGCAGGCACGCGCCAGCCGGAATTCGAGCACCATCGACTCGGATGCGATGCGGTCGCAGGCGGTGCGAATCTCCGCGAACGGCCCGACGCAGCCGCTTGCCTGCAGCCAGCGCGTGTAGTGACCAAACAGTTCGAAGCTTGCGCCGAGCTGCCGCACCGAATTGAACGAGTACGCGTGGAAGCGTTCGAGCGGCGAATCGGCGAGCGATTTCGCATCGACCTGCAACTGGCGCCGGAATGCCGAGACCGGATTGACGACCGGCAGGCGGCGCAAATGCCGTTGCAGCGACGCGAGCGACGCGTCGCACAGCGCGCGCTCGTCGAGCGGCGCGAACCGTCGCTTCGCGCATTCGACGTACGGCGGCAGCGGCATCGGCGCGCTGCCGCCGACGAGGCCGTTGTAGTCGAAATCCTCGGCCACGTAATAGCCGCTGTTGTGGAAGTAGCCGATCTGGCGCCGCGTGCGATCGATCGAGTCGACGCCGATCGTCGTCTTCGTATGCTGCGTGCGGTAGCTGCTGCCGCGCGTGTCGGGCAGGAACCACGCGTCGACCTCGACGATCATCAGATGGCCGCGCGCGACCTGCGTCTCGACGTGCAGTTCGAGCGGTTCGTAGATCGAGTGCTCCTGCACGACGATCCCGTAGAGCTGCTCCAGTTCGTCGTGCGGAAACTTGAAGAACGTGAACTGGTCGCCTTCGAAATCGAGCGCGATCGTAAACGGCAGCGCCGCGTACGGATTGAGGCCCCACCACCGGAGCACCTCGAGCCACATGTCGACGTAGCAGTTGGTCTGCTTCCAGACCATCTCCTGACTGTGCAGCGGGTGCGGCCGGTAGTGACGAGCGCGGTGGCGCACGTCCTCGAACGACGCGTCCTCGCCGGCGCGAGACACGAATTTCATCGCGTACCCCACAGCACGTCGCGAACTTCGCCGGGCCAGGCGTCGATGTCGAAGCCGTGATGACGGAACAGTGCGAGCGTCAGCCGCTCGAGGCCGAAGCCGACGCAGCCCGTGTGCGCGACGTCGCCCGTCGCGGTGCGGATATCCCATAGCAGCCCGAAGTGATCCATGTGGTAGTTGAAGCTCAGGCAGGCGGTCTGTCGGTCGTCGCGCTCGATCGGGATCAGCAGCTCGAACTTCAGGTTCTGCTCGCGCTGGCTGTTCGCGACGATCTTGCCGCCGCGCCCGAAGAACGGATCGTTCGCGAGATCGATCGCGTTCGGCAGGCGCAGCGCCTCGATCATCCGCGTGCCGCGTTCCATCCACGTCGTGCGGAACGCGACGATCTGCTCGGGCGTGCCGATCCGCACGTACTCGCGCATCCGGAACAGCTGCATGCGGGTCGGGTCGAGCGACGGCTCGTGGCGAAAGCAGTACGAGAACACGTCGACGATGCGGCCGTCGTCGGGCAGCGCGCCCGCGCGCGCGACGACCGGATACACCGGGTAGCACGCGGCCGGCGTCATCACGATGTAGGTCGGTTTCTGGCTTTCGGTCCAGTCCTCGCCGCGCTCGAGGCACTGCAGCACGCGCTGGTGCCGCTGTTCGTCGCCGCAGAACGCATGCACGCTGCCCGCGAGTTGCGGAAAGCTCTTCATGTATTCGCTGCGCTCGAATTCGGTGCGGCTCATCGCCGGCGGGAAGCGCAGCACTTCGGCCTGCTGGTCGGCACCGAGACGCGTGACGAAGGCGTCGAGCGCTTCGACGACGCGCTCGAATCGCTCGCTGCGGCCGAACAGGCCCTGGATGCCGGTCGACACGAGCAGGCCCGCGTCGATCAACTCGTCGCGCAGCGGATTGACGCCCGCACGGTCGAGCGGCGCATCGGACGGGGTGGCGGAGGGGGCAGCGGAGGGCACGGAGAGGCGATCGTTCACGAATGTTTCTCCAGCGTCGCGGGACGCAGTGCGAGCAGCAGGCTCGAGGTATTGGCGGCAATGCGGTCGTTGCTGATCATCAGCGGCGCCGCGTGCAGGTCACGCAGGTGGCGGCCGACGCTGAACGACGTGCCGTGCTTGTAGCCGGCCATCCCGCAGATCATCATCGCCTGCTGCGCGACCTCCAGCGCCGTCGACGACACATAGGTCTTCAGCGTGTTGATCTCGGCGGCCCAGGCCATGCCGGCCGACCACGAGCGGATGGACGCGCTCGAATAGAGGCGCAGGACGTTGTCGACGCGTGCCTGCATCGCCTGCATCAGCGCGAGCGATTCGGCGATGCGACGCGACGCGGGCGATGGCGCGCCGTCGGTCTGGCGTGCCTGCGCGCGGAAGAACTGGTGTGCGCGATGGAACGCGTCGCCGGCCACGCCGATCCACACGGCGGCCCACAGGATGTGCGAAACCGGCACCATCGTCTGTTCCGCGATCTGCGCGAAGGGTACGGGCAGGCATTGCACGGTCGCGCCCTGTGCGTCGAGCACGAAGCCGTTGCTGCACGTGCCGCGCATGCCGAGCGTGTCCCATTCGCCGCGGCGCGTGAGCGTATAGCCGTCGCGCAGCAGCGTGACGAGCACCTGCTCGGACGCCGGCGCGTCGGCGTCGCGCCGCGCGGTCGCGAGGATGCCGTCCGCGTAGTCGCCGTACGAGATCGTCGGCGCGGATTTGCTCAGCCGGAATTCGCCGCCGTTGGCCTCGAGCGCGCACTGGCTCGCGCGCAGGTTGCCGCCGACGCCGTCTTCCGACGTCGCCGATGCGAGCAGCCACTGATGGCGCACGAGCTGCTGCAGGAACAGCTTGTGCCAGCCCTGGTCGGCCGCGTGGTTGACGATGCAGGCGACCTGGATCTGGTGCATCGCGAATACCATCGCCGACGATGCGCAGGCCTGGCCGAGGATGGAGCATGCCGATGCGATGTCGGCGAGCGACGCGCCGGCACCGCCGAGCGAGGTCGGGACCATCGCGCTCAGCAGGCGGCGTGCGCGCATGGCCTCGATCGCCTCGACGGGGCAGCGCGCGTCGCGATCGACGGCATCCGCATGCTGGGCGGCGATGTGCGCGACCGCGTGCGCAGCCTCGTCGAGCCGGCGTGCGTCGTCGTCGGCCGCGAGTTCGGGAAGCAGCGCGCTCATGCGGAATGCTCGGAGCGTTGCAGGGTTGCGATCGTGTCCGCGAGCGCGTCGATGCTGCGGAACAGATTGCGGTTCAGCATCTCGTCGGGAATCTCGATGTTGAACTGCTTCTCGATCGCGAGCATCAACTGGATCGTGTCGAGCGAGGAGAGGCCCGCTTCGTAGAGGTCGTCCCCGTCACCGATCGAATCGATCGCGGCTTCGAGATGGGCGACGTGCTTGAGGATGGTTCTGATATCGTTTTTCACGTGCTGCTCCGGCGTGCGTGGTGTCGTCCGCTCGGGCGGACGCGCGCAGTGCGCTGACATCCCCCCGGCAGTCCGGCATCAGTAGACCATTCGCACGCACGGCGTTCTGTTCGCCACCCTACAGTCGGCTGACTCGGATCGCACGCGAGTGCCGGCTTGCCGCGCGCATCATGCGCGCGCCGTGGCAGCCACGCCCGAGTCGGCCGACAGGATGCGCTTCATCTCGTCGCGCACGATCGCGCGGCAGCCGCACGACAGTTTCTCGAGGCCCGCCAGGTCGGCGAGCACGATCGAGCTGCGGTACTGGCGGATCAGGCCGAGCTTCTGGATTTCTCCGGCCGCGTCCGTGACCGTCTCGCGCCGCACGCCGAGCATTTGCGCGAGCATGCTGTGGGTGATCTGGATCTCGATGCTGCGCGACCGGTCGTACGCGAGCAGAAACCATCTGCATAGCTGATGCTTGAGTACGTGATGGCGGCTGCAGAACGTGATCTGCGATACCTGGGCCATCAGCAGTCGCACGCAGACGAACACGAGATGGCGAATCACCGGCGACGCGTCGAACGCGGCGGCGAAGATGCGCCGGTCGAGCCGGTAGACGAAGCCGTCGCGACATGCGACGGCACGGCACGGCATCCGGCCGCTGCCGCCGATCACGTCGTCGCATACGACACTCTCGCTGCCGATCTCGGCCACTTCGAGCGTCATGCCGCCGGACGACATGTACTGCAGCGAAATTGCCGTCGTGACGGGCAGGTAGACTGCGGTGAGCATTTCACCGGGTTCGCACAGCACCTGGCCTGATTTCAGGTGAACGAGTTGGAGGTTGGCGATCAGCGTGGCGCGTTCGTCGCGGTCGAGGGCCGCGAGAAACCGGTTGGCGTCGAAGCTGTGGGAAAGCTCGATCATGCCGCTCGCATGGGCGACGGCGTCATTGGCCTGGTGGGTCACGGCGCATCCTCGTAAGGGGCGATCGCACATCGCGCGGCGGTATCCACGGGGATTTGGCACGCACGTGCGAATTCATGTTCGTCGGAATTCGAATGCCGATGGCGGGAAAAGGCTAGCACGCTATTGAATTCGATAAATTGCGCATTTCGTCATCTCACAAAGTTTGACGATTCGAGCGCAAACGCAAACGTTATATGGATTTGAGATTCATGTTTTCATTAATTAATCATATTGAAATGGATTGTCGGTAAGCCGTGAATTTCGTGCCGACCGCGAGCCAATCGGGCGATGTCGTGAATCGTACAAGGAAAACATCCGGAATGCATTGAACATTATTTGACAATCGATGCGTGTTGGTTAATTTGTTCAATTGAATCATTGGTTTGCAGTCGATATGTGCGTTCGATTACAAAGCCGCGAATTAGTGTGACGATTCAAATTTGAGACAGTTTAAAACAGTCATTCGGCGTGCGGTGCGCCGCTCGGGCGGCGCGTGAGACATCACGGAAACAATTGAAAACGGGCTGTAAGTATTTGAACGATAAGCTCTGCGCGCCGCCGCTGGTGCCACTGCAAGCGCCGCGGTCATTGATCAGTCGAATCGCGTGCCATCCCCGCGACGATGGTGGGTGTCCGGAAATGAGACGTTTTCGGCGGTTTGCTGCCAGCTATTCGGTCGTTCTGAATCGCGTGTCATTTATATATTAAGGATGGAGCGGGTATTGGCACGTAAATCGCTTATTCAGGCGAGCGTGTCGAAACGGGACTGCCGAATCGATCCACGGCGTGAAGCCGAGGGTCGATTGGATCGAGGGTTGTGGGCCGCAACCCGCGTCGCCGTCCGGATGCGCATTGCGATAACGAGTTCCGCTGACGCGACTGCATGCGGCACGGACAATAAAAGGGATACAGACATGCTTCATCTTCACTCGAGCTACTCGGCGAATGCCATCCTCGATGCCCTCCCGGAGGACAGCATCCGTGCCATCGCACCGCACCTCGAGCTGGTCAGGATCAAGGCCGGCATGCTCGACCGGGTCGGGGAACCGATGCGCCACCTGCATTTCCCGACAACCGCCATGATGTCGGTGCAGCACCTGATGGAGGACGGGGCGATGGTCGAAGTCGCGGTGGTCGGCCGCGAAGGCGTGGTCGGCCTGGCGACGCTCGTCGGCGGCACCGCGGTGTCGAGCCGCGTCGAAGTCCGCATCGGCGGGATGGCCTATCGCGTGCCGACCTGCGTGATGCGCTCGGAATTCGAACGTTCGCCGGCGACGTATCGCCTGTTGCTGAACTACTGCCAGGCGACGATGGCGCAGATTTCGCGCAGCGCGCTGTGCAACCGGCATCACTCGGTCAGCGAACAGTTGAGCCGCTGGCTGCTGCTCGCGCACGACCGGATCGACGGCGACGAACTGGCCGTCACGCAGCAGACGATCGCGAACATGCTCGGCGTGCGTCGCGAAGGCGTGACGGAGGCGGCCGGCAATCTGCAGGAGGCCGGGCTGATCCGGCAACGTCGCGGCCGCATCACCGTGCTCGACCGCGACGGGCTCGAGCGCCAGGCATGCGAGTGCTACGAGCTGATTCGCGCGGACTATCGCCGGTTGCTCGGCTCGCGGGCGGGCGCGCGCGTGCTGCCGGTGCGGCCGCGCATGCAGGACATGCACGGCGGAATGCCCGCGCACGGTGCGTGACGATGCATGCGATGGCGGGTGGAACGAATGCGGTGCGGCGTGCCGCGATCGCCGCGGCCGATGTTGCGTTCGTGCTGGCCGGAACCCTCGCCGCGCAAGCCGCGATGGGGCTCGCGTGGCGTGATCTGTCGGATGCGCAGCGCGGCGCGATCGCATTGCTGTGCGTGCTGACCGTCGCGCTGTTGCCGCACATCTTGCGCGTGCCGCGCGGTGCGGTGTCGCCGCACGGCAGCGGCGCCGTGCTGACGCGCACGGTGATTGCCGTCGTGTGCGCGGGCGCGCTGACGGTGGTCGGCACGATGGGGATCATGAACCGTGGCGGCACGGTCACGACGCGCTGGATCGCGCGGACGGTGCTGTCCGGCGACGCTGCGCTGCTGCTCGGCAGGCTGGCGCTATGCGCGCTGGCGATGAAGCGCGGCGATCCGCGCACGCGGCAGCGGCGGGTCGCGGTCGTCGGCGCGACCGCTTACGGACGCGTGGCGATCGAGCGAATGCAGCTCGAGCCGGCCGGACCGTTCGCGGCGGCCTGCGTGTTCGACGACGATGCGCGGGCCGCGGCCGACGGGATCGGCGGCGTGCCGGTGATCGACGACTGGGTCGCGCTGCGGCGCATGATCCGTGCCGGCGAGATCGACGAAGTGTGGCTCACGCTGCCGATGTCGCACGAGTCGCGCATCCAGCGCATCGTGCGCGAATTGCGCGACGAGTTCGTCGAGCTGCGATTGTTGCCGGACGTGCGGCAGATGGCGGTCGTCGAGCGTTCCACGACCGACGTGCTCGGCATGCCGGCAATCAACCTCGCGACCACGCCGCGCTCGGCGCCGGAACTGTGGGCGAAGTTCGCGTTCGACCGGCTGTTCGCGGTCGCCGTGCTGATCCCGCTGCTGCCGCTGCTCGCGGTGCTGGCGATCGCGGTGAAGCTGTCGTCCCCGGGGCCTGTCTTGTTCAGGCAGCGCCGCAAGGGTGCCGACGGGCGCGAGTTCCATATCCTCAAGTTCAGGACGATGCGCGCGCACCGCGCCCAGCCCGGTGTCGTGCGGCAGGCCTCGCGCAACGATGCGCGCATCACGCCGGTCGGCGCGTTCCTGCGGCGCACGTCGCTCGACGAGCTGCCGCAGTTCTTCAACGTGCTGTTCGGCCAGATGTCGGTGGTCGGCCCGCGTCCGCACGCGATCGAACACGACGACTTCTACCGGCAACTGATCGACTGCTACATGTATCGCTATCGCGTGCGGCCGGGGATCACGGGATGGGCGCAGGTGAACGGCTATCGCGGCGAGACGCGCAAGGTCGAGGCGATGGCCGCACGCGTGAAGTTCGACCTGTTCTACATGCAGAACTGGAGCTTCTGGTTCGACATGAAGATCATCCTGATGACGGTCGTGCGCGGCTTCGTCGGACGCAATGCGTTTTGATTGAGAGGATTACGAAGTATTGAAGGCGGGATTTTTTGCCATCGATGCGACGTGCACCGCAACCGCGAACCACAAGCCGAACTCAGCTATCCGCCGGCGGCTGCCCGGCCGCCGGCAACGCAGCGGGCGAGACAGCGGGGTGGGTGTCGGGCGCGGCTTGCGCGCTCGACGGCTGGACGGCGTGCTGGATCGTCGGCACGACCATCGTCGGGAACAGGGCCGCAAGGGCCACCCAGATGACGACGCCGAACACCATGACGTTCTCCCGGAAAGCCGCGGATTTGCCGCGCATGCTTTCAATCTATGACGCAACTTTTTTCAGGGGATTGATCGACCTCAACGGCCGCTGCGTCAGACGAATGCAGTCTGGCTGGTTTTCGCGTCGGTCCCCGGTTTTCGTGCACACGGTGCGGGCACTGACGCCGGTCAACACATGCGTGTGCATTGGGTTTATGCTGCGTCGAATGCGTCCGGCGCTTTGTGCATCCGGACGCGTATCCGGGCGCGGCGAGCCAGGCATGCCGGCCCGCCGTGCACCGGCGCGACAACCGCGCACCGCATGCCTCATTGCGCGGAACCCGGAAAAGGAGAGACGGCGATGGCGCTCGACCAAGAACAACGGCAGACGCTGCAGCGGCGGCTGACCGAGAGCGAGCAGGCGTTGCGGGCGGACATCCGGACGAGCGAGGACCAGCGCGCGTCGGAGTCTTATGCCGAGCTCGCCGGCGCGGCGCCGGACGAGGGCGACGAGGCGAATGCCGATCTGTTCGTCGACATGGATCATGCGTTGATCGGGCTGAAGCTGGCCGAATTGCGCGCGATCGGGCGCGCGCAGCAGCGCATGCGCGACGGCAGCTACGGCGAGTGCATCGATTGCGATGCGCCGGTCGGCTACGAGCGTTTGCTCGCGCGGCCGACCGCCGAGCGCTGCACGCATTGCCAGTTGGTGTACGAGCGTCGCTACGCGACGACGCCGCGCGCATCGCTCTGACGTCGGCGCCGGGGGCGCTCGAACAGCGCGGCCCGCGCAGCACGACACGGACAATCGGCGCAGGATGACCAACGGGCGCCCGCTGCCGTCGACATGCGGCGCCGGGCGGGCGGACGCCGGCGCGCCAGCGCACGGCGCCATCCACGTGGAAGGGAGCCACGCCGATCATGCCGATCCACAATGCCGAGTGCGCGGCCGTGTTCGCCGAAATCGCCGACATGCTCGAGATCCAGGGCGCGAATCCGTTCCGGGTGCGCGCCTATCGCAACGCGGCCCGTACGATTGCCGACTACGGGCGCGACATTCCGGCGATGATCGCGAGCGGCGGCGATCCCGGCCGGATCCCTTCGATCGGCGCCGATCTTGCGGCGAAGCTGCGCGAGATCGCCGCGACCGGCACCTGCGAACTCCAGCAAACGCTGCGCCATGCATTGCCGGGCGCGATCGTCGAACTGCTCGACGTGCCGGGGCTCGGCGCGAAACGCGTGAAGGCGCTGCATGACGCACTACACGTCGACTCGCTCGAACAGCTGCGCGCCGAAGCGAAGAGCGGGCACGTGCGCGCGCTGCCGGGCTTCGGCGCGAAGACCGAAGCGCACCTGCTCGACGCGATCGACGATCGCCTGCAGCGCGAGCCGCAGCGCTTCCTGCTGCCCGATGCCGCGCGATCGCTGATGCCGTTGCTCGAACGGCTGCGCAACGTGGCCGGTGTCGGCGAAGCGGTGCCGGCCGGCAGCTTTCGACGCGGCCGCGAGACGGTCGGCGATCTCGACATCCTGGTGACCGCACGCGATCCGGCCGCGGTGGCCGACGCGTTCGTCGGCTACGGCGATGTCGCGCGCGTGCTCGCGAACGGCAAGACGCGTTCGAGCGTCATGCTCGGCAACGGACTGCAGGTCGATCTGCGCGTCGTCGACGCCGACGCGTTCGGCGCGGCGCTCGTCTATTTCACGGGATCGAAGGCGCACAACATCGCGCTGCGCCGGCTCGCGCAGGCCGGCGGGCTGAAGATCAACGAATACGGCGTGTTTCGCGGCGACGAGCGGATCGCGGGCGCGACGGAGGCCTCCGTCTACGAGGCGATCGGCCTTCACTGGGTGCCGCCCGAATTGCGCGAGGACCGCGGCGAGATCGACGCGTCGCGCGCCGGCACGCTGCCGACCCTGATCGAACGCAAGCATGTCCATGGCGATCTGCACGCGCATACCGATGCATCGGCCGGGCGCGACAGCCTGCGCGCGATGGCGGACGCGGCGCGTGCGCGCGGGCTCGCGTATCTCGCCGTCACCGACCGCATGCCGGATGCCGCCGGCGGCCGCACCGATTGCGACTGGCTCGTGCGGCAGATCGACGAGATCGACCGCGTCAACGCGTCGTTCGACGACTTCGTGCTGCTGAAGGGTGTCGAGGCCGGCATTCGCGAGGACGGCAGCCTCGATGTGCCCGATGACGTGCTCGGCCGGCTCGACCTCGTCGTCGGCGCGGTGCGCGACGGCTTCGACCTGCCGGGCGACGCGCAGACCGAGCGGATCCTGCGTGCGATCGATCATCCGTATTTCACGATCCTTGCGCATCCGACCGGCCGGCTGCTCGGCGAACGCGACGCGTGCGAACTCGACGTGCCGCGCGTGCTCGCCGCGGCCGCCGCGCGCCACTGCTTCGTCGAACTCGACAGCGACCCGCGGCGGCTCGATCTGCCGGACGTGTGGTGCCGCGAGGCCGCGAAGGCCGGCGTCGCGGTCGCGATCGGCTCGGACGCGCAGCGCTCGGACGATCTCGACAACCTCGGATACGGTATCGGCCAGGCGCGGCGCGGCTGGCTCACGCGGCACGACGTGCTCAACACGCGCACGCTCGCGCAACTGCGGCCGCTGCTGGCGCGTACGATGGGCGCCAGCAGCGCGTCGAAGCGCGGCCGCCCGAAGGGCGCGTGACGGCCCGCCCGAGTCAGGCCAGCACGTCTTCCGCCGGTACGTACGGCAAGCCGAGCGCGAGCGCGACGGCCTCGTACGTGATGTGACCGTCGCAGACGTTCAGGCCCGCGCGCAGGTGCGGGTCGTCGGTCATCGCGCGTTTCCAGCCTTTGTCGGCGAGCGCGAGCGCGTGGCCGAGCGTTGCGTTGTTCAGCGCGAACGTCGACGTGCGTGCGACCGCGCCCGGCATGTTCGCGACGCAGTAGTGCACGACGCCGTCGACGACGAAGGTCGGCTGCGCGTGCGTCGTGGCATGCGATGTCTCGAAGCAGCCGCCCTGGTCGATCGCGACGTCGACGACGACGGCGCCCGTGCGCATCGTCGCGATCATGTCGCGCGTGACGAGCCGAGGTGCCGACGCGCCCGGCACGAGCACCGCGCCGATCACGACGTCGGCGTCGCGCACGGCTTCGTCGATCGTGTGTGCGTTCGAGCAGACGGTCGTGATCCGGTTCGCGAAGATCAGGTCGAGCTGGCGCAGCCGGCCCACGTTCGTGTCGAGCACGGTGACGCGCGCGCCGAGGCCGACCGCCATCTGCAGCGCGCCGGTGCCCACCACGCCCGCGCCGAGCACCACGACGTGCGCGGCCGGCACGCCGGGCACGCCGGCCATCAGCACGCCGCGGCCGCCGCGCGGGCTTTCGAGGTGGGTCGCCGCGACCTGGATCGACATGCGTCCCGCGACTTCGCTCATCGGCGCGAGCAGCGGCAGCCCGCCGCCGGGGCCCGTCACGGTTTCGTACGCGATGCAGACCGCGCCGGACTTCACGAGCGCCGTCGCCTGCTCGGGATCGGGCGCGAGATGCAGGTACGTATAAAGGATCTGCCCGCGCCGCAGCATCGCGCACTCGGCGGCCTGCGGCTCCTTGACCTTGATGATCATGTCGGCGCGCGCGAAGATTTCGCGCGCGTCGTCGCACAGTGCTGCGCCGGCGGCCGTGTAGTCGTCGTCGAGCAGGCCGATCGCGGTGCCCGCGCCGCGCTGCACGAGCACGGTGTGGCCGTGTCGCGTGAGTTCGCGTGCGCCGGCCGGCGTGAGGCCGACGCGGTATTCATGGTTCTTGATCTCTTTCGGCACACCGATCAGCATGAGTCGCCTCCATGGGTATTCGTCATTGTTGTCATGCCCGGACGCGTTGCGGTCGTCCGACCGTGCGTGCCGGTGAACGGCACATGTGCGACGGTGGGCATGCACGGCTCGATGGCCGTATTGGAATAAAAGGGTAGTGGTGCCCGGAGGGAAGTCAAGCGGCGGCCCCGTGCGACGGTATGCGCACTGCACCGCAACACGCGGCGTGGCGTATTGCGACCGGACGTCGCAACGCACAAAGCGCGCGGTTTGGGTATCGTCTTGTGTGGTGCGGAACGGGGCCCCACGCCGGCAACCTTCCGGCTGGATCACGACACAACGACACGATGCGACAAGGAACCTTACCGACATGACCGGCGCGTACTTCAGCGTGCCGACGCTTTGTGCGATCGCACTCATCCACGTCTACTGGGCGTTCGGCGGACGGCTCGGCAAGCGTGCGGCCATTCCGGAGCAGGACGGCGTGCCGCTGCTGCGGCCGACCGCGCTCGGCACACTCGCCATCGCCGCAGCATTGCTGGCCGGCGCATGCGCGGTGGCGTCGCGCGCGGGCTGGCTGTGGCCGAACCTGTATCCCGGCGCGATCGCGTTCGCGGTCGTTGCGCTCGCATTGATCTTCGCGGTGCGCGCGGTCGGCGATTTCCGCTACGTCGGCTTCTTCAAGCGGATCCGCGGGTCGCGTTTCGCGCGGATGGACAGCCTGTGTTATTCGCCGCTGTGCGCGGCGCTCGCGCTGTCGACCGCGTCGATGCTGTGGCCGTGGTGAGCGCCGGGCCGATCGGGGCGGACGTCTTGGCACGAGCGAGACGGCGGTAACGCGGGTCGCGGGGTCGCGACGGAAAGCGCCGACCGGCGCGGGTGAGGGCATTCCCGAAAAAACGACATGCGCGGACCGGGCGAAACCTGCGTCTGCGTCCGGCCACCCCGACGAGCAACGACACGATCGCGCCGCGGCTCTTGCGTATTCCGACTTCCGGATTTTCCGATTATTGCGGTTTTCGATGCAATGAATTGCATCGAACCCTTTGGATATGGAACCGGTTCCATTTATAATTCGCCGCACGTGTCGCCAGGCTCGAAATGAGGGTCGTGCACGCTGCGCTTGCCGTCGGTCGGCGCGGCGTCTAAGTTGAATAGGGCCATGGCGATGAAGGGCAGATGCGGGTGGTAACCGGTATTTGTCCGACGATAGACCCGCGAAGAGGTCGACCCCGCGCAGCGCGCCGGAACCGGCGCGCGCGCGGCTGCACGACGGCGCCGCCGCGCACTGCGCGGCCGGCGCCCGTCGTTGTTCGCAATACAGCAAGAACAGGACGGCCGGCCGCGCGCGGCATGGCTACCGTGGCGGGCATGTCGCATGCGAAATGCGCGTCTCCCGAACCACGCTCCCCAACGATCAACATCCGACCATGTCCACGCCACCCGACAAACCCAATTCGCGTCGCCGCTTCCTGCGCACGTCGGTCGCACTCGTGCCGATCGCGTCGGTCGCCGGTTGCGACCTGCGCTCGTCGTCGTCGTCCGCCACCACGGCCGGCAATGCCTCCGCCGCGTCGGCCGGCGCCGAACGCGCGCCGTACAAGCCGACTTTCTTCGATGCGAAGGAGTGGGCGTTCGTCCAGGCCGCGGTCGACCGGATGATTCCGGCCGACGCGGAAGGCCCCGGCGCGCTCGAATCCGGCGTGCCCGAATTCATCGATCGCCAGATGGAAACCCCGTACGCGCACGGCGCGACGTGGTACATGCAGGGGCCGTTCCAGCAGGGCGTGCCCGAGCTCGGCTACCAGCTCAAGCTCGTGCCGCGCGACATCTACCGCCTCGGCATCGCGGCGGTGAACCGTTATTGCGAAAAGGCTCACGGCAAGGCGTTCGCCGACCTCGACGCACCGACCCGCGATACGGTGCTCGGCGCGCTGGAGAAGGGCGGCGCGCAGATCGACGACGTGCCGTCCACCGTGTTCTTCGGCCAGTTGCTGCAGAACACGCGCGAAGGCTACTTCTGCGATCCGGTACACGGCGGCAATCACGACATGGCCGCGTGGAAGATGATCGGTTTTCCGGGCGCGCGCGCCGACTTCATGGATTTCGTCAACCAGAACGGCAAGCCGTATCCGTATGGCCCGGTCTCGATCAACGGGGAGCGTACCTGATGGCCGCAGAAAAGAAGCCGCACGTCGATGCGGTGATCGTCGGCTTCGGCTGGACCGGCGCGATTCTCGCGAAGGAACTGACCGAAGCGGGATTGAACGTGGTCGCGCTCGAGCGCGGCGAGTATCGCGACACTTATCCGGACGGCGCGTATCCGAACACGATCGACGAGCTGACCTACAACGTCCGCAAGAAGCTGTTCCTCGACCTGTCGAAGACGACCGTGTCGATCCGCCACGGCGTGCAGGACACCGCGCTGCCGTACCGGCAGCTCGCCGCGTTCCTGCCGGGCGAGGGCGTGGGCGGCGCGGGGCTGCACTGGTCGGGCGTGCACTTCCGGATCACGCCGGAGGAACTGCGCCTGCGCAGCCACTACGAAGAGCGCTACGGCAAGAAATTCATCCCCGAAGGGATGACGATTCAGGACACGGGTGTCAGCTACGACGAGCTCGAGCCGTATTTCGACTTCGCCGAGAAGGTGTTCGGCACGTCGGGGCAGGCGTACAAGGTCGGCGGCAAGGTGGTCGGCGACGGCAACGTGTTCGAGGCGAACCGCAGCGACAACTTTCCGCTGCCCGCGCAGCTCAATACCTATTCGGCGCAGCGCTTCTTCGATGCCGCGAAGTCGCTCGGGCTGCATCCGTATCGGCTGCCGTCGGCGAACACGTCGGGACCGTACACGAATCCGTACGGCGTGCAGATGGGGCCGTGCAACTTCTGCGGCTACTGCAGCGGCTACGCGTGCTACATGTACTCGAAGGCGTCGCCGAACCTGAACATCCTGCCCGCGCTGAAGCAGGTGCCGAACTTCGAGCTGCGCTCGAAGTGCCACGTGCTGCGCGTGGACCTGGACGACACGAAGAAGCGCGCGACGGGCGTCACCTACGTCGACCCGGCCGGTCGTGAAGTGCACCAGCCGGCCGATCTCGTGATCGTCGCCGCGTTCCAGTATCACAACGTGCACCTGCTGCTGCTGTCGGGCATCGGCAAGCCGTACGACCCGATCTCGGGCGAAGGTGTCGTCGGCCGCAATTTCGCGTACCAGAATCTGTCGACGATCAAGGCGTTCTTCGACAAGGACACGTACACGAACCCGTTCATCGGTGCGGGCGGCAACGGCGTCGCGGTGGACGACTTCAACGCGGACAACTTCGACCATGGCCCGCTCGGTTTCGTCGGCGGCTCGCCGCTGTGGGTGAACCAGGCCGGCGTGAAGCCGATCAGCGGCATCGCGACGCCGCCCGGCACGCCGCAGTGGGGCTCGGCGTGGAAGAAGGCCGTGAAGGACAACTACGCGCACACGATCTCGATGGACGCGCACGGCACGAACATGTCGTACCGCGACGTGTACCTCGACCTCGATCCGACCTATCGCGATTCGTACGGCCAGCCGCTGTTGCGGATGACCTTCGACTGGAAGGACAACGACATCAGGATGGCGCAGTACGTGACCGGGCAGATGAAGAAGATCGCGGAGGCGATGGGGCCGAAGGCGATCGGCGTGTCGACGCGCGAGTTCGGCAAGCATTTCGATTCGCGCGCGTACCAGACGACCCACCTCGTCGGTGGCGCGATCATGGGCACCGACCCGAAGACGAGCGTGCTGAACCGCTATCTGCAGTGCTGGGACGTGCACAACGTGTTCGTGATGGGCGCCTCGGCATTGCCGCAGGGCATCGGCTACAACCCGACCGGGATCATCGCGGCGCTGGCCTACTGGTCGGCACGTGCGATCCGCGAGCAATACCTGAAAAATCCCGCCCCGCTGGTGACCGCATGAAGAGGACGATGAACCACCACAACGCCGTGCGCTGCCTGATCCCGCTGCGGCGCGCGCTGGCGATCGGCACCGCATGGGCGGCGTTTGGCTTCGCCGGTCTGGCCTTCGCGCAGTCGGCGGCGGCTTCGGCGGCGTCCGGTACGGCCGCACCCGTGGCCCGGTCGGCCGACGCGAGCCTGATCAAGCGAGGCGAATACCTTGCCCGCGCGGGCGACTGCATCGCGTGCCACACGGCGAGCGGCGGCAAGCCGTTCGCGGGGGGGCTGAAGTTCGACACGCCGATCGGTGCGATCTATTCGACGAACATCACGCCAGACCCGAAGACGGGCCTCGGCGGCTGGACGCTCGACGACTTCACCCGCGCGGTGCGCGAAGGTGTGCGCAAGAACGGCGACACGATGTATCCGGCGATGCCGTACCCGTCCTACGCGCGCCTGAACGACGACGACGTGAAGGCGCTGTACGCGTACTTCATGCACGGCGTCGCGCCGGTCGAGCACGAGAACCGCGCGGTCGACATCGTGTGGCCGCTGTCGATGCGCTGGCCGCTGACGTTCTGGCGCAAGATGTTCGCGCCGGCGCCGAAGCCGTTCGATGCGGCGCCGTACACCGATCCGGTGGTCGCGCGCGGTGCGTATCTCGTGCAGGGTCTCGGCCATTGCGGCGCGTGCCATACGCCGCGCGCGGCGACGATGCAGGAGCGCGCGCTGACCGACGCGGGCGGCCTCGACTTCCTGGCCGGCGGCGCGGCGATCGACGGCTGGGTGCCGACGAGCCTGCGCGGCGAGCCGCGCACCGGGCTCGGCACGTGGAACGAAACCGAGATCGTGCAGTTCCTGAAGACGGGCCGCACGCTGCGCACGGCCGCGTTCGGCGGGATGACGGACGTGGTCGGCCACAGCATGCAGCACATGAGCGACGACGACCTGACTGCAATTGCACGCTACCTGAAGACGCTGCCGCCGCGCGTGCAGGGCGAGCAGCCGCACGTGTACGATGCGGCCGCCGCGAAGGCGCTGCAAACCGGCGACGCGAGCAAGCCGGGCGCAGCCGTCTATCGCGACAACTGCATGGCCTGCCACCGCAGCGACGGTCACGGCTACACGCGCGTGTTCCCGGCACTCGCCGGCAACCCGGTCGTGCAGGGTGAGGATCCGACGTCGCTGATTCACGTCGTGCTGGAAGGCAGCGCGCTGGAGGGCACGCGCACCGCGCCGTCGACCTTCACGATGCCGCCGTTCGGCTGGCGCCTGTCGGACCAGGAAGTCGCGGACGTGTCGAACTTCGTGCGCACGAGCTGGGGCAATACGGGCGCGCCGGTCACGGCCGCGCAGGTCGCGAAGGTGCGCAAGAGCACGCCATCGACGCGACCGGAGCCGCCGCCGGGCGCGCGGTTCCCGCAGGCGTCGCGCTGACGAACTTGGCGGGGCGACGGGGCGTCCGGCCCCGCCCGATCGATCCGCCTCGCGGCGCCGTCTAGCCCGCGAAGTTCGTTCCGTGCGACCGGGGTTGCACCCCGTAATGGCGCGCCACCGCGTGAATTTTTCGCGGCGGCGCGCCATTTTTTCCGTGTCATCCCTTATCCTTTCATTCTTGAACCTTACTAAATAGTTACAAGAACTTGGGAGGGGGGATGCCTCATGATGTCAGCCTGATTGCGTTGCTCGCGGCCGGTTTCGGCCTCGCGATGATCTTCGGTTACCTCGCGTCGCTGCTGAAAATGCCGCCGCTCGTCGGCTATCTGCTTGCCGGGATCGTGATCGGCCCCGGCACGCCCGGTTTCGTCGGCGATCTGTCGCTCGCGCAACAGCTTGCCGAAGTCGGCGTGATGCTGCTGATGTTCGGAGTCGGTCTCCATTTCTCGCTCGGCGACCTGCTCGCGGTGCGCAAGATCGCGCTGCCGGGGGCCATCGTCCAGATTACCGTCGCGACGCTGCTCGGCGGCGGGCTCGCGCTCGCATGGGGCTGGAGCGTTGGCGCGGCACTCGTGTTCGGCCTCGCGCTGTCGGTCGCGAGCACGGTCGTGTTGCTGCGCGCGCTAGAAGGGCGCGGGCTCGTCGAGACGGTCAATGGGCGCATCGCGGTCGGCTGGCTCGTCGTCGAGGATCTCGTGATGGTGCTCGTGCTCGTGCTGCTGCCGCCCGTCGCGGGGCTGCTCGGCGGCACGCCGCCCGGCGACGTGCACGCGGCCGGCGGCAGCGTGTGGGGCACGCTCGGCGTCACGATGCTGAAGGTCGCCGCGTTCATCGCGCTGATGCTGGTGGTCGGCAAGCGCGTGTTTCCGCGCATTCTGTGGCTCGTCGCGCGTACCGGTTCGCGTGAGCTGTTCACGCTTTGCATGATCGCCGCGGCGGTCGGCATCGCGTTCGGCGCGGCGAAGCTGTTCGACGTGTCGTTCGCGCTCGGCGCATTCTTTGCCGGGATGATGATGCGCGAGTCGGAATTCAGCCGGCGCGCGGCCGACGAGACGCTGCCGCTGCGCGACGCGTTCTCGGTGCTGTTCTTCATTTCGGTCGGGATGCTGTTCGATCCGAAGGTGCTGCTCGCCGAGCCGCTGCACGTGATCGAGGTCGCGGCGATCGTGTTGATCGGCAAGACGCTCGCGGCGGTCGCGCTCGTGATCGCGTTCCGTTATCCGCTGAACACCGCGCTGACGGTCGGCGCGGGTCTCGCGCAGATCGGCGAGTTCTCGTTCATCCTCGCGGGTCTTGGCCGGGCGCTCGGACTGCTGTCGGCCGAGGGGCAGAGCCTGATTCTCGCGGTTGCGCTGATCTCGATCGCGATGAACACGCTGCTGTTCGCGATGATCGATCCGGCGCTCGTATGGATCCGCAAGCATTCGGCGTTCGCGCGCAAACTCGAGGCTCGCGACGATCCGCTCGCCGCGCTGCCGATGTCGACGCCGCAGACGCACCTGACCGGCCAGGTCGTGATCATCGGCTACGGCAAGGTCGGCACGCGGATCGCACATGCGCTGGACGAGCGCGGGATCGCGTATGTCGTCGTCGAGCAGAACCGCGAGCTCGTCGAGAAGCTGCGCGCGGACGGCGTCGCGGCCGTGTCGGGCGACGCGATCGAGCCGGTCGTGCTCGTGCAGGCGCATATCGCGCGCGCCGGGATGCTGGTCGTCACGCTGCCGGACGTATTCGACGTGCGGCAGATCGTCGAGATCTCGCGCACGCTGAACCCGGCGCTGGAGGTCGTGCTGTGCACGAACAGCAGCGACGAGGCCGCGTTGCTGTCGAGCGAGGGCGTCGGCACGGTGTTCATGGGCGAGAGCGAACTCGCGCGCGGGATGACCGAGCACGTGCTCGGCAGGATGGTGAGGCCGGTGGCGGCAGCGCATTGACGGTCGCGCGGCCGGGTCCGCCCGGTTAGCGGGATTGCGCCGGCCGTCGGAACGGCGGGAACGGCGCAAGGGCGCAAGGGCGCAAGGGCGCAAGGGCGCAAGGGCGCAAGGGCGCAAGGGCGCAAGGGCGCGTGCGAGGCATTCGGCACGGCGAAGCGCACACGCATGCGTCGGCAGCCGCGCCCGGTACCATCCGGCAGGCTTCAGCCTGCCGCCTTCGTCTGGACGGCCGCGCCGGCGCCGGGTTGCTCGGCCGTCTTCACCGGCATTGCCGCCTTCTGCGCGGCCGCCGTCTTCGGTTGCACCGCGGCCTTCGGCGCTGTGATCGTCTTCTGCGGGGCCACCGCCTTGGCCGGCGCATTCGGCGTCGGCTCGACCGGCGCGTCGGGCGGCACGCCGAGCAACTGCAACGAGCCGCTCGTGACCGACGAAAACACCGGGCCGGCCACCGTGCCGCCGTAGTAGCCCTTGCCGCGTGGCTCGTCGATCATCACCGCGACGATCAGGCGCGGGTTGCTCATCGGTGCCATCCCCGCGAACAGTGCGCGGTACTTGCCCTTCGCATAGGTCGCGCCGACCTGCTTGCGCGCCGTGCCTGTCTTGCCGCCGATCCGGTAGCCGTCGACGCGCGCGCGGCGCCCCGTGCCGCCTTCGCCGACCGCCGACTCGAGCATCGAGCGGATCGCCGCCGCGGTTTGCGGCGACGTCACGCGGTGGCCGCGATGGGCATCGATCGTCTGCGGGTCGGAGCCGTTCTTCAGCAGCGACACCGGGTGCAGCGTGCCGTCGCCCGCGTAGGCGGTGTAGGTCTGCGCGATCTGCAGCAGCGACATCGACAGCCCGTAGCCATATGCCATCGTCGCCTGCTCGATCGGCCGCCAGCGCTGGTAGCCGCGCAGGCGGCCTGATGCGACGCCCGGGAACGTCAGTTCCGGCGCGCGGCCGATTCCGTAATCCTGGTACTTGTTCCAGATCGTTTCGGCCGGCAGGTTCAGCGCCAGCTTCGCGAGCGCGACGTTGCTCGACTTCTGCAGCGCCTGCGAGACGGTCAGCGAGCCGTGGTTCGACGTGTCGTGGATCACGGCCGGGCCGATCTTGTAGGTGCCCGGCGACGTGTTGATGATCGTGTTGGGCGTGACCTTGCGCTCGTCGATCGACAATGCGACGACGAGCGGCTTGATCGTCGAGCCGGGTTCGAACGTGTCGATCACCGCGCGGTTGCGCAATTGCTGGCCCGTCAGCCGGGCGCGATCGTTCGGGTCGAAGGTCGGGTAGTTCGCGAGCGCGAGGATCTCGCCGTTCTGCGCGTCGAGCACGACGACGCTGCCGGCCACCGCGTTGTTCTCGATCACCGCGGCCTTGAGCTGGCTGAACGCGAGCTGCTGGATGCGCCGGTCGATCGTCAGTTCGATCGTCGCGCCGTGCTGCGCGGGGACGAGCGGGCGCGTATCGGACACGATGCGCCCGAGCCGGTCGCGGATCACCTCACGCTGCCCGGACGTGCCCGACAGCCGCCCATTCGCCGCGAGCTCGACGCCTTCCTGGCCCTTGTCCTCGACGTTGGTGAAGCCGACCACGTGCGCGGCCGATTCGCCTTCCGGATAGAAGCGCTTCGAATCGGCGATCTGCGTGATGCCGTCGATCGCGAGCTTGTCGAGCCGGCTCGCGGTGTCGGCGTCGACCTGCCGCTTGAGCAGCACGAACGTACGGTCGTTGCGCAAGCGGCGCTTCACTTCCGCGAGCGGCATGTCGAGCAGCTTCGCGACCTGCGGATAGTCGATTTCGGCGACCTGTTTCGGGTTTGCCCAGATTTCATAGGTCGACAGGCTGACCGCGAGCATCGCGCCATTGCGATCGACGATGCGCCCGCGCATCGCGTCGAGCTCGATCGTGCGCTGGTAGCGCTTCTGGCCTTCCCCGACGTAGAAATCCTGGTTCGCGATCTGCACCCAGAACGCGCGTCCGATCAGCGCGGCGAAACCGATGGACACCATGATCACGACGAACTTCGAGCGCCACATCGGCAGGCGCGACGCGAGCATCGGATGCTTGGTCGCGGCGGCGTACGGATCGGCGGGATGGGTCTTCTTTTTCACGCTCATGCAAGGGCCGGGTCGGGCCGCCGGACGGCGGCGAGTCAGTCGGAATAATGTGATTGTAATAAATGAGTAAACATCATGTGGGGAAAGTATGTTTCGGCCCCGTAAAAGATGCGTATTCAAGGCCGGATAGGGCGGAACGAGGCAGGAACGAGGTGGGAGCGACGGCGAGGCGTCGCTCGCCGGTTCGCCCGATCGGGAGTTGCGCGTTGCGCAACGACTGGCGCGGTGCGATCGTTACCGTCGCGCCGCCGCGCTCCAATTAACCCGGCCCCGATTAATTTCGAGACGGGAAAATAAAAAGCGCCTCGGAGAGAGGCGCCTTATTTATGAATATCGAAATGAATATCGCGGAAACTGGAACAAACCCGAAAACCCAGAGGAACGCTATCGGAAATACCTATCGCGCGACGGAAATAAATTCCTCGTATTCCGGCTCCACCGTGGAGCGATCGACCGCCTGCAGGCGCCACGCGCCGTGCGGGTGCTCGCCGGCGAGCACCGCGGGACCCTGCTCGCGCTGCGAAGCGCTGAACGACAGGCCCTTCAACTGGCACACGGCATTCCCGCTGTCGGCCGCGCAGAGGGCCATCGCGCCTTCTACGTCCCGAACCTTGCCCCAGGTCGGAAGATCGATGCCCTGGTGTGCCTCGCGTGACCACAGGCCCTCGTCGGTATCGACCCACAGCACCGCGAAGGCGTGTCGGGTTGCCGATTCGCTGCCATTAATCCGAATGGTGAGGCGCATTGGATCTTCTCCTGAAGAAAATGACACATTCGACCGTTTTGGTTTGAACAGTCTAGATAGACTGACGTGAAACGCAAGTGATAATCCTCAATAAATCCGAATTGAGTCTATTGGTGTTTCAGATGAAACGACGTCTGACGATCCATCGCGATTCCGGCAGCGCGAGCAAACGCAGGCGCCAGCGCGATCCGCGCGCCGTGACCGGACGCTGGCGGGCCGAGGACATGCGATGACCTGGGGCGGTGGCCGCGTCGAAGTGCCGCGCTGAAAGCGGTCTCACCCGACGCGCGCGGGTCGTCCTGTCATGCACGCCGCAAAATGCCGACCGACCGGACGTTTCAACGATTTGACGGCCCGACGGCTACGACACACTCCGACATTCGCGTACAAATCCGCACACTTTCACGAAACTTTCAGGACAGACTTGCGGGCGATCGGACCCCACACTTGGCATTTCCCGATCCTGCGCTGCGGACGCCCGTCCGTGGCGGGCCGCCACCTCTTTCCGGAGACGCGATCGACGCGATCGCGGGCTGCAGCCCGATCGGGATTGCCGGGCGTGCGTCGGCCCCGGCCCGGCCGACCGCCGTACGCCACCCCGCTACCCGGGGCAGCCGCGCCGTCCGGCCGATTCTTCGAAGGAGACTATCGTGCTGATCTGGAAAACCGCGTTGTCGCTCAACTGGCGCACGAGCCTCGTTTCGCCGGCCAGCGCACCGGTCGCGGCGGCCAACGTCGGCGGGCTGGTGCTTACCGGTGCCACCGGCTTCATCGGCAGTACCGTGCTGACGGCGCTCGTCAACGCAGGGTTGCTGGAACGGATCGTGTGTATCGTGCGTGCCGAGAATCGCGGCCACGCGGTCGCGCGTCTGCGCGAAGCGGCGCTGCGCGCGGGGCTTGCGCCGTACTGGGCATCGCGTCTCGGCGACGCGAACGTGGTCGTCGGCGCGCTCGGCGACGTGTGGCAGGGCCCCGATGCGCCGCGTCTCGCCGGCGCGACCCACGTGATCCACTGCGCGGGCCATGCATCGCCGGCCGACGGTGCGCACCTGCAGGCGGACATTGCCGATTCGCTCGGTTTCGCCGCGCGCTTCGCGCACGCGCCGCAGCTGCAGCGTTTCGTCTATGTCGGCACCGCGTTTGCACATGCCGGCCGCGGCGGGATCGTCCACGAGGAAGTGGCCGGCCCGGTGGCGAGCGGCGCCGCGCACGGCGGCGATGGGCTGCCCGGCGCGGTGCTCGCAGCCGACTACCTGCACGCGAAAGCGGAAACGGAGCAGCGCCTGCGCGGGCTCGGCCTGCCGCTCGTCGTCGTGCGTCCGTCGCATGTCGTCGGCCACACGGTGCTCGGCACGCGGCCCGCGCCGAATTCGTTCTGGATGTTCCGCGTCGCGCATGCGGCGCGCCGCTTCACCGCGCGGCCGATGACGCGCATCGACATCGTGTCGGTCGACGACGTTGCGCGCGCGACGATGCTGTTGGCCGTAAAGCCGACGCTGATGCACGACGTGTATCACGTGTCGGCCGGAGACGAGGCGCCGCAGGTCGCGCAGATCGTGCGCGCGATGGACGAGGCGGCCGGCATGACGGGCGCGCCGCGCTACGCGGCATGCGTGCCGGCCGAACTGCCGCTCGTGGTGCGCGACGTGCTCGGGCGGCACGATCCTGCGCTCGAGCGTGTGATCGGCCGGGCGCTGCAGCGTTGCGCGGAATTCGCGACGGTCGATCGCGTATTCGACAATCGCCGCGTGCGCGACGAAATCGATTTCGAGCCGCTGCCGTTTGTCGATTACGTCGAGGAATGCATGCGCACGTCGCGCGGCGTCGCGGTGACCGAGCTGATGCGCGGCGCGCTGCACTGAGCGCCCGCGCGATACGGCACCTGCTGGTTCAGGTTCGCGGCCGCTTGCGGCGGCCCGGTGCCGGCAGGTCCTACGACGCGCTGCCGAGCTCGATCAGCCGGTCGAGCGCGCGATAGATGTCGTCGAGGCCGTCCTGGCCGAAACGCGCTTCAAGCTGACGATACTGCTCGTCGATACGCGGACCGATTTCGGTCACCAGCTTCTTGCTCTGCGGCGTCAGGCTCACCAGCAGCCGGCGCTGATCTTCCTGCGCGCGCATGCGCGTAATCAGGCCGTCGCGTTCCATTCGTTCCAGCACGCCCGTCAGGCTTGGGCTCAGGATGCAGCAGCGGCGTGCGATCTGTCCTGCTTCGAGCGCATGTGTCGGCTCGCCGTCGAGCACGCGGATGATCCGCCATTGCTGTTCGGTCAGCGCGAATTCCTTGAGAATGGGGCGGAACATGCCCATCAGCGTTTCGCGGGCCTCGAGCAGCAGCATGGCCAGGTTGCGATGGTCGAGCGTACGGTTCATCGGGGGTGGGGAATGGACGGGGACGCATCAATCTTAACAGCCGATGGTGATGAATTCCGCATATCAGGGTAATCAAGGTTGCCAGCGTCCGATTGTTTATTTAAGATATTAACTATTGACGATGCGCCGCGACGCGCGGCAGGGGAATGACGCATGGAGCTGTCTTGCAGGACCGCCGCGGCGCCGCCGCTGCCGGTCGCCATCGGTACCGTCTACGGTGCGCTGCTCAACGAGCGCGCCGCACTCGACGCGCTCGGCGATGCCGTGCACGCACCGCCTTACGGCCGTCCGCCGCAGGCGCCGATCCTTTACATCAAGCCGGCCAACACGCATGCGGCGGACGGCGCGGCGGTCGTGGTGCCGGCCGGCATCGACGCGCTGGAGATCGGCGCGTCGGTGGCCGTCGTGTTCTCGCGACGCGCGACGCGCGTGCCGGCCGCGCAGGCGCTCGACTACCTGCACGGCTTCACGCTTGCGAGCGACGTGTCGGTTCCGCATCCCGATTACTACCGTCCGGCCGTGCGCTTCAAATGCCGCGACGGCTTCTGCCCGCTGGGTCCGGCGATCGTGCCGGCGGCCGCGCTCGGCGACGTCGACGCGATCGGCCTGACCGTGCGGATCGACGGCAACACGGCGGTGTCCACGTCGACCGCCACGCTGATCCGCCCGGTGCGCGAACTGATCGCCGACGTGACGGCCTTCATGTCGTTCGACGCGGGCGACGTGCTGCTGCTCGGCGTTCCGGGCGCCGCACCGCGCGCCCGCGCGGGCAGCACCATCGAGATCGCCGCCGACGGCATCGGCACGTTGCGGCATACGCTGATTGCGGAGGACGCACGATGAAGACGGCGCGCGTGATCTACAACGGCGCACTGCATGCGGCCGAACCGGCGGGCGACGGCGTGATTCGCCTCGACACGGGGCGCGTGATCGCCGAGGACGCGGTGACGTGGCTGCCGCCAGTCGCGCCGCGCACGACGTTCGCGTTGGGCCTGAACTACGCGGACCACGCGAAGGAACTCGCGTTCAACGCGCCGAGCGAGCCGCTGATCTTCCTGAAGGGGCCGAACACGTTCATCGGCCACCGGTCGCACACCGTGCGCCCGGCGGATGCAACGCACATGCACTACGAGTGCGAGCTGGCCGTCGTGATCGGCCGTCCGGCGCGCAACGTGAGCCGCGCGCAGGCGCTCGATTACGTCGCCGGCTATACGGTCGCGAACGACTATGCGATCCGGGATTACCTCGAAAACTACTACCGCCCGAACCTGCGCGTGAAGAACCGCGACACCTGCACGCCGCTCGGGCCGTGGTTCGTGAGCCGCGACGAGATCGGCGATGCGGGCGACCTGATGCTGCGCACGACGGTGAACGGCCAGGAGACGCAGCGCGGCAGCACGCGCGACATGATCTTCGACGTGCCCGCGCTGATCGAGCATATCAGCGGCTTCATGACGCTCTCGCCGGGCGACCTGATCCTGACCGGCACGCCGGAAGGATTGGCGGACACGAAGCCGGGCGACGAGGTCGTGACGGAAATCGAAGGGATCGGCCGGCTCGTGAACACGATCGTCGGCGAAGCAGACTACTATCGCGCCGGCTGAGCCCGTCGCCCAAGGAGAGAGCATGACCATCAAGCACTGGATCGACGGCCGCGAAGTCGAGAGCCGCGAGACCTTCACGACGCTGAACCCTGCGACGGGCGACGTGATCACCGACGTCGCGTCGGCCGGCGAGGCCGAAGTCGACGCGGCCGTGCGCGCGGCGAAGGAAGCGTTTCCGAAGTGGGCGAACACGCCTGCGAAGGAGCGTGCGAAGCTGATGCGCAAGCTCGGCGAACTGATCGAGAAGAACGTGCCGATGCTCGCCGCGCTCGAGACGCAGGACACCGGCCTGCCGATCGCGCAGACGAGCAAACAGCTGATTCCGCGCGCGTCCGAGAACTTCAACTTCTTCGCGGAAGTGTGCGTGCAGATGAACGGCCGCACGTATCCGGTCGACGACCAGATGCTGAACTACACGCTGTACCAGCCGGTCGGCGTGTGCGCGCTGGTGTCGCCGTGGAACGTGCCGTTCATGACCGCGACGTGGAAGACGGCGCCGTGTCTCGCGCTCGGCAACACGGCCGTGCTGAAGATGTCGGAGCTGTCGCCGCTGACGGCCGACCAGCTCGGCCGGCTCGCGCTCGAAGCCGGCATTCCGCCGGGCGTGCTGAACGTCGTGCAGGGTTACGGCGCGACTGCCGGCGATGCGCTGGTGCGCCATCCCGACGTGCGCGCGGTGTCGTTTACGGGCGGCACGGTCACGGGCAAGCGGATCATGGAACGCGCAGGCCTGAAGAAGTATTCGATGGAGCTTGGCGGCAAGTCGCCGGTGCTGATCTTCGACGATGCCGATTTCGACCGCGCGCTCGACGCGTCGCTGTTCACGATCTTCTCGATCAACGGCGAGCGTTGTACCGCGGGCTCGCGGATCTTCGTACAGCGCACGATCTACGACCGTTTCGTGCAGGAATTCGCGCGCCGCGCGAACAACCTGGTGGTCGGCGACCCGTCCGATCCGGGCACGCAGCTCGGCGCGATGATCACGCGCCAGCACTGGGAGAAGGTAACCGGCTACATCCGCATCGGCGAGCAGGAAGGCGCGCGCGTGGTCGCGGGCGGCGCGGACAAGCCGGCCGGTCTCGCCGATCATCTTCGCCACGGCAACTTCGTGCGGCCGACCGTGTTCGCGGACGTCGACAACCGGATGCGCATCGCGCAGGAAGAGATCTTCGGGCCGGTCGCGTGCCTGATCCCGTTCGAGGACGAGGAAGAAGGGCTGCGGCTCGCGAACGACACGTCCTACGGGCTCGCGTCGTACATCTGGACGCAGGACGTCGGCAAGGTGCATCGCCTCGCGCGCGGCATCGAGGCCGGGATGGTGTTCGTGAACAGCCAGAACGTGCGCGACCTGCGCCAGCCGTTCGGCGGCGTGAAGGAATCGGGCACCGGGCGCGAGGGCGGCGAGTACAGCTTCGAGGTGTTCGCGGAGATCAAGAACGTGTGCATCTCGATGGGTTCGCATCACATTCCCCGCTGGGGCGTGTAACGGGCGCGGGGCGTTTCGGCGCAAAAGAATACGGAGACTTGATGATGGGCAAACTGTCCCTCGCCGCGAAGGTCACGCACGTGCCGTCGATGTACCTGTCGGAGTTGCCTGGCAAGCATCACGGCTGCCGCGAGGCAGCGATCCGCGGCCATCGGCTGATCGGCGAGCGCTGCCGTGCGCTCGGCGTCGACACGATCGTCGTGTCGGACGTGCACTGGCTCGTCAACGCCGGCTATCACGTGAACTGCAATGCGCGCTTCTCGGGAATCTACACGAGCAACGAGCTGCCGCATTTCATCCGCGACATGCAGTACGCGTATCCGGGCAACCCGGAACTCGGCCGCCTGATCGCCGAGACGGCCAGCGCGCGCGGCATCGCGACGCGCGCGCACGAGATCGACAGCCTCGAGCTCGAATACGGCACGCTCGTGCCGATGCGCTACATGAACGGCGACCAGCACTTCAAGGTCGTGTCGATCGCCGGCTGGTGCATGTGGCATCAGCTCGACGAGAGCCGGCGCTTCGGCGAGGCGCTGCTCGAAGCGATCGAGAAGAGCGATTCGAACGTCGCATTCCTTGCGAGTGGCTCGCTGTCGCATCGCTTCAACGACAACGGCAGCCCCGAGGAATCGATCCACCAGATCAGCCGCGAATTCTTCCGGCAGGTCGACCTGCGCGTGGTCGAGCTGTGGAAGCAGGGCGATTTCAAGACCTTCTGCGCGATGCTGCCCGAGTACAACGTGCATTGTCACGGCGAAGGCGGGATGCACGACACGGCGATGCTGCTCGGCCTGCTCGGCTGGGATCGCTACGACAAGCCCGTCGAGATCGTCACCGACTATTTCGCGAGCTCGGGCACCGGGCAGATCAACGCGATCTTCCCGCTCGCCTGAGCGCCGCATCACCTATCCGGAGCGTTGCCATGCCACACATCGTCGTCGAATACACCGCGAACATCCGCGACGACGCGCGCATTCCCACGCTGCTGCGCACGATCAACGCCACGCTGATCGCGCAGGGCGGCGTGTTTCCGACGGGCGGCATCCGCTCGCGTGCGATCGAGCTGCAGGACTACTGCGTCGCCGACGGCACCGAGGACGACGCGTTCGTCCACGTGACGCTGAAGATCGGCTCGGGCCGCAGCGACGAGACCAAGAAGGCCGCGTGCGACGCGCTGTTCGACGCGATCAAGGCGCATTTCGCGGAGCTTTACGCGAAGCGTTATCTCGCGCTGTCGATGGAACTCACCGAGTTCAGCGAAAGCGGCTCGTACAAGCACAACAACATCCACGCCCGCTACAAGCGGGCCGGCTGAACCCATTCCCGATCCGACCATGCTCGAACCCGCCATCATCGACCAGCTCGCACGGCGTCTGCACGACGCCGAGCGCGAACGCACGCAGATCCGCCAGATCTCGCTCGACCATCCCGACATCACGATCGACGACGCATATGCGATCCAGCGCGCGTGGGTGGCACTGAAACTTGTGGAAGGTCGCACGCTCAAGGGCCACAAGATCGGCCTCACGTCGAAGGCGATGCAGAACACGTCGCAGATCGACGAACCCGATTACGGCGCGCTGCTCGACGACATGTTCTTCGACGACGGCGGCACGATCCCGACCGGACGCTTCATCGTGCCGCGCGTCGAGGTCGAACTCGCGTTCGTGCTCGGCAAGCGGCTCACCGGCCCGAACTGCACGATCTTCGACGTGTATGACGCGGTCGACTACGTGGTGCCCGCGCTCGAGATCATCGATGCGCGCAGCCAGTCGATCGATCCCGATACGAAGCGGCCGCGCAAGGTGTTCGACACGATCGCCGACAACGCGGCGAACGCGGGCGTCGTGATCGGCGGGCGGCCGGTGCGGCCGCAGGACGTCGATCTGCGCTGGGTTGCCGCGATCATGTCGCGCAACGGCGTGGTCGAGGAAACGGGTGTCGCGGCCGGCGTGCTGAATCATCCTGCCAATGGCGTCGCGTGGCTCGCCAATCGGCTGTCACGCTTCGACGTCGCGCTGGAGCCGGGGCAGATCGTGCTGGGCGGCTCGTTTACGCGGCCGTGCGCAGCGCGGCCGGGCGACACGTTCAGCGTCGACTACGGCCCGCTCGGGACGATCCAGTGCTACTTCGAGTGAGGTGAGCGAGCGATGCAGATTCCGTCGAATGTCTTCAAGGCCGCGCTCGCGCGCGGCGACGCGCAGATCGGGCTGTGGCTCGGGCTCGCCAATCCATACAGTGCCGAAGTCGTCGCGGGCGCCGGTTTCGACTGGCTGCTGATCGACGGCGAACATGCGCCGAACACGGTGCCGACGATCCTCGCGCAGTTGCAGGCGATCGCGCCGTATCCGTCGCATCCGGTCGTACGCGTGCCGTGGAACGATCCGGTGATCGTCAAGCAGGTGCTCGATCTTGGCGCACAGACGCTGCTCGTGCCGATGGTGCAGAGCGCCGACGAAGCGCGCGCGGCGGTGGCCGCGACGCGTTATCCGCCGCACGGCATTCGCGGGGTCGGCAGTGCGTTGGCACGCGCGTCGCGGTGGAACCGGGTCGGTGACTATCTGCATCGTGCGAACGACGAGATGGCCGTGCTCGTGCAGGTCGAGACGCGTGCGGGGCTCGACGCGATCGATGCGATTGCGCGGGTCGAGGGCGTGGACGGCGTGTTCATCGGTCCGGCGGATCTCGCTGCCGATCTCGGACATCTCGGCAATCCGGGGCATCCGGATGTGCAAGCGGCGATCGACGGCGCGATCCGGGCGATCAAGGCGGCCGGCAAGGCGCCGGGGATTCTCAGCGCGGATGAGGCGGCGGCGCGGCGGTATCTGGAAGCGGGGGCGTTGTTTGTCGCGGTGGGAGTCGATACGACGCTGCTGGCGAGGGGGGCGGAGGCGCTGGCGGTGCGGTTCAAGGGGAAGGGCGAGGTGGCGACGAAGCGGGATGCGACGTATTGAGCGATACCGGAGGTTGCTAGTTCCATAGAGTTCGATCGAATTTCGTTGACTGAGATTAAGATTTCGCATTCCAAAACCTACATTGGAGTGCGCGATGCCCCATACGTCGACGTCTGACACGATCTTGCCCGTGGACCGCGAGGTGCAGGCGGCTGTCGAAGGGCAGCGTGCGCTGGCGGCTTGCCTCGCCACGCGAACGGAAATACAGCGCATCCAGATTTTCGACGACGAAAATTGCGCGCATCAAGTCGAACTCCCGACGTCTGCACTGCGCCTGCTGGTTGACATCCTCGCTGAACTCGCCGATGGCAACGCCGTCAAGGTCGTGCCTGTTCATGCTGGGCTGACGACGCAGGAAGCGGCTGACTTGCTCAATGTGTCGCGGCCGCATCTCATAAAGCTTCTCGAATCGAAGGCGCTGCCGTATCACAAAACCGGAAAGCACCGTTGTGTGCGCTTGTCCGATCTGACGCGCTACAAGACGGAACGCGATCAGGTTAGCATCGATGCAATGGAAGAACTGAGCCGGCAAGCGCAAGAGTTCGGAATGGGCTACGAATGACGAGGTCGCCGTTCACAGTTGACAACGATGCTTGGGTGCTTTGTCCCGAACCGCGGGACTGCCTGCCGCTTGTTTCACGACACGAGTTTTCCGCGTTGGCGACTCCGTCGAATCTGTGATTCTTGATGAACGGCGCATGCGTAACGTTGTGAACCGGTGAGTGAATCTGTAAGGTCCGGGATTCTACAACCCGAGGGGAAGCCACGGTGAGCGATAACGATAGGATTCCGTACTTCAGGATCAACAAGCTGATTTGGAAATGGAAGCTATGCGACGGGGACGATGGGGGAATCCCGGCGTGTGATCTTGGCCTATCACTGACAATGGCGCCGCCGGCGAGCGAGTCGCCAGTAGAGCAATCTATGCCCGTTGCGCAGGTCGACAAGCGTGACTCGCTCGACAAGATGGTGGACGATATCGAAAAGGTCGCGACTGCGTTTTCTCGTATCAAGAAGTGGTTGGATGCACCTGTTCCGCCCAAGCAACCGAAGCCGACGGAGAAGGAAAGGGTGGTGCCGCCTTTCGATATTCAGAAAATTCCCGATGCAATGCGCAAAGAGCATATGCCAGTTTCGGCGAAACTGATGGAGCGTTGGTTTGCGGGGCAGCTCAACTACTCGCCCACATCAAAAGATCAGCAGAACGAGATCAACCAGAATGGCGAACTCTACCCTGAGTCAATGGTCGATCGGACTACCATAAGACTGGATTGGGTCCTCAAGCACACGCGTGCCAGGAAGGCATACGATAACCTGGTAAATACCGATATATACAGTTCGCGTGCATACGAGGCCCTCAAAGACATTATCGGCCGCTACCGTGGTCGCGGAGAAGTATCGCCTTGGACGGTCAGCGGCTACGATATTCGCAAGCTACACAAAGGATTCCAGTTTCAGCGAGCAGCGGTAGAAAGCTCGTTTGAGCAGAAGGCACTGCAGGCCGTACGGCGGCTTCCGGATGCCGGTGTTCCTGACGACCTGACCGGCGCGTTGGGGGCATTCAACCTTTATGCGGCAGTAGCACGCGTCATTTTCGATGCGGAGAACAGGAAGGCGACGGTTACGAATATTGTCGTATACGTCAGGGATGGCTATTCCTTCGACGGGGCAACAGATTCACGATCCCAGTACCTGGGCCACTGGAGCAAAAACGGTGTGGTTATCGTGCCGAGTTACACGGCAGCGAATCTCGCAGAGCAGCCCTGGTTCGACTTTCCCGTCGTGTCCGGCAGTACGGCCGCAAACCTCTATGAACCAGGGAAGGTTTACTATCCGGTCCGGAACCGTTCGTCCCGGGAGTGGCAAGACAGGCACCATCGAGGCGGAGACTTCATTGTATTTTCGGACTATAGGCCGATCATGCTCGCTGAACCAATAACGGTGTACTTCGAATGAACGGATTGGCGACCGCCATGCAAGGGGCAGGTTTGGTTGCACTTGCAGAAATCGCGTTGATCGGAATCGTAGTGTGCATTCTGAGGTTCCCTCGGTTTTTCGCCTTCCAGAGGCCCTTGGTTATGCAGCCGCATCCTTGGTCTGCTGAGCTTTGATCCAGTTTTGCAGGAACTGATCCGGCGATATGAAGCCGAGCGACGAATGACGACGACTGCGGTTATAAAACACTTCGATGTATTCGAACAAGTCCGTCATCGCTTCCTGATGGGTACGGTATCGCGTAGCATGCACCCGTTCGTTCTTCAGGCTGTTGAAGAAACTTTCGGTG
>NZ_LKPJ01000020.1 GCF_001443045.1 Burkholderia ambifaria | reverse complement strand
AGCGTTTCGGAGTCTTCGCCGTTGTCGGGATACGTCGCGATGCCCGCGTGGGCAGCAATGCGCAGATGGGCGCCGACGAACTCGACCGGCTCGCGCGCATGCGCGACAATTTCGCCGCCCAAATCCACCGACGCTTCATTACTAAAGAGCGCGAACTTGCCCTCACCGACGCACGCAAACGCCTGGGCGCGCGGGACGCGCTGCCGCAAGCGTTCACCGATCACCTGCGCGACGATCTCGACCCCCGGCTGCCCGAGCACATTGCGGATCGATTCGAGCCCGGACAGCGCAACCATCACCACACTGAAGCGGTCACGAACGCTGCGTGCCCGCGCGATGCGCAGGTCCAGCCGCTCGGCAAACAGCCGGCGGTTGGGCAAATTCATCACGCCGTCGTAATTCAATGTGTACCAGCGCTCGCCATCCAAATGGCTGCCGTCCGCGCACGCGATCAGAACGCCGACATATTCTTCGACTGCACACGCGTCGTGCGTGGAATCGGTATCCGGGGGCGGCCTGTCGTCGAGTCGCGATACATCAACCTGCACGGGCCGCCAATCGCCCGGGCCTCGATGCACGCGCCAGCGCCCGCCATTCAGTTCGGTCACGCTCGCGGTGCACAGCACGCCGCCCGATGAGGCCAATAGCGCCTGAATGGTCGAGCGGCCGACCAGCATCGCAGCCGGATAACCGGTCAGGGCTTCGAACGCGCGATTGACCCAGCTCAGCATCCCGTCGGCGGTGCAGAGAAACATCGGATTCGGGACCTGCCACGCCGCACGCTCGACACTCAGAAGCGCCNCGCTCGCGGTGCACAGCACGCCGCCCGATGAGGCCAATAGCGCCTGAATGGTCGAGCGGCCGACCAGCATCGCAGCCGGATAACCGGTCAGGGCTTCGAACGCGCGATTGACCCAGCTCAGCATCCCGTCGGCGGTGCAGAGAAACATCGGATTCGGGACCTGCCACGCCGCACGCTCGACACTCAGAAGCGCCCGTGCATCAGACGAACGCGAACCGCCGACCGCGTCGCCAGTCAGCGGCCACGCGTTAAACGATCTTCCTGGGAACGTGTTTTTCTTCATCGGATCCGGCTTCGGTCATCGCGAGGCGGCGACCAGGAAATGCAACTCGGCAATGTCCGGCGCTCGGGGGCCGGTACCGCAGATGGTACTGGAAATGACGGATGCGCCACATGTTCGCGACCAAAATAACGCGACCACATTGGGTTGACGAAAGGGCATGACGCTGCGCTGCCGTTGTCACATGCGTGTGGCAAATCGCGCGGACGGTTCGGTATGGGCATGGGTTCGGCTCACCAGTCCCGCTGCCTGACGGTGGCTCTGACGTTGATTCGATTGAATCTCGGGCTCGTACCTTGCTGGATGACGCGACGACTGCGAGGGGACCACTTCATCCATTGGCAACATCGACGGCATCGACACGAGGATGTTGAAGCGATTGGTGTACGCGCCCGTAAAAGCTCACCGTTGACGCGCACATTCACCATAATAGAATCCGCGCTCCGTTTTTGCGAGCTGCCTGGTTCGATAACGACGTTTAGCGATAGGGATGCGTGAAAGCTCGTCGCCGTGCCGATCGACGGATCGATTCAAAGGTTGAGGCGTCGGCTAAAATGAATGCGTCATTGCCTTCGCTCGCCTTCACCGCAAATTCGCCCATGAACAAGACATCATGGTCCGTCACCGTTGCGGGTGATCACAACAAGTCAGCCTTGTCGAAAGTGCAAAAGGCGTGCAACTCGCTGATCAACAGATCGAGAAACAAAGCAAGCGGCTTCGTGCCTGGGAATTGGTTACGCCGGTGCTCCAGCAGCGGTATGTCAACGAGCTCCCGATTCGACTCCGGACCGCACCGACACCTCGGTCTCCGTGCCAGAGCAAGGCCCCGGCAGCGCCGACCAGAAAGACATCGTCCAGCACACATTCCGGATGCTGTCGAGCATCGACCATCTGGGCGATGCTGATGTGGCAAACGCGCCGCGGCCAATCCATTCAACTCGAGAGTTAGCTGTGGCCGCGCCCCCCTTACACTTGCTCACACCTGCGATGATCGCGCGCCGCTATGATCCGCTCGTCATTCAGCGGCTGCGGTCAAGTGCCGCGCATACCTGCAAGGATCAGCCAGAATGAAACGCATCTTTGTTGCGGCCGCATTGGTCGCCTCCGCCTCGGCGTTTGCCGGCGACGTGGGCGTGTCGATCGGCGTCGGTCAACCGGGTTTCCATGGCCGGATCGATATCGGCAACGCACCGCCGCCTCAACTCATTTATACGCAGCCAGTCGTCGTCGAACCGATACCCGCCAACGCGACGCCGGTGTATCTGTACGTCCCGCCCTACGAGGCGAAAAACTGGCACCGGTATTGCCACAAGTACGCCGCATGCGCGGCGCCGGTCTATTTCGTTCAGCAAGAGTGGTATGAGAACGTCTATGCACCGCGCGTTCGCCACGCCGCTCAGCCCATGGCACAAGTGTTCTATGCGCACGACATACATGGCGACGTCGTGCGCGCCAACGTCATTCGTGCGCACGACGTCCACGCGGAAAACGTGCATGCCCGAGTCGTTTACCGGGCGAGGGGCGATGACAGCAAAGAAGGCGAAGACGTCGATGCACCTGCCGTGTCCGCGAGCGAAATCGTCGCGCACGACATTCATGCTCGAGTCGTCGAAGCCGATACGCTGTACGTCCACGACCTTCATACAGGCCGTTAGGCGTACCTGACCCAATTGAAAGCGCCCGCGGATCTCGATGGACGATTAACAGCAGATCGCAAGCACGGGTGCCGACAGCGCTGCGCTGCCCCGAGACAGGAGATGTCGCATGCCAACACCGATGTGGCTTTGCGGTCATCGTCCGTGGACCATTGTGCCGGGGCTGATTCAAGAGGCGCCGTCAGTTGCGTACGTGACGGCCGGGCAGTGCAGCGGATGTTGATGCGCACCGGTCAGACAGACTGATCCGTCGAAGTGCGACGGCCTCGGCGCGATCGCTTACCACTCCACGGGCTGCCAGCCATCGCGGCGCAGGCGACCGCGCGACGCCAGTCAATTTTCTCGTACGCGCGATCGTGCCCTGCGAGGCTCGGCCACACCCGCTCCCAGACGCCGTTCTCATGCCAGTCGCGCAATCGGCGCCAACACGTCATGCCGCTGCCGAAACCGAACTCCTGAGGCAAATTTTCCCAAGGAATGCCTGTCCTCAAAACGAACAGGATGCCATTCAATGCAGCTCGATCGTCGAGGCGTGGGCGCCCTCCTCTTGGAGAAATCGTCACAACCGGCAACATTGGCGCAAGCGCCCGCCATAGGTCGTCCGTCACGGCGCCGACTACCGCCCCGCTCCGCCGGTGCCGGTGCCCGGCCGCCGATATGTCTTGTCCACGACGCTCACACGAATTTGATTCGGACTGCGACATGTTATCAATCAGCATCCGCATTTAGCCATACGATCGGTGCAGACATGTCGTACGTGTCATCCAAGCGGTTCCTGTCGGCCGGCCGGCCCCAACCGGGGCCACGCTCCTGATCGGTCGTCGATGATTGAGAAACCGCTTGCGAAGCCATGCCCGGCGTGAGCGCGCATGCAGAAGCGCCGGCCCAGCATAGGCCGTATCGCGTAACGTCTTGTGTGGCTCAGTCAAATCGACGACGACTTTTTTCATCATACATTCCAGTCCCTTGTCTCGTGCCGCTGTGGCACGTGCAAAAGAAAACGGCGTCCATGATCCGATCGCTCGATCGAATCGAATGGACGCCGTTGCCCGCAAGCCCCTTGGGGCGAATTTTCCACACCTGCGCCAGCCAGCTCCTCGTCGAGCCTGCCTTGCCGCAATTACAAGCAATCTCTATTCCATCCTCGCGTGCCGGTTGCATTCGCATTCGCGTGCCGGCCGCGATTTCCGGATCTCGCCGGTTTGCCGGCTTCCGCGATGTGATTGTCCGGTCGCGACGTCGATTGCGAGACTTGCCCCATATTGGCGCATAGATCCCGTGTGTGCACTTCCATGATCCAGTCCATGCACCAGACCCATAACCCATGCTCATCGAACTTGACCACTGACGCCCCCAGGACGGATCTCAAGGGCGATATGGTCGACGATCGACAGGACGGCGCTGCTACCGCGGCGCCGTCAGATAGAGAACTGGGGAAAATTACTTCGTCGAAAGGAGTATCTATCCGACGCTGACAACCAGCACTCAGCCAGTTGGTTCTCCACCGGTGTGCCGCTCATCGCGATGAAGGCCGGCGCGGATAAGGATTTGATCGCGCGTGTTTGGCGCCGCCGCCGGGCTCTTGATGTTCTGCGCCTCGTCGACGACGACACGTGCGAGCCAGCGCCCTCAGCGTCGCCGTGGCCGCTGCCAGTGCAATGGCAGTTACTAGGAAACAGCGGGCGTACGCCGCATGTTGGCGAACGCTCCGCACTCGGCCTCTGCTGACCTTGGGGCCGGCTGGGTTCTAAGTCGGCAACTTGGCGGAATGCTAACGGTGCCGGCTTCGAGGTGCCGAACGTCAGCTTCCTGCATCAGCGAACTCACACTCTCGACCCGAAGCGGTCGGGCGCAATTCCCCAAATCGGTCATTCAATGTGCCGCTTAACTTGAGTCCGCATCGTCCGGCCCAGGGACGAATCGCTGCCAGATAGCAGGCATTCGTTGGATATCAGTGCCGTCTACCTTGTAAATTTCGATTTCGCGGCAAACTCCATCAACGACATGTAGGAGCACGCTGATTTGAACCCCATCGACATCAGGGCCATATAGCTCGGTTGGAACTCGATGTAACACTGGTGCCGCGATTGCGTGCGGTGGAATGCCTACTTCAAGACTGCCTTCCTCATCGATCACTCGCACGACACACTGCTGAAGCTGTTTGATCACTTCGGCTCGACCGGGGAACTCTGCAGCTGTCAATTCTGAGATTAGTTCTCTTTCGACCGCCGATGGCGAGCGAAAATTATTGATGTCCGTACTTCTATACATGACAGCCTCCGCTCACGGCCTTTATCAGCGGGTACACAAGTGAAACGCTACCCCAGATTTCTTAGGCCCGCATCCAAATTGTGCTGAAGCAACCCAACGACCGTTCTCCGACCAGCGCCCCACGGCTGAGTTCGACGACCGCCTCGGGTGCGCGCCTCATGCAAAAGGAATGAAGCGACCCACAAGAGACAGTCATTGCACGACGAAGCGGTCATTCGAGTGGGCTGTATGCGATGGGACTTACTTGGCATGGGGGCTTTTGAATACGTGAGATAGATAAAAGCCCGGGCCGGCACTTGCATACGTCAACACCAGCTTTTCTCCCGATGAGAGCGTCCAAACTACGGATTTGATCCGTCCATCCGGCGAGCTGCTTTCATGAGGTTTCCCGAGATTCGAGTGCGCGGTTAGCTCGGAATAGATCTTGTCGCCGCTACCATCGGCGCTGCCGATTCCGCAGGTTTCCGCGGTGACATCGCCTTGAGTTGCCTCTGCGGCGGCGAGCTCGTACGGACCAGTATTGGATCCAACCGTCCAGGATCGCGATCTGAGGCGATCTCCATGCCCCATCTCACGTGAAAGGTCCTTTTTGATCGGTAGCTTAAGCGCGGTGGCGTATGCATTGAGGCTCTCGTAAGTCGGCGCTCCCCGCATGCAGAAGAACTTGAAATCGTTCACAAGTGCAGCGCTTCGACCGTTGGCGTAAGCCAATGTGGTCCCGAAAACACCTTCTGCAACCAAAATGACCGCCATACTCATTCGAATCAATTTGCATGTGATATTCATGGAATTCCATATTGCTTTTTCCATTTCCGGGCATCCTGTTCGATTTGGACCGGGCGGCAATCCCTGTGTTTTAGGCACTTATTTTCGACAATCCAGGCGTTCATATGGACCGGCCGCCTTGGCCGATTCCAGGTCAGCGTATTTACCGGTTTTCCACGCGTCTCACCAGAATTGGCACTGGCTTGCCAGTCACCAGAGTAACAATCACGTGGCCGGCTTTCCCAGGCTCCTTGACGGGTCCGAATCGGCAGAAGGCTTGAGCAGCATTTTGGATACAGGCAATATTCGCGTTTGCCAACCAGTCTGGTGGGAAGTAACTTTGAATTTCTCTGGTCGTGCTATCCCTATACTCACAGCCGCGGTCGCAGGAGATGTCCTTCCACTCCTTGCCGGGCAGTTTCCCCAAAGCCACCCACCTTCCCGAAGATCGATTCAACCTGTAGAGCACACCAGTTGGAGCACCCTTTTGGTTTAGCCATTCATAGGTGCCGGCGTCCGCGTCCGACAGTCCTCCCGCAAAAGCGAGAGAGGAGACGGAAAGAGTCGCAGCGAAAAGAAAAGTAGCTATGTTGTTCATGGTCATCCTTTCCGACATCCCATGCGATAGCGCCCGTTGGACGTGTGTCACCGACCTTGTGTCGATGCACCAGCGAATGCCCCTTGGGGATACGATTCCAATGGAGTGTCGTCAGCGCAATATGGAAATTCGCTTTTCACACGCGTGTCATCGCCGCGGATCTTGGACAGCACTTCGCACATCCTCTTCGGACGAAGACTAAGCATGCCGAACGGTGGCGCGCCACTCTGCACGTGCCTTGCCATGAGTCTCATGATCGGTGCCACGTGGTCCTTTGCCGATGCCCCTGAAAAATAGATTCCCCACGCCAACTCATAGAGGCGATCGCGGGCCGCCAATGGAATGGGCTTGTCGTCCGGGACTGAAGCAAGAAGTTGATTCATAAGAGACTCTACCAGTGATAGCGCCTCTGGATGTCCTCCGGCGGCTGCCACCTGTGCCGCGCCCGTGCCGATGGAACTTTCGCTGGAAACTTGTTCAAATGCTGCGATCGCGTATCGCGCTGATTCGTGTCCAAACCCTGCCAATACGGTTCTCGCAAGCGGCCTAATATCGCCCTTGACTTGCCCATCAATACCGTCGTCGATCACTGGCCGAGCATCAAACGCCACTTGCGCTACGGCATCTACGACTTCAGTGGGCGGAGATTGCATACGCGAGGCCAGCTCGACTTCATAGAGATCAAACCTGCCCTTGATAGGCTTTCCTGCGAACGCCGCAGCAACACGCGCATATATCGCTGGCGGACTACATACCCTCGGGCCGAGCTGACCTGGGCTGCTGCGATATAGGTCTTGACTGAGAGCGCGTTCGGCCCCGATGGCGAGCCAGTCGGGGGAATGCGGTGCGATATGTTCGAGAGTCGATGCGGCAATTTCAAAGCGTTCGTTTTCTTTGATATTCGCCAAAACGCATTGGGGATTTTTCCAGATGGGGATGGCAGGCATCGCCCTGAGCTTGCGGAGTTCCGTTTTCTGAGCGGCGGCCCCATGATGTCCCATCCAGAAGCCTACAATGAACGTCAGTACGAATCCAACCAGCACATATTTGCGGTCCATTTCCCCGTTGCTCCGAAAATTGTTAATGTTTCGTATTGGGAGTTCGGCCCAGCTACGTCCGTGACGGACGGCACGACTGTTTTCTGCCGGCGGTGATCTGGCGTGGCTGCACGCGCGCTGCGAGTGGTATTGTTGACGATTTCGGTGCTGAAGTCGAGGGACCGCTCCTGACCGAATACTGCCCAATTAGCCGTCAATTCATGAAGCAATCGATCGAAGAACCTCCCCCGAAGAGGGCTCCGATCGCGGTCGAGTTCCGCGCTCGCAAAACCGGTCACCCACCAGGACTCACGGGCGCAGCCCGAACACGCCGTGCCACAGAGCGCTGAAAAAGTCCCTATGCACGTGTTCGTCACTCCTTCGCGCGTCGCTCTTTGGCGCCGGTGTCGCCCTCTTCTCGCATTGCGGCATCTGCTCATCACGCTGCCCGTCCCGCGATGCGCTCGGCTGGCGCGACGCATGCAGCTCGACCACGCTGCCGGCAATGCGCTCGGCGAGTTGAACATCGCAATCACGGCCGAGCAGAACACCGAACACGACGTCGCGGTTGTGCCCTTGTTCGGCGAAGCGCATCGCCCATGCCACGAACNGGGCGATGCGCTTCGCCGAACAAGGGCACAACCGCGCATATTCCGCTTCGCGCTCCGCCTTCAAGCGCTCCTCTTCTTCGCGAAGCCGTGCGTGACGGAGCATTTCCTCTGCGAAAACGGTGTCATAGACGCGGCGCAGCTCCGGGTCCGAGAGAATCGCGTATGCCTCCTTGATCTCCTGAAATCGCGCATGCGCGTCCGCTTCGCCCCCGACGTTGCGGTCGGGATGCGCTTTCATCGCCGCCTTTCGGTAGCTGCGCTTGATTTCCTCGTTGGTGGCGTTCTCGCACACACCGAGCAATTCATACATTGTCGTCATTGTGCGTCGGGATGAAAGTCGGATCGCGTTGATCGTAGCATGTCGCCGCCGCGCCAATCCGTCGGGTTGAGAATTCACCACGTTCTGAACACCCTGAGTGCAGGTCAGGAGCGCTTTGGCAGATGACGAAATCTGAATCATTCTCATCGGAACGGCCGTTTGCCGAGGTGGATTCAACCGCCGAACTCGGCCAGCCGCCACCCCACGACACGCGACCGCCGCAGACCGACCCACGCCCGCTATTCGATCCGGCGCGACATCTACCGCAACGTCCGAGGTAAAACAGGCATCGGAATCGCGCACCCTGACTCAGCGGCACAACATTGCACGTAACTTCTCAATCGGCAGTGGAGGATCCTGCCGGTGAAGCATCGCATGACAGTTGGGGCACACCGGCTTCAGGTCGCGAATAGGGTCCACTTGATAGTTCGCGCCAATGTCTGCGATGGGAACCTCATGGTGAACGTGGATGAAGCTGCGACCGATTGATCCATAACGGACTTCGAAATCCAGATCGCAGACCATACAGGCATATCCGTAGTGGTTGATGCACGCTCGGCGTGCGGCTGCATTTCGCTCATAAACGTTCACAAGCACCTGTGCAACCGCGCCTTCGAAATACTGCACCCCGCCGGGAATGTCATCTGGATACAATGTGCCAACGTCTGGGGACGACGACCGAAACCATTCGTCGATCTGAGCCAGAGACGGACCATGCCTCACCTGAAACAGCTCGACGAGTTCGACACGGACTTTCACTCGCTCGATGTCGTGGCTGCTACCCGGTGCCAGCCGGAGCGCGTCGGCCATCTGCTCTGTGTCGTCCCATACAAATACGGCATGAACCACGCCGTATGCTTTGTGCATATCACGGCCGACGCGCTCGAATCCACGCAGGAGATTTTCCGCGCCATCCCTTCCGCTAATCGCAGCCTCCAGGGTTTGATGCCCTGAATGCCGGCGCCATGTGTTCTTCTCGTGCACTGCTGCAAATTGGATGCTCATGATGCTTTAGTCCGGTCGATTCATTCACGACATGCTCAGCGTAGCGTCCAGCATTTCTATTGCTCAACAGGTCAGGTACTTCGGGTTGCCAGTAATCCAAGCGCCGAAGAGTGGTACCCGCGAAGAAACGGCAAGTTTTTGGACACACCCATGTTCCGCTTCAACTCCGAATAATCGGGTGAAAGCCTGGAAATCCGGCCAGCCCGAACGTTCGGGGCTGAAAGAATGTATGAGCACGATTGCGGCGACCGCTCGATACTGCTCGGCTGTTATGACAGCCGAAGCCGCCCGATGCAGCAGTTGATAGCGAATGTCTCCCTGCGGTGCTGCTACAAGGCCGATCACTCGCAGTATGTGGCGCAAGCGCTCCGCCTTGCCGCTTGACGACTCGTTGCACCAGTTCTCCAACGTCGGGCCGAACGACTCACGGACCTTTCCTTCAACCATGATGGATACGGCTCCAGCCGAGGAACGCGCGAGCACGAATATATCGTTTTGCGAAGCACGTTCCCCACCCGGTAACGGCACCTTGAATTCCGGCACCGCCAGGAGTGGAGTGAGTTCTTCGAGCAGCGGCTCGCAGGAGCATGACAAGGAGGCAGCAACTTCCGCCGGAAATCCATCGGCGTCTTCCCAGCAATAGGCAAGCGTGCGTGCGGAATACCCTGGCTTCCAATGCTTTTCAGGATCAGCCAATTGGCGTTGCCAGTCATTGGGCCCGGAAGAAAACGAAAGAATTCGCGCCATGGCTCCCTCTTGGATTGGTCGGTCACGCATGCTGCAAACGGTATCAATGCAACGCAGCAGATGACAAGCGATTCCGGCACGATACTCAAATCCTGCTGACACCGGGGTGTCAGTTGCTTTTGAAATAATCGTCTGACCTATCCGCCGAGCAATCGATCGCAAGCGTCCGTTGAGATCGCGCAACGGACGTCTGAATGTCCGAACGCCGCTGCCTACGAAAGTCGCCTATTGGCCGGCTAGTTGCCCAAAGCCGAGGCCGAAGCCGGCTCGCTTGCCACCCGATGTAGTCGGTAGTTGCCGACCCAGAGCGGTCATCGCCTATATCGTAGTGGGGAAAAATAATCGATTTCCGATGATCGCTTCGGCCAAAGCCAACGTCAATGTCGGTATCGGATGGCGTTTCCGTGGAGGCGATCAAAAGCTGATTAAATTGTTCCAATTTTATTTGGTATTTTTCTGCCATCACGTGCAAATATTTCATGTTGCACCTGTTCTCAATGGCTCACCGAAGCAGCTTTTCCCTGTCACACGAGCACGCAACGCAACCGCATACCAGAAGACGTCACCCCAGATCTGCCGCTAGACGCCCCCAAAACTGACATACACAATCAACAGCTGAACGGTACCTCGCGACCCTGCTGCGTGCAATGTCGCTACAAATAACTCGTCGTAAACGATGCGAAAATCGCCGAAACACCATCATAAAAATCGCCAGGAGCTTTGGGCGAAAGAAATACGTACACGTTGGTGCGCGAAACAACATTTGAACGGTACCCGTCAATCCGCGCAATGACATCATATCTATGCTGCAGATTACCCGGTTGATTTTTATCCGGCCGTGGTCCGACTGAAAAACCGGCGCCGCGAAGGATGACTTCGGCGTCGTCAAACGAACTTTCGAGAGGAATGTAACGAACTGCGAGCCAAGTAATGTCCCCAGCTTTCTCTATCTCTTGTATCGGGCCGCTTTTGGGGAGCTTCTGATATGCTTCGTCGATTTCAACACGAAGTCTTCTGCCCAGTATTTCAAGGTCTTGCGGAGGGGACGCAAGCAACGCCCCTGGTTTTAGCGCAAAGTAAAGCGAAACCCATAGGCCCGCGTGTATCGCAGTGCGTCTTTGGAAGACCAGCTTCCGACTCTTTGTCACTGTCACCCCCGATTCGCAGTACCAGTTACATCGCAACGACAACGATTATCACCGGAATAGCGTGGGCGATTGGGTTGGAGCATGCGGCCGTGGAACCCTAGTGTCAACGATCTAGCCCCATCTGTCGAAAGACCGCTCCTGACCGACTGCACCCCAAAGCGAAAGGCCACTATCCGCCTCAACGCGATAGTCCTCGACGAGCCGATCAGACAACAGCGTTCGTATGAAAAACCGGACACATCGCCGGTGTCACCCTCGATCTGACGCCTGTTACGCACGACTCCAACATCCGTTCGGCCCCGAAGGCGTTACTGATCCTGACTACAGTGCGCCGTTACCCGTCGACCTGATGCATGTGCCGAAGTCGAGCCGTTACCTGCCTCCCGACCCGCCAGCCTGCGCCTTGGCTGGCGTCGGCCGCCCCACCGATCGACGTTAGTGCTTCCCGCGCCCACCAGACGATTTCCCAGCCGGCTTACGCGCCCCCGCAGCCGCCTTACCAGCGGGTTTGCTCCGCGGCTTCTGCACGCTGAACGGACTACCGGCCAACACGCTCGCGCCCTTCCCCCCAGCCCGCTGCCCCGCAGCCTTACCCTCACCACCCTGCGGCCGCGGCTTTTTCCCAGCCACAGCCACCGGCACAGCCCCCGCCCCACCTTGCACCACCTTAGGCTTCTTCGGCTTTTTAGGCTTCTTGATGATCTGCCCTGTCGCACTGGTTTCCGGCACGCGGTGTTCCGCCTCAAACCCCGGCTCTTCTTCACGACGCAGCGTTTTCCCGATCAGCGCTTCGATCGCGGCCAGTTGCGGCGCTTCATCGGCACACACGAGAGACACCGCCACACCACTCGCCCCCGCACGCCCCGTACGCCCGATCCGATGCACATAATCCTGCGCCACGATCGGCAGATCGACGTTGATCACGAGCGGCAGATCATCGATATCCAGCCCGCGCGCAGCCACATCGGTGGCGACCAGCATCTGCACCTCACCCGTCTTGAAGCGCTCGAGCGCACGCAGCCGCGCGGGTTGCGGCTTGTCGCCGTGGATCGTGTCGACCGCATAGCCCGCGTCATTCAGCATCGCCGCCAGGTAATCCACGCCATTGCGGGTCTTGACGAACACCAGCGCGTGGTCCCAGTTGTTCTCGGCCACCAGGTGCATGAAGAGGTCCGGCTTGTTCCGCTTGTCGACCGTCACCACCCACTGTTTGATCTTGCTCGCCGTGACATTAGGCGGACTGACGCTGATATTGACCGGACCGCGCAGAATGCTCGCCGCCATCGCGCGGATGTCGTCGGTGAACGTGGCAGAGAACAGCAGGGTCTGGCGTTGAACGGGCAACGCAGCAAAGACGGCATTGAGCTCGCGCGCAAAGCCCAGATCGAGCATGCGGTCGGCCTCATCCAGCACCAGCGTCTGGACTTGGTCGAACTGCACGGCATTCTGGCGATTGAGATCCAGCAGACGGCCAGGCGTGGCAACGAGCACATCCACGCCCTTGCGCAACTTCATCATCTGCGGGTTGATGCTCACCCCGCCGTAGGCCGCCAGAAATCGCAAGTCGAGGCCTTTGCCGTAAGCGACGAAGCTTTGCAGCACCTGCTCGGCCAGTTCACGCGTCGGCACCAGCACCAGAACACGCGCACGGTTGCTGGACACCGCCGGCCCGTGCTGCACCAGCCGTTGCAACAGCGGCAACGCAAAACCCGCGGTCTTGCCCGTGCCCGTCTGCGCCCCGGCCATGACGTCCTTGCCGCCGAGCACTGCGGGAATCGCCTTGGCCTGCACCGGCGTAGGTGTCTGGTAATTGAGGTCCTGCAGATTACGCAGCAGCGGGTCGATCAGGCCTAGCGAGGCAAAAGACATGGACGTGTTCCGGGCTAAAAACCGCAATTCTAGCGGTTACCGCGCTGATCGCACCGTGCAGATCAGCGCGCCCTGCCCGCCTTCACCCAAACAGCTTCATCGCCGTCGTGAGCGTGTTGACGACACCCCAGGCAAGCGGAATCAGCACGTAGAGCCAAAACACGGCAAGCACCGCCTTGTTGGTCGGGCGAGCGGAAGCGACCGTTTCGTTCATTTTTCGCGTCTCCTGGATTTATTTGCCGGCGTCGAGCTGCGCGTCGGTCATGTGATGGCGCTCGTTCACGCGCGTGACGAACAGGTTGCAGACGAAGCCGATCACGAGCAGCCGGCCATGCATGCCGCCAACGTACGCGAAGCCGAACCATTCGCTCATTTCCCCTTTTCAGCGCCACCTCAAAATGATCGATTCAATCATATTAGGGTTTTCATTGACTGATTCAGTCACCACATCAGCTAGAATGCACACATCGCGCAACAACTTTGATCGAAACGAGCAAGTCCACTGAAGAAAGCTGCCGGACGACTCGTTCCGTCATACGCGTTGCACTGGCGGGTGCCCGCAAGCGCACGGCCCCGCTGTTTTCTGCCTAACCCCAAGGAGACGGCGCTTCCGCCCGCCGTCCCTTCCGCGATGGAGCAAGCCAAGCATGTCAATTTCGTTCAAGGGGATCGTTCCCGCGCTGATCACGCCGATGACGGCGGACGAGAACATCGATGAAGACGGGCTGCGCGCGCTGGTCGAACGGCTCATCGAGTCGGGCGTGCACGGGCTCTTCGTGCTCGGCACCAACGGCGAATTCATCGCACTGAGCGAAGAAGAGAAGCTGCGCATCGCGCGCATCGCGGTCAGCCAGGCCCGCTCGCGCGTGCCCGTCATCGCGGGCACCGGCGCCTATGCGACGCGTGACGTGATCGACCTGAACCGGAAGATGACCGAGGTCGGCGTGGATGCCGTTTCGGTGATCACGCCGTACTTCAACGGCGCGACGCAGCCGGAGCTCTACACGCACTACAAGAAGATCGCCGAGGCAACGCCGCTTCCGGTCATGCTCTACACGATCCCCGCGAAAGCGGGCATCACGCTGACGGTCGATACCGTGCGCCGCCTTGCCGAGATTCCGAACATCCGCGGCATCAAGGACAGCGGCGGCGACTTCGATCGCCTGCTGCAACTGATCAACCTGCGGCGCGACGACTTCGCGGTCTTCACCGGCACCGACTCGATGATTCTCTGGACGCTGATCGCGGGCGGCGACGGCGCGGTCGCCGCGACGACCAATGCCGTCCCGCAGGTCGTCATGTCGATCTGGAACAAGTTCCAGGCCGGCGATATCGCGGGTGCACGCGCCGCCCAGGAGTCGCTGCGTGCGCTGCGCGACGCGTTCGCGCTGGGCACGATGCCCGTCGTGCTGAAAACCGCCGCGCAGATGCTCGGCATGCCAGCGGGCCCGGCTCGCTCGCCCGCGCAACCGCTCGACGACAGCGCGCGCGAGCGCCTGGCGCAAGCGCTCTCCATTTACCACGACGCCGCGCGCGGCCACTGAAACAGGTCATCAGCATGACGACTTATCACTTCCAGACAGTCAAGCACATCGTCCACGGCGCCGGCAGCCTCGCCACGCTTCCCGACACGCTGTCGCTGCTCGATACGCCGATCGAGCGCATCGCGCTGATCACGCAACCCGCAATGGAAGCGCTGGGGGTCGCCGATCGCGTGATCGAATCGCTCAACGCGAGGGACGTCGACGTGCGCATCATTCGCGGCGTCGAACCGGAGCCGACCATCGGCAACGTCGAGACGGTTTTCAAGGAGCAGATCGAGCCCTTTGCGCCTCAGGCGATTCTGTCCATCGGCGGCGGCAGCGTGCTCGATGCGGCGAAGCTGTTCGCGGTCCGGCTGACCAACGACGAACCGCTGCGCAACTGGCTCGGCATCGACCTCATCAAGCACCCCGGCGTGCCGATGATTCTGGTGCCGACGACCGCAGGCACCGGCTCCGAAGTCACGCCCAACGCGATCGTGACGCTGCCGGACGAAGCGTTGAAGGTGGGCATCGTCAGCCGTCACCTGCTGCCGCAAATCGTGATTCTCGATGCGGAACTGACGCTCGGCCTGCCGAAGCCGATCACGGCCGCAACCGGCATGGACGCGTTCGTGCATGCGCTCGAATCGTATATCTCGACGAAGGCGAACCCGATCAGCGACATGTACGCGATGGAGTCGATGCGCCTGATCGGCGCGAACATCGTCGAGGCGTACGAGAACGGCCAGTCGCTGAAGGCACGCGAAGCGATGATGCTCGGGTCGATGTATGGCGGCCTCGCGCTCACCGCCGCCGGCACGGCAGCGGTGCATGCGCTGGCCTACCCGCTCGGCGGGATGTTCAACGTCACGCACGGCGTCGCGAACGCGATGCTCCTGCCGCACGTGATGGCCTTCAATCTCGATGCGATCGAAGGCCGGCTGTCGAACGTTGCGCGCGCACTCGATCTGGCGCCGAACACGGATTCGGACCCGGTCGCCGCACGCAAGCTGATCGACAAGATGGTGGAATGGACGGCGGCCGTCGACATTCCGCAGGACCTGCGCAAGTTCGGCGTGTCCGAAGCACATCTCGACGCGCTGGCGGTGGCGGCATCGAAGGTCAAGCGCCTGCTCGGCAACAATCCGAAGGCGCTGACGCTCGACGACATGAAGTCCGTCTACCGTCGCCTGCTGCCATGAACGCGGTCGCACAGCATGCGGCACGGCTCCTGATCGTCGCCGACGACCTGTCGGGCGCGGCCGATTGCGCGGTGGCCGGGTTGCGTCACGGATTGACGGCGATGGTCCTGCTCGACACGGAACACGCGTCGGCGTCGGCGTCGGCGTCGACGCACGACGTCGACATCCTGTCGGTCGACGTCGACTCGCGCCGCGCATCGAAGGACGTGGCCGCCCGACGCAACGTCGCCGCCGTCGAGTCGTTGTCGCGTGTCGGCACCCGCGTCTACAAGAAAGTGGACTCCACGCTGCGAGGCAATGTCGCGGCCGAGGTCGCCGCATTGGCGTCACACCTCGGCATGGCGATCGTCTGCCCCGCCTACCCGGCATCCGGACGCACGACGCGGGACGGACGCCAATGGGTTCGCGGCGTGCCCGTCGAAGCGAGCGAATACTGGCGCAACGAGCACATCCCGGGCAAGGCCGATCTGGTTGCGCTGCTTTCGGCCGAGGATCTGCGCGTCGCACACGCGGGAATCGGCGCGGTGCGCGGCGAACCGGACGCGCTCGCGGCACACATGCGGCAGTTGCAAGCCGATGGCATGCAAGCCGTCGTGTGCGACGCGGAGTCCGATGCGGACCTGCAACGCATTGCCCGCGCATCGGCCACGCTCGACAACGTGTTCTGGGTGGGCTCGGCCGGCCTGGCTCCCGCCGTCATCGAAACGCTGGCGCCAACCCGAAGCACGACCGCCCCGACGGCCGGCCGCGAGGATCCGCAAGGGCCCGTGCTCACGGTCGTCGGCAGCATGTCGAGCATCTCGCATGCGCAGCTGGACTGCCTCAAGGCCAACTGCGGCGCGAGCCTCGTTGCGCTCGAGGTCCCCGTCGCCGCGCTGGATGATCCGCGCAGCGACGTGACGACGCTCGTATGCGACGCCCTTCGTCGCGGTCGGCATGTGGTGGTCTCGTTGAGCCAGGCGCAGCGCGGCGACGTGAAGGACGGCCTGCTGTTCTGCAACCGTCTTGCCGCGTTGCTGGCGCCCGCCGTGCGCCACGCCGGCGGGATCATCGCGACGGGCGGCGAAACGGCGCGCGCGCTGCTCACCGCGGCCGGCGCGAACGCGTTGCGGATCGTCGACGAAATCGAGGACGGCATGCCGCTGCTCGAATGCCGGCTGCAAGGAAAGACACTCCCCGTCGTGACCAAGGCGGGCGGCTTCGGCCAGCCCGCATCGCTCCATCACGCGTGGCGCCGGCTTGCGAATGAAGGCAAGACGGCCAATACCGCTCAAACCAATTTGTGAAGGGAACTGCCATGGACAACCGTCCCATCATCGGTATCACCATGGGCGACGCGGCTGGCGTCGGCCCGGAAATCATCATGAAGAGCCTTGCCCATGCGTCCGTGTACGAGCAGTGCCGCCCCGTGGTCATCGGCGACGCCGCGCGCCTGCGGGACGCCGGCCGCAGGGCCGGCGTCGAGCTCGACGTTCGCGCCGTCAGCCGGCCGTCCGACGGCGCGTTCCGCGTGGGGGTCGTCGACTGCATCGACATGGCGCTCATTCCGGCCGACCTGCCTTATGGAAAGCTGTCCGCGATCGCTGGAGACGCCGCGTATCGATATATCGCGCGCACCGTCGAGCTGACGTCGAACGGCGAGCTCGACGCGATCTGCACGGCCCCGCTCAACAAGGAAGCGTTGCATGCCGGCGGCCACATTTTCCCCGGACATACGGAAATGCTCGCGCATCTGACGGGCATCGACGAGGTGTCGATGATGCTGGTCGCGCCCAACCTTCGCGTGATCCACGTGACGACGCACATCGGCCTGCTCGACGCGATTCGCAAGATCGAGCCGGGCCTCGTGCAACGCACGATCGAACGCGCACATGACACGCTGGTTCGCGCCGGCATCGCGAATCCTCGCATCGGCGTATGCGGCATCAATCCCCATGCCGGCGAGAACGGCCTGTTCGGCTACGGCGAAGAGGAAGAGAAGATCGTTCCGGCGGTGCAGATCCTCCAGGCGCGCGGCTGGGACGTGGAAGGCCCGCTGCCGGCCGACACGCTGTTCTTCCGTGCGGGCCGCGGCGATTTCGACGTGGTCGTCGCGATGTATCACGACCAGGGACACGGGCCGGTGAAGGTGATGGGCCTCGAAGCCGGCGTGAACGTGACGGTCGGCCTGCCGGTCATCCGCACGTCGGTCGACCACGGCACCGCCTTCGACATCGCCGGCAAGGGCATCGCCGACGAACGCAGCATGCTCGAAGCCTTCCGCCAGGCCGTGGACCTCGCGACGCGGCGCAACGAGCCGTCGCCGGTGGCGAGCGCCGCCTGAGCCGCCCATGTAACGACACGCATCGACCAACGGGTCATACCGGCAGGAACATGCCGGATGACTCGACGCACCCGAACGGACATATCAACCGAAGGTAACGTGGAGACAAGCGATGGCCACCTTCAGTTATTGGGATACAGCCACCATCATCGGCATGGTGGTTGCCTACATCGTGCTGACGAGCATCATCAGCATTCGCCTGCGCAGCCGTAATTCCGAACAATTCATGGTGGCCGGGCGCTCGATGCCCGCGCTGGTGGTCGCCATCCTGCTGATGTCGGAATTCATCGGCGCCAAATCGACGGTCGGGACATCGCAGGAAGCCTTCTCGGCCGGCATCGCCGCTTCGTGGTCGGTCCTGGCGGCAGCCATCGGCTTCCTGCTCTTCGGGCTGTTCATGGCCAAGCGCCTGTATGCGTCAGGTGAATTCACCATCTCCGGGTTCATCGCCCAGCGGTACGGGCATGGCGCGAAGCTCGCCGTCTCCGCGATCATGATCTACGCGCTGTTCGTGGTGAACGTCGGCAACTACGTGAGCGGTGCGGCGGCGATCTCGACGGTCATGCGCATCAACCTGCCGACGGCCGCCATCATCACCGCCATCGTCAGCACCATCTACTTCGTCTGGGGCGGGCTCAAGAGCGTCGCGTACCTGACGGTCGTCCACAGCGCCGTGAAGCTGCTCGGCATCGCCATCCTGGTCGGCGTCGCGTGGAAGCTGTCGGGCGGCATCAAGCCGATGGCGCAGCACATGCCCGCGCACTACTTCACGTGGACGGGGGCGCTGTCGGGCGGCACCATCGGCGCATGGATCATCGGCACGGCCGGCGCGATCTTCTCGACGCAGTTCATCATCCAGGCGATCTCGGCCACCCGCAGCCCCGAGGGCGCACGCGCGTCCTCGCTGATCGCCGCAGTCCTGTGCGTGCCGATCGGGCTCGCGCTCGGCTTCATCGGCGTGACCGCCAAGTACCTGTATCCGAACATCAAGAGCCTGTATGCGCTGCCGGTGTTCCTGCAGCACATGAACCCCATCCTGGCCGGCATCGTCACGACTTCGCTCGTCGCATCCATTTTCGTGAGCGTCTGCACCGTCGCACTGGCGATCGCTTCGCTGATCGTCAAGGACTTCTATGTGCCCCGCTTCAAGCCGACGCCCGACGTCGAACTGAGAATGACGCGCTGGATCTCGCTGGTCGTCGGCTTCCTCCCGCTGATCTTCGTGCTGTTCGTCCCGCAGATCCTCGCGCTGTCGTTCTTCAGCCGCGCGCTGCGTCTGTCCGTGTCGATCGTTGCGCTGATCGGGATCTACCTGCCGTTCTTCAGCGGCAAGCGCGGCGCCGTCTCGGCGCTCATCTTCGCGACGATCGCGACGACGGTCTGGTACCTGCTCGGCAATCCGTTCGGCATCGACAACATGTACGTCGCCCTCGTGACACCCGCGATCGTGCTGATCATCGGCAAGCTGTTGTTTCATGGCGAAGGCTCGGACCTTCGCGACAAGCCGCTCACGCATCGCGAATCGCACTAACCTCGCCACTCGAGACACATTTCATGAGCACCAACCTCGTTGAAGCGCCGAGCGCCGCTTCGGATCATTGCGTTCGCACGGCGTATGCCGACGCGGAACGGCAAGAAGCGTTTCTGCCGACCGCCTGCGTGCAGAACCACGCGGCCAACCTGCACTGCCTCGACAACGGCGACCTGCTGTGCGTCTGGTTCGGCGGCACCCAGGAAGGCATTCCCGACGTTTCCATCTACCTGTCGCGTCTCGCGGCCGGGACGAACGCGTGGTCGTCGCCTCAAAAGCTGTCGGACGACCCGACCCGCTCGGAACAGAACCCGGTGCTGTTCACCGCGCCGGACGGCCGCCTGTGGCTGATCTACACCGCGCAACTGTCCGGCCATCAGAACACCGCGATCGTTCGCCGCCGCGTGTCGGCGGACGGCGGCGTCACCTGGGGGCCCGTCGAAACCCTGTTCGAGCGTCCGGGGACCTTCGTCCGCCAGCCGATCATCGCGCTCGACAGCGGCACGTGGATTTGCCCCATCTTCCTGTGCCGCACGGCGCCCGGCGAGCGCTGGGTCGGCAACGACGATGTCAGCGCGGTCATGGTCTCCGACGATCAGGGCGCGTCGTGGACGCTGCATGAAGTACCGGACAGCGTCGGGTGCGTGCACATGAACGTTCACGTGCTGCACGACGGCTCGCTGCTGGCGCTTTACCGTAGCCGCTGGGCCGACTTCGTCTACGCGAGCCGCTCGACGGATGGCCGCACGTGGAGCGCGCCCGAGCCGACCGACGTACCGAACAACAACTCGTCGATTCAGTTCACGGTGTTGCAGAACGGTCACCTCGCGCTCGTGTTCAACGAGAGCGATGCGTCGCACAGCAAGGAGCGGCGCGCGTCCCTGTACGACGATATCGAAGACTCGGAAGACAGCGGCGAGCTGCGCGACCAGAAGGCGTCCGCGCGCGGCACGGCCTTCTGGGGCGCGCCGCGCGCGCCGATGTCGCTGGCCATCTCGGAAGACGGCGGCAGGACATGGCGGCGCCGTCGCAACCTGGAGATCGGCGACGGGTACTGCATGACCAACAACTCCGCGGACCAGCGCAACCGGGAGTATTCGTATCCGTCCATCGTGCAGTCGCAGGACGGCGCGTTGCATATCGCATTCACCTGGTTCCGCCAGAAAATCAAGTACGTGCGCGTCGACGAAGCGTGGGTTCGCGGTCGATGACGCCAGCCGGTGCAACCGGCCGGTCGCTGCGGCAATTCGATAAACTTGTCGGTCGGGATGCGCGGACTTGCGCGCCAATGCGATCAGACCAGGAATTCACGCACATGAAAGTGACCAGGCGCCGGGAGGCGATGCTGCAGGCCGTGCTCGGGGGCATGACGGACGTTGCGACGTTGTGCGAGCACTTCGGGATGTCGGAAGCGACGGTTCGCCGGGATCTGCGTGCGCTCGCGAGCGACCGTCGCATTCTGCGCACGTACGGCGGCGCCGCCGCGGTCGGCGGCCACGAGCCTGAGCCCTCGCTCGAGGAGCGGCGCGTCAGTTCGCAGGAGCAGAAGGAAGCCATCGCGCACGCGGCAAGCGCGTTCGTCGAGGATGGCGACACCGTGTTCCTCGACGGCGGCACCACGACCGCGGCGCTGGCGCGCCTGCTTGCCGGCCGGACCGCCGTTCACGTCGTCACCAACAACCTGCTGGTCGTGAGCCCGCTCGCATCGTCAGGGGTTGCTGTGACGGTGATCGGCGGCGACGTCCGGTCGTCCAGCATGAGCACGCTCGGGCCGCTCGCGCAGATCGCGCTGAGCCGCCTGAGCGTCGACAAGGCCTTCCTCGGCGCCGACGGCGTGGTCGCCGAACTGGGTTTGTGCGAGGCGAGCAGCGAGCAGTCGTATCTGAAGGAGTGCGTGATGCGGCAGGCGGCGGAGGTCTTCGTGCTCGTGACCGCGGACAAGCTCGGACGCGCGAGCCAGCAGCACTGGACGCCGCTCGAGCGCGACTGGACGCTCGTGACGGATGACGCCGCCCTGCCCGAGCAGCTCGATCCGTTCCATTCGCAGGCGCGGATCACGGTGCATGCGGTCAGCACGAAGACGGCGGCGACATCCGCCGGTTCATCGTAGTTCAAACGTAGCAGGAGCGATCGTGGGTCAATTGGAGCAGTCTGGTTCGGGTTCGCGCCATGCCGTCGTCACGGGCGCGTCGTCGGGAATCGGGCAAGCGATCGTCGATCGTCTGCTGTCCGATGGCTGGCGCGTCACGGGACTGTGCCGCTCGCACATCGAAACGACCCGCGATGCGCTGACAATCGTGCCGGTCGACGTCACCGACTTCGCGGCACTCGGGCCCGTGTGCGATGAACTGGGCGCGGTGGACGCGCTGGTGCATGCGGCCGGGTTCATGCGTACCGCACCGCTCGGTCAGCTTTCACACGAGGACGGAGCGGCCATGTGGCGCCTGCACGTCGAGTCCGCAACCTTTCTCGCCGATCGGCTGGTGCCGCGGATGCCCGCAGGCGGACGCATCGTACTGCTCGGCAGCCGCACCGCCAACGGCGCGGCCACCCGCAGCCAGTATGCGGCGACCAAATCCGCGCTGGTCGGCCTGGCGCGGTCCTGGGCGGCGGAACTCGCGCCGCGGGGCATCACCGTCAACGTCGTCGCGCCCGGCGCGACGGACACGCCGTTCCTGCGTGATCCGGCGCGCGCGGCAACGCCTCCCCGCCTGCCGCCGATCGGGCGATTCATCACGCCCGAGGAAGTCGCCGCGCTGACCGGCTTCCTGTTGAGCGCCGATGCGAGCGCGATCACCGGGCAGCAGATCGTCATGTGCGGCGGCGCGTCGCTTTGACGCGGCGAGGTGCTTCCTTTCGCGTCACGCGTGTGCCCGACTCGACACCGGGCGTGTTCGCGACCGCCCCGGTCGAACAGATTGATGTCGCGTCGCCGATCCTATTTCGACACGGCACGTGCGAAAGGCTGCGGCAGCCGCCCCGCCGCCTGACGATCGATCATCCAGCCGGGATAACAGGGCGGCAACGCACTCACGGCGTCAAGATGCGCAAGCTCGTCGTCGGTCAGGACGACATCGACCGCGCCGAGATTGTCCTCGAGCTGCTCGACCCGTTTGGCACCGATGATGACGCTCGTGACATGCGGCTTCGCGAGTAACCACGCGAGCGCGATCCGGGCGACCGACACGCGCCGATCATCGGCGATGGCGCGCATCGCCGCGACGCACGGCCAGGCCCGCTCGAGATCGACCGGCGGAAAATCGAAATGGCTGCGCCGCGCGCCTTCTTCGGTCGGCGCCCCGGGACCGAACTTCCCCGAAAGCAATCCGCCGGCGAGCGGCGACCAGACGAGCAAGCCCATCCGCTCCTCGATCGCGAGCGGCACCAGTTCGCGCTCCACGTCACGTCCGGCGATCGAATAGTAGGCCTGCAGCGTCTCGAAGCGCGTCGCATGAAGCGCTTCGCCGAGTCCGAGCGCCTTGCCGATCTTCCCGGCGCGCCAGTTCGACACGCCGACATAGCGAACCAGTCCCTGGCGCGTCAGATCGTCGAGCGCCCGCAGCGTCTCTTCGATCGGCGTGACGGAATCGTTCGCATGGATCTGGTAAAGGTCGACATGGTCGACCTGCAGCCGCTCCAGGCTTCGCTGCACGGAATCCATGATGTGGCCGCGCGACGCGCCCTGATCGTTGGGTGTCGGGCCCATCACGCCGGCCGTCTTGGTTGCCAGCACGATCTCGCCGCGCGGCACGCCGAGGTCCCGCAGCGCTTGTCCGACGAGGCGTTCCGACTGACCGAACGAGTAAATGTCCGCGGTATCGATGAAGTTGATGCCGTCGGCCAGCGCGCGGGCGATCAGACGCGTCGCGTCGTCCTGGCCGACCGCGCCGATCGCCGCCCACATGCCGGCATCGGCATTGCCGCCCAGCGTCATCGTGCCGAGACACAGCTCGGAGACATACAGGCCGGTGCGGCCCAGTTGCTTGTATTTCATGCCCGTTTCCTTCTGGACCGGCTGGGAAGAATGCGGCGGCGTCCGGTCCGGCGCGCGCCGCACGCCAGGATGTCAGCTGTTTCGAGCGTGTCCTGCCCGAAACTGTCCTGCGATCGTTGCGACGCGCGCGCCATAGCGGCGCGCCGTCTCGAGATCCCCCGCCGACATCTCGTCGGGAGACGCGTCGGCCGGCGTCTGCGCCATCGGCGCGATATAGGCGCCCATGCGATTCAGGTCGTCGCGCATCGACGCCTTCAGGTTCGCCGGCTTGATGTCCATGCTCGCCCAGATGCCGCCGTGCTGCCCGGCGAGCAGAACGAAGTATTCGAGCGTATTGAGCTTGTCGCCGTTGATGCTGGCGCTGTTGGTAAAGCCGCCGAAGATCTTGTTGCGCCACGCGCCGTCGAACCAGGCCTTCGACGATGCGTCGGCGAACTTCTTGAACTGCCAGCTCGGGCCGCCCATGTAGGTCGGCGAGCCGAACAGGATCGCATCGGCGCCGGCAAGCGTCTCCCACGCGTCCGGTGGAATATTTCCGTCGGCGTCGATGGCGACGACTGCGGCGCCGGCACCTTCGGCGACCGCCGCGGCCATGCGTTCGGTATGCCCATAGCCCGAGTGGTAGACGACGACCGCTTTAACCGGCGTGATGTGTTGCGTCATGCTTGCTCCCTTTCGTTCAGGTTGTCGTCGGGCGACGACATGGGAAGCACTCTACTGAGTCGCAATTGAGTTATAAATGACGACCGATTGAACGTTCTGTTACCCCCAGAGTGAACAATGCAAAACCTTGACGCGCTGTTGATCTTTGCCCGTGTCGCCGAAATGACGAGCTTCACGCGCGCGGCCGAAAGCCTGGGCATCCAGAAAGGACGTGTGTCGATGGTGATCCGCCGGCTCGAGCGCGACGTGGGCGTCGCGCTGCTGCATCGGACCACGAGAAGCGTGCAGCTGACCGAAGACGGACGCGCCTTCTATTCGCGTGCGCGGGACCTGCTGGCCGAAGTGCAGGAACTGCAATCGATGTTCTCCGGCAATGGCACCCGCCTGCGGGGACGGTTGCGCGTCGACATGCCGACCGAGCTCGCGCGCAGCGTCGTGATTCCCGCATTACCGCAACTGATGGCCGCGCATCCCGAACTGGAACTGGAGCTTTCGAGCACCGATCGGCGTGTCGATCTCGTCCAGGAAGGATTCGATTGCGTGATCCGTCTCGGGCCGATCGTGGACGAGACGCTGGTTGCCCGGCCGTTGGGCCGGCTGCGCATGATCAATGCGGCGAGCCCCGGTTATCTCGAGCGGTACGGTGTGCCACATACGCTCGATGATCTGCTCGGCCAGGGGCACCGGATGGTCCACTACACGCTGACGCTCGGTGCCCGACATCCCGGATGGGAATATCCGGACGGCGACGGCTATGCGACGCTTGCATTGCCGAGCGCGATGCAGGTCAACAGCGTGCAGACGTATCACGCGGCAGGGCTTGCCGGCATCGGGTTGATCCAGGCCGGGTATTCAGGGGTTGCGAGTCACATCGCAAGCGGTGCGTTGGTGGAGGTGCTGCCGGATCTGCGTCCCGAGCCGCTGGCCGCGTCGCTCGTCGTGGCCCATCGGCGTAATCTGTCGCCGCGCGTGCGGGCGTTCATGGACTGGATCGAGGGGGTGTTGGCGCCGTATTTCGATTGAGGGGAGTGGCCGGGAGAGGTGGCGGGGAACTGTTTGGCCCGTATAGATGCAGCACGCCAAGGCGTGGCCGTTCGCTCCGGGTTCGGTCATCCCTGAGAAGGCGCGACGGTAACTACCCGGCCTACGCTCGACGTCATTTGGCTCGCCTTAGCACAACCTCTCCCGAGCCGCCCCCTGAAGCGGCAGGCGTCGTCCACCTGAGCTCATCTCCCGAGAGGACAAACGGCCTGCGCTGCTCGACGCCATTCCAGTTTGGAAATGTGCTCGTATCGATGCGAAAGGTGATGGTTTTGTCTGCTTCGTTGACGACGTACGTACCAAAGTGGGCGATCGAACCTTGCACCACCGCGCGATATTCCTCCGCACTGCCCTTCATTCGATCGTTGGATACGTACTTGGGCAGGTCGCCGCGCGAATTCACCAGCGCGTAGTGGCCATGGCCGTCAAAGATCACCAGACCGTGGGGATTGGGCCCGTACATCGGGGTGCGGCTGCCATCCGGACGGACAGTATCGACCGAGACATACGTCCACGCGCCGGCCAGTTGCTGGTCCAATGACTGCTGGCTCAACGCGGCGCCCGATTGAAGCATGAGTCCCAGAAGCACCAGTCGCGAAACGGTGGGGACGATGTGGATGTGATTCACGGCCCTTCTCCTCTCGCAACGCAACCCGTAACGACAAATATAGGATGCAAGCAGGGAAAGACAGGGGGTAATCGCACGCCGGGACGAATGCCCGGCGCGCGGGCGCGCACGCGTGGCGATCAAAGCCACCTCGATAAGTAACGGTCAAAGGCCGCTAGTCGGTGCAATTAGCTCCGACCATAGTTGGCCATGTGGCTGCCGGACACGGCCGGCGGGAGCCGATCCAAAGCGGAAGTAAACGCTTTCCGTAAGCGGACCTTTGACGTTGACGTGAGATCCAGCAATCGCTACATGCATTGTCGGCACCTCGTCAGAGCACGACCATACTTGCTCCGAGCCCAGGCTTCCAGTTCTTCGATTTGTTCGGAGCAGACCTTGAAGTAGCGCCCGGTCGTGTAGTTCGTGCGAGCTGGGCTGGACATCGACCGGTGAGAGGCTGAATGGACCATGGGGTACTGAGGAGTGACCTGCGGATTGTCAATGTTTACGACGTATCCATTCGGGTGCGCTTGCACCCACCCGAGGTAGCCATTCTCATCATTCACGAATGTTTGCGGCATTCACGTCTTCATGTGAGTTCAAGCAATCTAACGTTCACAATGAGGGGCACGCGCTGCTCTTGCGCGCCTCCCTTTCGATTGTGCTGTCGGCGCTACGGGTGCGGGGCCAAGCTGCTACACGATGGCCTACAGCGCGGGATCTGGCCGCAGCAACTCAGTCGCTATGGCCCGACTCTCGAGGGCCGCGAAGAAAATCGGCGTGGACCTGAGCACGATGGCATACGCCAGGAGGCCATTGTCGTTAACCACCCCAATCTTCAGTAGCACGTAGCCGCCCCACCTGTGCCGAACTCGACACTCTAGATTAGAATGAATTGGTCATTCAGAACGAATTTCTCACGTGACCATGCCGCCGCTAGCTGCCGCAATCCTGACGGGGTACATAGTGATCGGCACCGGCCTATCCGTGGCAGGGCCTTTGGCGAGAGACTTGCGTAGGACGTTTCGAGAAACTAGGGCCGAGCTCACCTATTCCGCGGTACCAGCGAAGTGGGCTAGATTTTCAGCTTCGGTCTTTGTCATGATATTGGTCTGGCCGGTTTTCTTGTGGGATAGTAGATCAGAGCAGGCACCCCGGAGAGTATTGGGTGGGCGACTTTTTCGAGTCACAGATCTGATCAAGTACCCTAGCGTGCATTGGGTGGGTGACTTTGTTGATCTACGCGATCATCTGCTCGCCGTATGGGATCCATCTTATCGCCCGCTGCGTTATCTCCGCGAGCGCGGTAACTGGACGATTGGCTTAAGTCCAGCATTCAGGAAGGCAATAGGCAGCGTAGACAAGAAATTGCAAGGCCGCATTCTGGAAGCGATAGCAGGCATATCTGAAGACCCTCTGACCGCCCAAGGAGACACGAAGAAGCCCTTGGAAGGTAATCTAAAGGGCCTCTGGCGCTACCGGATCGGCGAGTTCCGCTTGATCTATCGCCCTGAAAATGCGGCTAGCGTCGTCGTGCTCGTGGATTTCGTCGCCCGCAGTGCTGGATATTCGGGAGTCGGAGACTAAGAGATGGTAATCAACGGCCGTTGCTAAATTGCTAACTGACGTTCGAATGTCAACCTTGGTGTACGGACGATTGGCTGCATCTGGCCGCCTCCTAACACTGGGGCATGTAACGATCGCGAGTTCCCGTTGTCCATGCGCAGCCTCCCAATCATGAAGCGTAGCCACACCGGAGAGCCTCTTTCCGTTCGGCCCGGTGGGTTCAGAAAGTCAGTGGACAAGCTATCCGAAAACCCGAGCCCATACCGCCCGAAGGCGGCGCGCGCGGTCTTCGAAGAGATATGAGGCCGCGAGCGTCAAGAGACCTGAAATCGCACCCGTCACGATGTGCTCGACATAGGGGATACGGTAGTGACTCGTGTGCGAGTAGGCGTCGCCCAACGTTGTCAGGACGCCAACGACCAGCGCATTGCCGTATCGATGCGCGTAGAGTTTCGCCGCAGGCGTGAAAGTCAAAAGTACAGCCAGGATTCCAGTAAGCAGACCTGTATGAAATGCAATAGTCCAGTGGGCAAGGCTCATGATATTGCCCCAGCTCCCCGGCATGCAGGTCATGCACGCACTGGTCGGCTGCCAGAAACGCTGGGCAAACAGTCTGACGCGGTGCTTCCACTCGGTTGACATGATGCATCCCATCAATGCCGTCGTCACGGCCAGCGCCATCACATGTATCGTTGACGCAGTTTCCAAATCCTTTAACGAGCTTGCCGCCCTCACGGATGAGTTGGCTGTGCGCCGCAGAGGCCGAGCAATAACTCAGACATTGGGGGAATACTACTCCACGATCAGACGGCCGCTGTTTCGACCGAGACCGGAATTCAACTCTTGCGTCGATCAGTGCGGCCCCATCCATGACGACCGACGCGAGCACGAAAACAGCCCGACCGCGAGCCGGCAATCGCACTCGGGATTAGGCGGATGATTGCGAGTGTTTCGGCGCGAGGCACGAGGCACGAGGCACGAAGATGCTGGCCGTGATTCGGTTACCGATGTCGCGCAGGAAATCTGCCCACTCACTACAACCTTCCCGTATAAGCGGCGCCGTTTCTTGTCGTGGATTAACCACCGAAAGCGTAGCTGCGCAGGCGCCTGGCTCGTGAGCGATACCCGTGATGCCACGATGCGAGGACAACCAACCAGCTTCCAAGGCGCCCGTTTCACCACTGTCGGTGGCTGGTTGCATCTCGCGCGTCAAGGCTTCACTTCATGCCGCCGACGATCCTCTCCATTTCCGCTTCGCCGAAAGCACGCATGCTGACGGTTCGAACATTGCCTAACTGCGCCAGCATCAGTCCCAGCCGCGTCGCGGTTTCGTCGTCGGGCGCATCGAGTGTCGCGACGATGTCGTAAGGCCCAAGTGTCCATTTGAGCGAGCCGACGGTGACGCCCATCGCCCGCGCCCCTTCCTGAAACGCTTTCGCTCGCTGGACCGTGTCTTTCACGGATTGCACACCTTGGTCAGTCCAATTCATCAATACGATGTATGTCGCCATATTGCCTCCGATGGTTGAGGAGCCCATCCCCGCGCCCTCGCCCATGCACGGGCCGAACTCCACCGACCGGCCGCAAGCGTTTGCGGCCGGTGCAGTTTTCGTTTACCCCGGGATTTGTCGGACGTGTGCGTTGTTGGCGCACGCATGCCGTTGATAATTCGGTCAACGTAAACAGTATAGAAAGCGAATCAGCCGCCGGCGGGTCAATGATTGCGTCTTGTGCGATACCCGCGTCGTCGCAGATCGCATGTCATGTCGGGACATGTATCGAGCTGGAAACGGTGTCATCAGCCAGCTACAGCTTCGATCTCGATTGGATGCCGAAACTGCCGCCGATCGGCTACGCACCGCTCGCGGACGTGCAGAATTTTACGGCACCGAATGCGACACGGCCCGGATCACCCGGGCCGTGTCGTCAATCACCGGCTCGCCGCCAGCACCTCTGTAACCTCGAGAAACCTCGCGATATCCTCCGGCGCATGACAATGAAGCGGCGATATCCGCACCGCGCCGCCGAGCCCGAACGACTTCAGCATCCGGCCGGAATACAAACTCGACGCGACGCGTTCATAGACGATCACACCGTGCTTCTCGTATTCCCGCACCGCTTGCGTCGGTTCGAGGTTCGCGAAGCCGATCCCGACGATCAGGTCGCGCTTCGTCAGGTCGTCGTGATCCCAATAGACCTCGACACCATCGATCGACCTCAGCCCGCGACGCCCCTCGCACCCATCAAGCAACGCGGCCAACAGCGCGCGTTCATGCAGTTCGATCCGCTGCATGCCCTCGACGAACAACGTGCGCCGATCATCCGAGTCGAGGAAATACCGCCCGATCCACGTGACGTAATCGACGATCGACGTCACCACCGCAAACTGCGCAGGCGCCGGGCTGCCCAGCTCCCATACGTCGCGCCCTTTCGCGGCGAGCCGATGATGCGGCAACGCGGCCGCGCGCGGCGACAGCCACGAGATGCCCGAACCGCGACACCCGAAGAACTTGTACGGCGCGAAGTTGATCCCGTCGACCGGCATGCGCGCCAGGTCGATCACACCGTGCGGCGCATGCTGAACCGCATCGACGATGATGAACAGCCCGGGCTTCTTCTCGCGCGCACGCGCGACGAGCGTCTCGATGTCGAATTTCGCGCCGGAGATGTTCGATGCATACATCACGCTGAGCAGCGCGGTATCGGCGTCGACCAGCGACACGATCGCATCGACGTCCACGCCGCCGGTCGCCGGATTGCTCGGCGCGATGCGCAGCGTCTTGCCCGTCCGTTCCGCGTAGACCGTCATCGCGTCGTAGGACGACGGATGCTCGAGAACGGTCGTTACCGCATTGGTGCCCGGCACGTTCTCCATGATCGCGCGCACCATGTCGAACATCGCGCCCGAGGCCGTCAGCGACGCATATACGGTGCCGCCCTGCGCGTTCAGGATCGTTCGAACGTCGTCCTCGCCGCGCGACTGGATCGCCTGGAGGTCGAGCGCGCGCTCATGGATGCGCTCCGGGCAATCGGGCAGCGCATCGATCCGCGCGTACGCTTCGACCGCGGCCTTCAGCCGGAACGATCCCCCTGCGTTGTCGAAGAACAGCCGCTCGCGACCATCGAGGTCGCGATCGACGTGATGAAAGCGCGACTTGACCTGCTGCATCAATGCGTCTGGAAAAAGTGCTCCACGGGTACTGCTCATCTTCGATGCTCCTGTCTGCTTCGATATGTTGTGCGATGCATGCATGGCGGCGTTCATCCGCGCAGCGATTCGAGGTACGCGCGCCCCTTCTCCGCGTCGTACCGGCCTTCCCATTTGGCGATGACGAGCGGCGCGAGCGCGTTGCCGACGACGTTCAGCGCCGTGCGACCCATGTCCATGATCCGGTCGACGCCGGCGATGAATGCCAGCCCTTCGAGCGGCAGCCCCGCGCTCGCAAGCGTCGCGAGCATGATCACGAACATGAAGCCCGGTACGCCCGCGGCACCCTTCGACGTGACGACCATGGTCAGCGTCAGCAGGATCTGCTGCTGCCAGTCGAGATGCACGCCGTAGAGCTGCGCGACGAACAGCGTGCCGATGCCGAGATAGATCGACGCGCCGTCGAGGTTGAACGTGTAGCCGGTCGGCACCACGAACGTCGTGATGCTCTTCGGCACGCCGTAGTCCTCCATCTTCTTCATCAGCTGCGGCAGCACGGTCGCCGAGCTGCAGGTCGAGAACGCGATGATCAGTTCGTCCTTGATCACGCGCAGCAGCGTCAGGATGCGAAAGCCGAACAACCGCGCGGTGAGGCCCAGCACGACGATCGCAAACAGCAGGATTGCAAAGTAAGTCACGGCGACCAGCTTCAGCAACGGCAGCAGCGAGCCGAAGCCGAAGCTCGCGACCGTCACCGCGATCAGCGCGCACACGCCGACGGGTGCATAGCGCATCACCATGTTCGTCACCTTGAACATCGCGTCGGCGACGCCCTTGAGCATCGCGATCACCGGCTTGCGGTGTTCTTCCGGCACCGATTGCAGCCCGAGCCCGAACAGCAGCGAGAAAAAGATCACCGGCAGCAGGTCGCCCTTCGCCATCGACGCGACGATGTTGTCCGGGATGATGCCGAGCACCAGCGCCATCAGCCCGTGGTGCGCCTGCTGCACCTGTTGCGTCGCTTGCTGGTAGCGGGAAATGTCCGTGTGCCCGAGTTGCGCCATGTCGGTGCCGACGCCCGGCTGCAGCACGTTGCCGATCACGAGCCCGAGGACGATCGCGATCGTCGTGATCACCTCGAAATAGAACAGCGTCTTGAGGCCGATGCGGCCGAGCGACTTGCCGTCGCCCACGCCGGCGATGCCGATCACCATGCTCGTGAACACGATGGGCACGACGATCATCCGCACCAGCTTGATGAAGATGTCGCCGGCCGGCTGCAGCAATCCGGATACGGCCGTCTCGCGCAATGGCGGGAACCGGTTCAACACGAACCCGGTTGCAATGCCGATGACGAGCCCGATGACGATCTGCCAGGCGAGGCCGATGCGCGGCTTGCGTGCCGCGTCGGGGACGGGCGGGGAATCGATGACGGTGTCCATGCTGTCTCCACAATGATGGGGTTAGATTGAACGCCGGACGCGACGTGGCGAGTCTTCCGGCGAACGCAATGGCAGAACCTTAAACAGCCGAAAAATGTAAAAAAAGCGATTTTTTGACATGAGAAAATATCGCTTTTCCTCATCTATCAAGTGCAAGGCAATGCTCACGTTCAAGCAGATGGAAGCGCTGTACTGGATCGTGCAGCTCGGCTCCTTCGACGCGGCGGCCACGCGCCTGAACACGACGCAGTCGGCCGTGTCGAAACGGATCCAGGAACTCGAGCGCGCGTTCGACCTGACCGTGTTCGATCGCGCGCATCGCAGCGCCCGGCTCACCGACAAGGGCGCCGAACTGTTCGAGCACGCGAAGGAATTGCTCGAGCAGCGCGACCGTGTCGTCGAGCGGATGAGTTCGAAGGAAGCCCTGGTGCGGCATATCCGGATCGGCGTGACCGAACTGACCGCGCTGACCTGGCTGCCGCGCCTGATCGCGGCGATCCAGGCCGCGTATCCGCGGGTGCATGTGGAGGCGGAGGTGGAACTGACCGCGGCGCTACGCGAGCGTCTCGCGGCCGGCACGATCGACCTGATCGTGGTTCCGCAGATTCATGCGACGGAATCGTTCGCGGCGACGGTGGTCGGCGAGGTCGACAATGCGTGGATGTGCGCGGCCGGGTTCATGCCGAAGCGCAAGGCAACCCTTTCGCTGACGGACATCGCCCAGCATCCACTCATCCTGCAGGGAAACCTGTCCGGTACGGGATACCTGTACACCCGCTTCCTGCAGGAACATGGCGTCGCGATGCAGCGCGTGCTGTCGAGCAACAGCCTGATCGCGCAGATCGGCCTGACGCTGTCGGGGCTGGGCGTCAGCTATCTGCCGAAGGCGTGCGTCGCGCATCTGGTCGCATGTGAAGCGCTGGAGATCGTGCGCACTCGGCCGGCGTTGCCGCCGGTGCGCTACGTCGCGCTGCATCGTGCGGAACGCGCCCATTCGCTGACCGCCGAAATCGTTCGGCTGGCGGCGCAGGCGTGCGATTTCAGCAAGAGCCTGCTGGATCCCGCCGCGCATGACTAGCGCGGCATCCCACAACGAACCGGCCATGTGCTGCCCCGCACAAATCCGCTATCGGGTTGCGCCGGCCCGGGCCCGAGGGGCGCTACCGGCGCAATCGCCGACGGGCAAGCGGTCGCGACGCGGCGCTAGGACAAATCCCGCCCCGGTTGCACTGTTCATCGCCGTTCGCGTCCTGTATTGTCCTTCCATCCCCGGTTGCGGAACCGGTGCATGGGAGGCTCACGATGCAGAAAAAGAATGCTGCAGCCGTCTGGATCCTGATCGCGATGGTGGCGGGCATCCTGATCGGCTACATGATCTTCACGAGCTTTCCCGACAAAAAGGCCACCACCGAGATCGCCGGTTACATCTCGCTCGTGTCCGACGTGTTCCTGCGCCTGATCAAGATGGTGATCGGGCCGCTCGTATTCTCCACGCTGGTCGTCGGCATCGCGCACATGGGCGACGCGGCATCGGTCGGGCGCGTGTTCGCGAAATCGATCAGCTGGTTCATCACCGCATCGCTGATCTCGCTGCTGCTCGGGCTGTTCATGGCGAACCTGCTGCGGCCCGGCGACAACCTCGGCTTGCCGCTGCCGGACATCGGCGCCTCGGCGAACCTCGCGACCTCCAAGTTCACGCTGAAGGATTTCGTCGGCCACATGGTGCCGCGGTCGTTCGCGGAGGCGATGAGCAATAACGAGATCCTGCAGATCGTCGTGTTCTCGATGTTCTTCGGCGTGGCGCTGGCGGCGCTCGGCGAGCGCGGCAAGATCCTCGTGGCCGCGATCGACCAGTTGTCGCACGTGATGCTGAAGATCACCGGCTACGTGATGAAGCTCGCGCCGCTCGCGGTGCTGGCCGCGATGGCCGCGACCGTCGCGGTCAACGGGCTGTCGGTGTTGCTGAAGTTCGCGGTGTTCATGGGCGACTTCTACGTGAGCCTGTTCCTGCTCTGGACATTGCTCGTATGCGCCGGGCTGCTGTTCCTCGGGCCGCGCGTGTTCAAGCTGCTGGTGCTGATCAAGGAAGCGTTCATGCTGTCGTTCGCGACGGCAAGCTCGGAAGCCGCGTACCCGAAGATCCTCGATGCGCTCGACCGGTTCGGCGTGCGCCGCAAGATCTCGAGCTTCGTGATGCCGATGGGCTATTCGTTCAACCTCGACGGCTCGATGATGTACTGCACGTTCGCGTCACTGTTCATCGCGCAGGCGTACAACATGCACCTGTCGCTCGGCACGCAGATCACGATGCTGCTGGTCCTGATGCTGACCTCGAAGGGAATGGCCGGCGTGCCGCGCGCATCGCTCGTCGTGATCGCCGCCACGCTGCACCAGTTCGGGCTGCCGGAGGCCGGGCTGCTGCTGATCCTCGGCGTCGACACGTTCCTCGACATGGGCCGCTCGGCGACCAACGCGGTCGGCAACTCGATCGCAAGCGCCGTGGTCGCGAAGTGGGAAGGCCAGCTCATGTCGGAGGCGGAAGCCGAAGCCAACCTGGCGCGCATCGACGCGGAGCAGGAAGGGACGATCGCGCATCCTGCGGATGTCTGACGGAGGCCCGGCGATGAAGATGCAGCGATTCTGGCGTGCGCTCGCGCTCGCAGGCCTGCTTGCCGCTGGTGCAACCGCGCGCGCGGAAGATGCGCCATCGGCGCCGCCGCGCGTCGAGCCGTTCGCGCCGGCCCAACTGACCGGCACGCTCGCGAAGGTGCGCAACAGCGGCACGATCGCGATCGGCTATCGCGACGCGTCGATACCGTTCTCGTACCTGAACGCACGCAACCAGCCGATCGGTTATTCGATCGAGCTCTGCAAGGCGCTCGTGTCGTCGATCGAGGATGCGATCAACAAGAGCCTGACGATCAGCTGGGTGCCGGTCACGGCCGACAACCGCATCGACGCGGTGGTCAGCGGCAAGGTCGATCTGGAATGCGGCTCCACGACGAGCAACCTGGAGCGCCAGAAGCGCGTGGCGTTCTCGCCGATCTTCTTCGTGGCCGGCACGAAGGTGATGGTGAAGCGAGGCTCGCCGATCCGCTCGTTCCGCGATCTCGCGGGCAAGAAGGTCGCGGTAACGGCCGGCACGACCAACGAGAAGGCGCTGCGCGACCTGGACGCGCGGTTCAGGCTCGGGATCCAGTTGCAGGTGGTGCCGGACCATGCGCAGGGCTTCGCGCTGGTCGCGAACGGCGGCGCCGATGCGTTCGCGACGGACGACGTGCTGCTGTACGGCCTGATTGCCGAGAATGCGGGCAAGGGCGGTCAGTACGACGTGGTTGGCGATTTCCTGTCATACGACCCGTACGGCATCATGTTCCGCAAGGACGATCCGCAGCTCGCGCGGGTCGTGAAGAGCACGTTCGAGGAACTGGCCGCCGACGGCGAGATCACGCGTCAGTACAAGCGCTGGTTCCTGCGTCCGCTGCCGTCGGGCATGAGTCTCAACCTGCCGATGAGCCCGCAACTGGAGACCATCATCGAGACGATCGGCGTGAAGGCCGAATGAGATCGGAGAAGGCGCAGCCGTCTTCCGCCCGAGCGGCGAAAGCCGTTGCTGTCGTTCCTTGTTCGTCCGCTTCACTGGTGTTGGCTGGCAGCCTCGACACATCCCGCGACGATATCCGACGCAGCGATTTGTTCACGCTGTGTGCCGGTTCCCGTATCAGCTGATCGCACGAGCGAATGTAAAAGCGGCCGCGATGTCTGACCCGACACCGCGGCCGCTCACCGGAAGCACCGCGTTCAACCGACCCGCTCTACTCCCTCACGCGCCGCTTCATCGCCCGTCGCGGCCGTGCGCGCCAGCACGGGCTTCAGCGCCTGCCCGGTATGACTCGCCTCCACCTGCACGAGCCCTTCCGGCGGCGCCGCCGCGACGATCGTGCCGCCGCCCACGCCGCCTTCCGGACCGAGATCGATGATCCAGTCGGCTTCGGCGATTACGTCGAGATCGTGCTCGATCACGACGACGCTATGCCCGCCGTCGACCAGCCGGTGCAGCACACGGATCAGCTTCGCGACGTCGGCCATGTGCAGGCCGACCGTCGGCTCGTCGAGCACGTACAGCGTGTGCGGCGCCTTCTGGCCGCGCCGCGTGATGTCGTCGCGCACCTTCGTGAGCTCGGTGACGAGCTTGATGCGCTGCGCCTCGCCGCCGGATAGCGTCGGCGACGGCTGGCCGAGCGTCAGGTAGCCGAGGCCGACGTCCTTCATCAGCTGCAGCGGATGCGCGATGTTCGAAATCGGCGCGAAGAACGCCACCGCCTCGTCGATCTCCATCGTCAGCACGTCGCCGATGTTCCGGCCGCGCCACGTGACGGCGAGCGTCTCCGGGTTGAAGCGCTGCCCGTGGCACACGTCGCACGGCACCTTCACGTCGGGCAGGAAGCTCATCCCGATCGTGCGCACGCCTTGCCCTTCGCACGCGGGGCAGCGCCCGTCGCCGGTGTTGAACGAGAAGCGTGACGCCGTGTAGCCGCGCGCACGCGCTTCCAGCGTATCGGCGAACAGCTTGCGGATCGTGTCCCACACGCCGATATAGGTGGCCGGACACGAGCGCGGCGTCTTGCCGATCGGCGTCTGGTCGACTTCGAGCACGCGGTCGATCTGCTCCCAGCCGCTCAGCGATTCGCAGCCCTGCCACGCATGCGTGACGTTCAGCGACGGCCGCGGCGCGCTGCGTGCAAGCACGCTCGAGCGGCGGTTGGTCGCCGGCGCGTCCTGCTGCGCGGCCTTGCGCGCGCGCCGCGTGGCCGGCGACGACAGCACCGAGCGGCCGACCGCATCGAGCAGGTTCGTCATCAGCACGTCGCGCGCGAGCGTCGACTTGCCCGAGCCGCTGACGCCCGTCACCGCGACGAGCCGCGCGAGCGGAATGCCGACGGTGACGTCGCGCAGGTTGTGCAGCCGTGCGCCATGCACGGTCAGCCAGCCCTCCGGCACCGCCGGTGCGCCCTTCTTGCCCGGCAGGCTCACCGTGCGGCGCGGTTGCAGCGGGTGCGTCATCGGTTGCGCGAGCAGGCGCCCCGTCACCGAATCCGGCTGCGCGGCCAGATCGGCGACCGCGCCCTCGGCGACCAGCATGCCGCCGCGCTTGCCGGCGCCCGGGCCGACGTCGATGATGTGATCGGCGCGGCGAATCGTGTCCTCGTCATGCTCGACGACGACGAGCGTATTGCCCTTGTCGCCGAGCTTGCGCAATGCGTCCAGCAGGATCTGGTTGTCGCGCGGATGCAGGCCGATCGTCGGCTCGTCGAGCACGTAGCACACGCCCTGCAGGTTGCTGCCGAGCTGCGCGGCGAGCCGGATCCGCTGCGCTTCGCCGCCCGACAGGCTCGGCGCCGCGCGATCGAGGCTCAGGTAGCCGAGCCCGACTTCCTCGAGAAACGCGAGGCGGCTGCCGATCTCGCTGACGATGTCGCGCGCGATCTGCGCGTCGCGGCCGGTCAGCTCCAGCGTGTCGATCCAGCGGCGCGTATCGGATACCGTCCACTGCGCGACCTCGACGATCGGATGCGCGTCGAACGTGACCGCGCGCGCGGGCGGGTTCAGGCGCGTGCCGCCGCAATCCGGGCACGGCTCATTGCCGACGCCTTCCGGCTCCTGCTCGTCCGACGGCAGGGTTTGCTCGCGGCCGCGCTCGTCCCCGGCGAGCACCGTGTCGTCGTACGCTGCACGCTGTTCGCGCGTGAGCGTGACGCCGGTGCCGACGCAGGTCGTGCACCAGCCGTGCTTGCTGTTGTACGAGAACATCCGCGGGTCGAGTTCCGGGTAGCTCGTGCCGCACACCGGGCATGCGCGCTTGACCGACAGCACCTTGATCTCGCCGACGCGTGCGGTCGAACGATCGTTCTGCATCGCGTGATGCAGCCCGTCGAGCGGCGCGAGCAGGTGCATCACGCCCTTGCCGAGCTCGAGCGTCTCGTCGAGCCGCCGCCGCAACTCGGCCTCGTTGTCCGGCGACACGACGAGGTCGGCCACCGGCAGCTCGATCGTGTGCTCGCGGAAACGGTCCAGCTTCGGCCACGGATCGACCGTCACGAACTCGCCGTCGACGCGCAGATGCGTGCTGCCGCGCGCCTTCGCCCACTTCGCGAGATCGGTATACACGCCCTTGCGGTTGACGACGAGCGGCGCCAGCAGCCCGACGTGTTCGCCGCGATGGTCGCGCAGCAACTGCGCGGCGATCGATTCGACGGTTTGCGACGTGACCGGCGTGCCGTCGCGGATGCAATGCTGGAGGCCGAGCTTCACGTACAGCAACCGCAGGAAGTGCCAGACTTCGGACGTGGTCGCGACCGTGCTCTTGCGCCCGCCGCGCGACAACCGCTGCTCGATCGCCACCGTCGGCGGAATGCCGTACACCGCATCGACCTCCGGCCGCCCGGCCGGCTGCACGATCGAGCGCGCATACGCGTTCAGCGATTCGAGGTAGCGACGCTGGCCTTCGTGGAACAGGATGTCGAACGCGAGCGTCGACTTGCCCGAGCCCGACACGCCGGTGATCACGTTGAACTTGCCGTGCGGGATGTCGACGTCGAGCGCCTTCAGGTTGTGCTCGCGTGCATTGACGATCCGCACGACGTCCTCGCCCTCGATCGCGCGCCGCTCGCGTGCGGCGTTCAGCACGGCCTGCAGCGGCACGCCTTCGTCGGCCAGCGCCGTTTCGCCATCCATCGCGCGGTCGTACTGCAGCAGCGCCGCGCCGGTATGCGATTGCGCGCAGGCCTTCACGTCGTGGGGGGTGCCCGCGCACAGCACGAGGCCGCCGCCGTCGCCGCCTTCGGGGCCGAGATCGATCAGCCAGTCGGCCGCGCGGATCACGTCGAGGTTGTGCTCGATCACGATCAGCGAATGGCCGGCCGCGAGCAGCTTGCCGAACGCCTGCATCAGCTTCGCGATGTCGTCGAAGTGCAGCCCGGTGGTCGGCTCGTCAAACATGAACAGCTTCGCGCGCGCGATGCGCGCCTCTTCGCTGGCGACCCGGCGCCCGCCGGCGGCGGCCGCCGATTCGGCGAGGAAGCCGGCCAGCTTCAGCCGCTGCGCTTCACCGCCCGACAGCGTCGGCACCGGCTGGCCGAGCTTCACGTATTCGAGACCGACGTCGACGATCGGCTGCAGCACGCGCAGCACCTCGGCGTCGGTCGCGAAGAACGCGGCCGCTTCGCTGACGGTCAGGTCGAGCACGTCGGCGATGTTCAGCGCGCGGCCGTCGCGCTCGATGTGCACTTCGAGAATCTCGGCGCGGTAGCGGCTGCCGTCGCAATCGGGGCAGCGCAGGTAGACGTCGCTCAGGAACTGCATCTCGATGTGCTCGAAGCCCGAGCCGCCGCAGGTCGGGCAACGGCCGTCGCCCGAGTTGAAGCTGAACGTGCCGGCGCCGTAGCCGCGCTGCAACGCGAGCGGCGCCTTCGCGAACAGCTTGCGGATCTCGTCGAACGCGCCGACGTAGCTGGCCGGGTTCGAACGCGTGGTCTTGCCGATCGGCGACTGATCGACGAACACGACGTCGCCGACCTGGTCGGCGCCCGTCAGGCTGCGGAACGCGCCCGGCGACTCGGTCGCCTTGCCGTGGTGGCGCGCCATCGCCGGATAGAGCACGTCCTGCAATAGCGTCGACTTGCCGGAACCCGACACGCCCGTCACGCACACGAGCCGCTGCAGCGGAATCTCGACCGTCACGTCACGCAGGTTGTGCTCGGTCGCGCCTTCGAGCACGATGCGCGGCGTGTTCGCGTCCACCGGACGGCGCGCCCAGTTCGACGCATGCGCGACGTGCTTGCGTCCACCGAGATACTCGCCCGTCAGCGTGTGCGCGGAGCGGATGTCGCCCGGCGTGCCGTCGTAGACGATCGTGCCGCCGCGCTCGCCCGGGCCGGGCCCCATGTCGATCAGCCGGTCGGCCGCGAGCATCACCGACGGATCGTGCTCGACGACGACCAGCGTATTGCCCGCGTCGCGCAACCGCTGCATCGCCTCGACGATCCGCGTGAGGTCGCGCGGATGCAGCCCGATGCTCGGCTCGTCGAGCACGAACAGCGTTTTCGTGAGCGACGTGCCAAGCGCCGTGGTCAGGTTGATCCGCTGCACCTCGCCGCCCGACAGCGTGCGGCTCTGCCGGTCGAGCGTCAGGTAGCCGAGCCCCACGTCGCACAGGTATTTCAGGCGCGTGCGCACCTCGGCGAGCAGCAGCTTCAGCGCATCGTCGAGCAGCGCGCTCGGCAGGCTCACTGCGTCGAAGAAGCGGCGGATGCGCTCGATCGGCAGCAGCATCAGGTCGTGCACCGTCAGGCCCGGCAGCGCCTCGAGCTGCGCGCGCGTCCAGTCGACGCCGCGCGGCATGAAGCGATCGGCCGGTGCGAGCACGCCGTCTGCGTTTTCTTTCGAGCCGAGCCGCCATTGCAGCGATTCCGTCTTCAGGCGCGCGCCGCCGCACACGTCGCACGGCGTGTAGCTGCGGTACTTCGACAGCAGCACGCGGATATGCATCTTGTACGCTTTCGATTCGAGGTAGCCGAAGAAGCGTTTGACGCCGTACCACTGGCTCTGCCACTTGCCGTTCCAGTCCGGCGAGCCATTGATCACCCAGTCGCGCTCGGCGTCCGTCAGATCGGACCACGGCGTGTCGCGGCGGATGTCCGCCTTCGCCGCGTAGCGCATCAGGTCGTCCTGGCATTCCTTCCAGGCGGGCGTCTGCATCGGCTTGATCGCGCCGCCGCGCAGCGTCTTGCGCGCGTCGGGGATCACGAGGCCGAGATCGACGCCGATCACGCGGCCGAAGCCGCGGCAGGTCTCGCACGCGCCATACGCCGAGTTGAACGAGAACATCGCCGCCTGCGGCTCCGCGTAGCGCAGGTCGCTGTCGGGATCGTGCAGCCCGGTGGAGAAGCGCCACACCTGCGGCTCGGCGATCGCGTTTTCGGCCTCCGGTGCCAGCACGTACACGTTCACGCGCCCGCCGCCACGCTTCAGCGACGCCTCGATCGCCTCGACCACGCGCACCTTGTCGGCCTGCTGCACGCGGAAGCGGTCGGCCACCACGTCGAGCAGCTTGCGCGGGCCGGTGGGCGACGCGACTTCGCGCTGCGCCTGCACGCGCGTGTAGCCGCTCGCGGACAGCCACTGCGCGACTTCTTCCTCGGACGCGCTTTCCGGCAGCTCGACCGGGAACGTGACGACGACGCGCGGATCGTCGGCACGCGTGCGCTCGACGAGTTCCGCATAGATCGTCTCGGGCGTGTCATGCCGCACCTGCCGCGCCGTCTGCCGGTCGAACAGCTCGGCCGCGCGCGCGTACAGCAGCTTCAGATGGTCGTTCAGCTCGGTCATCGTGCCGACCGTCGAGCGCGAACTGCGAACCGGGTTGGTCTGGTCGATCGCGATCGCGGGCGGCACGCCGTCGACGCGCTCGACCTGCGGGCGGTCCATCCGGTCGAGGAACTGCCGCGCATACGCGCTGAACGTCTCGACGTAGCGCCGCTGGCCTTCCGCGTACAGCGTGTCGAACACGAGGCTCGACTTGCCGGAGCCCGACGGGCCGGTGACGACCGTCATTTCGCCGGTGCGCAGGTCGAGATCGAGGTTCTTGAGGTTGTGCTGACGTGCTCCGCGAATGCGGATCAGATTGCTGGATGACAATTTGCCTGCCCGTCTGAATGAGTTAGCCGGAATTCACGGTGCCGGAACGCTGCGGCGGATGCCCGCAGGCGCGGCGCACGGGCCGCATGGATCATGCCCGCGCGGCTCGAGTTCGACGGATACTATACTGTATATTCATACAGTTTTCCACGAGCAAGCCGAATGCGGGAAAACGCGCCAGATCACTCCGGCTTCACCTTGGCGGAACTGGCCTTGCGTCCGCGCGTCGACGGCTTGGCCGGCACGGTACGCCCGTACTCGTTCCACCATGCCGTCAACGCCTCCATCGTCGGCCCGAGACCGCGCGCCTTTGCGGTGATTCCGTATTCGACGCGCGGCGGAACTTCCGCGAACACCGTACGGGTAATCAAGCCGTCCGATTCCAATTCGCGTAGTTGAGCGGTCAGCATGTGTTGCGTGATGCCGGGAATCGCTTTTCGTAGTTCTCCAAATCAATAGACACGCTGATTGAGCAGCCACATGATCTCCAGCTTCCACTTGCCGGAAAGCAGCGAGAATGCGCGTCTCATTTCATCGTGCATATTCACTTCGTCGGCATCATTAGTCATCTTTTCCATACCAACAGACAGAAAATCATCCTACTTGCGGGATTTCATCTTAGACGACATTCTTGCGCCAAGTCGAGATCGACGAAACTCAGGAACCCGCAACAAATGGCTGAAAATCTCGCATACTGGATCAGCACCGCATTGCTGTCGCTGCTCTATCTGGCATCCGCAACGCTCTACATCGTCAAGCGGGATTGGGTCCGTAAAACCCTCGTCGAATTCGGCTATCCCGCGTATCTCGTGCCGCTCCTGATCGTCGTGAAGATCGCCGCCATAGCGGTCATCCTGACGCGTGTCGGCGTACCGCTCAGCGATCTCGCGTACGCGGGCATCTTCTATCACCTGCTGCTTTCCGCACTCGCACACATCGGTGTTCGCAAGCCACGCGGCGCACTGCCGGCAGCGGCCGCCCTCGTCTGTCTCGTCGTTTCATTCACCACGCAAAACGCGGCGCGTGACATCCCGTCACCGTACGGCATGGTCGCGACGACGCGTCATGCAACCGTCAGCTAAAGGAGAACGTCATGGCCCGACTCAACGGGAAAATTGCCATCGTAACGGGCGCAGGCCGAGGCATCGGCCGCGCCATCGCGAAACGGTTCGCCGCCGAAGGCGCAACGGTAGCGGTCGTGTCGCTCACGTCGGCCAACGTCGATGCGGTTGTCGCCGACATCGAGGCCGCCGGCGGCCATGCGCTCGGCGTCCCTTGCGATCTCGGCAGCGCCGATCAGATCAACGCCGCCGTCGACAAGGTCGCCACGACGTGCGGCGGCATCGACATACTCGTGAACAATGCGTTCGATCCGTCCGTGCCGTTCTCCTCGATCGCCGAGTTATCGGTGGAGAAACTGCAAAGAAACTTCGATCTCGGACCCATCGCGTACCTGAGGATGATGCAGGCGGCTTACCCGCACCTGAAAGCGAGCGGCGAAGGGCGAGTGATCAACTTCGGCTCGATGGCCGGCGTCATGGGTCTCGCGGGATACGGTCCGTACAACATGGCCAAAGAAGCGGTACGCGCGCTGACGAGAACCGCCGCGCGCGAATGGGCCGCTGACCGGATCACGGTCAACAACCTGTTGCCGTTGGCGCAGACGTGGAGCGAGAACGCCAACGTGCCGCCACCGACCAACCCGCTGGGGCGTTTCGGCACACCCGACGACGACATCGCGCCGGTCGTCCTGTTTCTCGCCAGCAAGGACGCACAGTTCCTGACCGGCTACAGCCTCACGCCGGACGGCGGCTCGATCATCGACAGCGCACGCTGAACGACGCTCCGCGGGTGCGTGTCGTTACGGCGTACGGCCCGCGCGTTCGAGGTCGTATGCCGCTCACGCATCACGCGATGCCGACACGGCATCGCACGCGCCGCGTCGTCGCTTATGATCGGCGTCCGCGAATCCTGTCGCGATACGTCACGCCAGACGCTCCCCGTCGACACATCCGCTCGACGCCCGATCAGCCCTACCCGTCACGACTCACATTCCCATGCAGGTTATTCGGCATACGACACGACGATTCCATTCACGCCTGCGCTTCCCCCGCTTGCTGGCTGCCATTACCGCCTGTCTGACAGCACTGGCCGAAGCCGCGCCCGCACCTGCACCTGCGCCTGCACCGCCGAACATTCAAGCCGTGTCATGGCTCGTCGTCGACGGTGCGTCCGAACAGATCCTCGCCGAGCACAACGCGGACGCGGAACGTCAGCCCGCGTCGCTCACCAAGCTCATGACCGCATATATCGTGCTTCGTGCGTTGCGCGACGGAACCCTGAGCTGGGACGAAAAGGTCACGGTCGGCGTGTCCGATGTAGCGGAAGTCGGCAGCGACGAAGCCCGGATGTATCTCGTCCCCGGACAGCGCGTCACGGTCAGGCGCCTGGTCCAGGGCCTGATCGTCGCGTCGGCGAACGATGCGGCGCTGGTGCTGGCCGAGCGGGTCGGCGGCTCGCCGGCCGGTTTCGAGCAACGGATGAACGACACGGCGCGGCAGATCGGCATGCAGCACACCCGTTTCACCACGCCGTCAGGCATCACGACACCGGGTAACCATTCGACCGCTCGCGATCTGTCCACGCTGGCACTCCGTCTCACGCGAGACTTCCCGGAATACTACGGGTACTCATCCGAGCAGCGCTTCTCCTACGGAAAATTCGAGAAGCGCAACAAGAACTGGCTGCTTGGCATGGATCCGTCCGTGGACGGCCTGAAGACGGGACACACGGCGGCCGCCGGATATTGCATCGTCGCGACCGCGAGCCGATTGCAGGCAGCCCCCACGATGAAGCGCCGCGTGTTCGCGGTGGTCCTGGGCGCGCCCACTGCCGCAGCAAGAATATCGGATGCGGCCCGGTTGCTGAACTACGCATTTTCCTCGTACCGGGATGACGCAGCGGCGCCCTCGTCCGGACGCCATTTCATCACGCGCCCGGCCGGGCCGGGTGCAGGTGATGCGGGCAGAACCTGATGCGACGCCGACGCGCCTGAACCGTGCCTCGAACCCGGCGGGCGCCAACCTCATCATCAACGCCCTCCCCAAACAGGAACCGACTCAGCCACCGCCCGCCGTCGCATAACCAATGCACGCGCGGGCAAGCACTTCGGTCGGATCGACCAGCGTTGCCCGACTCCCGTTGCGCGCCACATATTCGCCGCCCGGCAACAGGATCGGCAGTTCGGTACATCCGAGCACGATCACGCTCACGCCTTCGGCAATCAACGCCTCGACGGCCGCACCGATATCCTCCTCGCACTGTCCGGTCGTAAAGCCGGCCTTGACGCCCTGCTTTCCGTAGATCGCCTCCATCACGCGCGCCTGCAACGCCGGCGCCGGCGCCACTTGCCGAAGGCCTTGCGACGCCAGCGCCCGCTTGTACACGCCACTTTCGATCGTGCCCGACGTCGCCAGCACGCCCACCTCCCGCAGCGCCGGATAGGTATCGCGCAGGTGGGCGACCGTGACCGTCAGCATGTTGACGATCGGAATGCCGAGATAAGGCTGAATCCGTTCGACGAATGCATGCGCGGTGTTGCATGGAATCGCGATGATGTCGGCATCGCCGTCTTCCAGCTTCTTGCAGGTCGCGTACAGGGAGATCGTCGGGTCCGCACCGGTGCCGACCAGGTTCTCCGTCCGGTCGGGAATCTGCGGATTCTGTTCGACCAGCAGCTTGATATGGTCCTGATCGCGCGACGCCGGCGTGTTGCGCACGATCTTGTCCAGGAAATCGACCGTCGCGGCCGGACCCACGCCGCCGACCACGCCGATCTTGAACGGCGCCGTGCGCGAACCCGGCTGCCCGGTCACCGCGTACTGCGCATACGCGAGGTTCGAATCCACGAGCGGCACGCGCTGCGAACCGATTTCGTCCGCGACGAGCGCGATCTCGGTCAGCCCCGGAACGATGACCTGCACGCCCTGATCGACGAGATCCTCGCAGGCGCGGCGCAGCAGCTCGACCGGCCGGCCCCGAAGATTGCCGCGCTTGATGCCGTCCGATCCGTAGATGGCCTCGGTCACGAGATCGACACCTTCGTGCGGCCGCGGATAGACGACTTCGAATGGCGGTGACGCGAAATAGGTGTCGAAGAGCCGCTTGTCGCGCACGTAGTCGGAAACGAGCACGCCGATGCGCGTCGCGTCGGGATACTTGCGCCGCACGTGGCTGCGAACCGCTTCGACGATATCGACGATCGGCAGGCGCGTATTCGCCTTCAGCTCGTCGATGAACGTATGGCTCAGGAAACACGGCAGCACGACCGTCGTCACGCCACGCTGCTCGAACGACCGGATCATGTCGAACACGTACAGCTTGCGCTCGATGGTCGCCGCACTGCCCGACCCCGAGCCCTTGAACGGGTATTGCTCGAAGATCACTTCGTCGTGCTCCTCGTCGGACGACGCAGGCGTCGCCTTCACCATCTTGAAGAACACGTCGGCGCTCCCCAGCGGCCCGAGACCGCCGACCACGCCGAATTTCCGCCGCGCATTCCCGCTATCCGTGCGCATCATGCGTTCAGCTCCGGCTGGTCGAATACGGCGCCTTCCGGCTTCGCGGCACGCCGGCCTTCCCACTTCGCGATCACCGCCGTCGCCACGCTGTTGCCGATCACGTTCGTCATCGTGCGGCCCATGTCGAGGATCTGGTCGATCGCCAGGACCATCGCGACGCCGGCCGCCGGCAGATGGAACATCGGCGCGACCGCCGCAACCACCACCACCGAGCCGCGCGGCACGCTCGCCATGCCCTTGCTGCTCAACATCAGCACGAGCAGCATGAAGACCTGCTGCGACAACGGCATGTGCACGCCAAACGCCTGCGCGATGAAGATGGCCGCAAACGCCTGATACATCATCGAGCCGTCGAGGTTGAACGCGTAACCGAGCGGCAGCGTGAAGCCCACGACCTTCTTGTCGACGCCGAACTTCTCGAGCTGCTCGGTCAGGCGCGGATAGGCGGCCTCACTGCTCGCGGTCGAGAATGCGATCAGCGCGGGTTCGCGTACGGCCTTCAGCAGGCTGCCGACGCGCCGCCCGAGAAACACGTAGCCGACGCCGATCAGGATCATCCAGAGCACGAGCAAGCCGAGGTAGAACGCGCCGATCAGCTTGCCATACGTGACGATCACGTCGAGCCCGCGCAGCGTGACCGACGAAGCGATCGCACCGAATACGCCGAGCGGCGCCGCGCGCATCACGTAGTTCGTCAGGCGCAGCATCACCGGCACCATGCCGTCGATCGACTGGATCACGACGCCGACGCGCTTGTCGTGCTTCAGCGCACTCAGCGCGACGCCGAGAAAGATCGAGAACACCAGGATCTGCAGGATGTCGTTGCGCGCCATCGCGTCGAGCAGGCTGGTCGGGAACGCATGCGTGATCACGTCCCGGGCGTTCAGGGCAGCGGTGTTCAATCCGGTGTTGACCTCGCCGGCGGTCTCCGTGAGGTTCAGGCCCGCGCCCGGCTGCAGCGCATTGGCCATGACGAGGCCCAGGCTCAACGAAAGCAGCGACGCACAGATGAACCATCCGATCGAACGCAGGCCGATGCGGCCGACGTCTTCGCCGCTGTCCATGCCGGCCAGGCCGGACACGAGCGTCACGAACACCAGCGGCGCAATGATCATCTTGATCAGGCGCAGGAAGATATCGGTGACGATCGAGAAGTAGCCGGCGACCGCTTTGAGCGTGGCCGGGTCCGCTATGCTGGTGTGGCACGCATAACCGGCGACGACACCGAGGATCATGCCGATTGCAATGCTCAGGGTAAGGCGATTTTTCATGTCCATTCGTCCTTGGGTGACGCCCGGCCGCCGGGAGGCGAACGAGCGCTGCGAAGAAGGCCGCGCGACGCCGGTCACGCGTCACGGTTGCCGCTGGAACGAATGGTAGGGATGGTCAAAAACTTCGTGATGCCGGTGCAACATGGCGGTATGCGAGTTCCGCATAAGGCGGGAAAACCCTTGCTCACCCTAGCCGGGCAGGCTCCGCGCGCAGATGCTGCCAGAGCGTGTCCAGGAAGTCGCTGCGGTTCGACACGTCGCGATACACGCGCAGCTCGACGTCCAGATTCCACGCCGCCGCTCCGGCCGGCACGAGCTCGCCGGCCGCCAGTTCCGCGGCGATCGCGCTGCGGGGCAGCCACGCGACGCCCTCACCTTCCATCACGAGCTTTTTCAGCACTTCGGCCATGTCGGACTCGTAATGCAGTTGCAAGGCCGGCGTGTCCGACGCACGACCGAGCAGCAGCGCGAGACATCGACCGAAGTAGCTGGTTTCCGTATAGGAAATCAGCGGCAACGGGTTCTGTCTCGTTCCGGGAAGGCGAAACGCGGGCGCCGAATGGCGGTTCGGCCGGCACGCCGGCATCAACGTGTCGAGGCCCACGGTCAGGTGCTCGTATTTCGCGGGGTCGAGATGAAGCGGAAGCTCGGGATGGTGATAGGCGAACATGAGCTCGCAGTTGCCGTTGACGAGCATCAGGATCGAGTCATGGACATTGGTCGGAATGACGCGCGCCCGCACCTCGCCGAAATGCGGGGCGAGCGCCTTGAGCCAGGCCGGCAGAAAGCTCAGCGCGATCGTGTGGCCCGCGGCGATCTGCAGGCTCTTGCCGGCGATCCGCTGCTCGGTGCGGATGATGGCCCGCGTGTCGAACAGGCGGCTGAGCACGTCCTCGGCAGTCTCGCGAAACAGGCGCCCCGCCGGCGTCAGCACCGGCGGAAAGCTGCTGCGGTCGATCAGTTCGGCGCCGATCCACTGCTCGAGCGACTGAATGCGGCGGCTGAAACCCGATTGCGTGACGTTGCGAAATTCAGCCGCGCGGGAAAAGCTCTGATATTGAGCAAGCGCGAGGAAATCCTCGATCCATTTGATTTCCATGTTGGCCTTGGAGGGTCGCGGGTGGATCGGCCCGCGCGTCACCCAGGTCAGGGTGAAGCGCAGGCCGACGGACGCCTCCATTGTAGGTGCTCGCTCTTCGGCGACGCGTTGGCGTTGGCGTTGGCGTTGGCGCCAGCAACCGGCGCGCCGCGCGATTGCCCGTTCAGTCGTCCTGGTGCTCGATCAGGAAACGCTCGCGGCGCTTTCCCTTGATCCACGCGGGCTCGCGCCCCCGCCCGCTCCATGTCGTTCCGGTGTTCGGATCGCGGTACTTCGGCGCTACGGTGACCGTTGGCCTTGCAGGCTTCCCCACGCCCCCCTTGCGGCCGAATATCTGCTTCGGCGTCAACCCGTATTCGGCGACACGGTTGCGGACTTCCTGCAGCACGGTTTCGAGTTCGGCCAGTCTCGCTTCCTCGGCCCGTCTCATCAGTTCATCGGCTTGCGCCTTCAGTTCGCGATAGCCCGACATCCTTTTCCTCCAAATTGTTCCGGCGTCTTGAAAAGCCGAACGGGACGCTCGTCCCGAACGGTTCGTTATGTTGTCGACGGGTGACGGTTGCGTCTGCGGCGGCCCGCGTGTTCGAACGCTCGGCGCCGCGACGGACCCGCCCCCGCACGTATCGGATGCGTCGACAATTCGACAATAGCGTGCGTACGTCGCTCAGAACGGCAGCTCGACGTCCGGCTTCGCGGCCGTCAGCACGCGGCGGAAATCGTCCTGGATGCGCTCGAGCCCTTCCTTGGTCTCCGATTCGAACCGCATCACGACGACCGGCGTCGTGTTCGACGAACGCGCGAGGCCGAAGCCGTCCGGGTACTCGACGCGCAGGCCGTCGATCGTCACGACTTCCTCTGCGCCGTCGAACTTCGCCTCTTTCTGCAGCTTGTCGATCAGGCGGAAGTTCTCGCCTTCGTCGAGCCAGAGNCTTTTCGGGAATGGCGCGACGGTCGAGTTGTCCGTCGCGCCGGCGGCAGCCCGCAGGCCGCCGAGGTTCAGAACGGCAGCTTGACGTCCGGCTTCGCGGCCGTCAGCACGCGGCGGAAATCGTCCTGGATGCGCTCGAGCCCTTCCTTGGTCTCCGATTCGAACCGCATCACGACGACCGGCGTCGTGTTCGACGAACGCGCGAGGCCGAAGCCGTCCGGGTACTCGACGCGCAGGCCGTCGATCGTCACGACTTCCTCTGCGCCGTCGAACTTCGCCTCTTTCTGCAGCTTGTCGATCAGGCGGAAGTTCTCGCCTTCGTCGAGCCAGAGCTGCAGTTCGGGCGTGCTCATCGCGTCCGGCAGCGCATTGAGCACCGCGCTCGGATCGGCCGTCTTCGCGAGGATCTCGAGCAGGCGCGCGCCCGTGTAGAGACCGTCGTCGAAGCCGTACCAGCGGTCCTTGAAGAACACGTGGCCGCTCATCTCGCCCGCGAGCGGTGCGCCCGTCTCGCGCAGCTTCGCCTTCACCAGCGAATGGCCCGTCTTCCACATCAGCGGCTCGCCGCCCTTCGCCTTCACCCACTGCGCGAGATGGCGCGTGCACTTCACGTCGTAGATGATCTGCGCGCCCGGGTTGCGCGACAGCACTTCCTCCGCGAACAGCATCAGCTGGCGGTCCGGGAAAATGATCTGGCCGTCCTTCGTGACGACGCCCAGGCGGTCGCCGTCGCCGTCGAACGCGAAGCCGAGTTCGGCGTCGGTGTCCTTCAGCGCCTGGATCACGTCCTGCAGGTTTTCCGGGTGGGCGGGATCGGGGTGGTGATTCGGGAACGTGCCGTCGATGTCGGTGAAGCGCTCGACGAGTTCGCAGCCGAGCGCCTTGAACAGGCGCGTCGCGAGCGGGCCCGCGACACCGTTGCCGGCGTCCACGACGAGCTTCAGCGGGCGCGCGAGCTTCACGTCGCCGACGATGCGCGCGATGTACTGGTCCGCGACGTCGAACTGCTCGAACGTGCCGTTGCCCNTTTCGAAGCGCTCGTCGACGATGCGACGGTACAGCGCCTGGATCTGCTCGCCGTAGATCGCGGCGCCGCGCAGCACCATCTTGAAGCCGTTGTAGTCGGGCGGGTTGTGGCTGCCCGTGACGACGATGCACGAATCGACGCGGCGCTCGCCGCCCTTCAGTGCCAGCGGCACGCTCGCCGCGAAATAGCCGACCGGCGTGGGCACCATGCCGACGTCGACGACATCGACACCCGCCGCACGCAGGCCATCGGCGAGCGCACCGACGAGCTCGGGCCCCGACAGGCGGCCGTCGCGCGCGACGACGACCGCGTCGCCGCCCTGTGCGCGCACTTCGCTGCCGAATGCCCGGCCGATCCCGCGCGCCGTATCGGCGTCGAGCGTCTTGCCGACCACACCGCGAATGTCATATGCCTTGAAGATGGATTGGGAGATCATCGATTCTNGGCGTGGGCACCATGCCGACGTCGACGACATCGACACCCGCCGCACGCAGGCCATCGGCGAGCGCACCGACGAGCTCGGGCCCCGACAGGCGGCCGTCGCGCGCGACGACGACCGCGTCGCCGCCCTGTGCGCGCACTTCGCTGCCGAATGCCCGGCCGATCCCGCGCGCCGTATCGGCGTCGAGCGTCTTGCCGACCACACCGCGAATGTCATATGCCTTGAAGATGGATTGGGAGATCATCGATTCTTTCTCGTTTGCGTGCATGGGAAACAGTCGGACTGTCGCGTCACCACGTCTTCGCGTGACCGCGCACTTCGTTCGGGTTCAGGATGCCGCCAGGGCGCGAGCGCGCCTGCGACCGTTGTCGGAGCCGCCCCGATGCCGTGGTGCGCCCCGTCGCTCGACCGATTCACGCGCGCCCCGGGGCCAATTCGTCGCGAAACGCGCAGAACAGTTTGCCGCCTGCCGCCAGATCGTCGATCTGCGCCAGTGTCAGCGATGCGATACGTGATGCCGTCTTTTCCGAAATGCCCAGTTGCCGCGTGGCCTCGTCGCGGTTGGCGAGCAGCAACCACTTCGCCAGCATGAGATACGAGCGATTGAATTCGGCAATCGCACTGGAAATATCGTGTTGTTCAGCCATGGTCAGTCTTGAGTGGCCAGCGCATCGCGCGTTGCCGGTCGATTCGCTCGGACACGGCGGTTCGGCATCCACCGGATTTCGATGACACACTGTACGTCGCGAACGCACCGATGGGCCGACAAAGCTCTGAACGGATCCGCCAGCAAGCGTATGGGCGAGGACGCCGGCATGCGCTGCGTTTCGCATGGAACCGCCACGGCTCCATGCGAATCCGTTCAGTCGGCTTCCGCGAGATACGGCGACGTGAACGCGCGCGGCGGAAACAGCGGCACACCGCCTTGCGGCGTAAAGCTGTAGCGGAGATAAACGGCCGCCGTCCACTCGCGATACTGATACGCGTTGCCGAACGATGCCGTCCCGCCGACGGCGAGCTGCGGAGCGACCTGGTATTCGCCGCGCGCGGCGAGCGAATAGGCAACGCCGGTCTTGCTGCGGGCCGGATACACGGCCCCCGGGTCGAGCCCCACCGCTTGACTGGTGGCGGCGTTCGCCGCCGCCTGCGCCTGCATGCCGGGATCGAGCGGGAAATACGGCACCGCGTTCTGCCGGTAATGCTGGACACCGAACGATCCGTTCAGATCGTAGGAAAACGGACCCGTTCGCCCCGCAAACTCGATCGGTATGTTCAGGATCACATACTGCTGCGGACTGAAATAGCCGCCCTGGCCGTACGTGAAATACGACTGGTTTTTGCTGAAGCGCATCCACGTCGCATTGACGCCCACGGTGAGCGTCCGGTCCGCGTCGCGAAACAGGCGCGTATAGGCGCCACCGCTCCCCTTGCCCGAGAAGTTCCGTTCCACGTGATGGCCGTCGTAGTAGTCGAACGCGCCCTCGACATACAAGCCGCTGGTGCCGTCGTCCCAGCTCAGCGCGCCGCGCGCGCCGCTGCGCATCACGCCGCCCCACTTGAGGCCGGCACTCGCATCACGCGCGCCCGCGAACGAAAGCACGCTGTCGGTCACCGCGCGGCGCGTGACGGCCAGCGAATAGGCGGCCCGATCGGTGATGGCACCGTTGTAGCGCGCGCCGCCGACCATATCCTGGTACGGGAACCCGACCGGCGTCGCGCCGACATCGACCTTCAATTGCTTGCCTTCGTAGCCCGCGGAGAGACCGACGCCGCTCGCCGTCTGGGCACCCGGCGAGCCGCCGCCGGGCGCCATTGCGAGCCCCGCGCCGAACCGGGCGAGGGTCGGCACATCGGTGGCCGAGCTGGCGCCGTCGAGCATGACGGGGGTAGCGGTGACGACGATGTGACCGTTGCCCGCCTTGATCCGCCCTTCCAGCGGCGCCTCGATATCGGTGAGGCCCGACAACCCCGCTTCGCCCGTACGGTTTCGGAACACGAGGCCGCCGGTCGCCGTACTGGCCTGCTCGCGGTTCACCTGCGCAAGCTCGGATGCGACATCTAGCATCTGTCCGCCGGCGTCCGTGCCCGCATCCGGCTGCGGCGAGCGGGCCGCGATCGCGCTTCTCGCATAGCCGGCCGGCGGCTGCGGGATATAGCGAGGCGACGCATCGGCCTGCCCGTATGCCTGCAACGGAACCGACGACCGCGCGGAGGCGAGCTTCGCGCCACCGCGCGACGGCCTGCTCGCCCTGGTGGAGGGCGCGGATGCCATCGGCGATGCGCTCGTTGCCGCGGCGCGCGACGCCGGCGACATCGGCCACGGCGTGGCGACGTAACCGGCACAGTCGTCGTTCGAATCAGCCTGCGACACGCATCCAGCGGACGCCCCCACTGACGGTACGTCGGCGGCGGGCTCCCGATAGGGCCGATAGCGCCGCGCGATCGCAGGCCCACCCGATTCGCCCGCGCCAACGCTCTCCTGGCCGTAACCGCCGGGATCGCGCGCGACTGGCTGCAGCGGTATGGCGGACGGCACCATGCGCGCCTCCGGCATGGCGGACGGTGTGACGTAGGTCGCGGGCGGCGCGGGCGGCATCGTATAGGGCACGGTCGGAGCGGAAGAAGACGGGGTGGACCAGGAAGGCATGTCCGGCAGCGGCGGTACCGCGGCGCCGAAGCCGGCGCCGTTCGACGGACGCACGACGTCGACGGCGGTCTTGCCTTCGAACGGATTGGTACCGGGCAGCGGATTCGCGCCGATGCGCCGCATCGCGTCTTCCCAACCGCGCGGAACGTTCGATCGCGCCGGCTTGCTGCTCGGGGGCGGCGTATTGGCGGCCAGCAGCGCACGCTGCAGATACTGCGCGGCGAGCGAAAGATTCCCCTCCGCGCGATACAGACGGCCCGTCGCGGCAAGCAGCCCTGCGTCGTCGGGCGCAATACGCAGTGCGGTCGCCGCGAACGCTTCGCCGTCGCGCCATGCCTTCGCGCCGCTCGCCGCATAGATCGCCGCGACCAGCAAGCCCGTGTCGTCGGGCCGGCGGGCCAGTGCGACCCGATAGCATTTCAGCGCGTTCGGCGCGTCGCCGGCCGACGTATACAGCCTCGCGAGCGCGCCCTGGAGCTCCGGACTGTCGGGCATCGCGGCCAGCCAGGGGGCGATGACGGCATAGCCGCCGGCAAGGTCGCCCTCCTGACGTACCGCATCGGCGCGACGCACGACGATCTCGAGGTTCAGGCGTTCGAAGTCGCCTCGCTGCGCGGGCGACAGCGTCATCGCGGCAAGCCGGCGCATCGCGTCGCCCAGAAGCGCATCGTCGCGCACGGTCAGCAGAATCCGCGCATATTGCAGCAGCAAGTCGGCGTTGTCCGGCTCCCGGGCCAGCGCACGCTGCACGATCCAGAGCGCACGCGACACGTCGCCGGCTTGCGCATAGCCCGCCGACAGCTGCGCCGCGAGCGCCGGCACCGATTGACCGATTCCCTCGGCGTCGTGCAGCACGCCGAGCGCCTGCGCACGGCGGCCCTCGCGCGCCATCCGCGTCGCGAGTGCAACCTGCTGGCCGACCCAGAGGCGGTGCTGCAACGTCGTCATCGCCGCCGTGCGCTGCGCGGGCGGGATGCGCTCGAGCCGCTGCAGCCCGATGCTCCAGTCCTGCGTCTGCTCGGCCAGCAGCGCGCCGGCGTAGAGCGCGTCGGTCATGTCGGGCCGCTCGGCCAGCAATCCGTCCATCACGCTGCGGGCCGACGCGATCGCGCCTTGCCGCACATATACGCGTGCCAGATCCAGCCGCAGCCATGGATCGTCCGGGCTGCCCGCGAGCGCATCCTCGAACAGGCTGCGCGCCGCGCCCAGGTCGCCGCGCGCTTCGGCCTGCCGCGCCTGCGCCGCCTCGGCCGTGCGACGCAGCCGGTCGAGGCCGCCGGCCTTCGATTGCTGCTCGGCGCTCAGTTGCGTCGCGAACTGCAACGCTTCGTCGCCGCGTCCCTGCGCGGCCAGCGCGCCGACCAGGCCGCGTATCGCGTCCGGATTGTCGGACTGACGCCGCAGCGCCATCCGATACGCCTGCTCGGCGCCACCCGCATCGTGATTCTCCAGCAGCGCGTCGCCGAGCATCACCTGCGCGGTGACGTTCGACGGATCGGCAAGAATCGCGCGCTCGAACAGCGCTTTCGCCTTGGCGAAATCGCCGTTGCTTTGCGCGCCCAGCGCCTCGCTCGTGTAGGACCAGTATGTCGCGCTGCCCAGCGCCGATCGCCAGCGCGCCGCATTCCCGCCTCGCGACGCGCGCTCCAGATCGCTTCGCGCCTGCGCAAAGCGCTCCTGCTTCAGTTCGACGATGCCGCGACCGCCCAGCGCGTCGCTGTCGTTCGGCGACTTGTCGAGCACGGCGTTGAAGCGGGCCCGCGCCGCGTCGAGATCGCCGCGCTGGAGTGCCGCGAAGCCGTCCTCGATCGCGCGGCCGCGCGCTTCGTTCGACGCGTCGCGCTGATCGTCCTCGCGCCCGGTTTGATCCTGTCGCACCATGCTGTCGTAGCGCGCCTTGACCGGCGGGTCGTCGGGCACCACCTTCAGGTAGGCGAGATAGCGTGCCTGATCCGACGGCCTTGCCGCGAGCCAGAGCAGCGCCTGGCGCCAGCTCTGGCGCGCCTCCTTCCCGACTTTCCCGTCGGCGGACAACTGCTCGAGCCGCGCGATGCCGTCGCGGCGCGTCGCGTCGCGATAGGTCAGGTGTTGCGCATACGCGAGCGCGTAGCGCGGATCGTCGGGGTTGTCGCGCGCGAGACGTTCCAGGCCCCGCCGCGCTTCGCTCCATCCGCTCGGCGTGGCCGCGAGCGCCTGGAAATATTCGAGCTGCAGTGCCGGCGACGACGGCGCGCCTTGCAGCGCGCGCTGATACTCGCGCGCGGCCAGTGCGCTCTGCCCCGTTTGCGCGAGGCGGCGGGCATCGCTGATCTCGCCGTCCCGCACGCTCGCGTCGCCCAGGCGCCGGCCAAGCTCGTCGATCCGCGCAAAGCCGGGCGCGATACGGCGCAACTGTTCAAGGTAGCGGCGCGCGCCGTCGTCATCGTGGCGATCGGCGAGCACCATGCCCATGCCGAACAGCGCGTCGGGCTGATTCGGATCGACGCCCAGCACCTTCTTCCAGGCCTGTGTCGCAAGGTCGCCTCGACCGTGCGCCTGCCAGTATCGGCCCTGATCGACGAGCACCTTCAGCGCGTCGCTGCCGGCAGCCTCCGCATGCGGCAGTGCCAGCGCGATCAGGAGACTCGCGACACCGCCCGCGCGGGCGGCGCCGAGCCCGCGTAACCGTCGGTTTCGCATGTCATTCCTTCAGCCGGCGCGCCGCGCGCGCACGGAGCAAACGATAGAAGAGCGCCGCCGCGACGAACGCGGCCAGCACGCTGAACAGCGCAAGCAGCAGCGGGCGCTCCGACAGCATCCAGCGCAGGTACGTGATCGGCGGCAGCGCACCGACGTGATACGACGTTTCGTTCGACGTCACCGAGACGGTGCGATCGCGAATCACGACCATCGCGCCCTGGATCGACGTGAGCATGTCGTCGTCGAGCAGTGCGCGGCCGAGCACGTCGTCCGCATGCCCTGTCGCGCTGATCAACGCGACAGCGCTGCGCGTCTTGCGCAACGGCGACTCGAAACCGGCAATCAGCGCACTCGTGCCGTCCGAGACGATCGAGAGGCCGGCGCGCACGCGTTCGCGCTCGGCACGAGGCGACTGCGCCGCCTCGGCGAGGCCGAAGATGCCGCCGTCGCGATCCGTGCCGAACGGCATGCGCGCCGCCCAGCGGGTCAGCAGAGGCTGGGTATCCGGCGCGCCGAGAATCAGCAGGTCCTTGGACGCGAACGCGCCGACACCGCCGGCATCCGTCACCGTCACGCCGGTGACCGGATAACCCGTCGACACGCCCATGCGGCCCATCGCGAGCAGGTACAGACTGTAGACGTCCGGAGTCGGCTCGGCAGGCAGCACGACGGCCGTGTCCGACAGGTCGGCCATCCGCGTGAACGGAAAGCCGCTGTTGGCGAACGCGGCGAGGTCGGGCAGCGCCTTGTAGTGCGGAAACGACGACACGTCGATCGTCGAATCCGGGTCGATCGAACCCGCGACGCTCTGCAGCAGCCGCCCCGTGCATCTGCCCATATCCGGGATCTCGTAGAAGAAGTGCAGCTGCAGTTGCGTGCGCGGCGTGAGCAGCAGCGGCGGCACGTGCAGCGTCGCGCGGTCGATGCCGTTGGCGATGAACGGCAGGTAGCGACTCAGGCTCCAGCGGGACGTTTCCCGCGCCGGAATCGGCAGCGCCTTCACGAACGTGTCGCCGACGCTCTGGTTGAGCGACGAGCGGTCGGCGCGCAGCGTCGGCGTGTATCGATAACGCAGGTCGATCGGTGCGCCGCGCGTATCCCATGTGAACAGATCGGGCGCCACGCGCAGGTCGAGCCGAATCGCGCCCGCGTCGTATCCGGACACGCTGAGCGCGCGCCCGTCGAGCAGTTCGCCGATCCGCACCGGGCGGGTCGACGACAGCCAGTTCGGCGCGTCGTACGGCACGCGCGGCGCGACGTTCGCGGCTCGGCTCACCGTGGCCTGCGTGCCCGCGAGCGTCTTGCTGCCGAGCGCGAGCGCAAGCGCGGCAACCTTCACTTCGGCCGGCGTTCGACCGAGCACCAGCAAGAGCTGCCCCTGGGCAGGCGCCTGCCGCTCGGCGATGGCCAGCGTCGGTCCGTCGATTGCCGGCAGCGTCACGCCGTTCAGACGATCGTCGGGCGTCGCGAACACCACGGCATTGCCCGATTCGGGCAAACCGCCGGGCCTGGCCGGAAACCGCGCGCCGCGATACGAGGCCAGCGCGCCGAACCACGAAGCGACGATGCCCGCCGCCTCCAGCGTCTCCCGCGGCGGTCGCGCGGCGAATGCGAACGGCAGCTCGAGCCGCCGGACGTCCCGCGAATCGAAGAACGGCGCGGGCAGGACGCCAAGCTCCGGCCGTTCGGGCAGCGCCGCATAGGTCAGGTCGAGCCGGCTCGCGTTGCTTACCGTTGCCCACAGCGAGGAGCTGGCTGGATTCTCGCAATCGTTCGTGTAATGACCGATCAGCTGAACGTTGAGATGGTTGTATTCGGTGACGAAGCGCGGATCGATCAACACGTCGCGTGCAACCGTCATCCCGCCTTGAGCGGCCGGCAACGGCAGCGTCGCCGCCACTTCGCCGTTGACGAGCACCTTGAGCTGCGACAGATTCGGCAGCAGCGCGGGCGAGTAGCTATAAATCAGATGCAGCGTCGCGCCCGTGACGACCTCGTCGCGACGGACCGAGAACGCGATGCCGTTCTGGCCGTCCGTGCCCCGCAGCTGCAGCGGATCGCGCGCCCCGAGATCCGCGAACGTCAGTGCCTGGCGCCGGCCGCCGGGCACGAGCGTACCGGGCTCGGCGGTGGTCGGCAGCACGCCGAAGCGGCGGCGCTCGGTGTCGGCCGCCGGCACCGGCTCGGCGAGCAACGGCGGGCGCGCCGTGGCGGGCCCGACGGGTACGGCCGGCGACGGCGGCGCCACGTCGCCCGACGACATCGCGCCATCCGCCGCTCGCACCGCGCCCGGCGCCGGCATCTCGGCGGCCGATGCCCCGCCGCCCGATGCGATGCCGCTCGCCACGGCCCAGAGCAGGACCGAGAGCATCCCGCGCGACACGCGCGCATGCCGGCCGATACGGGCAGAAACCGCGGCAACCGCGCCCTGCGAAATGCACGCCTTGCGGCGCGTGCTGCCGCGCTGTCGCGACGCCCACGTCATGCTTTCCGACCTCACGTTATTTTTTGTCGTTGTTTTGACCGCCGCGCCCGAGCATGCGCATGTCCGCATACAGGCGTGCGATCAAGCGAAAGAAGCCGTGCACGCCGACCTTCGAGAGATGCAGGAACGCACGCGGCGGCGAATCGGGCCGGCGGCCGTCCGTCCAGTCGACCCATGCATCCGCACGGGAAAAAGTCGAACTGACGAGATCGAACTCCTGCTGTTGCGACAGGCTCTCGAACCGAATACCGAGACGTCCCGTTTCGACATACTCGATCGTCGCGGGAAACGCGTACTCGTCGACCCCGCGAAACAGCGACACCGTCACCGCTTCACCGCTCGGAACGCGCGCATCGTCGGGGACGACGACGCCGATGCCGCCCTCCGAGTAGTCACGCGTTTCGCATGCCAGGGTCCGGCCGTTCCCAAACCGCAGCATGACCGGAATGCGCGCCGTGACACGATGAGACACGCGTACCTGCCGGCGTTCGTTCGCCGCCGCGACGGCGAGGCCCAGAATCAGGAGGTTGTAGGTCGTCCACGCCAGGTTGAACGCAATCGTCTGGACTTCGCTGCCGACATGACGGTTGAGCGACAGGTGCAGCACGCCGATCGCGAGGCCGATCGCGTTCAGGATCACCAGGCTCAGATACGGTTTCGACACGGCCCAATCGAAGTAGCCGCGGTCGATTTTCCCGCCCTTGGCCGTCACGTTGAACTTGCCCAGCCGCGGGTTGATCAGCGCGAGCAACGTCGGCAACGCGATGTACGACGCCAGCACGGCCTCGTACACTTCGGCCCAGAACGAATGCCGGAACCGGCTCTGCATCCGCGAGTTCGTCACGTTCGCGTGGACGACGTGGGGCAGCGCATAGAGCGCAAGCATCGTCGCGGACGCATGGATCACGTGCGCGTTGAAGAACAGGAACGACAACGGCGCGGTCAGGAACACAAGCCGCGGGATGCCGTAGAAGAAATGCATCATCGCGTTCAGGTAGCACAGCCGCTGACCCACCGTCAGCCCGCGCCCGAACAACGGGTTGTCGATCCGGAATATCTGCGTCATGCCGCGCGCCCAGCGGATTCGCTGGCCGATGTGTCCGGTCAGGCTCTCGGTGGCGAGCCCCGCCGCCTGCGGTATCGCGAGATAAGCGGTCGTATAGCCGCGGCGATGCAGCTTGAGCGCGGTGTGCGCATCTTCAGTCACCGTCTCCGTCGCGATGCCGCCGATCTCTTCCACCATCGAGCGGCGCAGCAGCGCACATGACCCGCAAAAAAACGTCGCGTTCCAGAAATCGTTGCCGTCCTGCACCAGCCCGTAGAACAATTCGCCTTCGTTCGGCACCTCTCTGAAAATGCCGAGATTGCGCTCGAACGGGTCCGGCGAAAAGAAATGGTGCGGCGTCTGCAGCAAGGACAGCTTCGGATCCCGAAGGAACCAGCCGAGACCGACCTGCAGGAACGAACGCGTCGGCACGTGATCGCAATCGAAGATCGCGATGTATTCCCCGTCGGTGATCTTCAATGCTTCGTTGAGGTTGCCGGCCTTGGCATGGCGATTGTGATCGCGGGTCGTCCAGTGCACGCCGACGGACTCGCAAAACGCGCGGAATTCCGGGCGGCGTCCGTCGTCCAGCACGTGAATCGACAGCTTGTCGGCCGGGTAATCCAGCGCGAGCGCCGCATAGATGGTCGGTTTGACGACGCTCAACGGTTCGTTGTACGTCGGAATGAACACGTCGACGCTCGGCCAATGCCCGCGCGACGCGGGCAACGGCAGCGGCTTGCGCCCGAGGGGCCACGCGGTCTGGAAGTAGCCGAGCAGCAGCACCGCCGCCGCATAGACTTCGGCAGCCACGAGCAGCGTGCCCCACACCGCGTCGAGCGGATGCAGCCACATGAGCGTGTCGGACAGCCGCCAGTACATGTACCGGCCGGTGGCCGCCACCGACAGCACGATCATGACGAGCGTCGCGTAGCGGCCATCCAGGCGCCGCAGCAGCAGCGAACAGACGATGCAGCAGGTGGCGAACACGAGCTGCCCGATATTGTCGAGCGGCACGGTACACACGAAGTACAACGCAAGCAATGCGCAAGCTGCCGCCGGCAACGCGACGAACCAGCCGTTCCCGGGCAGCGCGTCGACGAACCGATCAACCGCCGAGGGCTGCGCAGCATCCCCGCGGGCGCTCAAGCGACGCTCCGCGCGGTGTCACGCCGCTCGAGCACGCGCTCGAGCCATGCGCCGCACGCGTTCAGATCGGCAGCCGCCTGCGAACGCGGATCGTAGCGATTCACGGTCGTCCGGCACGCGAGCGATTCCGCGACCCCTTGATCCGCGTGAATCACGCCGCCGAACCGCGCCGCGCCGAGACTGTCGCACAGCACGCGCAGCACATCGCGGCCCAGTTCGCGCGACTGATCGACCTGATTGACCACATAGCCGTCGCCCAGGAAATCCGCGCGGGTCGCGGCGTAGACGTCGAGCATCCGCCGCATCTGCGGGATCGTCGCGTACGATGCCGCATCGGCAAGCACGACATTGAGCACGAAATGCGCGGCCGTCAGCGCGGCGCGCATATAGACCGAGGTGCCCGGCGGCGTATCGAGGATCACGATGTCGTCGTCGCCGAGCTCGAGCGCCGCGAGCCCGCGCGCGAGCCACGACGGATCGTGGTCCAGCAGTCGCTCGAAGCGACGCTGATCCGCTTCGCCGACCACGCCGAACGGCATGATCGTGATCCCGTCGACAACCGCGGCCGGCCAGCGCAGTCCGTTCAGCGCGGCGTCGGCAAGCCCTTCGGTCATCTCGAGCGGCACGCCGAAATGCAGCTTCAGCGCATTCTGCGGATCGAGATCCACCATGCTCACGCGCCGCCGCCGCGACGCCGCCATCACGGCCGCGAGGTTCGCCGCCAGCGTCGTCTTACCGACACCGCCCTTTGCCGAAGCGATCGCGACGATCTTCATGAACGCCCCGTCCACACCGACGGTTTCTTCGGCTCCTCGCCCTTCGTCTCGGCTCGCAACCGCTCGAACAGCCGAACCAGCGGCTGCGGCGAGCCTTGCGCGCCCGCACTCGTACTGTCCGACGCCGCCGGCTTGCCGACCAGTTTCTTCAGCGAGCCCGGAGGTTGATCCCGCCTGCCCGCATCCGGCGCAAGCGCCGCGCGCGTGTTGGTGATCACGACATTGCTCGGGCTCGGCCGGTTCTCCGGTGCCCCCGAATCCGGTTGCCCTTGCAGATCGCTGTCACGCAACTCGACACCGCCGAGCAACGGCCAACGCACGCGCGCCATTTCGGCGTCGACCTCGGCACGGACTTCCTGATAGCGTTCGGCATCACCGCCAAAACGCTTGAACAACGATTCGATATCCCCTGAGGTCGACATAGCGTGCCCATTTGTTATCGCGGAAATTTCGGTCGACCGGGCCGCTCAGTTCCTTGCCCGCGCCACGCGCAGCTCGATTCGCGAGTCGTCCGTCGGCGCGATGTTCTGCGCCACGCGCAGGCCCGTCGCGCCGACGCTGTCGAACCAGCCCTGATACGCACCTTGCAGAAAAGCCGAGGACCACGCGAGATGGTCATTGCCGAGCGCGCGCAACGGCGCGGCGTAATGGACGATGCGCAGGAATTCGTGTTCGTCGGACAGTTCGGCGTAACCCCACTGCATGTCGCGCCAGCGCGCGTTCAGTGCATCCGTGAGATCGTCCGTCGACTCGCAGGGGCCCAGCGGATGGGCGGCCGCGAAGCGCATGCCGACGCGTTCCATCAACTGCCTCAACTCGTCTCGATCGAGCTGATCGGTGAATTCGCCGGCCAATGCTTCCAGGAATCCGCGCCATTGGGGCGATACCTGGCGCTCGAGAAGATGCTCCAACATTCCCTGCATGGACGACGGACCCGGTGAAAGACAATGATCGGCGTGACCGCATCGCGCGTTTCGCGTGCGGACATCTTGGCAACAGCGTTTTTGCGCATCGTATCGAATCCGGGGAGCCGAATGGCGTTCGATACCTAGTCGAAAAACGCCAAACCATCAGACATAACCGACAATTGGCGGCAGCAGCCCTGGCGATCACCGAACGCGATCGTTCGCGAACCGGCAACCGGATATCGGGCCGTGTTCGTGCGCGACGTGACGCATGAAACGATGGAAAGGCGCCGGATCAGGCCCGGCCGGGGGAAGATTCCGCGCGGAATTCGCAGAACAGTTCGCGACGCTCGGCGAGCACCTCGATCTGGGCCGGCGTCAGTGCAGCGACGATCGATGCCGTCTTGTCCGACATGCCCAGTTGTTGTTTCGCCGCTTCGCGATCCGCTCGCAGCAAGCGCTGCGCAAGCTCCAGATACGAACGGTTGAATTCCACAATCGCGTCGAAGATATCGTCCTGTTCGGCCATGGTCGTTCCTGTTTTGGACGACCATTGAATTCGGCCGGCCGCAGGGCGGCTATTCGCAACGCCCGGAGTTTTCGACCACGCACTTTACGTGACGGATGCATCGATGGACGGACAAAGCATAGAAGTAATCCGCCAGATCGCCTGTTTTTTATTTCCGCTTGAAAAAATACGGTAATGAGGCTTAGCCGTCTTGCCGTTTCGCAGAAACTGCTCGATACCACATTAAAGAAAGCAAAACCAGCGGTTCCCGAAAACCGGACGCATCGCGCGAAATGCCGCCAACGCGCGGCCTAAGTCTGCGCCCTGCGGCTGATCAGCGCTTCGATCTCGCTCGGCGTCAATGCGATGATCCGGGACGCGATCTGGTCCGAAATGCCCAATTCACGTGTCGCCACCTCGCAGTCGATCTTCAACATCTGCTGCATCAGTTCGAGATAGGCCGGATCCAATGTTTCCAGCGTGTGACAAACATCATCCTGTTCCATCGCCACTCCCTCCCAATGACACGCCCGTGAACTCGATGCGCGGCATACGGACGCATCTGCCGACAAACGACAGCCGCAATCCGCTATATAACGCCGAGTCGGCCACATGCATACCGTTTCAAAATAATTCTTTGTGCAATGCCGGCCTTTCAATCAGCCTGTCGGATTCGCCCAGGATTCAGTCGCCGCCTCATCCGCAAATACACCTAGGATTTCCGGAATTGCACGTGCGCGACCATGCAATTGCGTCCTGTGCGACGTCGAATATTCTGTTGCGCCCGGACGCCGACATCGGACATCGACGTTGTCCGCTTTTCATTCCGAACTCATGGAATTACCACTATGTTGAAAGTGACGAAAGCCGTCTTTCCGGTCGCCGGTTTGGGCACGCGGTTCCTGCCTGCCACCAAGGCGAGCCCCAAGGAAATGTTGCCGGTCGTGGACAAGCCCTTGATCCAGTATGCGGTCGAGGAAGCGATCGAAGCGGGTATCACGGAGATGATTTTCGTGACCGGACGCAGCAAGCGCGCGATCGAGGATCATTTCGACAAGTCGTACGAGATCGAGGCAGAGCTCGAGGCGCGCGGCAAGGACAAGCTGCTTTCGCTGGTGCGCAGCATCAAGCCGAGCCATGTCGACTGCTTCTACGTTCGCCAGGCCGAAGCGCTCGGGCTCGGTCATGCCGTCCTTTGCGCGGAGAAACTCGTCGGCGACAATCCGTTCGCGGTGATCCTCGCCGACGACCTGCTCGATGGTCCGAAGCCGGTGCTGCGCCAGATGATCGACGTCTTCGACCATTATCATGCGTCGGTCATCGGGGTCGAGGAGATCGCCCCTGAAGATTCGAAGTCCTATGGTGTGATCGACGGCAAGCGCTGGGAAGACGATCTCTTCAAGCTGTCCGGGATCATCGAGAAGCCCGAACCGGCGAATGCGCCGTCGAATTTCGGCGTCGTCGGCCGCTACGTGCTGAAGCCGAAGATCTTCGAGCATCTTCGCGGGCTCAAACCCGGCGCGGGCGGCGAATTGCAACTGACCGACGCGATCCAGTCGCTGCTCACCGACGAACAGGTACTGGCTTACCGCTACAACGGCACACGCTACGATTGCGGCAGCAAGCTCGGGTACCTCAAGGCGACGGTCGAGTTCGCGCTGCGGCATCCGGAAGTTGCGGCGGACTTCGAGCGGTATCTGCTCGCGCGCATGTCGGAACAGCTCGTCGTCTGACGCCAATCGTGCATCCCGGTGGCGCGAACGCGGCGTGCGGCTGCCTTTTCGCGCCGCACGCGATCGATTCCTCCGTTTCGTTCAGCGAGGACCGGAAATGTGGCTCGTCATCGGCAACCTCGGTGACGCGGCGCTGACGCTCCCGCTCGCCGCCGTCTGCTTCGTGTGGCTCACTCGCTCGATGTACGGCTGGCGCATCGCGCTATCGTGGATCATGCTGCTGGCCGCGGCGATGTTCATCGTTGGCGTAACGAAGATCCTTTATGCCGGATGCGGGATGCAGATCCGGGCGATGAACTTCCGCATGATCAGCGGGCATACGCTGCTTGCCGCCACTGTCTGGCCGATGGCATGTCTGCTCATGCTGCACGACGGGTGGAGCGTTCGCCCCGGCCCCGCGCTATTGCCCGGACTCTTGCTCGCCGCGACGGTCGGCTTTGCACGCGTGCAAGAGGATGCGCATACCGCGTCCGAAGTGATCGTGGGCTGGATGCTCGGCGTGCTCGTCATCACGCTGTTGTTGAAACGGTGGACGGACGCGCCGATTCTGCCGCCGGCATTGCGCCCGCATGCCGTGGGTTCGGTGCTGGTGGTGTCCGGCATCGCCTACGGATATCACGCGCCGATTCAGGTTGCGATCGAGATGTATTCGCCACTGCTTTGCGCGCGTTTTCTCTGACGGGCGCTTTTCCATTCGGTGATGCGGGCCGCACGGCCGCGGTCGATGATTGGCGGCACCGACCAACATTCTGTCTGACTCGCATGATAGGCATTACCGACAATGCGTTTATAACGCACTGCACCATTTTTATTTTTCGCTGAGAGCCGATGAAGATCCTGATCTACGGCATCAACTATGCGCCCGAGCTGACCGGCATCGGCAAGTACACCGCCGAAATGGCGGAAACGCTCGTCGAAAAAGGCCACACCGTGCGTGTCGTGTGCGCACCGCCGTACTACCCCGAGTGGCGGGTCGCCAGCGGATACCCGGCGCTGCGCTACTCGACCGAGCAGCGCGACGGCGTCGCGCTTTGGCGGGCACCGCTGTGGGTTCCGTCGCGACCGAGCGGCGTGCGCCGCATCGCACATCTCGCGAGCTTCGCGCTTTCGAGCCTCCCCCTGATGCTGCGGCATGCGCTCTGGCGGCCCGACGTCGTCGTCTGCATCGCGCCGAGTCTGCTGAACGCGCCCGCCGGTTGGCTCGTCGCACGGTTGACCGGCGCCCACGCGTGGATCCACATCCAGGATTACGAGGTCGATGCGGCGTTCAGCCTCGGGATGCTCAAGGGATCTCTGCTGAAGCGTGCCGTGCTCGCCGTCGAGCGCACGCTGCTGAAGCGCTTCGATACCGTGTCGACGATCTCCGGAAAGATGGTCGAGCACGCGCTGCGCAAGGGAATTCAACCGAGCAGGCTCGTGCACTTCTCGAACTGGGCCGACACCCATTCGATCTACCCGCTCAAACGGCCGAGCGAGCTGCGCAGCGCGCTGTATATCTCTCCAGCCGCGACGGTCGTGCTCTATTCCGGCAACATGGGCGCGAAGCAAGGACTGGATATTCTGGCAGAGGCGGCCCAACGGCTCGTATCGCGCGACAATCTGGTGTTCGTCTTCTGCGGCAACGGACCCGCGCGCGCCGAGATCCTCATGCGCTGCGGCGGCCTCAAGAACTGTCGCTTCATAGAGCTGCAACCTATCGGCCGGCTCAACGAGTTGCTGAATCTGGCTGACATTCACGTCCTCCCGCAACGCGCCGACGCGGCCGATCTCGTGATGCCGTCGAAGCTGACCGGGATGTTTGCAAGCGGGCGGGCTGTCATCGCGATGGCGAGCCCGGGGACGGAACTGCATGACGTCGTCGCGCCGCGCGGCATCGTCGTGCCGCCCGGCGACCCGGACACGCTTGCAGCGACTATCGACGCGCTCGCCGCCAACGCGACCGAGCGCGCTCGCCTGGGACAGGCCGGGCGTAGATTCGCCGAGGCTGTTCTGTCGCGCGACGCGGTGTTGAGCGAATTCGACGCCAGATTGCGCGCATTGCGTCCCGAGCCGTCCACCGCCGACGTATCCGGCGCCCGGCATCCGGATTTTTGAAACCGTATTCGATCCCTCTCCATACCGCAATATGAAGATCACCATCATCGGTACCGGCTACGTAGGCCTTGTCACTGGCGCATGCCTCGCTGAAATCGGCAACGACGTGTTTTGCCTCGATGTCGATCAACGCAAGATCGACATCCTGAACGGCGGCGGCGTACCGATTCACGAACCCGGCCTGAAAGAGTTGATCGATCGCAATCGCGCGAGCGGCCGACTGCAGTTCTCGACCGACATCGAGGCCAGCGTCGCGCACGGCGACGTCCAGTTCATCGCGGTCGGCACGCCGCCCGATGAGGACGGCTCTGCCGACCTGCAGTACGTGCTCGCCGCTGCTCGCAATATCGGACGGTATATGACCGGCCCGAAGGTCGTCGTCGACAAGTCGACCGTACCGGTGGGCACCGCGATGCACGTGCGTGACACGATCGCGACGGAACTGACGCGCCGCAGCCTGCGCCATGATTTCTCCGTCGTGTCGAACCCCGAGTTCTTGAAGGAAGGGGCCGCCGTGGACGATTTCATGCGTCCGGACCGGATCGTGATCGGCACCGACGCCGACGAGGCCGGCGAACGTGCACGCGAGCAGATGAAGCGACTGTATGCACCGTTCAACCGCAATCACGAGCGTACGCGGTACATGGATGTGCGCTCGGCGGAGTTCACCAAGTATGCGGCGAACGCCATGCTGGCGACGCGGATCTCGTTCATGAACGAGCTCGCGAATCTTGCCGATCGCGTCGGGGCGGATATCGAGGCCGTGCGCCGCGGTATCGGTTCGGATCCGCGCATCGGGTATGACTTCCTGTATGCCGGTGTTGGTTACGGTGGATCGTGCTTTCCGAAGGATGTGCGCGCGCTGGTGCAGACCGCGGCGGAATATGGGCAGTCGCTGCGGATTCTGGAAGCCGTTGAAGCGGTTAACGATGCGCAGAAGAAGGTACTTCTCGAGAAGATCGCCGAGCGCTTCGGGGACGATCTGTCGGGGCTCACGTTCGGACTGTGGGGACTTGCGTTCAAGCCCAATACCGACGACATGCGCGAGGCACCGAGCCGTGACCTGGTGGCCGGGCTTTTGAAGCGCGGTGCCAGCGTGCGTGCTTACGATCCCGTCGCGACGGACGAGGCGCGGCGTGTATTCGCACTCGACCTGCGTGACGAACCGGATGCGCATTCGCGGCTCGAGTTCGTGACGACCGCGGAAGAGGCTGCGGCCGGCGCCGATGCGCTCGTGATCGTCACGGAGTGGAAGGTGTTCAAGAGCCCGAATTTTGCGGCACTGGTTGAGTTGCTGAGCGAGCCGGTGATCTTCGATGGGCGGAATCTTTATGAGCCGGAGGCGATGGCTGAACTGGGGATCGAGTATTACAGTATTGGGCGGCCGGGTGCGGCGGGAGCACGGGCTGGTACTACCAGATTGAGGATCGCGAGCGGACAGACGAGCATTAGCTGAAGGGACTGGGGTCGCGCTGCGACCCCAGGTACATAAATTTGCCAGCAGCGGCGAAGTTATGCCGCTCCGGCCGCTCCGGCTCACGCTTAGTCCCGTTCACAGGTCCACGTTGAGCTGTCTTGAAAATGGCTTCTTTCGTTTCCCGTGCCTGCTGGCTGATTTGGTAAATCCGGCAACCTATGCATGAAACGATCGTGTATCAGTCGCTCGCTTGAGCGATAAACGTGCATGCGCTATCGGCAACGAAATTCTGTTCGCGCACTTCTGCCTCACCACGGCGAACGATACAGATGTGTACCCGTAAGCGAGCCACTTGTGTTCGTGTACCCGGTGTATCCGAAGTCCGACATCGAAAGACTGCGTTGACTAGTGGAGCGTGGTTTCCCTCCACCTAGCTTTTTCGGAATTACATTGGCATCGTCGCCGATGCTATTAACTCCCAACGCATTGATCGTCGACGAGCGCCCTCCATCCGCCACATACTGACGTGCAAGCGTCAACTCTTCTGGCGTCAGTCCGTAATTCTCGTTTTGGTGTGCCGCAGTCGCATCGAAGCCTGCTTGCCCTCCGACTGCTGCCAGATAGCTGTCTTCGTAGTTTCTCGGCCCGCCAAGTAGCGGACTCACAGCGATGCTGCTGGGCTGCTTTTGTGAGGCGTCTCCGCCAAGCGACGCGTACCCGGATCGACCGGATGCCGACGTCCCTGTCGCCGATCTACCTGTCGATGCATACGACGATTTACTGCTTCGCCTATGTTTCTGCTGGCTCACAGCTCCTGATTTCTCCTGCGCGCTAACAGGCATGGCTGCAATCGCAGCGATAAGCTGGGCGACAACCAGAACCAGCACTTTCGTCATAGCCATAGCTGCATCCATAATAATCAAGTTAGATCCATTCTCTTCCGTCACGGACCATTTGCGAGGCGTCCGTGTGCCGTGAAGAGTCGAATCAATCGATTTTCACTTGCTCCGCACTAGCTTGCGTCGTCAGCTGTGTCGTCTTTAGCGCGATGAAGTATTCATAAATCGACTGAAGGCTCGCATAAACAAATCCTGCCCTTCCATCCAAAAAGCCACGCTTCCCAACGTAAAGAATAATAAATTTTATGAGCGGGCGCATCGGCAACCTATAAAATATTTCCTTCTGATGAAATCTTCGCTCATGGAAATCATTAGACGAAAAAGCCTTGATAACACTAAATCTCGTATGTCCGCGACGATTTTCTATAATCTGCTTCGCCTCGAGATCGCTGTAATTGTTATGCCGATCGATCCAATGATGCAATCCCTTACTAAACGGAAAATGATCGAGATATCCTGAAATGGGGCTTGTCGGACCGTCCGGAATAGAAACCGGATTTACCAACCGCTCGTAGCGCATTTTTTCAGGTCTGAACAATCGCATATAATACGGCGACGTCTGGACATGCTTCAACCAAGTATTCATAAAGAAGTCACGCCGCTGCACGCTAAATGCGACTTCACTCTTGGCAGATTCCACCGCCCGCGACGCGCTCTCAATTAATTCCGGAGTCATCCGTTCATCAGCATCAATATAAAACACCCATGGATATCTGAACGGAATATTAGCCAGCCCCCAGTTTTGATGGCTAGCCCAATTGTCGAATGGACGCCTGGTAATTCTGGCGCCGAATGCCTTTGCGATCTCGACGGTCGCGTCCGTGCTCATCGAATCATAAACGTGAATGTCGTCCGACCACGCTACACTTCGCAAGCAACCGGGCAAGTCCTGTTCTTCATTCTTGGTTAGAATGAGTACAGAAATACCAATCGAACTATTTTTCATTTTTTGTCCGCGTTCCAATTTTTTTTGCAGGGATACCCGCATAGACAGACCATTCTTCCGACAGACTCCGCGACACGACGGAGCGGGCGCCAAGCACGGCGCCTCGTGGTAGTGTCACACCAGGCCCAATGAATGCCTCTGCACATACCCACACATGAGGATGCAGAACAATCGGTGCCGCAATTAATTGAAAATTTTCGGAATTATAGTCATGTGATCCCCCGCAAATGTGCGCCCCCTGAGAAACCACGCAATAGTCGCCAATCCGAATTTTGTCCATGTTGTAAATGGTGACGCTGTCTGCGATGCCCACATGACTACCAATTTCGAGGTTCCACGGCGCCCAGATCCGAACGCCCGGATAGACATGAACATGTTTTCCAAGTTTGGCCCCAAAAATCTTGAGCAGGAGTGCTCGCCACGCGTGACACGGACGTGGGCTGGGTCTGAATAAGATAATCCAGGTCCAATTCCAAAGTTGACGAGAAATTCTATTTCCAAGCGCAAACGATGGCGATATGGTCGGGTCATTTCCTTGGATGATCATGAGATATCTCGTGCGTTCGTATCATTAAAAATCAAGACGATCTGGATCTCTTCATCAAAATTCTTTGTTATTCATTTGCCGAATATTATTCATAATCATATTCTTGTGTCCACCGAATTTTTGCATGAATTTTTCGGGACCAACGTCGTAGGACGAACCTGAAATATTCACATTATCCTTGGCTACAATCTTGATGCATAGCTTTCTCACGGAACGGAAGCTGTTCCCCAAAATATCAATAACCCCATCAGGCCTGCCTTTTCCTAACGAGTCATTTATATAAATCCCGTAACGGCAATTTGAAATTTTATTATTCCGGATAATTTCCGCTCCGGAATTGGCAATCCCGATCGCGCCAGGCGCAAGCAACTCAGTATTGGTTGCAGCGTTCGTTCCATCTATTACATTATCTTCCACCAGGCATGATTCAGCGCCCTGCAGATATATCCCAGCCCCAAAATCTTTAATATCTTGTTTATTTGGGTTGGCGGACCTGCTACCAGATATCGAACGAACCACATTGCCGCGAAGTGTAATATTCGAAACCGTTTGGTCGTCACCGGGGTAATATGGTCCATTTCGATACAGCATAATTCCGTATGAATTGTATCCGCTGATATTGTTTGCGGATATAACGTGACCGATAGATTCCTCACCCGCCTTGTTTGTTCTAATTTGAATCGCATATCCACCCATCGAAGCATGAAGACAACTGGACACGGAAATGTGGGAGTTGGTCCCGTTGATGAAAACATCGGATGACGCCGGCTCCGGCCAACGATGATCTAGCGCTGAGTCATAGAATTTTGACTTCTCTATGGAACAATTTATAGACTTTCGAACCTCAACTCCAGCCTCTCTGAAGTTCCTAATCACCATATTCGCCAGCTTTACGTTCGAACATGCATCCAATGAAACGCCGGCTCGGCAATCATTGGCGGCCATAATATTGATACCGTCGATAACGACATCCTTCGAATTTTCGATTGAAATCGCCGCATCATTGCTTCCAGTTACGATTAGATCGACCTTCCCGCCACCGTTGATTATTATGCTTCGCCCATTCAAAATCAGCGGTCTTTTCAAAATATACCGACCCGCCGGAACTTCAACATTTTCTCCATCTTGAGCTCGCTCCAGCAGATCGGATAGGAAATTCGGTTCACTTGTGACAACCGCGCCTCTCGAATTCACTGGGAATAAGATACCAATGAAGGACGCCTGGACAAATCGACTAATAAACTTCCTACGACTGATAACCACATCGAATGAGGGGGTAAAAATCGATTTCATGATTCAGATCCCGAAATTCTTAGACGTCACATGTAGAATGGATTGCATACAAATCAACGACAGATTTCTATCTATTTGGTGAAAACTCAGTGCATTGTCTTTTCTGATGATGTGCTGGGCCTGCTGCAGTACTCTCCCGAAGAAACGTTGCCATCCAGCATTGTCAAGTGTCGCACTTCGTCTTCGCGATTCGGGAAACGCTTTTTGACCAATTTTGCAGGTATGCCAGCCATGATGGAGAAAGGCAATACGTTCTTCGTCACAACAGATCCGGCGGCAATAATCGCGCCATCCCCGATCGTAACACCGCACAGCACGATGACATTAGCGCCAATCCAGACATCTCTGCCAATCAAGGTATTCTTAAAATTCGGTCTACCGCTGAAGATCACCGGTGTTCCGCTTTTCAGAAAAATATGATCATTTCCAACAATCTTGACACCAGGACCCAGCATTGAGTAGCGCCCAAGATGAACACCCGATGAAATCAAACAACCAGGACCAATATAGGCGTATTCTTCGGCGACGATATCCCTTGATATGTCGCTGGCGCCTCCGATCAAGACTGTCTCGTGCACATATCTCAATCTGTATACCGTTCTCCAGAACAATCTCCGCGCCCATCTAAGGCAATTTCGAAGATCGATTTCCATCATGCTCTCCACATGGCCTGGATATCATCACCTTCGCCGGCCGGGACTCCCTCGGTTGCTGCTACTAATACTTCGAGTTGTCTACGAGGATTATAAATTTCATCGATAATACGATAGCAACGATTTCTGACTTTTTTCCGATCTTTAATTAAGTTAGGAATTTCCAAAATAGCGCGCGCCAAATCACCAACATCCCCATACTCGAATAAGATTCCCGAAATATTTTCAACGACGGCTTCTGCTTCCGGCATTTGCCTATCCATATCGGCATGAGTTACAACTGGAGCTCCAAACATAAGAGCGTGCATAGCTGTCAGTCCGACTTTCCCGGGAGAAACCACTGCATCAGCATTAAAAATATGTGATGCCACCTCCCCCTCTTCATAAATTTCCCCGAGAAAATTCACGCGCACATTCAAGGATTTGGCCAGCGCTCGCAATCGAGATTCCTCTGGCCCGCCCCCGATCAGAGTTAGACTAAATCTTTTCTTACTCTTCCAAGCGACAGCAGCCAACGCCTCTATTAGAATCTCGTACTGACATTTAGCAGTAAGTCGAGATATTCCAAGAAGATTTACGGTATCAACACACCCATCATCCAATTTCTCACCAGAGTTTTTATTTTTACTTTTCAAGATTAATTTATTTCTTTCAACCAATTGGCGGTCGTAGTCAAGACTATTGAATCCAACATATAGTCGATCTGATTTAAACCCGAATTCCTTGGCAATAATTTTGGCGCGATAGCCATATAGATACATCGCACTGGCAAGCGAAAAGAAAATTTTTCTAACGTAGTTCTTTATCCCTTTCTCTGGCGATAAAAATCCATGCCCCCAGAAAATCACTCGCTTCTGCATGATCCGGGCAATGAGCGCAGCAAGCCAAGTGGATACGAAATTGGGGTTGGCGAGCAAGACCACGCACGAAAACTCGGGAGAAAATGCGGCCTGAATAGCCTGCCACTGAAATGGTCGGCCAAATATCTTGCGCACCGGAGCTGGTCGAAAATCACAATCATCTGGAAATTTGAATGCGGGAATCCCTTCGTAGCTCGCTATCGGATCGCCAAGGAAGCTATATTTTTCCGGAGTGCGACAAAGCAGATCCAGAATTCCTTTCCGATAATGAGGGAAGAAATGATATATGATCGCCACTCGCTTCTGCATAGCCACGTTAGACCTCGAATATGTTTGATCGGCTGATACGTCATGTATCGTAAAGACTATGCCGATCATCAAATAACAGCTTTAAAAGATATTATTTTTATAAAATTTAAAAATTGGAGTTGATTGCCGCTGTTTTGCGTACCGTTCCTCGGAGCGAACGCCTGAAAAATTCGATGGCCAATAGCATGCTTAGGCCGATGATAATAAACGAAAAATCAAATCGCCATGCGGCCAATGCAACGAAAAATGTCGCAGCCCGTGCGTAATCTGCTCGAAGCAGGAGGCTGATCCTCCCGACGACAAACAGTGAGATACAGAGAATCGGTACTGCCAGGATACCGAAGTTTCCGTACGCCTCTCCGATGAATGCGGAATTTAATGCAAGACCAGTCACGCCAGTTGCCCGCTCACCAATGAATGTGCCGAATGTGGGTGGTTTTTCAGGCCACAGCATTCGCGGGACTGCAAATGAAAGACCTTTAAGAAAAAATGTGCTTCCGTAGAAAAAATCGTGTCGCGCCGGAAAATAATTGACAACATACTTTATGACGTTCAGGTTGTCCGCTTCAACCGCGCTTCCGAGTACTCGATCGAGCCCTGCCGCGTCGCGGCTATGCGCGTCCTTCGCGGCTTCAACACCGGCATAAAGTTGATTGACGCTTGCGCCGTTTGTCCAAAGCAGTCCTCGAACGATAGGAAAATACTGATTCGCCTGCAATATGAACGGCGCGGCAATTGCAAATAGGATGATGTTTTTCTGTAGGCGATGTCTGTATTCAAGCAGAAGCGCAATCAACCAAAAAAGAACTAGAATTCTATTACTCGAAACCACGAGCTCAAAAATCATTGTAAACACGGCCATGATTACCAATGTTCTCGAGCTAATAGCATTTCTCCGACGCAGCATGATTGCGACCGCTGGCATAATAACTCTCAGCACGTTGCCTATATTTCCGATCAGAACGGCTGTTACGCTCTGTTGATACATGGCGGCTCCATTTTCATACCAGTGACCTCCATCGAGTTTCCCGGATTTGAAGAAAATGAAAATTGCTGCAGCGATGTATACAAGATATAACTTCCAGAGAAAACCGGATGCCGGGTGTGTTTCACGGACAATTTCCCGGATCGAGCGCCTCATCTCCCAACACCCGAAAATGTAGAGCAATATGCCAGCCGCCGCGATATGGCATAGCACTTCTGGAGCGTCCTTGATTGTTAACGCTGCATACGCATCTGCTTCGGGCAGACTTTGGAAGATGAGCAAAATTAATACCGGCGCCGCGAGAAAAATCGAATAACCCACAAAGGTTCCTTGCCAAAACACAAGTGATGGCCAAAGGAACACGCGCCGCATCATCAACACGGCGCACGTGATCGCGACCAATCCCAATGCATAGTTCAACATTTCCATACGCACACCTTTCAAGCGATCCGGGATTCAAATATCCCCTTTGCGGCTTGCACCGCCTGAATTCGATTTTCAACCACCGGTTCCATGTATTCTTGAACATACAACCGATGTCGTCTTTGCCCAGTACACCAGAAGACTAGACTGGCATGCGCCCTAGATAGGACGCCCACATGCTGAAAGTCGAACCCGATGCGATCAAGCATTCATTTTGTGCAAGCGCAAGCAGGTCCGCCAGCGCACTGCCGAACGAGAGTCGCTGGCAATTGTCCAAATCGAGCGGAGACGCCAGCTCCTGGTCGCTCCCGTCAGAAAACAGATATATCCGTGTGCTTCTGCCGCGTACCTCTCGAATTCCCTCTGCAACCTCCCGGTACCACTCCAATGGTAGCCGAACGTTCGTTTTCCCCGCCGTTATCGCTTCAGCAGACGCAGCGGAAGAAAAGTCGCCAAGCCTGACATGCATGCAGATAGACGATGAAAAATCCCACCTCAGCCCCTCACGATGCTCTTCCCTGGAAATCGCTCGCGGCCGTGATGCCACCAGTTGATGATCGTCGACAATCGGTTGGAAATAGCCGTTCATCCCCGAAAACGTGACGATGTCGCCGTCCCTTTCGAAGTTTAATTTTTCTTCATGTATTCTTTTTCGAACCATCAATGCTCGACGTCGTGCGATGCCACTTAATGATTCACTTGGGCTATCGAATAAATTGCTGTAGCTTCTAGAAGCTCGCTCTCGCCTGATCAATGGGCCAATCTTTATTGAGGCCATGTGGGTTCAATTAACTTATATCCAAACTTGTGTGAGGCGACGACAGCACGCGCCCACGGGAACAACATGCTCCCCAAACCAGACCCTGCTACCCTGGAAAATAGTAGATCTTTTCCGCTCAGTTCTGGATAGAAATATTTCATTCCCCTAGTCTTTTCACGGAAAATACTTTTCTGCAGTCTTTTGTCAATACTATGAAATTAGCAAATAACGCAATCAACATCGAAAGTGCGACGCCGGACATGCCAAGTGGAGTGACAAATAACAACATGGCGATCCCGCCTGGCACCATTCCGAAAATTTGCGCCTTCAATACGCTGTTCTGAAAGCCGCACATGTTCAACGCACCACTCAGCACCAAGATCACACTATTCAGGATATGTGCTACTGACATGATTAACAGTGCATCATATGCAGATACGAATTCCGGTGAAACAGAGCCCAACAGTTTTCGACCGAAGATTACCAAAAATATTGCACCAAGCACTGCACTGGATGTACTCACCAGCAAGTATGTCGAGATCGTGCTTCGAACTGAGGAGAAATCCTTGCGACGATACTGTGCAGCCAAAATTGGTTGAGCTTGACCTGCAGCGATCAACGCGACGAATATTACGATTCGAACGAAATTGCATGCCATACTGAAGGCGGCCGCATCGGATGTACCGAGTTTCGCCGCGACTACCAACGTGCCAAGCTGGAAATAGGCAAAAGTGCTCAGGCCACTCAAGGTGAATGCCATGGCCTGACTAAATTCAAAAAGACCTCGCACCTCCACATCGACCCTGTCCGAGTTCGATCCCCGTTCTTTTCTGATGACCTCGAACAGAATCTGTAGTGCCAACGCGGATACGATATTGGCTGAAACGAATGGCAAATATGCAATATTAACGGATGATTTAATTGAGAAATATCCAATTACCCAAGCAATTGCGATGATGGTGATGGGCTTGAATATCGAATCAACTGCCTCTGCCGAATTGACGCGCTGCAGCCCCTTTACGCATGCCAAGCTCATCGCCAGAACAAGCATCGAAACTGATGTGACGGAAACCCAGACGAGATCCGGCGGGCGTTGTCCGTGCGCAAACAATCCTGTCCATTCGAAAATAAATGCGATGAGTATAGAAAGAGGAGCACCAACCACGGCAATATATCGAAATGTACCGCGCCTGATGAACTTTACGTCTCGAGATGATCCAGCAGACCACGCCACGGCCATCTCACGCAACGCGACTAAATCTATACCTCCTTTTGAAATCGCGACGATCAATGAGCAGTACGTTACAAAATACACGTATAAACCATACGGCCCACTTCCCAGGATTTTCACCAATGAGATCTGCGACGCGAAAGCGAGACCGGCCGCGACCACCTTGATCAATCCATTCTGGGCTAGACGTTTGATTGAGCGAATGGCAGAACTGTCAACCCGGTCGCGTTTATGGAAGGATATATTCATATCCATCAAATCTGACCTTCATGCGTCGGAATGTTCGCCAGGTAGTCACGATAAGTTGAGCGAATTCCAGCATCAAGCGTGATCGTCGATCTCCATCCCATCTCGGCCAGACGGGAAACATCCATGAGTTTCCTGGGGGTCCCGTCAGGTCTTGTGTTGTCAAATACCAATTTCGCGTCCGACTCGACAATATCGAGTATCAGCTCGGCCAGTTCCCGAATTGAAACGTCGGTGCCGGATCCGACGTTGAACAAGCCGTCCTGGATCCCGGATTCCAATACGAAGACAACAGCACCCGCGAGATCGTCCACATGCAGAAATTCGCGGCGGGGATTGCCGGATCCCCACACCGACAATGTCTCTTCGGAATTATGTTTGGCCTGATGTGCCTTGCTAATCAATGCCGGCAGAACGTGGCTGGTGCTTAGATCGTAGTTGTCGTTTGGGCCATACAGGTTCGTCGGCATCAGCGACACATATTGCGTCCCGTACTGCCGATTGAACGCTTCGCACAGCTTGATTCCGGCGATCTTCGCGATTGCGTACGGTTCGTTCGTCTTTTCAAGCGGCCCCGTCAACAGATACTCTTCCCGGATTGGCTGCGGGCAGTCTCGGGGGTAGATGCAGGACGAGCCCAGGAACACGAGGCGCTGCACCCCGGCACGATAGGCCGCCTGAATCACGTTCGCTTCGATCATCAGGTTCAGATACAGGAAATCTGCGGGGTATGTGTTGTTGGCAAGAATGCCACCAACCTTGGCCGCAGCCAGCACGACAACGTCGATCTCGTTGTCACGGAAAAACGCTTCCACCGCAACCTGATCAATCAGATCAAGTTGTGATCGGCTGCGCGTAACGACGTTGCGATAATCCTTTTCCGCTAGCGCGCGTACGACTGCTGAGCCGACCATCCCGCGGTGCCCGGCGACGAAAATTCGCGTGTCCTTGTCCATGGCGCTCACTCGTTGTATTCAAACGTCTTGAAGCCAGCCAGCATCACGAGCGCGTCGCGCTTTGCCACTTGGTAGTCCGCACGCACCATTTCGACGACCAGCGACTCGAACGACGTAGTCGGCTTCCAGCCCAGTTTCTCATGTGCTTTGGTTGGATCACCCAGCAGTGTTTCGACTTCGGTCGGTCGGAAGTAACGCGGATCGACACGCACGATCACAGTGCCAGGCGCCACTTTCGCTTCCGACCCGTTCACCATTTCGACGATACCGATCTCGTTTATGCCTTCCCCTTCAAATCGGACGGTAATGCCGAGTTCAGCCGCTGCCTTCTTGACAAAATCTCGTACACTGTACTGCACCCCCGTCGCGATAACGAAGTCTTCCGGCTGTTCCTGCTGGAGCATCAACCACTGCATTTCGACGTAGTCGCGTGCGTGCCCCCAGTCACGCAGCGCGGACAGGTTGCCGAGATACAGGCAATCCTGCAGGCCGGCTGCGATACGCGAGATCGCGCGCGTGATCTTGCGAGTCACGAAGGTTTCGCCGCGAACGGGCGATTCGTGATTGAACAGGATGCCGTTGCATGCGTAGATGCCATACGCTTCGCGATAGTTGACAGTAATCCAGTATGCGTACATCTTGGCGACCGCATACGGGCTGCGCGGATAGAATGGCGTCGTCTCCTTCTGCGGAATCTCCTGTACGAGCCCGTAGAGCTCGGACGTTGACGCCTGGTAAAAGCGCGTCTTCTTCTCAAGCCCCAAGATCCGGATCGCTTCGAGGATTCGAAGTGCGCCGATACCGTCAGCGTTCGCGGTATATTCCGGCTCTTCGAACGAAACGGCAACGTGACTCTGGGCCGCAAGGTTGTAGATCTCGTCGGGCTGCACGCGCTGAACGATACGCACCAAGCTGGTCGAATCCGTCAGATCGCCGTGATGCAGGACGAAGTTTCGATCCGAAACGTGCGGATCTTGATACAAGTGATCGATTCGGTCCGTATTGAACAACGATGCACGGCGCTTGATGCCATGTACCTCATAGCCCTTGCTCAACAGCAACTCTGCGAGATAAGAGCCATCTTGCCCCGTGACGCCGGTAATCAAAGCAATTCGTCGATTCATTTTATTAGACTCCAATTTGGCAGACGTCGTATGCGTTAATGCGCGAGACCGTCCGTGATTACGCTTACTCTGAAACGCTTCCGTACCCGTAGTAACCAGAGTAGTAACTTCCGTATCCGAATCGATGCCGTGGCACATCGGTCAATAGCGCCCCCTTGAGAGTTACGCCCCCGCCACGCAACCGATTGGCGCATTCGATGACTTCCGCGCGCGGATGCTTTCCATGCCGGACGACGAGCAGTGTGGCGCCGGCGTAGCGACCAATAACCGTCGAATCGGTCACCGCCAGCACCGGTGGGGTGTCGACAATGACGAGGTCGTAACGTTCCGAGGCCGTGTCCAGCAATGTTTTAAAACGCTCGCTCAGCAGAAGCTCTGCAGGATTGGGCGGCAACGATCCCTTGGGCAGCAGATCCATGCCAGGTACGACATTTCGCTGTATCGCTTCGTCAAAGTTGAACCCCTTGACGACGTCGGAAAGACCGGGTTGCTTTGAAACGCCCAGGTACGAATGCACGTTGCCGCGACGCATGTCCGCATCGATCAGCAATACACGCGCACCGCCGCTGGCCAGTACCGTCGCTAGGTTCACTGAGACAAAGGACTTCCCGACGTCCGGACGCGGTCCGGTAATCACGATTATGTTGTTGCTCGAGTCAAGCAGGCCGAATTGCAATGCGGTGCGTAGACTGCGAATGCCTTCGACGGCCAAGTCCTCGGAGTCGACAGCGGCAAGAACGTGGGGACCTGAGCGTCCATTCTCCATCTCCTGCTGAAGGCTGATCTGCGCCTGGCTGTGCGGAATCGTTGCGTAGACCGGTAAATCGATGGCTTTCTCGATTTCATCGCTGTGCTTCAGTCCACCGAACAGTGCATGTTTCCCGAACGCCGCTGCCGTCCCGATCACAAGACCAAACAACGCTGCGAGTGCAATCACGAGGGGCCGCTTCGGTTTGACCGGATCTTCCGTCACCACCGCGTAGTCGACGACACGAACATTGCCGACTTGGCCTGCCTTGACAATGCGAAGCTGCTGCGCGTTGTCGAGCAGGTTCGTGTACAACTCGGTGTTGACGCGGACATCACGCAACAGACGCAGTGCTGACTGCTCGGTGTCCGGCAGGGTCAGGACGCGCCGGTTCAATTGATCCAGTTGCGCTTTCAACGATGCAATTTGCGCGGTCAGCGCAGACAGTGCAGGATGCGATTCGGTGAAACGCTGCGACATTTCCACGCGCTGCTGCTCGAGATCGACGAGCTTTGTCTTGCTGTCGACGATTTGTTGCAGCAACAGTCGGCTCTCTTCCGTCAGATCGACCGTGCCTTTCTGATTTCGAAACGCGTTGTATCGATCTTCGGATTGATCGAGCTGCTTTCGAAGCTGCGGTAGCTGCTGATCGAGAAACGCGAGCGTGTGTTCTGCTTCAGCCGATTTTCGGTCAATGTTCTGCTGGACATACGCGGAAGCCAGTGTATTGATCACCGCAGCTGTACGAGCGCTGTCCGCACCGTCCAGCGAAACGCCGATTACGCCGGACTGCTTAGTTTTCTCCGCGATCGTTAAATCATCCTGAAGTTGCTTTATCGTCGCCTGTGTCGATGCACGGCTAAGAATGAATTCGGTGTCTGGATGTGCCCGTAGCTGAGTGATCGTCAACTCCACCGGGCCGTACTGGTCACGACCTTGTGCCATCTGACCGACTACACCATTCAGAACGACATCGCCTTCCGGATCGACCAGTTCATATCTACCGTCACCACGTGCCACGACCAGGTATTTCTGATCGTAACGCTCCGTTGCGACCTCAAACCGAGTGACGTCAATCTTCTCTCCACCCCAGGCAAACCGCGACAATCCGAAACGTGGACGGGCCAGTGTCTTGTTTCCAGCGAGTCGAGCGAACAATGTGCCGACAACCGGGAAGTAGTGTGGTTGCACCGAAATGTCGAGATGCAGCGCACTGACCGTGTGACCGACAACCAAACGTGATCTGATCAGTTCGATTTCTGCCTCGGCGGTTTGCTTCGTATCGAAGATCGATGCCAGATCGCCGAGCGCGCTTTGTGTCGCGTTCGCACTGTCCTCGACCTGAATTAGCGCGTCTGCACGATACGCAGGTTTTGCCACGAACGCGTAGACGATGCCGAGTAGCAGGACGAAAGCGGCGATCGAGCAAATGAGTCGCCAATTCTCCACGACGACTGCAACGTAGTCGGATAGATGAATTTCGTCGGTATTGTGGATATCGATGATTCGCGATTTATTTGCGGATTCCATATTTATCTAATGATCCGATTCATTTTTTCAATCCAGCGCCCCAGGCTATCGTCGATCTGACTCAAAGCCATTTCAAATGTGAAGCGGCCTTTTCTATAAGGATCGACGACATCGATTTTTTTGAACTCTCCGATACGAAAGACCTTTCCCCTCGAAAACGGATAGCCGGCTTCAATTCTTCTGCGCTGCTCGGCGGTCATCGTCAGGATCAGGTCGGCGGATCGCATATGTTCAAGGTTCAGTCCGATGGCGACATGCCCGCCTAGGTCGATTCCTCGTTCGGCCATCAGCTCGATTGCCATCGGATCGGCCCCTCGCCCGGCAAGCGCCGCACAACCGGCTGAGCCGACGCGTACTGTCGGAAACTGGCGAGCCAGCAACGCCTGTGCCATCGGACTACGACAGATATTTCCCTCGCAAACGACTAGAATGCTGGCGATCATTTGGTCAACACCGCACCTGTCAGGCCAGCGTTGATCGCAGGCAACAACAGGCTAAGCACACGGCTGATTCGCACGAGCCCGTTTCCGTCCACGTAGACGATATCCTTTGGTTGCAACTCGAATTGATTCGCTAAAACCATCGAGACCGGCGAACGCGCGTCAAGATGAAATACCTGGGGCGTCTTGTTGGACGTGCCCCGAATCACGTAAAGCTGCTTCGCATCTGCGGTATTGCTGTTGACGCTGCCCGCTTGCGAAATCGCCTCGCTCAGGGTGAGCCGGCCAGTTTGCATCGGAAGCGCGGTCAACGGCTTGTTGACTTCGCCCATAACGAAGACGCCGTTTTCATCGCGCGAGACAACACGCAGCAGATCGCCATTTTTCAACACGATGCCAGACGGATTCACGTTGGCATCAAGTATCTGCGTCAGATTCAACAGATATGACGTGCCGTTACGTACGATGACCATCCTGCCCTGATCCGCCGCAGTGCTAAATCCGCCAGCACGACTAATCGCCTCGTTCAGCGTCATCGGGACATCGTTGATCGGTACGACGCCGGGCGTATGCACTTCACCGTCGACATAAACCTGCTTCGCCCGAAACGATGCGACTCGGACCGTGACATGTGGCCGCACGTAGACTCTTTGCAAAGCGGTTTGAATGGCACGTTGTGCCTGATCGATCCGCATACCCGCAACGTGAACGTTGCCTGCGAAAGGCACCGAAACATCTCCGTTTCCGTCGACGACAAAACCCTGGATCGGATCATAGGGACGCGAAGTCGTGGACGTCTGCGAACCCTGAGCCGCTGCTAACTCTGGATGATCCCAGACAGTGATTTGCAGTACGTCACCGATACCGAGCGTGTAGGGCTGGGGCTTGCCGATCAATTCTCGAAGCTGGCTTTCCCCGGATTTCTGATCCGCCTCACGAATCTCCCGAATCAACGCCAGGTTGATATCAGTAATCGGAATCTGAAGTTCCTGCGCTGGTGTCTGCTCGTTGCTACTCGTCACCGGCAAAGTCGCAGGTGTCGACATGCGCATACCCGGCGCAACGGCGCACGCCGACAGTACCGCGCTCATCGTTGCGCCGATCACGATTCGCGCACCATGACGGCCAAACGCGGCTGCCCTGCTATCGCGCCGATCCCAAATACATCTCATCTCGTCTTCCCCGGTTTATGTTTAGAGACGCGACAAATCACGACGTCGAAAACCGCTCAGTAAGCATTCGCATTCACCAACCCCTTCGCCACCGTCGCCAACACGATCCGCATATCCAGCGCAAATGACCAGTTCCGCAGGTAATAGAGGTCGTACTCGACGCGCTTCTGCATCTTCTCGAGCCGATCGGTTTCCCCGCGATACCCGTTCACCTGGGCCCATCCGGTAATCCCCGGCTTGATCCGATAACGATGGATGTACCCATCGACGACTTTCTGATAAATCCGATCATGCTCGATGGCGTGCGGCCTCGGCCCCACCACCGACATCTCGCCGCGCAACACGTTAAGGAACTGCGGCAGCTCGTCGAGACTGGTGCGCCTGAGAAAACGTCCGACCCGTGTGATGCGCGAGTCGCTCTTCGTCGCCTGCGTCACCACGCCTGCCTGTTCGGCGTGCACGCGCATCGTGCGGAACTTGAGGATCTGGAATTTGCGCCCGTCGGCACCCTTGCGGTATTGCTTGAAGAACACCGGCCCACGCGACGACAACTTCACCGCGACGGCGATCACCACCATCAGTGGCAACAGCGCCATCAGCGCGACTGCCGCGAACAGGCGATCGAACACTTCCTTCTGCCACATCGCCTGGCGCGGCATCGGCGAGGCCACGAGATTGATCGCCGGCGCGCCGATGAGATCGATCATCGCGCCGTCGAACAGCGCGACGCTGCGCACATCGGGAATAAAGCGGATATTGACGAGATCGTCGCCGAACGCATTGACGAACCGCAGCACGGTCGCCTCTTCCGACAAAGGCAGCGCAAGCCAGATTTCCCGGACACCGTTCTCACGAACAAACTGCGCGAACTCATCGAGCTCCGTGAATACCGGCACACGATTCGAAGCATTTGCGATGATCGGGCGCAGGTCGAATATGGCCGCCGGACGAAAGCCGCTGGCCGGCGACTCCTCGATGTTCCGAACGACCTGCTGGCAGTGCTGTGCATGCCCGACCACCGCGACACTGCGCAGGTTGATGCCTGCATGCCGAACACTGCGCAGGAAGAGATGCGCGCCGATTCGCGATGCGATCAGCGCACCTCCCGTCATCGCGGTCCAGTACACGAACCACAGCCTGGAAACCACATCCGAGCGGTGCAGCGAGAACATCAACACGATGCCGCATGCCTGAACGACAAGCCACGCGAGCGAGATCTTCCCGCTCAGCCTCAACATCGACCGGCCACGCCACGATTCGTACACGCCGAACACCGGAAACAGCACCAGCGTGAACGCAATCGCGAATGTGACGAGTGCGCTGTCGACGTGCCCTACTGAAACCGCCTGGTATCGAAAGTGCGACGCAAGCAGCGAGCCGGCGACGATCAACGCGATATCCACGAGTCGAGCCATCATGCCTTGTAGACCGAACATTTCAATCTCCCGTCTGACGCCAACGATCACAGTCGAATCGGAGCATTAAGCTCGCCCGTACGTATCATCGAACCGCACGATGTCGTCCTCTCCGAGATACGATCCCGATTGCACTTCAATGAGCTCGAGCGGCAACTTGCCCGGGTTCTCGAGCCGATGCGTGACGCCAAGCGGAATGTATGTGGACTCGTTTTCGCCGAGCATGAATTGCTCGTCTCCGCGGGTAACGAGCGCGGTCCCGCTCACGACGATCCAGTGTTCGGCACGGTGGTGGTGCAACTGGAGCGACAATCGACCGCCCGGATGCACGACGATTCGCTTGACCTGGAATCGAGCGCCGTGATCGATCGAGTCGTAATAGCCCCACGGGCGTCGTACCTTCCGGTGCGTGTCGGCTTCCGGCGCCTGCTGCGCGCGGATCCGATTCACCAGGCCCTTCACGTCCTGCACGCGCGAGCGGTCGGCGACGAGCACCGCGTCGGCGGTCTCGACGACGATGGCATTGGTCATGCCCACGCATGCGACGAGTCGCCCTTCCGAATGCACGAAGCTCGACGTTGCACCTTCGAACACGACCTTGCCGCGCCCGACGTTGCCGTCCGGATCCTTGTCGAGTGCTTCCCAGACCGCATCCCACGAGCCAAGATCGGACCAGCCCGCATCGAGCGGCACGACTACGCCGTCCACCGTGCTCGCCTCGGACGCAAGACGTTCCATCACCGCGTAATCGATAGAATCCGACGGCGACTGACGAAAGGCATCGTCATGCGGACGGAAGAACGGACCGTCGTTGGTACCTTGCACATGTGCCGTCATGCAGGCCGCGTGCATGTCAGGCTGAAGCGCGCGCAACGTGTCGAGCCAGACGCTCGCGCGCACGACGAAAATGCCGCTGTTCCACCAGTACGAACCCGCCTCGACGTACTGTGCGGCGAGTTCGGCAGCCGGTTTCTCGACGAATCGTTCGATCCGGTGTGCGCCCGCGCCCAGCGCTTCGCCAATCTTGATGTAACCGAAACCCGAATCGGGCCGGGTCGGCGGCACGCCTAGCGTCGCGATCGCGCCGCGCCGCGCATGGTCCACCGCCAGTTCGATCGCGCGATGAAACGCAGCCGTATCGGCAATAGCGTGATCAGCCGGCATGGCAACGACGATCGCGTCTTGCCCGTCCGCACAGGCAGCGGCAGCCGCAAGGGTCAGCGCAGGGGCCGTATCCCGCCGGGTCGGCTCGACGATGATGCGGGCGTCGAGTCCGCTGGCCCGAAGCTGCTCGGCCGTAACGAATCGATGCTCTTCACCGCAAACGACGATGGGCGCCGATACGTCGCCTTCCCCGATCGAAAAACCCGTCATGCGCTGGACGGTTGCCTGCAGCAAGGAGTCCGCGCCCAGTACGCCGATCAACTGCTTCGGATACTGCTCTCGCGACATGGGCCACAAGCGCGATCCCGATCCGCCTGCGAGAACAACCGGTGCGACGCGGACCTTCACGTCGAGCGAATCTCCATGATCCGATCCGATGTGTCCTGCCTCGCTTCGTGCTGTATCGATGGACGCCGACATGATCTGCACTCCTATTCTCTCAGGCAATGAATTTGATCTGCAAAACCGCGAGAACGTGTTTTGTCATTCTCGAGGCCGACCCAGCTTTTTCTACAATTCCTGTTCCGTCTCGCTCGAACGTGCGCGGGACCGGTATTCCGAAGGCGTCACGTCCAGGTGCCGCCTGAAAATCTTGGCCAGGCGATCACCATTTCCCCACCCGCATCGCCGCGCGATCGTGCCGATCGGCAAATCGGTTTCCATCAAGAGCTGCACCGTGCGCTCCAGGCGAACCTGCAGCAGGAATTCCGACGGCGTCATTCCGATTTCCTGCTTGAAATGGCGCAGGAAGTTCCGTTCACTCATGGCAGCGACGCGCACTGCGTCGCTGACGGATATCGCTCGTTCACAGTTCTTTCGCAACCAAATCTGCGCCGCCCGAACCCGGTCGGCGGGTACGCCATTACCTGTGTCGCCATCCTGTTCGACCGGGGCGAGTGCGTCATTCATCGCGAGGCGCGCCGCGATTCCGCGCACGGCATCGCCACCCAGATCGCGCTCAACCAGCGCCAGTGCTGCTCTCGCCGGCTCGTAGCCGTCGCGCATCGCGTTCACCACATCGGTCGTGAGCGAACCCGTTCGCGCGGCATCGATCAACATCCTGCCTTCGCCGATCGGTTCGACCATGCCCGTCTTCGGCAGCACGACCCGCAACCAGTCAATCATTCGGGCGTCGCGCGCGGCGCGCCGCGCACCTTCTCCGCCTGCAACGAACAACGCGTCGAACGCATTCGCCGATCCGGCATCGCATGCCGATGTCCGCACGCTGATGGCTGACGACCAGACGATGTTTCCACCCTTCGACGAATAGAACCGAATGTCGTAGAGCGGACGTCCGGTTGCTCGCGGTGCATAGATTTCGTTGGCTACTTCGAATACCTCGAACACCGCGCCAGCTGCAAACAACGAGAATCCATCGAAGATGACAACGCCGATGTTCCGATTCCTGCGTGACCGCTTCCCCCCATCATCCGCTGCCGCCCCATCACTCGAATGATCGACAACCATGTGCGTCATAGCGTGCTCTCGGACATTCAGTCCAATCAACTTTTGCCGTCTTTGGTCGATGTTTTTTGCTCCGTTGCAACGCATCATACCGAGGGCGCCGAGTGGCGTTTAAACACTGGCCGAATCGAACAAACAGTCGTCGGATTAGTCTGCGGGATTTCCCTGATCGGCCAAATCCTGGCGGTTTCTGACTAGCTCGCCGCAGCGAAATTAAGGACGACGATGGTGGCGGAGCGGCAACGATCACGCTGCGAGCGGGTGACATGCGACGGAGATGACAGGACGATTGCAGCGGCACCGCATGCACCGCTGGTCGTCGCCCGTCCGGCAAGGCGCGCGGCACGTGCTTACATGAATCGCGGCGCCGCTGGATGTGATGCGGCACGCTCGCACATGGGCAGCATCATCCTGGAAGAACCGATTCGCCGCCGTAAAGTGCGGCCACACGGCGGCACAATGCGATCAGCGCCGATCATGTTCGGCCAGCGTCGATTCGACGTATTCGGCCACAAGCATCGTGCGAAGCCGACTAGCCTGGATCCGCCATTCCGGCATTCGGCGAAGCATGCTGACGCTGCGATGCAGCGGCCGGCTGCCTTCGTTTCCGGCGTATTTCGCGGGAGGTCCGGCTATCCGCCCGGCATATGCATCAAGCCCGGGCATATATCTGCGAATGTGATCGTCTATGACATCACCGCGCTCGCAATGAGCGACGCAATGCCTGCGGGAAGCGCAAACATCACGGACAGCGCCATTCTCTTCAGGATTCGCGCTCGCGCCACTTCACGCGAGCCACGGGCTCGACGCGACTGAAATTCGAGCAACAGCAGCCCCTGACCATGTCGTGCGCCGGCCCAAAGACCCGACGCGGCGCTGAAGACGAGGTAGAAGAGAATCCACACGAAGCAGAGCCTCGAGAAGATCAGAAGAACGACGTTCATATCGGCCATGCTCCGTTGGCGGCAATGGTCTCGCGCATCCAACCACGCGCGGTACGATGCCGCTAGCGTATTGCAACGCAGCATGTCCGACATGACAATTGTTCCGACGATTCCGCCAATCGGTTAGCGCATGTTTTCGACCGGCAATGCGCGTCGCCGCGCGCGTCACGGAAGCGACGTGCGCGGCGACATCAGGCCGGTTTCAGATTGTGCTCGGGCGATGATGCGAGACACGCGGTGATCCACCGCACTCGGCATAGCTTCCCGATCGATGAACGTTCGGCTCGAGATACTGTTCGCACTGCTTCGCTATTCGCGACGCCGGACGACACGTCTCGTCTTGCGGTTCCACGATTCGAACGACGGCGACTGACAATCGCAGCACGTTCAGCTCGACCCGTGAGGAATAAAAAGGCCTGCGCGCCAGATGGCGCGCAGGAAAAATTCCGAGGAGAGTTCCGGGGTGAACGCATCTCCTCGAAAGGCCAGACGAAAGACTAACGTCGAATCGACCGTTTCGAAATGAGATGGCGGCTACGACCACGATCATGGCCGAATGAAAATGTATCGATGCGCGCGCACGCAATTCTCGACAGGCATTGCGCCGTCGCGCCCGATGCGATTGGCGGATTGCTTCGGTGTTTTGGCCGACGCGCGCAACCTCGGCCGGCCATGATGAGATGCATGCAGACGCACATCCGTCGCTCGAGCATCGGCAACGCCGGCACGTCACGCCGGTAACCGAATTGCATTCGAGTGCAGAACAATACCCGTGCACTTCGACAGATTTCCTGGAGCCGATCAGTCATGCTTCCGCTGGACACTTTCTTGCGCGTCGTCGACGCAACCCCGCTCGTTGCGATCGACCTGATCATCTCGAACGGCAATGACGCGTACCTGCTCGGTCACCGCGTCAATCGCCCCGCGCAAGGTTTCTGGTTCGTGCCCGGAGGCCGGATCCGGAAGAACGAACGTCTCGATGATGCGTTCAATCGCATCGCGCAAGACGAACTCGGATGCAGCGGCCTGGACCGGAGCGATGCCGAACTGATCGGCATCTACGATCACCTCTACGAAGACAACTTTGGCGGTGAACCCGGCATCTCGACACATTATGTCGTGATGGGCTACAAGCTCCGTGGCAAGTTCGACCTTGTGTCTCTGCCGAATGCGCAGCACGCCGCATACCGCTGGGCGACCGCCGACGAAATCGTCGCCGATGAAACGATTCATCCGAATACCCGGGCCTACTTCGACACGCTCGCCTGAAATCGAGCATGCATCGCGCCCAGGCCCGGATCGGCCGCCCGACGCCAGCAGGCGTCACGGCGGAGCAATTTTCATCGAGACGACGTACCGTTCAGCCAATCCGAGCCATCCGTCGACGTGAACATTCGCTCACGAGCGACCGCGCGATACTCCGTCGGCGACATCGAAAGATGTTGACGGAACAGCTTGGCCAGCCGGTCCCCGCTGCCAAGGCCGACGCGCCGCGCGACCTTGTCGGCGGGCAAATCCGTCTCGATCAGCATGGAGCACGCTTTCTCGAGCCGTACGCGCAGCACGAACTCGGTTGGCGTCACGCCGATTTCGTTCTTGAAGCGTCGCAGGAAATTCCGCTCGCTCATCGCGGCTGCCTGCGCTGCATTGGCGATCGAGATGCGATTCGCGCTATTGCTCCTGAGTTGATGCGCGGCCGCGCGAATCAATTCGCTGGCTCGCGCCTCCTGCACGCCAAACAGAACGCTCGCAAATTTTCTGTTCTCGCCGGGCATCATGCATGCGACGATCTCCTGCGCGATTTCGTAACCCGCGTCGCGCACGACAATCGACAACGCTGCGGCAAACATGCCTTCGTCGTCGCCGGACGGCGCCGGGTCGCCTGTATCGCACGCGGCCAGCGCCGCTTGCGGCACGGCTTCCTGACCTTTCTGGTTCAGGCGAAGCCCGGCCAGCATTTCGACGCCGCCGCCATCTCCCTTCACCACGCGCGCGCGCTGATGAGCATGATGCAACCAGGTGATAAAGGAATCATCAAGACCGCTCGCCCGCCCCTGTCCGCCGAGCACGAACATTGCCTGCACACTGCTCGCATCGAGCGGGCGAGGCACGTCCGTCCAGATCTGTACGCCCGACGACGAACGAACAGCGCCACCATGACTGGAGTAGAGCCGTAATTCGTAACGATCGGCAAACGCGGCATCGACGCGTTCAAGCTGATTTGCAAGCTCGAATACCGCGGCCAGCCGGCCCATTTGCATAATTGAAAACCCGTCGAGCAACAGAATGATCACGCTATCCCGCCGACGACCGATGCTTCTTCCTCGATCCCCGCTCACTCTCAACCCCGTTGTCGTTACATTCGGCACTGTTTGCATCATCTCGGCCCTTAACAATTTTTTGCATTTTCTGCAGCGCATCATATGCGGCTAAATCGACGGCCGTTCCGTCAGTGTCCGATCTCGCCTCATTGTTGACGGAATCCATCAAGGCGGCGATGTGGTACTAATTATTTGTTGAGAATCAAGAGAACGGTGTATCACGCCAATACAGAGTCGACCGAACTTGATCCAGATCATTGACGTAATATTTTTGCAACATTGAGTATCAGATTCAGATCGTTCAGAATATGTACCGCCCTTCTCCAGAATAGGGACGCTCGTTCCATTTCTTGCCAACCGATTTCATTCAAATGCTGCAAGGAATGGCAGCGCTGGCGACATCAAGCGCCCAGCCAATCCTGGCGGGGGTTCCGGTCAATACACGCAACGCAGCCTGCTGTATTGGACATTTCCCTGCAAACTGCATCGTGCAAGAGTGATTCGAAAAATTTTCGTGCGAGTCGGGGTTTAACGTTTGCGAGCGCTCTCTGAATTTCCTATACAGGATTCAAGAAAACGTATTCATCGACCGCCTTGTTTCATCAGAACAATTCACATCGATGCCGAGATCCGTAACAGACGGTAATCTCGAACCCGAAGTGTGACACCTCCTCCCGCGTCAAGCAGAACGTCAAAAACGGCCATTTTCGAGACGCGTGGATAATCCGTGAGCCGATCGCGGTACACACGATGTCTTCAATGGTACGAACACATTACGACACTGAAATGGAGCCTCGCGCTGCTCGCAAAAAAAAGTTGTGCGCCACACACCCTGTTCGGTCACGAGCCATATGCGCTCACTCGGCGGCGACGACGAGCCTCTCAGTTGCCGAACGGAGCCCGATGGCGCATACGGCGGCACGTCAATCGAAAATGCTGCCCCAGCCGGAATCCCGGTCGTTCGCACTGAATGAGGCACACAGGAACATTCAGCGCACCCTGCTTCGGCGCCATCATCCAATTTCATAAGTAAAACGAACCATCCGAAAACGAACTCACACATCACGCACATCGATGTCCGACGCATGGCTATGCTCATTTCCAATGATCGCGTCCAGGAAACGTGCACGACTGCCAACGCAGCATCAACCGCAATGATCGTCGCTCCGTCGCATGACAAGTCTTGAGCAAGCGGTTCAATCATTTCCGTCAACTCGCGCGTTGATTTGGCGATCATCCGATTGCCATCTCTCTTATAATTTTCGATCTTATATTTATTCGCTTTCAAAATCTTTAGTCGACGAATTCTCCGACATGACATGCTGCTTTCGAACGATCGACTTTTCGGGCAGCATCAACCTCGCCGATCATCAACCGATTCACTCGACGCTCCGTCTTTTATCGACAGATGAAGTACCGGAATTGCACGCGGAAGCCAGAATTTGAATTGATTGCAGCGCCCTTGCACAATGAATTTTCGTCGCTACCGCCGATTCCGTACGGATTCCATTCAGCACCTTTTGACAACCTTGCAAGCACGGCGCCTACGCGAGCCATGCGCGAATCTGATGGCGACGGCACTCGGCGAACGAGAGCCGACGGCGTATCGAATCGATCCTGGCGCGTCAACAATAAATTTCCACATTCACCTAATAAATTTCCGCAGTCCGATTAGATCGGGTTCTTGACTGATCCCCCCTATAAATATCAGTTGCCTTTTAATTTAATCGACGAATAACCAGCCAATTCGATCGACGTGGGACATACCGAAAGTCGTCTATCGAAATTATTTTTTATCGACACTGTGCTCCTTTAATTTCGCATGGTAAATATCTCGACGCAATCCGCATCTGTTCATTTTGACCGCAGACATCCATACAAAACGGAGAGACCATGAAACGCGCATTTTTTCCGATCCTGACGATCGCGTCGGCCGCTATCGCCGGCTCGGCCCACGCACAGACAAGCGTGACGCTGTACGGCACGATCGATACGTCGCTCACGTACGTGAATCACGCCGATGGGAGCAAGAACCTTTGGGCGCTCGGCAACAGCAGCGCCGGCAATCTGTCGGGCAGTCGCTGGGGGCTCAAGGGCGCGGAAGATCTCGGTGGCGGCCTGACGGCGATCTTCCAGTTGGAAAACGGCTTCAATCCGAGCACGGGCGGCCTCGGTCAAGGTAGCCGCATATTCGGTCGCCAGGCCTATGTGGGCCTGACCAGCAATCGATATGGTTCGATCACGCTCGGCCGCCAGTACGATCCGTTGATCGATCTCGTGCAGCCGATCACCGCCGACAACTACTTCGGCAGTGTGTTCGCCACCGCCGGCGACGTCGACAACTACGACAACAGCTTCCGTGTCGACAACGCGATCAAATACACGTCACCGGTCATTGCCGGACTCCAGTTCGAGGCGATGTACTCGCTCGGCGGTGTCGCGGGCAGCACTGGCTCGAAGCAATCGTATTCGGCCGGCGTGTCGTACAGCAACGGTCCGCTGAGCCTCGCTGGCGGCTACTTCTATGCGGCGAACGCGAATCCCGCCACCGGCGATCGCACGACATGGTCGAGCACGTCGGACGGCACGTTCGACGGCGCAATCAATACGGGTTACCAGACAGCCCATTCCATCGGCATCGCCCGTGTCGCCGGCCAGTACGTATTCGGCCCGTTCACCGTCGGCGCCGGCTACAGCAATGCACAATATCGACAAGACGGCGCATCGGTATTCGCAAAGAACGAACACTACAACACCGCGCAAGGCTTCCTGAACTATCAGGCATCGGCAGCGCTGCTCGTCGGGGTCGGCTATAGCTTCACGAAGTCGGGTGGCAACACCGCGGCAAACTATCACCAGGCGTCCGTCGGCGCCGACTATAACCTGTCGAAGCGTACGGATGTCTACATGACGGCCGCTTATCAGCACGCAAGCGGGACTACCGCCGACGGCGCTGGCGGAGCGATGCCGGCACAGGCGTCGATCGGTTCATACGGCTACAACGGCACGAAGTCGCAGACGTTGGTCAATCTCGGGCTGCGTCACCGGTTCTGATTGTCATTCCGGCTCGCCGGCAAGACCGGCGACCGCCTTGGACACTCGTGGCAGTTCACCTTCGCGGCACGTTGACCGGATACGACATACCAAGGGCGTCGAGGTCCGATTGACATCGACACCCATCAGAGCGCACCGATCGCGAAACGACTCAGGCAACATCGACTCACCCCACCCCTGCTCGCTACGCCTTTTTCGTATACGCGCTGCACCAGCCTTTTGCATTGACCTGCTTGCCGGCGAAAATGGCGCACGGCGCCATCGCGGCGCCGGTCTTGCCCTGGAAAAACTGGCAGTTCGCACAGGCCTCGCCCGCCTGAAATTTCGGGAACTTCACATGGTCGACCCGGCTGGCATCCGTCTTGTAACCGAGCGCCTGGGCATTTGCATCGGATTCCTGCACAACACCGGCATCCGCCGCCGCCGCGCGACGTCCAATGGCGAGCGCGGAGGCGAGAACGGTGGTGGCTGCTATAAAACGTCGGCGTGAAAACTTCATGAGGTCCTCCCTTTCAAGGGTGCGTGAACGGATGTCCGGAAAACGTCGCGCCCCGATGACGGGACGCCGGCCGTCCCAAAACGGCGCCCGTCGATGGCACACGCATCATGCCCATCCTGATGCGCGGCGCCCGTCGGCCAAGGCATGGTCGGCAACGGCGTCAGCGGAAGAAGAGTTCCCGCATGCCGAACGTGTGATGGGCTTCGGCGGCCATCAGCACCATGAGCACCAGCAGGCACAGGGGCGGTATCAGGATCGCGTACACCAGCGCCAGCCGTTCCCACATCATGTGCATGAAAATCGACACGATCAGCCCGGCCTTGGCGATCATGAGCACGACGATCAGCACCCAGCGCAGCACGCCCTGTACGTGGAAGTAGTCCACCAGGTACGACAACGTGCTCAGGACGAACAGCAGGCCCCAGATTTTCAGGTAGATGCCGATCGGATGCTGCTGGCCGTGCGCGGCGTCGGGTCGATCGGCGGGATCGGTGTGGTCCATTGCCTGCCTCACCACAAATAGAACAGCGCGAAGATGAACACCCACACCAGGTCGACGAAGTGCCAGTACAAGCCGGCAATCTCGACGATCTGGAAGTTGCCGCGCGCGGCAAACCCCGGCTGCAGGATCTTGCGTGCGATCAGCAGCAGGTAGATCACGCCGCAGGTCACGTGAAAGCCGTGAAACCCGGTGATCAGGAAGAAGCACGCGCCGAACTGTGCCGCGCCCATCGGGTTGCCCCACGGGCGTATCCCTTCACGGAAGATCAGGTTGCTCCATTCGAAGGCCTGCAGCGACACGAACGTCGCGCCCAGCAGCGCGGTCGCCAGCAACAGGGCCGCGGCGGGCCTTGCATTGCGCCGGTAGCCGAAGTTGACGGCCATCGCCATGGTGCCGCTGCTGCTGATCAGGGTGAACGTCATGATGGCAATCAGCAGCAACGGCACTTCCACGCCGCCCACGGTGAGCCCGAACACCTTGGACGTGTCGGGCCACGGCGCCGTGGTCGACATGCGCACCGTCATGTAGCCGATCAGGAAGCTGCTGAAGACGAAGGTGTCCGACAGCAGGAAGATCCACATCATCGCCTTGCCCCACGGCACCTTGAAGGCTTCGCGGTCGGCCGACCAGTCGGTGACGATGCCACGCCAGCCGTCGGGCCCGGCGTCGGTCGACGCGATGTCAGCCGATTCGCCGGCGGATTCGGAGGGGAGCGTGGGCGAGGTCATGGCGCGACTCCGTACAGCGGCCCGCAGATGGCGGCGACGATCCCGGGGGTGATCCACCACATCGCCGCCAGCAGCACGAGCCAGACCGCGAGCAGGAAATGCCAGTAGCGCGCGCAAAGCCCGATGACCCGTTGGGCCCGGAACGGGTCCGCGCGCCGGAGCTGTACGATCGTCACGCCCCACGCCGCCAGCCCGCCCAGCACATGCAATCCGTGCAGGCCGGTGAGCAGGTAGAGGAAGCTGTTGGACGGATTGACGCTGACGGTCTGCCCTGCCGCCGACAGTATGTGCCACGCGGTCAGTTGCCCGATCACGAACACGGCCGCCAGCACGCCGCCGCCCACCAGCCACGCCATGCGGTGCGCGGTCAGTTGCCGGGCACGCTGCATCGCGACGCTGGCCAGCGCCAGCGCGCCGGTATTCCACCACAGCAGCGCCGGATGCGGGATCGGCTGCCAGTCGGATTCGCGCATGCGCATCGCATAGGCGAGCAGCAGCAACGAAAACAACGTCGTCGCAACCGCCATGAAAACGGTCAGGCCGGTGCGGCCCGCATTCGACAAGCCGGGTGGCGCGTCGGGAACGAAGGGGCGCGGCAGCGTGGTCATTCGCGGGCCTCGCCGGGGTGAAGCGTCGGGTGGGCTGCCTCGGGTTCAGGCGCCGTCGCGGGCGGCTGGTTTTGCGGCACGAAGTCTTCCTCTTGCCCCGGCGGACTGTATTCGTACGCCCAGCGGTAGACGACGGGGAGCGCTGCGCCCCAGTTGCCGTGCACCGGCGGCGTCTGCGGCGTCTGCCATTCCAGCGTCGTGGCGCGCCACGGGTTGCCGTCGGCCCGCCGACCGTACACGAGGCTCCACGCGAGGTTGAACAGGAACAGCAGCTGCGCCGCCGCGACGATCAGCGCAACGACGGTGATGAACGTGTTGAGCGTCTGTGCCGAATGCGGAATGAAGCTGTAGCCCTGATACGCGTAATACCGCCGTGGCATGCCCAGGATGCCGAGATAGTGCATCGGGAAGTAGATCGCATAGGTGCCGATGAAGGTGACCCAGAAGTGCGCGCGCCCGAGCGTATCGTTCAGCATGCGGCCCGTCACCTTCGGATACCAGTGGTAGAGGCCGCCAAACACCACCAGGATCGGCGACACGGCCATCACCATATGGAAGTGCGCGACCACGAAATACGTGTTCGACAGTGGAATGTCCACGCTCACGTTGCCGAGGTAGAGCCCGGTCAACCCGCCCAGCACGAAGGTACTGACGAAGCCGATCGCGAACAGCATCGGCACGGTCAGATGGATATCGCCGCGCCACAGCGTCAGCACCCAATTGTAGACCTTGAGGGCGGTCGGGACGGCGATGATGAGCGTGGTGGTCGCGAAGAAGAAGCCGAAGTACGGATTCATGCCGGCGATGAACATGTGGTGCGCCCAGACCACGAAGCTCAGCGCACCGATGATGACGATGGCCCACACCATCATCCGGTAGCCGAAGATGCTCTTGCGCGCGTGCGTGCTGATCAGGTCCGACGCGATGCCGAAGGCCGGCAGCGCGACGATGTAGACCTCCGGATGCCCGAAGAACCAGAACAGGTGCTGGAACAGCAGCGGGCTGCCGCCGACGTGCTTGAGCGTCTGCCCCATCGACACCACGGCCGGCACGAAGAAGCTGGTGCCGAGCGTCCTGTCGAGCAGCATCATCACCGCCGACACGAACAGCGCCGGAAACGCCAGCAGCGCCATGATGGTGGCGATGAAGATGCCCCACACCGTGAGCGGCATGCGCATCAGCGTCATGCCGCGCGTGCGTGCCTGCAGCGTGGTGGTGACGTAGTTCAGGCCCCCCATCGTCGCCGCGACGATGAAGATCGCCAGCGACACGAGCATCAGCACGATGCCCCATTCCACGCCTGGCGTGCCAGGCAGGATGGCCTGCGGCGGATACAGCGTCCACCCCGCGCCGGTCGGCCCACCTGGCACGAAGAAGCTCGCCACCAGCACCAGCACGGCCAGCAGGTAGACCCAGTAGCTCAGCATGTTGAGGAACGGGAACACCATGTCGCGCGCGCCCAGCATCAGCGGGATCAAGTAGTTGCCGAAGCCGCCCAGGAACAGCGCCGTCAGCAGGTAGATCACCATGATCATCCCATGCATCGTGACGAACTGGTAGTAGTGGTTGGCATCGATGAAGGCGAACTTGCCGGGAAAGCCGAGCTGCAGCCGCATCAGGTCCGACAATACGAGGCCGACCAGGCCGATGGCGATGGCCGTCAACGCATACTGCACGGCGATGACCTTGTGATCCTGGCTCCACACATAGCGGGTCCAGAAGCTGTGCGGGACGTGGTCGGTGTACGCATGGGTCATGGCATCTGCTCCGCTACGGCTGCGCCGCACTGCTGGCGGGCGTCCCGCCCTGCGCCTTGATATAGGCCACCAGTGCGGTCAGCTCCTGGTCGCTCAGGTCGAAGTGCGGCATGATCGGCGAGAAGCCCTTCACGACGCGAGCCGTCGGATTGCGGATGAACGCGCGCAGATAGGCTTCGTCCACCTTCGCGGTGCTGCCGTCGGCCATCGTTTCGGTCTTGCCGTACAGGCCCTTCCAGGTCGGGCCGACAAGCGGGCTGCCGTCCACGGTATGACAGGCGACGCAGCCCTTGCCCGCCGCGAGCGTCTTGCCCAGGTTGGCAAGCGCCTGCGCGCTGCCGCCGGCCGCGGCGGGGGCGGTCTGCACGTGGGCCAGTTGCTGCTGCGCGAACGTGGTCTGCTGCGCGAGCCAGCGCGAGAACGCGGCTTCGTCTTCCACCACCACCACGCCGCGCATGCTGGAGTGCCCGATACCGCAAAGCTGCGCACACAGGATGTCGTAGCGCCCTGCCTTGGTCGGCGTAAACCAGAAGGTGGTCACCATGCCGGGCACCATGTTCATGCGTGCACGAAACGGCGGGACGTAGAAGTCGTGCAGCACGTCGCGCGACCGTGTCAGGACCTGGACCGGCCGGTTGAGCGGCAGGTGCACCTCGGGCCCGTCGATCAGGTAGTTGTCGCGGCCGTTGGGGTCGGCGGGATTCAGGCCGAACGGGTTGTCGTTGCTGATGTAGCGCACGTCCGTCGTACCCAGCTTGCCGCCCGGTCCGGCAAAGCGGAAGCGCCATTGCCATTGCTGGCCGAGCACTTCCATCTGCAGCACGTTGCGCGGCGGCCGGATGTAGTCCGCGTAGACGAAGAGCCCCGGCGCCAGCAATGCAGCCACGCCGATCGAGGTCAGGCCGATCAGCCACCATTCCAGCCGCTTGTCGTGCGGGTTGTAGGCGGCGCGATGACCGCTGCGGTGGCGGTAGCGCACCAGTGCGATCACGATGAACAAGTTGATCGCGATGAAGAATGCGCCGGTGATCACGAGCGTGATCGTCAGCATGTCGTCCATGCGCACCCAGTTCGACGCGATCGGCGTGATCCACCACGGACTGGCAAAGTGAAACCCCACCGCCAATACGATGATCAGGACCAGGGCAATCGCAAGGGCCATAGGCCGCCTCGCTGCGTGTCACGCGCTCGAGCCGCCGGCATGACGCTGCTGGCGTCGTCGTGCCGCATCGCCGCATCGCCGCATTTCGTATTCTTCGTATCGTCGGCGCCGGCACCTCGGCCGGGACCGCTTCGCGACGCGTTGCACACGACGGCTCTAAAAGAAAAGGTAGTTCTCTCCCCTGCATCGTGCAAGGCAGCGCCACAGGGGAAGCGCACGCCGTGTACGACCCGCGCGCATGGCGGCGTCGCATGCGGCGATGCCATGCAGGACGGCCGCCCCGGCATGGGTTGCCGGGGCGGCCGTCTCCCGGGGCCGCCGGGTATTCAGGGTCAGCGCGGCGCGGCGGGAAAAAAGCGACGCGTCAGTTCCCCCTGCTCTGGCTGCGCCATCGCTCCAGCCTGCCGTAGGCGACAGCGGCAACCACGCCGAACAGCAGGTTCGCCAGCAAGGGGCCGGAACCCCGCTCCGAGATGAACCACGGGAACACGGCCGTCATCACATGAAAGTTCCACGCATACGCGACGATGCCGAAGGCCAGCCCGATCACGGCCTCCATGCCCACGCTCGAATCGAAGCGAAAAGGCGCCATGATCGCGGCGAGCATCATCCCCATGATCGCGCCGAGCACGTAGTGCAGCAGCAGTGCCATCGCGACGATTTCGAGGCTGAATTGCGACATCTGACTGAGCGCACCGCGGCCCATCACCATCGCCGCGATCTTGTGGGTCGGTTGCCACGGGCTTTCACCGAGCACCAGGGTCGACCAGAAGAATTCCAGCACGATCACCAGCGCGCCGCCCGCAAGACCGGCCACGGCAGCGGCGATCCAGTCCGGCGTGCGCCGTTCCCAATGGTGGGATTGCATGTGCAGTTCCATATGACCTCCTCGCTGACGGTTCAGCTTCAGCACTCGGGTTCATTTCAGCAGGCGCCATTCGCGTCAAAAGTACGTCCCGTGCGAGATTCGGAATGGCCGGGCACGAGGCCGGCGCAACGCACGAAAGGCCTCCTCGGCGCGTTCTGCCCGCCATCCGGCGTCGGCATGTCGGCAGGCACGCCGTTGGCGCGCGGCGTTTTTCTCTTCGCTCGCCCGGTGAGGAAACAAGGCCGCTACGCCACGATAAATACGGCGAGCATCTCCCGTGCCCGCGCGAACGATGCTGCAACGCCAAGGGCGGCCGCATCGACACGCAACGGCATGCCGTCCGTCACGGCAATGCGAACACGCGTCCGGCGAATCACGCCGATGAGCGCAGGTGTTCGTGTAGGGGCGGGTTTTCGCGTGTCAGGGAAAGATCGGCGTCGTGGGCTCGCCGCCCTCCAGGTCCGCCTTGGGAAAATGCTGCGCGACCATCTGCTCGATTTCCTGCTCTCGCAGTGGCGGCACGTCGGCCATGATCAGGATCTGACCTTCCCGGATGGCCTCACGAAAGCGCGCGAGTCGCACATTCGGCTCGGCAATGCCGATCATCGCGGCTGTCCACGCCCCGAAGCCCGCTCCGGCCACCGTCAATGCGACGACGGCACCGCCCGCAATCACGAGCTCCGCAGGGGGGAATACCAGCGCAACGAGGCCGATAAGCGCGCCTGTCGCGCCGCCGAGTGCGACGCCGCGCTCGAGCGCGTGCACGACATCGCTGCTTTGTAGCAAGGACGCTTCGGGCAACTGATCGAGCGTGACGCTGTGATCGGCGAGAACGTGAATATGGCGCCAGATGATGCGCGCGCGCAGCAAGTCATCGACGATCGCCTTCGCCATCTGCGTATCGGGTACGAGGAAATAAAGGCGTCTCATATTGGCACCCCTCTTTTGCCATCGGCTCATCCGCAACAGAACTTTTTCTATTCTATGTCAGCATCGGCCATGCGGTATCCGCACACATACGAGTGTCGGTGCCGTGATGCGCATGGATTCTTCGAACGTCCGATCCCGCCCCGATGCGGTGCGTTGGTTCAAACACGTGGACAGATGCGCTTGACGAGAGGCACGCTGCGTCAATGGCGGCTGGTCGGCACTATCCGCGTTTGCGCAGCGGCTCCAGCAGGCTCCTCAGGCCGTTGTGGTCGATCTCGTGCATCAGCGCGAGCTGCCGGCCGATTTCGCCGCGCGGAAACCCTTCGCGAGCCAGCCAATTGAGGTAAGGCCCGGGCAGGTCGGCAATGAGTCGACCCTTGTATTTTCCGAAGGGCATGGTGACGGTGACAAGGCATTCAAGGTCTGGGGCTCGCATGCGCGTATTGTGCACGGCTTTCCGCCCCCGCGCGCCGCGGCCCCACCGCGTGCTCACCGGTCCACGCCGGCCGACGGTCGTGAAACCGGCTCTTCACGGAAGGCCGAATCGAGAAGCCGATCCTGGCTGACGGCCGGAGTCGTGCCAGCGCTCCGATCGACTGACAAATACCGATGTACCCATCGGAATGAAGCACCGACAATCGGCGCGGGAGTGCCTCCGACGGTGCCTCACGGAAGCGACTCGATAAACCGCCGCCCTCCTTCTTGCCTGCTAGACTGGAACTTCCCCCTGCAAACCATGGAGGGAATCATGATGTCCATCTACGTCGTGAAAACCGGTGAACAGTTCCTCTGCACTGCCGAGGACGGCGACATCGGCATGGCACCGGCCATTGAAGATGCCGCATCCTTTGGTTCGTATGACGAAGCGGAAAAAGCGGCCAGCATGCATGCCGACCCCGGCTACGAAATCGTGGCCGTCTGCGTGATCAGGCACTGAGCATCGATCCGCTGCTCGGTGCGGATGATGGTCTGCGTTTTCGATGCAAGTCGCCGTTCGACATCGTCGTCCATGCGACGACGACGGCGACTCCTCCTCGCCCCCGCAAACTGTCGATCGGCAGGATCCGGCTGCAGCAGGTGCTGCCCGACCTGTTCATCGCGCAGCGGATCGTCCGCACGATGCAAGGCGAGCTGGTCATGCCGAGCCGGCCGGGCGTCGGTACATCGTTCATGTTCCGGATCCGAGCGGAGAATCACGCCGAGCGCTGGGGACGCAACAGCCTGCGCAGCGTCGACCCCAGCGCCGCATCGTCTGACGGCGCAGCCGTCCTGACCGGCTCGGCTTCCTGCGTCCGCCGTTTCGGATCGAGCCCGGTGCCGCCGGTGCGCCGCCGCGCCGCATGCCGCTCGATGACCCGCTGCAACAGGCAGAACACGCACAGCAGCGCGCCGATCACGATCCGCGTCCACCACGAACTCAGCGTGCCGTCGAACGTGATCAGCACCTGGATCGTGCCGAGAATGCCGACGCCGAACACCGACCCGATCACGTAACCCACGCCGCCCGTGAGCAGCGTGCCGCCGATGACCGTCGCGGCGATCGCGTCGAGCTCCATCCCCTGCGCCTGCAGCCCGTAGCCGGACAGCACGTACAGCGTGAACACCACGCCGCCGAGCGCCGAACAGAAGCCGCTCAGCGCATACACGCCGACCTTCGTGCGCGCGACCGGCAGCCCCATCAGCAGCGCCGAGCGCTCGTTGCCGCCGATCGCATACACGTTGCGGCCGAAGCGCGTGAAATGCGCGACGTAGATGGCCGCGGCCAGCGTCGCGAGCGCGATCAGCGCACCCGCGCTCAGCATCCCGCCACCGATCGGCACGCTGATGCCCGCGAGCGCATGGAACGTCGGCTCGTTGATCGTGATCGACTGCGTCGTGATCAGGAAGCACGCGCCGCGCGCGAGAAACATCCCGGCCAGCGTGACGATGAACGGCTGCAGCCGGAAGTAATGGATCAGCGCGCCCATTGCCGCGCCGTACAGCGCGCCAAACACGAGCACCAGCGGCACGATCGCCCAGACGGGCCAGTGCAGCCGCTCCGCGCCGACCGCGCAGAAGATCGTTGTCAGCGCAACGACAGAGCCGACCGACAGGTCGATGCCGCCCGACACGATCACGAACGTCATCCCGATCGCGACGATCAGCAGGAACGCGTTGTCGACGAGCAGCCCGGTCAGCACCTGCATCGAGAAGAAGCCCGTATACATCACGGATCCGAAGCCGAACAGCGCGGCGAACAGCACGATCGTCACGACGATCGGCAGCGTGCGCGGGTCGGCGAGCCGTGCGAGGAATCGGTTCATCGGGGCGTCGCTCCGGTGGTGGCGCGCGAACGCGCGAAAGACAGCAGCCGCGACACGTGCCGGACCACCAGCGCGCGCGCCGCGTCCGACTGGATCAGCGTCACGACGATCACGACGACCGCCTTCACGACGAGCGTCGCCTCCGGCGGCACGCCGATCGAATAGGTCGTGTAGGTGAGCGTCTGGATGATCAGCGCGCCGAGCACCGAGCCGGCGAGGCTGAAACGGCCGCCGAGCAGCGACGTGCCGCCGAGCGTCACCGCGAGGATCGCGTCGAGCTCGAGCAGCAGCCCCGCGTTGTTGCCGTCGGCGCTGCGCACGTTCGAACTCGCGAGGATACCCGCGAGCGCCGACATCACGCCGGAACACAGATACACGCCGAACACGACCGCCCCCGCGCGCAGCCCGACGAGCCGCGTCGCGACCGGGTTCACGCCGATCGCGCGGATGAACAGGCCGAGCGCGGTGCGGTTCACCAGCAACGCGGTCGCCGCGATCGTCGCGATCGCGATCCAGACCGAGCACGGCACGGCCGCGAGATAGCCGCCGCCGAGCGCCAGGTAGCCGGGCGCGCCGATCGCGATGATCTGTCCGCCGGTCAGCAACTGCGCGATGCCGCGTCCGGCGACCATCAGGATCAGCGTCGCGATGATCGGCTGCATCCCGACGAACGCGACGAGCACGCCGTTCCATGCGCCGGCGAGCAGCCCGACGCCGAGCGCGGCCGCCAGCGCCGTGCCGAGCCGTGTCGGGTCGCCATCGAGCACGATCGCCGCGGCCGCGCCTGCGATCGCGACGATCGCGCCGACCGAGATGTCGATCCCGCGCGCGGCAATCACGAGCGTCATCCCGAGCGACACGATCACGAGCGGCGCCGCACGGTTCAGGATGTCGATGGGCGCGCCGAACAGGTGACCGTCGAGCAGCGAGATCGACAGGAAGCCCGGCCGATACGCGACGTCGAGCGCGAACAGCAGCGCCAGCGTCAGCACCGGCCATACGAGCGGATGACGAAGCAAGGTGCGTAGCCGCATCACGACCGGCCTCCCGCGATCAGGTGGTACACATGTTCCTCCGATGCATCGCCGCCGCTCAGTTCGGCGACCTTGCGACGGTCGCGCAACACCGCGATCCGGTGGCTCACGCGCACGACTTCGCTGATCTCCGACGAGATGAACAGGATCGCGAGACCCTGCGCGCACAGCGCGAGCACGCGCTCCATGATGTCGAATTTCGCGGCGACGTCGATGCCGCGCGTCGGCTCGTCGAGGATCAGCAGCTTCGGTTCCGTCGCGAGCCAGCGCGCGAGCAGCACCTTCTGCTGGTTGCCGCCCGACAGCAGCCCGATCGGCTGCTCCGCGTCGCGCGCCTTGATGCCGAGCCGCGCGATGTACGTGTCGGCGAGCTCGCGCTGGCGCGCGCGGCTGATCAGCCGCCACCAGCCGCGCCGCGCCTGCAGCGCGAGGACGATGTTCTCGCGGATCGACAGCGCGGCGACGATCCCCTCCTTCTTGCGATCTTCCGGGCAATACGCGATTCCGTTGCGGACCGCGTCGTGCGGCGACGCGAGCCGCGTGCGCGCGCCGTCGATCTCGATCGCGCCGGTGTCGGTGCGCTCGGCCGCGAACGCCAGCCGCGCGGTCTCCGTGCGCCCCGAGCCGAGCAGCCCGGCCAGCCCGACGATTTCGCCGGGCCGCACGTCGAGGTCGAGCGGGCTCATCATCCCGCGCCGGCCGACCTGTTGCATCGACAGGAACGGCGCGGCCGCACCGGCATCGTGCTGCACGGCCGCCGCGCCGGCCTGCAGCGTGCCGGACATCGGCTCGCGGCCGGTCATCTTCGCGACCAGCATGTCGACCGGCAGGTCGCGCGCGAGATACTCGCCTTCGCGCTCGCCATTGCGCATCACGGTGATCCGATCGGATACCGCATAGGTCTGTTCGAGAAAGTGCGTGACGAACAGGATCGCGATGCCCGACGCCTTCAGCCGGCGCAGCACGCCGAAGAGCCGCGCAACCTCGCCATCGTCGAGGCTCGACGTCGGCTCGTCGAGGATCAGCACGCGCGCGTCGACCGATACGGCCCGCGCGATCGCGACCATCTGCTGCACCGCGATCGGATACGCGTCGAGCGAGCGCGTGACGTCGAGCGACAGATCGAGCTCGGCGAGCGCATCGCGCGCGCGTGCATGGATCGTCTTCCAGTCGATCGCGCCGCGCCGCATCGGCTGCCGGCCCGCGAAGATGTTCTCGGCGACCGACAGGTTCGCGCACAGGTTCACTTCCTGGTACAGCGTCTGGATCCCGGCCGCCTCGGCCTCGCGCGGCGCGGCGAAGCGCACCGGCGCGCCGCCGACGCGAATCTCGCCCGCATCGTGCGCATGCACGCCGGTCAGCACGTTGATCAGCGTCGACTTGCCCGCGCCGTTCTGGCCCATCAGGGTATGGATTTCGCTCGGAAACAGCCGGAAGTTCACGCGCTGCAGCGCGTGGACACCCGGAAACGCCTTGTCGATGCCGATCATCTCGACCACCGGCGGATTCGTCATGGATCACCCTCGCTTCGAAGCGGTTGCCGGGCGGCGGCAGCCGTGCCGCCGCCCGCGTCCGTCGAGACTCTCAAGAAAGCGCCGGGCCGCCCCAGGTTTTCCTCCCCGCAGGAAGTCCCCTTGGGGGCCTGACGCGAAGCGCCAGGTTTCGGGCGCGCTCAGTACTTGCGGGTCGGCAGCACCTGCGCCGCGACGTTCATCGGGAACACCGTCTCGTTCGTAACGATACGCTTCGGCAGCTGCTTGCCGGCGACCACGTCCTTCACCGCTGTCATCAGCTGCGGGCCGAGCAGCGGGCTGCATTCGACGTCGACGTTGATCTTGCCGGCGACCATCGCCTGGAAGCCGCCCTTGGTCGCGTCGAACGACACGACGCTCACGTCCTTGCCAGGCTTGATGCCGGCCTCCTCCATCGCCTGGATCGCGCCGAGCGCCATGTCGTCGTTGTGCGCGTAGACAACGTTGATCTGCTTGCCGTAGGACTTCGCGAACGCTTCCATCACCTGCTTGCCGCCCGCGAGCGTGAAGTCGCCGCTTTGCGACGCGATCACCTTGAACTTCGGATTGCTCTTGATCACCTCGAGCAGGCCCGCGCGGCGGTCGTTGGCCGGCGCGGAGCCGACCGTGCCCTGCAGCTCGACGATGTTGATCGGGCCCGGGTCGTTCTTGTAGCGCTCTTCCAGCCAGTGGCCGGCGCGCCGCCCTTCCTCGAGGAAGTCGGAGCCGATCATCGTCACGTACAGCGACGGATCCTTCACGTCGACGCCGCGATCGGTCAGGATCACCGGGATATGCGCGGCCTTCGCTTCGGTCAGCACCGGCTCCCAGCCCGACTCGACCACCGGCGAGAACGCGATCACGTCGACCTTCTGCGCAATGAACGAGCGGATCGCGCGAATCTGGTTCTCCTGCTTCTGCTGCGCGTCCGAGAATTTCAGGTTGATGCCGGCGTCCTTCGCCGCGCTCTTCACCGACACGGTGTTCGCGGTGCGCCACGCGCTCTCCGCGCCGACCTGCGAGAACCCGAGCGTGATCGGCTTTTGCTGCGCGTGCGCGCCGGTGGCCAGCACCGTCGCCGCCGCGACGATCGCGCCGGCCGCCAGCTTCCTGATGAATGTCATGGTCCGTCTCCGATGATGTCGTTGTATGCCGCGGCGCCGGCCTGGCGCGGTGCCATGCTGCGCTGTTGTGGTTCTGCGTGGCGCGGGCGCGGTTCGGGGCGGCGCCGGCCGGCGCTTGCGGCCAGCCCGGTTTGTACACCCCGGATCAGTCTAGAAACAAGTCCGATAACCTTCCAATGAAATATTGGATTGAAGCGATATCGGTATCGGCATACGTATAAACACCTAAGCGGGCGGCGTGTCGTCGGATGATTGGCCGGCGTGCGCGGCCTCGATCAGCGTCACCCGCGTTTCCATCTTCGTCTGGCCCATCCGCTTCGACGTCAGCCGCGCATCGACGAGGCTCACGACCACCAGGTCGAGCGACGGGACGACCACCGCGTACTGGCCGAGATGGCCGTCGGCCCAGAAAGCAGGCCGCGACAGCATCGCGTCGCGGGCGCGCGCGCCGCTCGCGGATGCGCTCGTCCACCACAGGTAGCCGTATCCGCCTATGTCGGCCGATTCCGCGGGGCGCGCCGCCCCGCACGCAACACCCTGGCCAATCAAGCATTCGAAGCGAGCCGAAGCGACCGTGGCAACGCGACACGACGCTCGACCGGTAGCCCCGAACGCGGCCGGCGCCCTCGCAGCGATCGCGCAACGACCGCCAACCCGCATCACGGGCGCCCATGCGTGAGCGGCGCAAAACCTTTATTCACTGCATCCCGTTCCTCGCGCGGATCGCCCCGCGCCAGGACCAGGTCAGCAAGCAGCAGGCGCAGGCCCAACTCGCGAAGGCGCGCGGCGGCGACGATGTTCGGTGATTTGGGAATTGGGTGGCCGGATTCGGCGCTCGATGTGGCGCAGCCGAAGCTGCATCGGGAAAACACGCCGGGGGACGCGTGGCCGGGGCCGTGTCATTGCGGACACGGATGCGGTTCGTGCCCGCGCCCCGTTACTTCGCGAGCAGCGTCTTCAAATAGTCGACCCGCTGCCGGGTGATCGTGAGGAGACAGTCTCTCGTGATCAAGCCAGGACCCTCGCCTTGGGCTTGCGACGCCTCGGCTGCGAGGTAGCCATTACACTGCTTGTCCCGGTAGTTGAGCCACGCCTTCTGCGATTGCTCGAACGCGTCCTTGTATTGCGTGGACGCGTACATTTTTCGATAGATCGCGTTGAGTTCCTGCTTCGATTGGGCCAGAGAATGGTCGACACACGACAAATCGTCATAGACGTTTCCGTTGCCGACGCATGTGTCCGCCAGTGCGCTCAGGGGTAGCAGCAGCAATGCAAGGCTGATCGTCTTTTTCATGGCGTCTTCTTCGGGAGACCGGTGGTCTGCACGATTCCGGAAGGCTCCATGGTAAAGGAACGGGCTCATGAGGCCGCAAGTACCCGTGTGGCATCCGGTTCGACAGCAGCTACCGGCCCGAGGCGATGGCGCTCGGGTCGAACTGTGCCATGGATCGCTGGCGCTCCCGCCTGCAGGACATTGCCGTTAACCGCGCGTGTCGATCCAGTTGCGTGCCCAGCGTGCCGAGTGCTGCAGCGCCTGTCTTTCACTCGGAAAGTAATCCAGCGAATAGAACTGATAGCGGCCTTCGGCACATGAACTCCCGCTGCGTTCGAGCAGCAGGTTGGATGAAAAACTACCATCGGGCAAGCGATGCGCCGAGGGTTGGACGGCATAGCCGTTGTACTGTTGAATTCGTTTGTTTTGCATTTCTAATTTTAATGAGATTTGAGTGCGCGCGTGCCGTGCGAAATACGCACCGATTCAAAGCCATTGCGAGCTGAATCTAAAGCAGTCGGAAAGCGCAAAAAAGGCGTTGCTGCCGGAGGGGGAGAGTGAAGTGCAACGAGGCATGTGGCGCGTGGCAAGCTGCTGAATAAACAGATGCAGCCAAGAGCGATCGCGCCAACTTTAGGAGACAACGCTCCGTGAGGGTGTCGCTGCGACCCGGCGTCCGTCGCGGAAAGCCGGGCCCTTCAAACTTACAGCGGCTTGATGTTGGCCGCTTGCAGACCCTTCGGGCCTTGCTTCGTTTCGAAGCTCACTTTCTGATTTTCAGCGAGCGTCTTGAAGCCGTCAGTCCGGATTTCGGAGAAATGAGCGAAAAGGTCGTCACCGCCCTTGTCCGGAGTGATGAAGCCAAAGCCTTTGCTGTCGTTGAACCACTTGACGATACCGGTATCCATGAGGAATCCTTGATGAAAAAATAAGAAGATCTGCTCTATTGAAGAGCGCTTGAAGCGTCAAGGAGGGAGAGGACAACGAATACCGCTGGGGGAGCGAGAAATTGATGAACAGCAATCGGACTTCTTGGACTTCGACGCATACACTAACCGCCGGGAACGGCGGAGTCAATGCTTATCTTGTAACTGTGTCACCAGGCAGCCGGTTTTGACGTCGAGGCGATGTGGCCCCTACTCGCTTCGCGGTACGTTGCGGCCCGTCGCGTCGGCCAGGCCTGTCTCGTATTGCCTCCTCGTTCGCGGGGCCATGACGCGTCGCTCGCTACCCGCAACGTAGAACCGATCAACGTCGGCCGCTACAGGCTGCCGGCGCCGACGTCGAGATTCGCCGACTATCCGTAAGCGCGATGCTGCGACCATGCAGCGACACAGCGGCGCTTCGGTCGGGTCGATGCCGATACCGGTCGATGCTCCTCGAGGCCGGGATGCTCGCTGCGCTGGAAGTGCGCCGCGCGCCGAGGGGGCTGCGGGTGGATGAGGCGGCATTCGCCGCGTTGCTGGAGAAGGTGGCGCGAAAATAACGCGCCACGCGCCGGAATCGGCGATGCTCAACGCATCATCGAATTGGCGACACTCCGGAAAACCAGCGGATGCTCGTCCTGTCGCCCTGCCCGTCGCGCGAATTGCACCGCCTGTTCGACGCGGCCGTGATGCGCGGACTTCGCGCAGACGGGATCGGCCTCCGCCGGGTCGCCCGCCAGCATGTACGCCTGGCAGCGGCACCCGCCGTGATCCGTATGCCGCTCGTCGCACGTGCGACACGGTTCGCGCATCCAGCCGTCGCCGCGAAACGCGTTGAATGCGTCGCTGTCGTACCAGATCTCCTTCAGCGACTGGTCGCGCACGTTCGGCAGCACGAGGCCGGGCAGCGAGCGCGCGGCATGACACGGCAACGCCGTGCCGTCCGGCGCGACGCCGAGGAACACCGAGCCCCAGCCGTTCATGCAGGCCTTCGGCCGCTGCTCGAAGTAGTCGGGCACGACGAACAGGATCTTGCAGCGTTCGCCGACGAGCTTCCGGTAGCGGTTGACCGTCTCCTCGGCTTCGCGCAGCTGTTCGGCGGTCGGCATCAGCTGGTCGCGATTGAGCATCGCCCAGCCGTAGTACTGCGTATTCGCAAGCTCGAGAAAATCCGCGCCGAGGTCGAGCGCCATCTCGATGATCTGGCCGACGTGCGGCAAGTTGTACCGGTGCAGCACGCAGTTCAGCACCATCGGATAGCCGTGCGACTTGATCAACCGTCCGACGCCGCGCTTGAGGTCGAAGGTGCGCGTGCTGGTCAGGAAATCGTTCAGCTCACGCGTCGAATCCTGCAGCGACAACTGGATATGATCGAGCCCGGCCGCCCTGAGCCGGTCGATGCGCGCCGCATTCAGGCCCACGCCCGACGTGATCAGGTTGGTATAGAAGCCCAGCGACCGCGCATGCTCGACCAGCACCTCCAGGTCGCCTCGCTGCAGCGGCTCGCCGCCGGAAAACCCGATCTGCGCGGCGCCGAGCGCGCGCGCGTCGCTGATCACCGTGCGCCATGCGTCGGTATCGAGCTCGGCGCCGTGCGTCGCGAAATCGACCGGGTTGTAGCAGAACGCGCAGTGCAGCGGACAGCGGTACGTGAGCTCGGCGAGCAGCCACAACGGCGCGGACGGCCGGTTCGGAGGAGGTGTCATGTCCATGTCAGTCGAGCCAGCCGCGCAGTCGCGCATGATCGAGGAAGCGGTAGACGTCCGACGCGAGGTCCGACGTGCTGAACAGCCGCTCGAGTTCGTCGATGATGTCGTCGAGCTCGCGCGTGCCGTCGCAGCGCGCGAGGATCTCGCCCGCGCTCGGGTTGAGCCGGACCATGCCTTCCGGATACAGCAGCACGTACGCATCCTGGGCCGCCTCCCACTGCAGGCGGTACATGCCCCTCAGCGAGGGGCGCAGCGGCACGCCGCTGACGGCGTCGTTGGTGTTCATACGGGATACGCCTTTTCAATCGCATCGAGAATCGACCACAGCACATCCAGCTTGAACGACAGGATGTCGAGCGCGCGCCGTTGCGCGTCCGGTGTCGTGAAATGGTTGAGCGTCACCGCGAGCCCATGCTCGACGTCGCGCTGCGCGAGCGGCACGCGGCTGCGGAAATACTGCAGCCCGTCCGCCTCGATCCACGGATAGTGGGACGGCCAGCCCGCGAGCCGGTCGAGGTGGATCTGCGGCGCGAACATCTCGGTCAGCGACGAGCACACGGCTTCCTGCCATGGCGCGTGCCGCGCGAAATTGACGTACGCATCGACCGCGAATCGCACGCCGGGCAGCACGTGCGCGAGCGACCACAGTTCGGCGCGCTCGATGCCGACCGCCTCGCCGAGCCGCGCCCACGCCTCGATCCCGCCGTCCTGATCGCCGTGACCGTCGTGGTCGAGAATCCGCTCGACCCACAGCCTGCGCGTGTCGCGGTCGGGGCAGTTGGACAGGATCGCCGCGTCCTTCAGCGGAATGCTGACCTGGTAGTAGAAGCGGTTCGCGACCCAGCCGCGGATCTGCGCCGGCGAGCATGCGCCGCTATTCAGGCGCCGGTTGAACGGATGGTGGATGTGGTAGCGCGATTCGAGCGCGCGCAGGCGCGCTTCGAACTCCTGCGCACTCCAGGGCGTCGCGTGCAGTGCCGCGGCGGGAATCGGTGCGTTCATGGTCAGACCTCGAATTGCATGCCGTCGTGGGCGACCTCGATGCCGTGCTCGCGCAACCGCGCGCGCTGCACGGAACCGGGGTCGAGAATCGGATTCGTGTTGTTGATGTGCGTGAGGACCTTGCGCGTGTGCGCCGGCAACAGCCGCAGCCGGTCGATCATCCCCGGCCGCGCCGCGTCGCCGCACTGCGCGAGATGGCCCATGTCGGCCGCGTGCTTCGACGACAGGCCGAGGTCGATCATCTCCGTGCCGGTCCAGAACGTGCCGTCCACCAGCACGAGATCGGCGTCGCGCATCGCGGCGCGCACGCCTTCATCGATGTCGGCCAGACCCGGTGCATAGAAGGCCCGGCGGCCAGTCGTCGCATCTTCGATCAGGAGTGCGATGTTGTCTCCCTGCACGGCCGCCTCGCGCCGCGGCGAATATGGCGGCGGCTTGCTGTCGACCGGCACCGCGGTGAAGCGAATGCCGGCGGCACCCGGGATCGCGAACGATTCGCCCGGCACGATCGGGTGCACGTCGACGCCGCAGTAGTGGCCGAGCAGCGGCACGAGCGGCAGCCCCGTCGACAAATCGTCGAGCACCGGCGCGCTCGCGTACAGCGGCAGCGGCGACGTGCGCTCGCGCAGCATCAGCAGGCCCGTCACGTGATCGATCTGCGCGTCGCACAGCACGACGGCGACGATCGCGCTGTCGCGGATCGCGCGGGCCGGCTGCAGGTCGGGATCGGCGCGCAGTTGCGCGAGAATGTCCGGCGACGCGTTCACCAGCACCCAGTCGATGCCGTCGCCGCTGACGGCGATCGACGATTGCGTGCGCGGCACGATGCCGTCGGTGCCAGCCCGCGCGCGACGGCAATTGCCGCAGTTGCAGTTCCATTGCGGCAATCCGCCGCCGGCGCCCGAGCCGAGTATCTTGATCTTCATCTGCGTATGCTCCCGCTGCCGCCCGCATCGTGTCCGTCGATGCGGGCGGCACTGCGCGCGTCGATCAGCGGTTGGCGATGTACATCGTGATTTCGAAGCCGAAACGCAGGTCCGTATAAGCGGGGGTGGTCCATTGCATGATGTGTCTCCTTGTTGAGTAGGTGAGTCGATAAAACCGCATCGATCGAGCGGCCGATACCCATTCAGCAAGGAGCGTGCCGGGGCCGGATTTGCGGCGCGCGGCGGCACGCGAGGGCATGCGGCAGCCGCCGGGTGGTTATCGCACCGGCATTCTTTCGATTCTCATACGTGAATATTTCAAAAGCCTTCTGACGAAGGCTCGCGGCATGCGCGGTCGGTTGAGCAAGTGTTGAATCCCTGAACACCGGGTGTTGCAACCTGACACACCCGTGTGACAGTCGCGCCCGCCATCAGGGTTCGTCCGGCTCCAGCGCATCCGGCTCGGCAGCCGGCATCTTGCGGTAGATCGTGTTGCGCGACACACCGAGCGCACGTGCGGCGGCCGACACGTTGCCGCCATGGCGCGCGAGCGCGGCCGCAATCGCGGACGCGGCCACGTCCTGCAACCGCGCATCGCCGGCCGCGGCCGCGGCCGTGGCTGTGGCTGGGGCCGCGAACGCAGGCGCTTCCGCGGCGAGCGGCGACGCACCGGCCCCCTGTGCCGACGGTCCGCCGTCGCGCCGCACGTCGTCGAAGAAATCGTCCGGCAAATGCTCGCAGCGGATCTCGCAGTCGTCGTCGACCATCGCGGCGGCCGTGCGCAGCAGGTTCGCGAGCTGCCGGAAGTTGCCCGGCCACGCGCAGCGTTCGAACAGCGCCATCACGTCGGGCGCGACGCTCAGCGGCCGGCGCCCGGGCCCCGACAGCGTTTCCCGCTGCAGCATCTTCTGGACGACCACCGCGAGGTCCGTGCGGTCGCGCAGCGGCGGCAGCCGCACCACGAGGCCGTTGAGCCGGTAATAGAGATCCTCGCGAAAGCGGTTCTGCGCAATCATGTCGCGCAGGTCGCGGTGCGTCGCGCAGATGATCGCGATATCCACGCCGATCGCCTTCGTCGAGCCGAGCGGGTTGACGATGCGCTCCTGCAACACGCGCAGCAGCCGCACCTGCAGCGGATACGGCATGTCGCCGATTTCGTCGAGAAACAGCGTGCCGCCGTTGGCCTGCAGCAGCTTGCCGGTCGCGCCCTTGCGGCGTGCGCCCGTAAAAGCGCCCTCCTCGTAGCCGAACAGCTCGGATTCGATCAGCGTCTCCGGAATCGACGCGCAGTTGACCGCGACGAACGGCCCGTCGCGGCGCGGCGAGTCGTTGTGGATCGCCTGCGCGAGCAATTCCTTGCCGGTCCCGGTCTCGCCGGTGATCAGCACCGGAATGTCCTTGCCGATCACCTTGCGGACCTTCGCGATCACCGCCGCAACCTGCGGATCGCCGGTGTCGAGATAGCTGAGCCGCGACAGGCTCGCCGCGCTTTGCGCGGCAGGCGGCCGCGCGGCCGGCGCGGCGCCGTCATGCACGTCCGCCGGGCGGCTGCCCTCGGCCCGCGACGCGCGCCGGAACTGCACGCGCGCGCAGACCACCGCGCCATTGCCGAGGTTCAGCGACACGTGCGGCTCGGTGCTCGCGCGCATCCGGTCGATCAGTTGCGCGCTCGTCACGTCGAACAGCGACGCGAGCGTATGCGCGCGCAGCGCGGCAAGCGGCATCCCGAGCTGGAACTGCGCGCTGCGGTTGGCCGACAGGAAGCGGCCGTCCGCGGTGAACGCGACGATCCCTTCCATCAATGTGCCGAGGAATTCGGGGCGGCCGTGGAACGACACCTGCAGCGTCTCCTGGAAGGTCGTCGTGAACAGGTGGTTCTCGATCATCTGCACCGACATCTTCGCGAGCGCCATCGTGTGCTGGTGATAGCTGCGGTGGTCGCCCGTCACGTCGAGCACGCCGATCGCGTCGCCGTACGGATCGAGAATCGGCACGCTCGAGCACGTCAGGAAATGATTCGCGGCCAGGAAATGCTGGTCGCCGTGCACGACCATCGGGCACAGCTCCGCGAGCGCGGTCCCGATCGCGTTGGTGCCTTGCCGGCTCTCCGCCCAGTTCGCGCCGGGGCGCAGCGCGACCCGTTCCGCGCGCCTCAGGAAGTCGTCGTCGCCGATCGAATGCAGGATCAATCCTTCCGCATCGGTCAGCACGATCATGCTTTGCGTATTGACGATCTGCTCGTGCAGCGTCTCCATCACGGGCATTGCATGCACGCACAGCACGCGATTCTGCTCGCGCTTGAGCGCCAGCGCGGCGCCGGACAGCAGGTCGTAGTCGGGACGTGCCGACGCCTGCAGACCGAACGTCTCGGACCGCTCATGGGACTTCTGGATCGTCGGCGTCGGCCAGCCGGGCGCATGCGTGGCCCGTGCGTTGGCCGTCGGATGAACGTCATCGCGCATTGTCTCCTCCGGGGATCCTCCGGTCGGTGCCGGACTCTTTGTGCTGAATCAAGCAAACTTCGGGCCACGCTGCCGGCGATACCCGTTCCGATTGCCGGGTATCGTTGCGTCGACACCAATCGAAAGCAAAATGCAAGAAACAGACGGCCACATGCGAAGCGACGGCTGCGGACGTCATATCGCGAAGCCGCCCGCCGCCGCTACCCGGTTGATCCCGATCGTCGTCGCTGGCGCGATTCTGGCTTTGATGTGGATCAAGCCCCGGTCTGTCCGTGCTTTCCGTCGTACCCGGCCGTTACCCCGTTCTCGATACTCCGACGCCATGACGCACCGACTGCTTCACTCCGTTTCCGCTCCGCGGCCCGCCCTGTCCCGCGACGCGTGCCGGATCGCGTGGACGGAAGCCGGCGACCCGCTCGGCCAGCCCGTCGTCGTGCTGCACGGCGGCCCTGGCAGCGGCAGCCGGCCGGCGGCACTGCGCCTGTTCGACCTGACGCGCATGCGCGTCGGGTGCCGGCGCCGCGCGGCAACGCGCGGTCGCGCTCGCGTGGAATGCGTACGAAGACGCGATCCTGACCGGGCGGCCGGCACGCGGCGCAAGACCGACCCAACCCGCCATCGAGCGACTGATCGACAAGTACCGGATCCAGGCGCATTACCTGCAACGCAATTGCTGGCTCGGCGAGCACCGGCTGCTCGCGCTGGCGCGACAGGCCGCGCAAGCCGGCGTGCCGCTGCATGCCGTGCACGGCACGCACGACCGCGTGTGCCCGGTCGACAACGTCGACCGCCTTGCGCGCGCGGTGCCGGGCGCCATCATTGAACGCGTGCGGGCCGGGCATCTCACGAGCGACGATGCGCTCGCCCATGGCGTCGCTCGTGCGGTGCGCGAGATGCTCGCCGCCGCCGCAGACGCACCACCGCATGCCGAATCGCCCGCTCAGTCCCACGCATAGCGCGCGCCGATCCACGCGCCGCGCGGCGCGCCCGGCCCGACGAACTGCTCGTTGACGGGGTTGAGTCCGTCGAACGCATGATTCGGACCGTTGAAGAAATTCTGGCCGAGCATCCCGAAGCTCGCGTAGCGCTTGTCGAGCAGGTTGGTGATCGACGCGAACAGTTGCAGATGCTTCGTGACCTGCCAGGTCGTGTCGAGGTCGATCAGGAAATAGCCGGGAATCCGGCCGTTCACGTCCTGGTTGTTTTCGTCGCCGCGCGCGAACACGCCGCTGCGATACGTGATGTTGGTGCCGACGTTCCACTTCGGCGTCGCCGCATAGTCGAGCCGCAGCTTCACGGTGCTCGACGGAATCCCCGGAATGCGGTCGCCGGAGCGCACGACGATGTTGCCGTGCGCATCGGCGCTCGAATTGCTCGCACTGCTTTCGGTCCACGTCGAGCGATAGGTGGCGTCGACGTAGCTGTAGCTGACACCGATCCCGACCGGCCCGAGCCGCGTATGGCCCGCGAGCTCGAAGCCTTGCCGGCGCGTCTTGCCGACGTTCTGGAAGTAGCCGAGCGTGCTCGCGCCGCCGTTGCTGCTGATGAACTGGATGTCGTCGTCGAGCGTCGTGTCGTAGACGGCCGCGCTCCACGTCGTCGCCTGGCCGACCCGGCCGCGCGCGCCGAGTTCGATCGTCTTCGCGATCACGGGCTTGAGCGCCGGGTCGGCGAGAAAGTCGTTCGGCAACGAGCACGGCGCGGCCGGATCGGCGCACGCGAGCTCGATCGCGGTCGGCGAGCGCATGCCTTCGTTGTACGTCGCATACGCCGTGAACCCCGGCACCGGATTCCACGTGACCCCGACGGCCGGATTGAACCGCGAGAACGTATGGCGCGCGGTGAGCAGCGGCTGCACGCCGCTCACGTCTTCGATCGCCGAGCGCGACCAGTTGTAGCGCCCGGCCAGCGTCAGCGACCATTGCCGCGTGAGCGCCAGCGTGTCGTCGAAATAGACGCCGTAGTTCGCGTTGCGCGTCTTCGCGTGCGTCGTCTGCATGAAGTCGCCAAGGCCGACCGTCGCGCGCGTATCCGTGAATGCCGCCTCCTGCGACGACTGGTCGAAACCCGAGTTCGCGAGATCGGCCGATGCGCCCACGACGAACTGGTTGTCCATGCCGGCGAGCTTGCCGAGCAGCGTCAGCTGCAGGTTCGCCCCGTAGCTGTCGGTCGTGATCACCGAGCGATCGTTGGTCGCCTGCACGGTGTCCGTGGCGCCGCTGGCGTCGACGCTGCCGAAATCGTCGTTCACGTTGCTGCTGACGTTGGTGTTGCGGTAGTGCCGGTAATACACGTTGCCGCTGAGTTGCACGTGGTCGTTGAACGAATGGTCGCCCGATACGGTGACGTACGCGGCGCTGTTGCGATTCAGGTCGGGATAGGTATAGGCCTGCGCGCGATTGTCGAGAAACGAGCGCGGAATCGTCTGCGTGCCTTGCAGCGAGTTGTCCGCGCCGCCGGCCGAGATCGACAGCGTCGTATCGGCGTCCGTGTAGCGCAGCTTGCCGAATCCCTGCCGTACGCGGCTGCCGTTGTGATCGGCCCAGCCGTTGTCGTTCGTGACGTTGCCCGTCACGTAGTAGTCGAGGTGGCTGCCGATCCGCCCGCCCTGCTCGAGCTGCGCGGTCTTGCGGCCCCACGAGCCGACCGACACCTGCGCGGCGCCGCCGGGGCTCGTCTTGCCGTTCTTCGTCGTGATCGCGAGCGCGCCGCCGAGCGTGTTGAGCCCGTAGGTCGGATTCGAACCGGGGATCAGCTGCATCGTGTCGATCGCTGCTTGCGGGATGAGATCCCAGTTCACGACGTCGCCGAACGGCTCGTTGACGCGCACCCCGTCGACGAACACCGACAGCCCCTGCGGCGTGCCGACGACCGGCGACGCCGTGAAGCCGCGGTAGTTCACGTCGGTCTGGTACGGGTTGCCCTGGGCTTCGTTGATGTCGACGCTCGACACGTTCTTCTCGAAATAGTCGGTCAATACGCTGCCGTGCTGACGCGCGACGTCCTCGCCGCGAATCGTCTGGACGTTGGCCGGCACGCGCGACAGCGGCGTGCCGATCCCGAGCAGCGGCGTCGTGCCGACCACGACGATCGGCGCGAGCGTCGGCGCATCGGCGTTGCCTGCCGGTGCGACCTGGGCGGATGCGGGCGTCAGCCAACCGCCGAGCATGCCGCCGAAGCACAGCGTGACGCCCGCACGCCGGGCGACGAAGCGGCGCTTCGCCACATCGGTTTCCTTCATTTCCATGTCTCCTCTTTTCTTGTCGTGATGTGCTGATTTTGTTATGTCGTTATCCGAATCGATCCATGCGCGGCCGTCGCTGCGGACTTCGATTGCCTCATGGCGCCGCCGCACCGGCGTCGCCGTCCGCCGTCGCGATCGCGACGTGCGCGACACGCGCGCGTCCGATCGACGCGATGACGGCGGCGACCGCGCCGAACGACTCGTTGCGATCCGCGTGCAGGCTCACGCTCGTCTGAGGATCGTGCGCGACGCGGCGTGCCAGCACGGCTTCGACCTCGGCCGGTGTGGTCGGCTCGCCGTCGACCCGGACCGCACCGTGCGCGTCGACGGTCACGGTGACGGCCGATGCACGCGTGTCGCGCGCAGGCGCGGCCGCCTTCGGCAGGTCGATGCGGATCGCATGCGTCATCAGCGGCGCGGCGACCATGAAGATCACCAGCAACACGAGGACGACGTCGACGAGCGGCGTCACGTTGATCTCGCCGAGCGGTTCGCCCGCGTCGGCTTCGCGATAGTCCAGCTTCATACGGCCGCCCGGCGCACGCCGCCCGCGCTGCTCGCTGCCGGCAGCGCGGCATGCACCGGCGCATCGAGCCGGAACCGTCGCGCTTCGGCCAGCGCGATCAGGTCCTGCCCGAACTCGTCGAGGCCGGCCGTCACGGTCTTGAGCCGTCGCAGGAACAGGTTGTAAGCGAGCACCGCCGGAATCGCGACGCCAATGCCGATCCCGGTTGCGACCAGTGCCTGGCCGATCGGTCCCGCGATTGCGTCGATGCCGTTCGTGGCCGACGCCGTCATCGACTGCAACGTGTGGACGATGCCGAATACGGTGCCGAACAACCCGACGAACGGCGCGACGTTCGCGATCGACGCGAGCACCGTGAGCCCACGTTCGAGCGGCTGCTGCGCGCGCCGGATCTCGCGGGCGAGCGTGCGTTCGAGCAGCTCGCGGCGATCCCACGCGACCAGCGTGGCCGGTGCGTTCGGCTCGGGCGCGTCGAGATCGCGCAACGCGACGCACACGGCGCGCTGCAGGCGCGCGTTCAGGCTGGCGGCCACATCGTCGTCCGTCGGCATCGACAGTGCCGTGCGATCGCCGTGACGCTCGGCAAAGCGTCGGTTGCCGAGCGCGACGCGCGCGTACAGCAGCGCCTTGGCGGCGATCAGCGTCCAGGTGAACGCCGACAGCACGGCAAGAAGCGCAAACGCGCCGACGACCGCATAGTGGATGTAATCTGACATGACGGATTCCTTAGTTTCCGAGTTTGAACACGACCGGCACCCTGACCCAGCCATCGATCGATTCCGCGCCGCGTTTCGCCGGCACGAAGCGCCAGTCCGTGACCGCCGCGACGGCCGCATCGTCGAGCGCGTCGTGTCCGCTGCTGGCCGACAGCAGAACCTGGTCCGGCCGGCCGCTCGCGAGCACATGCACGTTCAGGAACGTCGTGCCCTCCCAGCCGCGCCGCTGCGCGACGTCCGGGTATTCGGGTGCGGGGTTGTGCAGGTAGGACGCCGCGAAGCGCGGCGCGGTGACGGGTTCGGACGCGGCCGGGGATGGCGCGGCCGGGGCCGCCTGAGCAGGCACCGTCGCGGCATCGGTGGGTGTCTGTCCCGTCGCTGCCGGTGCCGAAGCCTGCGCGGTTCGCGGACCTTCATCGCCCGGCTTCGTCACGACGGTTGCGGCCGCGGGCACGCGTGAGAGTGCCGCATGGCCGTCCTGACGAGACGCCGTCACGCTCGCTCGAACCTCCCGATGCGTGACCGTCTCGCGGCTCGCAGGCGAACGCACATGCGGTGGCGGAACCGGTGTCGCGACATCCACGCGGCGATGCACGCCCGGCGCGGCGACACGCGCGGATTCGCTCGCGTCCACCTCGACGGCGAGCGCGCGCGGCAGCGTCGAAGCCGTATCTGGCATCCATGCATGCCAGAGCGCAACCACGATGACCGCATGGACGGCGAATATCGTCAGCGCGATGGCCTGCAGCGGTTCGCGTGTACGCGCAGCCCGTGATGCCTCGATCGTTGCCGCATACGGGCCGGCAGGCGCGATGCCGCAGGCGAGCGCGGCCACGCGCCGGCGATCGGACCTGCGAATGGCATCGGACGAAATCGGGACATGCATGGCGGTCTCTCGCTGCGCGGAATCATTCCCGTTTCGAACGGCAAGAAGCATGCCGATGCGTGCAACACCCGGCCGCCCGCCGATCGAAGCCGCTGCGCGTCGACGCGTGAGCGCGCATCTGTTGCAGTTCGTGCCAACGCTGTTGCATCTGTGTCAATTTGGATCAGCGGTACGGTGTTCTTGCCGCCGTGCGCGTGCCCGTCGCTCGAAACGGCGAGTCCTCGCGCTTCCTTGTATACGCACGCCGCCTGCGCCGATCGCACCAGACCGCACGCTATTCACTCGCTCCGTCGAAGACGATCACCTGCCCTCGATCACACGTCGGCACGTTCGCGAACACATAAATGGATGGCCGCCGCGATTCGTTGGACACCGCGTCACGCCCGCGATGCCCCGCCCCTACCCCGCACTGTCATGTTTCGCAACACTGCGCCCGCCGTTGTCCCCGAACGCAACACACGTTGATCACCCGCGCTGCGTCGCGCGTATCGCGGCAACCTGCGCAATCGGCCGCTGCGCCTTGCGCGGCAAGCCTCGCATCGCAGTGGCATGCGATTTGCGTGAATGGCTGCGCACTGGACCCGGATCCCCACCCTGCCGGCCCGGCCATGTGTTGGCCGCGGTGCGACCACAATGACTCAGGAGACAACCATGAAAAAACTCTCGGCTTCGACGAGCCGACTGGCAACGATCGGAATCGCGGCAGCCGCCGCCATCGCCTTGAATCCCGGCCTCGTGGACGCTGCCGCGGATTATCCGGCCGTCACGTACCAGCGGCTCACCGATGCGCAGCGCGATCCGGGCTGGCTCACCTACTACCGCACCTACAACGGTCAGGCGCACTCGCCGCTCAAGCAGATCGACCCGTCGAACGTGAAGCAGCTCACGCAGGCGTGGAGCTACAAGTTTCCGGCCGAGCTGAAACAGGGCTTCGAAGCCACGCCGATCATCAACGGCCGCTACCTGTTCGTGACCACGCCGAAGGACAACGTGTACGCGTTCGATGCGGCCACCGGCGCGCAGCTGTGGAAATACGAGCCGAAGCTCGGTGCGGAATCGTTCAAGACAGCCTGCTGCGACGTCGTGAACCGCGGCGTCGCGCTGTACGGCAAGAACGTCTACGTCGCGATGCTGAGCGGCGAAGTGGCCGCGCTCGACGCGCAGACCGGCGCGCTCGTGTGGAAGAAGCAGATGTTCGAACCGGGGCTCGGCTACGCGTTCTCGCTCGCGCCGCTCGCGATCGACGGCGCGATCGTGGTCGGCAGCTCGGGCGGCGAATACGGCGCGCGCGGCTTCATCGCCGCGCTCAGCCCGAACGACGGCAAGCTGCTGTGGAAGCGCTTCACGATCCCCGGCCAGGGCGAGAAGCACGCCGATACGTGGCCCGACGGGATGCAGGCGCACGGCGGCGCACCGGCCTGGCTGACCGGCACCTACGACGCGGCGACGCGCACGCTGTACTGGGGCGTCGGCAACCCGGGGCCGTGGCTCGCGGACCTGCGCCCGGGCGACAACCTGTACTCCGATTCGCTGCTCGCGCTGGACCCGAAGAACGGCGACCTCAAGTGGCACTACCAGTACACGAAGCACGACACCTGGGACTATGACGGCGTCAACACGCCGGTGCTCGCGACGATCAAGTACAAGGGCAAGGAACACGACGCGATCATCCATGCGGACCGCAACGGCTACTTCCACGCGATCGATCGCGACACCGGCAAGCTGATCTACGCGGAGCCGTTCGTGAGAGCGACGTCGGTCACCGGCTACACGGAAGACGGCGCGCCGATCCAGGATCCCGCGAAGTATCCGAAGGTCGGCACGACGATCGACACGTGTCCGAGCTTCCTCGGCGGCAAGAACTGGTGGTCCGTGTCGTACGACCCCGAACGCCATCTCGCGATCGTGCCGTCGCTGCATGCGTGCATGAGCCTGTCGGGCAAGTCGGTCAACTACATGGAAGGGCTGCCGTATCTCGGCGAAGGCTTCGAGATCAAGCCCGAGCCGGGCAGCGAAGGCTATGGCGAGCTCCAGGCGATCGACGTCAACACCGGCAAGAAGGTGTGGAGCCACTGGAGCAAGCTGCCGTGGAACGGCGGCGTCGCGACGACCGCGAGCGGCCTCGCGTTCAGCGGCTCGCTCGACGGTCACCTGTACGCGTTCGACGTAACCAGCGGCAAGGTGCTGTGGGAGAGCCCGAAGCTCGCGAGCGGGATCATCGCGCAGCCGTCGGTGTTTGAAGTCGACGGCAAGGAGTACGTAGCGGTACTCGCCGGCTACGGCGGCGCGAACCCGATCTGGGGCGGCCCGATGGCCAAGGCGGCGGACGACGTGCCGCGCGGCGGCACGCTGTACGTGTTCGCCCTCGACCGCGGCTGATCTCGATCCGGTCAACCGCATTGCGCCCGCGCCGCCGGCGCGGGCGTGCCCTCCTCTTTCCAACCGAGCGTACGATCATGAACCTTCGACTTTCCCGCCTCGCCGTGGCCTGTGCGCTCGCGGCAGGCACGGCGCTGACCCCGGCGCTCTCCACGGCCGCGACACAGGTGCGCGTCTGCTCGCTGCCCGGTACGCCGACGGCCGCCCTCGACAAGGCCGTCGCACGCGAGGCGTTCCGCACGGCCGGCATCGCCGCCACCTTCTCCGCGCACGAAGCCGGCGGCAGCGACGATGACGGCGTGTCCGCGCACGAGCTCGCGGGCATCCTCGAACGCGATTGCGACGTGCTCGCCGGCTTCCCGCGCTCGGCGATCGCCGACGCATCCGATACGAAACTGCTGTTCTCGCAAGGCTACCTGCGTTCGGGCTACGTGAGCGTCACGCGCCGCGACGCCGGCGCAGCGACCACCGACCGCGAGATCGTCGCGGCGACCTACGCAAGCCCCGCGCAGCTGATTGCGGTCCAGCAGAAGAACGCGCGCTTCGATCTCGAGAACACGTCCGAGCAAACGGTCGCCGCCGTGGCAGGCGGCCGCGCGCATCGCGCAATCGTCTGGTATCCGGCCGTCGTCGCGTACCAGGCCGCGCATCCGAAACAGGCGTTCCGCATCGGCTCGACGTCGTCGCCGTACGCGGAGTGGCAGCTCACGTTTGCGTTCGCGCCGCGCTCGGCCGCGCTCCAGCAGCGCATCGACGCGGCACTCACGCAGATGAAGAACAACGGGCGGCTCGCCGCGCTGACCCGCAAGTGGACGCTGCCCGGCAGCGCGCTCGAGGCGCACGATTCGCGCGCGACGCCGCGCTTCCTCGACGGTGCAACGGCGGCGGCCGGCCCGGCGCGCGCCGGCCTGCTGCGCGCGCGCGGCGTGCCGGCCGGCGGCGGTTTCATTCGCGTCTCCGGGAGCACCGGCGAGGCCGCGCCGGCATTCGATGCGGCCCAGGTCGAACATGGCAAGACGCTGTACGGCAATGCGTGCGCCAAGTGCCACGGCGCCAACCTCGAAGGCGACACCGCGCCCGCGCTGAGCGGTCCGTCGTTCGCGCCGCTGTCGCATTCGCACCTGACGATCGGCGGCGTGTTCGGCTACATGGCGACCAACATGCCCGCGGACCAGCCCGGCAAGCTGAAGGACGACGACTATGCGGACCTGATGGCGTTCCTGCTCGCATCGAACGGCTATGCCGCGAGCAAGAACAAGCTGACCGCCGATACGGCGCGCGCATCGGCCGCGCCGCTCGTCGTCGGCCCCGCGGGACACAAGGAAGCCAGCCAGTAACCCGGCCGGCGGCCCGCACGCGCATGCCGGGCCGCCCGCCGGCACGATTTCTTCTTCACCAGGAAACGACAGTAATGCACACCACGACTCGCAGAACCTTCATCGTCCAGACCATCGGACTGTGCGCGGCGCTCGCCGCGGCACGCCCCGCGCTGGCGGCCCCGCCGCTCGTCGACGAAAACGATGCCGCGGCCAAGACGCTCGGCTATCGCGCCCGCGCGTCGAGCGTCGACGCCGCGCAGTTCCCGAAATACCAGCCCGGCCAGCGCTGCTCGAACTGCCGCTTCTACAAGGGCGAAGCGGCGGATGCCGCCGGCACGTGTGCGATGTTCGCCGGCAAGTCGGTTGCCGCGGACGGCTGGTGCAACGTGTATGCCAAGCGCGCGTGACGCGTCGCGCGGCGAGATGCCGGCGCGGTCCGCACTGCGGCACGCGCCGGCGTCCGCCGCCGGCCATGACGACGACGCGCCGCAACACGCCGTCGCCCATCTCCACGCGCTGATTTCGGCCGGCCTGTCGCGCGGCTTCGTCACGCGCGGCGACATCATCGACGCGCTGCCCGACGACGATGCGAACGAAAGCGGCATCGACGCGGCCGCCGCGGTGCTGGGCGAACTCGGCATCGCGGTGTGCGATAGCGCCGATACCGCGAACGGCTGGACGCTCGAGCGCTACTTCCGGCCCGCGCCGCCCGCGCGGGCATGGGTCGACGGCGCCGGCACGCTCGCCGCGGCCGATTTGCTCGCGCCGCGCACGACGGATCCGGTCCGGCTGTACCTGCGCGAGATGGGCACGACCCCGCTCCTCACGCGCGACGAGGAATTCGCCTACGCGCAGCGGATCGAGCGCGGTCGCGCGGCGTCGGTCGCGGTGCTGTGCGGCGACCCCGATGCGCTCGACGCGCTCATGTCGATCCGCGCCGAAATCGCCGAAGGCCGGACCGCCGCATCGACCTATGTGATCTGTCTCGCCGACGGCCGTCGCGACGCTCTGCCGGCCGCCGACGCAGATCCGGGCGCTTCGCCCGCGGCCCCCGATGAACCCGCTGAACCCGCGCGCGACGACGACACCGGGACGGATACGCAGACGGAGAATTCGGCCTGGCGCAACGGGGTGGTCGCGCGGCTCGCACGCCTTGACGCACTCGCGGACGGCATGCGCGCGGCGCTGACGTCCGGCGGCACCGCTTGCGCCGCGTATCGCAAACAAGTACGCGACACCGCGGCGCTGCTCGGCACGTTGCACCTGTCCGCGCGTGCGCTCGAGCGGATGAGCGAGCCGTTGCGCGGCCGCGCGCGCCGGCACCGCGCATTGCGCGGCCGGCTCGCGCGAATGCTGACCGACGTGGGCGTCCCGCCGTCGTTCGCGCAAGATGCCGACGGCGACCACGCCGGCTGGCTCGCGTCGTGCATTGCCGCGCACCCGGCCTGCGCACCGACGCTGACGCGACGCGCGGCCGAGTTCGTCGATGCGCGCGACGCGATCGCGCGCGGTGCCCCTGCGTCGGCACTGCCGCCCGGCGCGACCGCATCGCTCGATGCACGGCTCGGTGCGATCGAGCGCGCGATGCAGCCGGCGCGGACGGGATTGTTCGATGCGAACCTTCGGCTCGTCGTGTCGATCGCGAAGCGCTATCCCGATCGTGGGCTGCCGTTCGCGGACCTGATCCAGGAAGGCAACATCGGCCTGTTGAAGGCCATCGAGCGTTACGACTACCGGCGCGGCTTCCGGTTCTCGACCTACGCGACCTGGTGGATCCGGCAGGCGATCACGCATGCGCTCGCCGACCTCGGCCGCACGATCCGCGTGCCGACGCATACCGTCGACGCGCTCAACAAGCTGACGCGGCTCGCGCGCGAGCATCGGCAACGCGCGGGCACCGCCGCGACGCCCGCGCAACTGGCCGTCCACATGGGCGAGCCGGTCGACAAGGTGCGTGACCTGATGGCGATCGTGAAGGAACCCGTGTCGGCAGACCTGCCGGTCTCGCCGGAAGGCGACATGACGTTCGCCGACGTCGCGCCCGACACGGCAACACCATCGCCCGAAGACGCGGCCGGCGCCACGCAGTTGCGCCGCAAGATCGCCGCCGCGATCGACCGGCTGCCGCCGCGCGAGGCGATGGTCCTCACGCTGCGCTACGGGCTGCACACGGACGAAGGCTGCTCGCTGCGCGACATCGGCCGCCAGATGAACCTGTCCGCCGAGCGCGTGCGGCAGATCGAGGCGTCGGCACTCGCCCGACTGCGCGCGTCCGACGCGCTCGGCATGCTCCGGTCGTTCATCGCATAGCACGCGTCGGGCCGGCACCGCGTTCGCCGTGTTGATGCCTGCAACACCCGCTGCTGCATTTCGACGCAACCGGCGTGGGGACAACAGCGCCGGGCGTTCCATTTTTTATGCTTCGTAGTACAGACCAAACATCGGAAACCGCACGACAACGCGCGCACACGCCGTTCCGTCCGAATACCCACGCGATTGGCATGCAAGTTGCGTTTCAACAGGCACGCCACACCCTACGATTTCCATGGAGAACACCTTGACCGCCCTCGTATCGATCCTTCAGGAACGCCGAATCTTCGAACCGACGGCCGACACGCGCGAGCGCGCGACCATTTCCGGCATGCCGGCCTACCAGGCGCTGGCCGCCGAGGCCGAGCGCGATTACGAAGGCTTCTGGGCGCGTCTTGCCCGCGAAGGCCTCGGCTGGCACAAGCCGTTCACGAAGGTGCTCGACGAGAGCGACGCACCGTTCTACAAGTGGTTCGACGACGGCGAGCTCAACGCGTCGTACAACTGCCTCGACCGCCACGTCGAAGCCGGCAACGGCGAGCGCGTCGCGGTGATCTTCGAGGCCGACGACGGCACCGTCACGCGCGTCACCTATGCCGATCTCCTCGCTCGCGTGTCGCGCTTCGCGAATGCGCTGCAGAAACGCGGGATCGGCAAGGGCGACCGCGTCGTCATCTATATCCCGATGTCGATCGAGGGCATCGTCGCGATGCAGGCCTGCGCGCGCATCGGCGCGACGCACTCGGTCGTGTTCGGCGGCTTCTCCGCGAAATCGCTGAACGAGCGGCTCGTCGACGTCGGCGCCGTTGCGCTCATCACCGCCGACGAACAGGCGCGCGGCGGCAAGACGCTGCCGCTCAAGAGCATCGCCGATGAAGCAATCGCGATGGGCGGCTGCGAAGCGGTCAAGAGCGTGATCGTCTATCGCCGCACCGGCGGCAAGATCGACTGGCATGCCGATCGCGACCTGTGGATGCACGAGATCGCGGACGGCGAATCCGACACGTGCGCGCCGGAGTGGGTCGGCGCCGAGCATCCGCTGTTCATCCTGTATACGTCGGGTTCGACCGGCAAGCCGAAGGGCGTGCAGCACAGCACGGGCGGCTACCTGCTGTGGGCCGCGCAGACGATGAAGTGGACCTTCGACTGGAAGCCCACCGACGTGTTCTGGTGCACGGCCGACATCGGCTGGGTCACGGGCCACACGTACATCACGTACGGCCCGCTCGCGTGCGGCGGCACGCAGGTCGTGTTCGAGGGCGTGCCGACCTATCCGGATGCCGGCCGCTTCTGGAAGATGATCGGCGATCACAAGGTCACCGTGTTCTACACCGCGCCGACCGCGATCCGTTCGCTGATCAAAGCGGCCG
>NZ_LKPJ01000002.1 GCF_001443045.1 Burkholderia ambifaria | reverse complement strand
TCTTACTGTGTCAATAAATCAGCATTGGATGCTGAACAAAACGGACATCGCTCGAGCCGGCGCGTGATGTATGCAGCGATACGCCAGCGCAGCGTGGTGATGGAATCAGCCACGTGGCGCTGCATGCGCTGGGGACCCGCGTGGCACGTAATCCGAGGGTAAGGCAAATGGGTCGCGGATCGCGGAGTTTTTTTTACTGTCGCCTTGAATGAGGCGTTGAGCAACAAGAAACCCATAGGCAGCAATACACAACGATGCATGGTGATGGAATCCACGCCAGCCACGTCCTTCGAAGTGTCCCAGGCCGAACTCCTGCTTGAGATCCTGATAGTCCCGCTCGATACGCCAGCGCATCTTGGCGACATGAACCAGTCGTTCGAGCGGCGTGTCTGGGGGCAAAGTCGAAAGCCAGTACTTGAGTGGCTCCGCATCACCTTCGGGCCATTCGATCAGTAGCCATTCCTCATCGCGCAGTGTGGAGCGCCAGTAATCGCGGTGTGAAGCACGCACGCGCACGGCAGCAAAGCGCGAACTGAGCGCGGCGCACGTACCGTCGCGCCATATCACGTTGCGATAGCGCGAGGCATCAAGCGTCGAGGCCAGATCCTTGACTCCGATCGGCTCATGCCCCGGTGCGCGCCGTAACAAGCTGCGTGGCCGGCCCGATTTCCCCGCGGCGGGCTCGGGCGGTAGAGGAGCCGTGCCCGGCGCCCAGACGCGCGTGTTCGAGCGAATGCCCACCGCATACTGCAGCCCGAGCTCGCTGACGGCCTCCCGAAATGAAGTGTCGTCTCCATAGCCCGCATCGGCCAACACGATACCGTCGGGCGCGCCGCTTTGCCGTGCGTCGCGCAACTGCCCGGTCGCAATCTCTGGTTTGGTTGCAAACTCGATTTCCTCGGGCACGCCGGCTTTCTGTCGTCGCACGGCATCGTCGCTCCATTCACGCGGCAGATACAGTCGATACGACACCGGTAGGCTCGCGTCTTCCGTCGCCACCGACAGGCTCACCGCAACCTGGCAGTTGTCCTGCTTGCCCAGCTGACCGCAGTATTGCCGTGCCACGCCGACCGAATGCTTACCCTTCAATGATGTAGCGACTGGTGCCGCGCGCTCACATGCTCCGGTTCCAGATGTGCCGCCAGCGGCTCGACGCTCTTGCGCCGAATTGGCAGCATCAGCCCTTGGCAATAGCCNNTCAATCCTGACTCGCGGTCGCTATGCCCAAGCGCTTCACACAAATGTTCCAGATACGCCTCGAATGACGTCTCCCAGTCCATCATTCCTCACGTCATGGATGAAGAAGTTCCTATAATGGCATGAATTTATTGACACAGTAAGACTAGCGCCGATCGGCAGCAACGCGAAGGCGCATCGGTCTGGCGTCGGTCCGAATCGATGCCGGCGCGCGGTTGCCCCGTGTTACTCAGGCGCGCCGGATCGCACGGTCAGTGCCGCACGGCCAAGCGAGTCGATCAGTTGACCGGCTCGCGAGAAAACCCGTTGTCGCGATGCCTCGAAGCGCCTGGCGTTCCGCACACGCGCAATCAACCCCCGCTCGCATACAGCGTCGAATCCGCGAACCCTTCCGCATCGAGCACGCGCCCGATCAGAATCAGCGCGGTGCGCTCGATCTGCGTGCCCTGCACCTTGCCGACGATGTCGGCAAGCGTCCCGGTCACGCGTTCCTCGTCGGGCCAGCTCGCGCGATAGATCACCGCGACCGGGCACGCGGGCCCGTAATGCGGCAGCACTTCGTCGACGATCCGGGCGAGATGCCGCACGCCGAGATGGATCGCGAGCGTCGCGCGATGCGCGGCGAGCGAGCCGAGCGCTTCGCCTTCCGGCATCGTCGTCTTGCCCGCGAAGCGCGTGAGGATCACCGTCTGCGCGACGCCGGGCAGCGTCAGCTCGACGCCGAGCGTCGCCGCGCATGCGGCCGTGGCCGTCACGCCCGGTACGATTTCATATGGAATCCAGAGCGCTTTCAGCCGGCGGATCTGTTCGCCGATCGCACCGTACAGCGACGGATCGCCCGAATGCACGCGTGCCACATCCTGCCCTTTCGCATGCGCGTCGGCGAGCAGCGCGACGATCGCGTCGAGGTCGAGCTCGGCCGTATTGACGACCTGTTCCGCGCGATGGCCGTCGAGCACCGCCGGCGGCACGAGCGAGCCCGCATACAGGATCACCGGGCACGTGCGCACGAGGCGCTGGCCCTTCACCGTGATCAGCTCCGGGTCGCCAGGGCCCGCGCCGATGAAATACACCGTCATCCAGAAATCTCCGTCAATTCATGGGGCAGCCGAGCGCGGCATCACGTGCGCGCGGCCGGGTCGAGCGCGTCGAGCAGCACGGCGGCCGAGTCGAATGCGCGGTCGGCGTCGGGCAGCGGCGGCCTTTTCAGCATCACGACCGGCAGCCTGCGTTCGCGTGCGACGTCGAGCTTGGCCTCGGTAGCGGCGCCGCCGCTGTTCTTGCTGACGACGACGTCGATACCCGCGAGGGCGAACAGCGCGCGTTCGCCGTCGAGCGTGAACGGTCCGCGCGTCGCGACGATCTGCGCGCGCGCGTTGCCGGGGTGCGCATCGAGGCAGCGCACCAGCCAGAACTGGTGCGGCGGGATCTCGTCGAGATGCGCGAGCGGTTCGCGGCCGAGCGTGAACAGCGGCCGCCGGAATGGCGCGAGCGCCGCCTCGATGCCGGCCCAGTCGTCGACCATCCGCCAGTCGTCGCCGTGCCCGGGCGCCCACGGCGCACGGCGCAGCGCCCACAGCGGCACGCCCGCTTCACGCGCCGCGGCCGCGGCATTTGCACTGATTTGTGCGGCATACGGATGCGTCGCGTCGATCACGAGGCCGATGCCGGCGCTGCGCAGATACGCGGCAAGCCCGGCAGCGCCGCCGAAGCCGCCAACGCGAACGTCGCAGCGCAGGTCGTCGGGCACCTTGCCGAGGCCCGCGAGGCTATAGACGTGTCGCGGGCCGAGCGCGCGTGCGATCTTCAGCGCGTCGCCGGTGCCGCCGAGCAGCAGGATGCGCGCGCTCATCGTGCACTCCCGACGAAGCGGCCCTGCCGGTCGATCGCGAACATCTCGACCGCGACCGAGGCCGGCACGATGTCGCGCGCGACCCGCAGCGCGTGCGCGCAGACGATGTCGCCGAGCGGCACGCCGCTGGCGTTCGCGAGCTTCAGCGCTTCCTGGCTGGTGTTCGACGCGCGCATCGCGGCCTGCAGCGCCTCGTTCGCGCCGGCCTCGGCCGCCCACTGCGCGAGCAGCAGCAGGTCGATGCTCGAATGCCGGCTGTGCAGGTCGAGATGGCCGGCTGCGAGCTTGCTGAGCTTGCCGAAGCCGCCGCACATCGACAGCCGTGCGATCGGCGCGCGGCGCAGGTGCTTGAGCACCGCGCCGGCAAAGTCGCCCATTTCGATCAGCGCCATGTCGGGCAGGCCGTAGTGCGCGCGCATCGCGTCCTCGCTCGCGTTGCCGGTGCACGCGGCGATGTGCGCGATCCCGTTCGCGCGGGCGACGTCGATACCCTGATGAATCGACGCGATGTACGCCGAGCACGAGAACGGCCGCACGATGCCGGTCGTGCCGAGGATCGACAATCCGCCGACGATGCCCAGCCGCGGGTTCATCGTCTTCAGCGCGAGCGCCTCGCCGCCCTCGACGCCGATCGTCACGTCGAAGCCGCCTGCATAGCCGTGTTCGGCCGCGAGCGCGTCGAGGTGCGTGGTCATCATCTGGCGCGGCACCGGATTGATCGCCGGTTCGCCGACCGCCAGCGTGAGCCCCGCGCGCGTGACCGTGCCGACGCCCGGCCCCGCATGAAAGCGCACGCCGGGCGCGGCGGACAGCGCAACGCGCGCGAAGATCAGCGCGCCGTGCGTGACGTCCGGATCGTCACCGGCGTCCTTGACAGTGCCGGCTTCCGCACCGTCGGCCGTGGCCCGGCAGAATTCGAGCCGCATCATCACGCGCTGCCCCTTCGGCAACACGATCTCGACCGCATCGTCCGCGCGACCCGCGAGCAGCAGGCGCGCGGCGGCGAGCGACGTCGCGGTCGCGCAGCTGCCGGTCGTATAGCCGAAGCGCAGCGGTGCCGGTTGTTCGGGGGTTTCGTCGCGCATCACGCGAGGTCCGTGAATGCCGTTGCCGTTGAATCGGGTTTGCGCACGTCGTACAGCGTAACCGGCAACGGCTGCCGCCACGTATCGAAGCGGCCGAGCGGCTCGGCGTGCGCGAGCGACACGCGCGTGAGCGTGCCGCCATGCGCATCGCGCCACGCGGCGAGCGCCAGTTCGCCCTGCAGCGTGACCGCGTTCGCGACGAGCCGGCCGCCGGGCTTCAGCGCCGACCAGCACGCATCGAGCACGCCGGGTGCGGTCGCGCCGCCGCCGATGAAGATCGCATCGGGTGCGGCGAGCCCCGCGAGCGCATCGGGCGCGCGCCCCGCGACGAGTTGCAGGCCCGGCACGCCGAGCGCGTCGCGGTTGTGCTCGATGAAGCGCTGCCGTTCGGCATGCGACTCGATCGCGATCGCCTGGCACGACGGATGCGCGCGCATCCATTCGATGCCGATCGAGCCGCTGCCCGCGCCGACGTCCCACAGCAGTTCGCCGGGCGCGGGCGCGAGGCGCCCGAGCGTCAGCGCGCGCATGTCGCGCTTGGTGAGCTGGCCGTCGTGGCGATACGCGTCGTCGGGCAGGCCGGGCGTGAGCGCGCGGCGCGGCGCATCGGGGCCGGCCCGGCAGTCGAGCGCGACGAGATTGAGCGCGGCGGTTTCGGCGATGTGCCAGTCTTGCGCGAGGCCGTCGAGACGCCGCTCGAGCGGGCCGCCGAGATGCTCGAACACGCTGATGCGCGTGGGACCGAAGCCGCGCGCGGCGAGTTCGGCGGCCACCGTGGCCGGCGTGCGGCCGTCGGCGCTCAGCACGAACAGGCGCCGGCCCGGCAGCAGGTGGCGCGCGAGCGTCGCGAGCGGCCGGCCGACGAGCGACACCGCGCCGACGTCCTGCAGTGGCCAGCCGAGCCGCGCGGCCGCCAGCGACAGCGACGACGGGGCGGGTAGCACGCGCCATTCGTCGGGGGAGAGTTCGCGCGCGAGCGTGGCGCCCACGCCGAACAGCATCGGGTCGCCGCTGGCGAGCACGCAGACGGGCGTGCCGCGCCGCGCGAGCAGGCCCGACAGGTCGAACGGCGACGGCCACGCTTCGCGTGCGGCCGGCAGCCGCGCGGGCAGCATGTCGAGGTGCCGCTTCGCGCCGACGACCCGCGTCGCCTCGAGCAGCGCGCGCCGCGCGCTGCGTCCGAGCCCCGCGTAGCCGTCGTCGCCGATGCCCACTACCGTCAGCCACGCCGTCATGCACCCTTCCCCATCGTCCGATTTCATCGAGTCGCCGCACGGCGGCCGAGAAGGCGCCGGCGCGGCCGTCCGCGTTGCGAAAGTCGGCATGGTACCGTGTTCCACCGCGCGTTTCATCTGCTGACCCGCCGGCGCCGGGCCGCGTTTCGCTGCGATCGCGGCACGCGCCCGGCGGTCGCGAAGCGACCGTGAAATCGGGTATCCTACGGCCGTTCGTTCGCCGGTGCCCTTCGGGGCCGAAGAGGGAACACAGGGCGCGCCTCGCGCCGCTGTGGCTGCCCCCGCAACTGTAGACAGCGAGCCGATCTCCCCCTCATGCCACTGGTTTCACCGGGAAGGCCGGGAGCCGGCGCCGACCTGTCAGCCAGGAGACCTGCCGGCCTGAAAGTGCGTGCGTGCCAGTCGGCGTCGGGCGGGGTGTACCGATGCGTTGGCCGCGGCGCGACACTGTCCCGGTATCCCGTGAGTTCCGCCCCCGTTTCGATTCCTGCGTCACCCGTCGTGCGCCCGTCGGCTTGCCCGGGGCTCGTGCGCGTCGTCGCGGCCGCCGACGGCGGACTGTGCCGGATCAAGCTGCCGGGCGGCCGGCTCGAGGCCCGCCAGGCGCGCGCGATCGCCGCCGCCGCGCGCGTGTACGGCTCCGGCACGATCGACGCAACCAATCGCGCGAATCTCCAGCTGCGCGGCATTCGCGACGGCGCGGCCGACGCGCTGACGCGTGCGTTACTCGACGCGGGTCTCGGCCCACCCGTCGATGCAACTGCGGACGCCACCGCCGATACGGCCGCGCTCGCCGCGAGCGACGACGTCCGCAATGTGATGCTCAGCCCGCTCGCCGGGCTCGATCCTGCCGCGCTGCTCGACAGCCGCGCACTCGCGCTTCCGTTGCTCGACATGCTGACGCACGCGCCGCGCCGCGGCGAGCTGTCGCCGAAATTCTCGATCCAGCTCGACGGCGGCGAATCGGTCGCGGCGCTCGATCATCCGCACGACATCTGGCTCGCCGCGCGGCGCCGCGGCGACGGCGCGGTCCGCATCGCCGCGGGCCTGGCCGGCTGTCCGCCGGTCTCGTCCGACGATTCGCCCGCGTCGTTCGACGTGGCGCCGAACCAGGCCGTCGCGCTCGTGCGTGCGTTGCTGCTCGCGTTCCTCGATCTTGCGCCGGCCGACGTCACGCGGATGCGCGCATGGCTCGCGACCGGCGGCGAACGCGCGTTGCGCGCGCGCGCGCAGCACTACGTACCCTTCTCGCTCGAGGCCGATCCGGCACTGGCCGGCTGGCGGCGCATGCCCGCGGATGCCGCGCTGCGCTTCGGCGCACGGCCGTCGCTCGACGCGGCGTACTGCAGCGTCGGCGCGCAGTGCGTGCTCGGCCGGCTCGACGCGACGCAACTGGAGCGACTCGCGGCACTGACCGAAGCCGAAGGCGACGGCACGCTGTCGATGACCCCGTGGCAAGGCGTGTTCGTGCATGGCGTGCGGCATGAATGCGCGCCGGCCGTGCTCGATGCGCTCGCGTCGCTCGGCCTGGTATGCACGGCATCCGACCCGCTGGCGGCGCTGGTTGCCTGCACCGGCAGCGCGGGCTGCGCGAAGTCGCGCGCCGATACGAAACACGATGCGCTCGCGCTGGCCGCGCGCGTCGGCCATCCGGTCGACGTGCACCTGACCGGCTGCGAGCGCCATTGCGCGCTGCCGCACCCCGCGACGCACACGCTCGTCGCGGTCGCGCCCGCACGCTACGACCTTTACCGGCGCGACGCCGCCGCGGGCCTCGGCGCCCCGCTCGCGCGCCATCTGACGATTGACCAGGCCGCGGCCCGACTGACGGGCGCGCGGCACAGCCAGGACACCACCGATGCTTGACTATATTCGCGACGGGCAGGAAATCTACCGCCAGTCGTTCGCGACGATCCGCGCCGAGGCCGACCTGTCGCAGGTTCCGCCCGATCTCGAGAAACTCGCGGTGCGCGTGATCCACGCGTGCGGGATGGTCGATGTCGTCTACGACCTGCGCTTTTCGGCCGGCGCCGGCACGGCGGGCCGCACCGCGCTCGCGGCCGGCGCGCCGATTCTCTGCGACGCGAAGATGGTCGCCGAAGGCATCACGCGCGCGCGGCTGCCGGCCGGCAATCGCGTGATCTGCACGCTCGGCGAACCGGCCGTGCCCGACCTCGCGCGGCATCTCGGCAACACGCGCTCGGCCGCCGCGCTCGAACTGTGGCGCCCGCACCTGGCCGGCAGCGTCGTCGTGATCGGCAATGCGCCGACCGCGCTGTTCCACCTGCTCGACATGATCGACGCCGGTGCGCCGCGCCCCGCGCTGATCCTCGGCTTTCCGGTCGGCTTCATCGGTGCGGCCGAATCGAAGGCGATGCTCGACGCGGACAGCCGCGGCGTGCCGTACGTCGCGCTGCTCGGCCGACGCGGCGGCAGCGCGATGGCCGCCGCCGCGGTCAACGCACTCGCGACGGAGGCCGAATGACGGCCCCGCGCGGACGCCTGTTCGGGGTCGGCGTCGGCCCCGGCGACCCTGAGCTGATGACGATCAAGGCGCTGCGCGTGCTGCAGGCCGCGCCGGTGGTCGCGTATTTCGTCGCGAAAGGCAAGAAAGGCAATGCGTACGGGATCGTCGAAGCGCACCTGCTCGAAGCGCAGACGCAGCTGCCGCTCGTCTATCCGGTGACGACCGAGACGCTGCCGCCGCCGCTCTGCTACGAGACGGTGATCGCCGACTTCTACGACACGGCCGCCGAGATCGTCGCGGCGCATCTCGACGCCGGGCGCGACGTCGCGGTGATCTGCGAAGGCGATCCGTTCTTCTACGGGTCGTACATGTACCTGCACGATCGCCTCGCGCCGCGCTACGACACCGAAGTGATCCCGGGCGTGTGCGCGATGCTCGGCGGCACGGCCGTGCTCGGCCAGCCGCTCGTCTATCGCAACCAGAGCCTGTCGGTGCTGTCCGGCGTGCTGCCTGAGGACGAACTGCGCGCGCGGCTCGCACAGGCCGACGCGGCCGTCGTGATGAAGCTCGGCCGCAACTTCGACAAGGTGCGGCGCGTGCTCGACGCACTCGGGCTCGCGAAGCGCGCGCTGTACGTCGAGCGCGCGACGATGGCGACCCAGCGCATCGTGCCGCTCGACGAGGTCGACCCGATGGCATCGCCGTATTTCTCGCTGCTCGTCGTACCGGGGGAAAAATGGCAAGGATGACGACTCCGCCCGCGATCGTGATTCTCGGCGCGGGCGCGCTCGAAACCGCGCGACGCATCCAGGCGCGTTATCCGGGGGCGCTCGTGCACGGGCTCGCGTCGCGCGTCGAGGCCGACGTGCCGTTCGACGAGCTCGGCACACACCTGCGCGAGCTTTACGCGCGCGGCCTGCCGATCGTCGCGCTGTGCGCGGCCGGCATCGTGATCCGTTGCGTCGCGCCGGCACTGGCCGACAAGGGAGTCGAGCCGCCTGTGCTGGCGGTCGCGGAAGACGGCTCGGCCGTCGTGCCGCTGCTCGGCGGATTGACGGGCGTCAACGTGATCGCGCGCGAAATCGCCGAATGCCTCGGCGTCGCACCGGCGATCACGACGAGCGGCGAGCTGCGCTTCGGCGCATGCGTGCTCAATCCACCCGACGGCTATGCGCTCGCCGATCTCCAGCAAGGCAAGCGCTTCGTGTCGGACCTGCTCGCGGGCGCGGCCACGCGCATCGACGGCGCGGCACCGTGGCTCGACGACGTCGCGCTGCCGCGCGACGACGCGGCAGCGCATGCGATCCGCGTGACGCCCGATGCGTGGCGCGGCGCGCGCGACGAACTCGTGATCCATCCGCGCAGCGTGGTGGTCGGCATCGATGCGCGCGGTGTGCAGGCCGACGCGGCGCCCCCGCTCGCCGAACGCATCGATGCGCTGCTGGACGCGCAAGGCCTCGCGCGGCTGGCGCTCGCCGCGCTCGTCGCACCCGCGACGATGCTCGGCGAGGCACGGGTCGAAGCGGCGGCGCACACGCTGGGCGTGCCGCTGCGCTTCGCGGATGTTGCCGGCGGCGACACCGATGCGGCGGCCGTGCTCGGCAATGCGTTGCGCGTGGCGCACACGTTGCGCACAACGTCCGACGGCTTCGCCTGCGCGGTTGCCGCGCAGCCGGTCGATCCCGCGACGCTCGGCCGTGCGCGGGGCCGCCTGACGGTGCTCGGCCTCGGCCCGGGCGATGCCGCATGGCTTACGCCGGCTGCGCGCACCGCACTCGCGGAAGCCACCGACATCCTCGGCTATACGACCTACGTGACGATGGCCGGCCCGTTCCGCGCGGACCAGCGCGTGCACGGCACCGACAATCGCGAAGAAATGCAGCGCGCGCGCCATGCGTTCGAACTGGCGGCCGAAGGCCGGCGCGTCGCGGTCGTGTCGTCGGGCGACCCGGGCGTGTTCGCGATGGCCGCGGCCGTGCTCGAGGCACTCGACGAAGCGCGCGATCCGCAATGGGCGGCGGTCGAGCTGCGCGTCGAACCCGGCGTATCGGCATCGCTCGCGACCGCCGCGCAGGCCGGTGCGCCGCTCGGCCACGATTTCTGCGCGATCTCGCTGTCGGACAACCTGAAGCCATGGGATGTGATCGAGACGCGCCTGCGGCATGCGGCGCAAGCCGATCTCGTGATGGCGTTCTACAACCCGATCTCGCGTGCGCGGCCGTGGCAGCTCGATCGTGCGCTCGACGCCGTGCGCGCGCATCGCGCGGCCGATACGGTCGTCGTGCTCGGCCGCGATATCGGCCGGCCTGGCGCGACACTCGCAACGACGACCCTCGGCGCGCTGCGCAGCGACCAGGTGGACATGCGCACGATGGTGATCGTCGGTTCGTCGACGACGCGACGTTTCACGATCGGCGACGGGCGCGAATGGGTGTATACGCCGCGCTGGTATCGCTGACGGCTCGCGCACCCGAGTACCTGAGTACCCGAGGGCAGCAGGCAGCGCGGCAGGTGGCTACGTCAGCCGCGCCCCTGCTCGGCCAGCAGCCGCGCCTTCGCGTCGACCAGCAGCGCCGCATGCGTGTCGCGATGCTGGCGGATCCGCTCGGTCGGGCCGACGACCGACAGCCCGTACCAGTCGCCGTCGAGCGTCAGCGCGACCGCGATCGCCGACAGCTCGGGCGCGCTCTCGCCGAAGTTCTCGGCCCAGCCGAGTTCGCGAAACCGTGAGGCTTGCGCGACGAGCGCCGGCAGGTCGGCCACCGTCGCATCGGTGAAGCGTTCGAACGACAGCTGCGCGCCGAGCGCCTGCTGCGCATCGCTCGCGAGTTCCGCGAAGATCGCCTTGCCGATCGAATTCGCATGCAGCGGGCGCAGCTCGCCGGGCTGGCGCGTATAGCGGATCGCCTGCTCGGATTCGACGACGTCGAGATACGTGACCGACGCGCCCTGGATCTTGCCGAGCACGGCCGTCTCGCGGCTCGCGTCGCGCAGCGCGACGAGCTGCGGATGCACGATGTCGACGACGGGATCGGTCGCGTCGATCGCGGCGGCGATCGTCTGCAGGCGCCGCGTCGGATAGTAGCCGCCGCGCTTGCGCACCTCGTACAGATAGCCGCGGCTCACGAGCGTGCGCGCCATCGCCAGGCAACTCGACGCCGGCACGTTGAGCAGGCGCGCGAGTTCGGTGAGCGGCAGCGGCCGCCGTTCGGCGGCGAACAGCTCGAACAGGTCGAGCGTGCGGGCAACGAGTTTGACATCCATGGCGAGCGCTTGATTCGGAACGGGAAGCCGCGCGCCGGGCCGGCCGCCGGGTCGCTACGGTCAGTACGACTTCGGCAGCCCGAGCACCTTCTCCGCGATGTAGCACAGGATCAGTTGCGGACTCACGGGCGCGAGCCTCGGAATCATACACTCGCGCAGGTAGCGCTCGACATGGTATTCCTTCGCATAGCCCATTCCGCCGTGCGTCGCGATCGCCGTCTGGCACGCCTGGAACGCGGCTTCCGCGCCGAGGTACTTCGCGGCGTTCGCCTCCGCGCCGCACGACTGCCCCGCGTCGTAGCGCGTCGCCGCCTTCATCACCATCAGCCACGCGGCCTCGAGCTGCATCCACGCCTGCGCGAGCGGATGCTGGATCGACTGGTTCTGCCCGATCGGCCGGCCGAACACGACGCGCTCGCACGCATACTGCGTCGCGCGCCGCAGCGCGGCCTGCCCGAGACCGATCGCCTCGGCGGCGATCAGGATCCGCTCGGGGTTCAGCCCGTGCAGCAGGTAGCGAAAGCCGTCGCCCTCGTTGCCGATCAGGTCGTCGCGCGGCACGCGCAGGTTGTCGATGAACAGCATGTTCGAATCGACGGCCTTGCGGCCCATCTTTTCGATCTCTCGCACTTCGACGCGCGACCGGTCGAGGTCGGTGTAGAACAGGCTCAGCCCGTCGGTCGGCTTCGCGACCTGGTCGAGCGGCGTCGTGCGCGCGATGATCAGCATCTTGTTCGCGACCTGCGCGGTCGAGATCCAGATCTTGCGCCCGCTCAGCACGTAATGGTCGCCGTCGCGGCGCGCCTGCGTGCTCAGGTGCGTCGTGTCGAGGCCGGCGTCGGGCTCGGTCACCGCGAAGCAGGCCTTGTCGCGCCCGGCGATCAGCGACGGCAGGAAGCGCGCCTTTTGCGCATCGTTGCCGAACACCTGCACGGGGTTCAGCCCGAAGATGTTCATGTGCACGGCCGATGCGCCCGACAGGCCGGCACCCGACGCGCTGATCATGCGCATCATCAGGGCGGCCTCGGTCATCCCGAGCCCGGCGCCGCCGTGGGCCGGGTCCATCGCGATGCCGAGCCAGCCGGCTTCGGCGAGCGCCGCGTGAAAGTCGGACGGAAACCCGCCCGCGCGATCGCGTTCGAGCCAGTAGTCGTCGCCGAAGCGTTCGCAGATTTTCTCGATCGCGCTTTCGATCGCGCGCTGGTCGTCGGTCAGGTCGAACTGCATGGATTGCTCTCCAGGAAAACGTGGGCGGCCGCGCCGCTTTCGGGGTAACGTCGGGCCGGTGTGTGCCTCCTCGGTGGAGGCCGGCGCGACGCGCCGAATACGCGGACGCTCACAACGGAAACACGCCCGTCGCGACCGCAGCGAAGACCATCAGCACGGTGGCGGCGAACAGGAACGGAATCGTGAACTTCTGGTGCTCGGCCAGCTCGACGCCGGTCAGGCCGACGATCAGGAACGTCGCGGGCGTGAGCGGACTGACCGGGAAACCTGTCGTCATCTGGCCGAGCAGCGCGGCCTGCGCCATCTGGATCGGCGGCACGCCGAGCAGCTTCGCGCTTTCCGCGAGCACCGGCAGCACGCCGAAATAGAACGAATCGGGATCGAACAGCAGGCTGAGCGGCATCGACAGCAGGCCGAGCACGAACGGCATGTGGCGCGCATGCTCGACCGGCACGTGCGCGACGACGACCTCGGCCATCGCCTTCAGCATCCCCGTGCCGGACATGATCCCGGTGAACGCGCCCGCCGCGAGCAGCACGCTCGCCATCATCAGCGCGGCCTTCGCATGCGCGTCGATCCGCTCGCGCTGCGCCTGCACGTCCGGATAGTTGATGACGAGCGCGGCGACCGTGCCGAGCATGAACATCACCATCGGGTCGACGATGCCCGACACCAGCGTGCCGAGCACGACGAGCGTCAGCGCCAGGTTGATCCGGAAGCGCGCGGGCCGGCGCAGCGCGCGTTCCGCGTCGGTCAGCTCGCGCGGCGCGATCGCGAGCGACGCGGCGCCGGCGCGATCGAGCCCGAGCCGTTTTGCCTCGCGCACGCCCAGCACGTACGCGGTGCCGAACACGAACACGAGCCCGACGATCTGCACGGGAAGCATCGGCGTGAAGATCGCCGAGCCGGGAATGTGCAGCGCCGCCGACGCGCGCAGCATCGGTCCCACCCACGGCAGGAAGTTGACGCCGGCCGCCATCGACGCGACGCACGCGAGGATCCGCCGGTCCATCCCGAGCCGCGTATAGAGCGGCATCATCGCGGGCAGCGTGACGAGAAACGTGACGGCGCCCGAGCCGTCCAGATGGATCAGCAGCGCGAGCAGCGCCGAGCCCATCACGATGCGCGGCGGATGGCAGCCGATCACGCGCAGCACGCACGCGATGATCGGGTCGAGCATCCCCGCGTCGGTGAGGATTCCGAAAAATAGAATCGCAAAAACGAACATTCCGGCGATCGGGCCGATGTTCTGCACGCCGTGCACGATGAACTTGCCGGTCGAGAGTCCGAAGCCGGCCGCGAGCGACGCGGCCACCGGCTCGACGATCAATGCGACGAGCGGCGACAGCCGCTTCGTGATGATCAGGCCGAACAGCGCGACGATCGCGATCGCGCCGATCCATGCGAGCATGATGTGTCTCCTCTGGCGCCGGCGCGCGTCGGGCGCGACGCGGCGTGATGTCCGAAGCGGCGTGCCGTCGTGCAGCGGCGTCGGGCGCCGTTGCGCGGCCGCTGGCCGCGATGCGTGTCAGTTGCCGTGCGTGCTGCCGTCGTCCGGTCCTGCGTCGGCGAACACCTGCGCCGCATGTTCGTTCAGCGCGGGCGGCGGCCGCCGGTACGTGGCCGGCGTGCGGCCGAGCTTGATCGGCGACGCGATGCCGCGATGCCGGCCCAGTTCGACCTTCATCCGCCGATGCGCGACGTGCGGATGGTCGAGCGCCGCGTCGAGCCCGAGCACGGGCGCGCACGGCACGCCGCGGCGCATCAGCTGCTCGGCGAGCGCCGCACCGTCGTGAGCGGCCAGCGCCGTTTCGAGCAGCGCGCGCAACGCGGCGCGGTTCGTACTGCGCGCGCGGTTGTCGGCGAAGCGCGGATCGTCGGGCCAGTCGCGCGTGCCGAGCACGTCGCAGAGCGCGGCGAACTGCCCGTTGTTGCCGACCGCGAGAAAGATGTCGACGCTCGCGGTCGGAAAGCTGTCGTACGGCGTGATGTTCGGATGCGCGTTGCCGGTGCGCACCGGCGCCTTCCCGGAATGGAAGAAATTCGGCGTATGCGGATGCAGGATCGACAGCGCACAGTCGAACAGCGTCGATTCGACGAACTGGCCACGCCCGCTCGCATCGCGTTCGCGCAGCGCCATCAGCACGCCGAGCGCCGCGTTCAGCCCGGTGACGAGATCGACGATCGGCACGCCGACGCGCAGCGGTGCGCCCCCTGCTTCACCGTTGACGCTCATCAGCCCGGCCAGCGCCTGCACGGCTGCGTCGTAGCCGGGCAGCCCGCCGAGCGGGCCGTCCGCGCCGAAGCCCGACACACGGCAATGGACGAGGCGCGGGAAGCGCGCATGCAGCGCGTCGAAGCCGAGCCCCCAGCGTTCCATCGTGCCGACCTTGAAGTTCTCGACCAGCGCATCCGCGTGCTCGAGCAGGCCGAGCAGCCGCTCGCGATCGTCCGGCTTCGTCAGGTCGAGCGCGATGCCGAGCTTGTTGCGGTTCACGCCGAGGAAATACGACGCGGTGTCGCCGTCGAACGGCGGGCCCCACGTGCGCGTCTCGTCGCCCGACGGCGGTTCGACCTTGATTACCTCCGCGCCGTGGTCGGCGAGGATCTGCGTCGCGTACGGGCCGCCCAGCACCCGCGACAGATCGATGATGCGCAACCCCGCCAACGCGCCCTGCTGCTCCAGCTCCGCCATGCGTCTCGCTCCTGCTTCCGGTTGATCGGATCGCCGGTTCCGCTGCGCCGACTACGATGGCGCGGTTTCCTTGGCTTGAATGATAATTCTTGTGCGTGAATTTATATTCACACTCGAGAATTTTATTGTCAAGCCGGACGTGCGTCGGCGGCTGGGCGAAGAACGGCCGTCCGCAAGTGGGAACGACACCGAACGCGAGCCGGTTGCGGCACCGGGCCGCGGTTCGCTAAGCTGGCGACCGGCACTCATCCGAAGAAAGTGGGAGATTTCATGAAACGCATGCTGCTCGCGGCCCTCGTGCTGGCGTCGACGTTGGGCGTCGCCCGCGCACAAACCCAGACCTTCCATTTTGGCGAGGGACAATTACAGCCGCGTGCCGCCGCGCCAACGGCGCGGCCGGCGCCCGTGCGCCCGCATGTGACGCCGCCGCATCACCGGCGGGCCGTCCACAAACGGCGCCACGGACGTTCCGGAAAGCCCGCCCGCACGGGGATCTACACGCACGCGTGACGCGCGGTGACGCACGGAACTGTCACGAACGACCGGTATGATCGGCGCGGCGGCTTGCATGCCATCGTGCCCGACGACCGGGCAACAGGCCGGCAACGCCGGTCGACGTGCCTTTCCCTCCACGATTCAGCACCTGTTTTGCCGAACATGAATACCGTGCCGGATACCATCGACAGCATCAAGGAGCGCGCCACGATCGTGTGCCGCCAGCGCAGCAGCGTGCTGCTGGTCGCCCGTACCGCGGCGCGCTGGTCGCTGCCGGGCGGCACGATCCGGCGCGGCGAGACACCGCTCGAGGCCGCGCAGCGGGAGCTGGCGGAGGAAACGCGGCTCGAGGGGCTCGCGCTCGACTATGCGGTGCAGTTCGGCGGTCTCACGAAACTCCATCACGTGTTCGTGGCCGACGTGCCGAAACACCTGACCCCGCGCGCGAGCAACGAGATTGCGCGCTGCAAGTGGTTCGACGTCGAACGCCTCGAGACGCTGCGTGCCAGCGTGCCGACGCGCAAGATCATCGAACTGCTGCATCTCGACCGTTTTTCGGCACTCACGGACGGATCGCTTCGTTCGCGTTGAATCGACCTGCGCCACTCACGCGCGCAGCAACGGTCCGGCCTTGCGTTCGAGCAGCGCGACCAGTTCGGGCTGCATGTATGCGTAGCGGTCGGGAATGTCGAGGCAGATGACTTTCTTGTGCTTCAGGCGCGCGCCGAACTGTGCAGACAGCCTCGCCTTGTGTGCGCGTTCCATCACGAACACGATCTCGGCCCATTCGATCTGCTCCGCGGACAAACGCGTGTCCGCGTCCGGCGCGAGGCCCGCGGAGTCGGTTTCGACGCCCGGCCACGCGGCGAATACCGCTTCGGCCGTCGGGCTGCGCAGCCGGTTGCGGCTGCAGATGAAGAGCGCCCGCGTCATGCCGGAGCGCCGCGGCCGGCTCGTCCTGTCATCCGGTCAGCCCTGCGGAATCGTGCCGGGCCGCACGTACGCCAGCATGTGCGGCACATAGTCGGCCTTGCCGAGCTCGACGCCGTAATGGCGCAGGATCGCGTACGCGGCGATCGAGTGAAAGTAGAACTGCGGCAGCGCCCAGTCGCGCACGTACTGCTCGCCGGTCATGTCGAACGCGATGCCGTTCGGCAGCTCGAGTGCGATCGGCAGCGCGGCGCCGCCATCGAGCGCGTCGGGCGCGAGTTCGCCGAGGAATGCGATCGTGCCGGAGAGGATCCCTTGCGCGTCGCTCAGCGTGCCGGGCTGTGCATCGGCATGCCAGCCGGCTTCCCGCAGCGCCAGCAGCGCGGCCGGCAGCGGTTCGCCGCGCAGCCGGTAGACGGGTTCCATCGCCTGGAAGCACGAGAACCGCACCTGGGCGGCGAGCGGGTACATGTCGGGCGCGAGTTTCAGCGCCAGCACCGCATCGGGTGCGTCGCCGGCGGCCTGCCGGTGCGACACGGCCTTGTCGAGCCACGCGGATTGCGCGCGCAGCATCTGGGTCAACGTCGGAACGAGAAGTTGGGTCGGTGACATCCATGCCCTCCGAGGGTTCGTTCGCGCCACGATCTCCATGTCGGGGCGAATCCGTATTCTGCCGTAGCCGGCGATTCGACGCGAAACCGGTGACGCATCACACGCCCGACGACACTGTCGCCCGCTGCGTCAGGGCTTGCCGTTGCGTGCCAGGAACCGGTCGAGCTGCGAGGCGAACGCCTTGCCGTCGCGCGCGCTGAACGGCGCCGGCCCGCCCGTGTCGATGCCCGCGCTGCGTAGCTGATCCATCATCGCGCGCGTCGACAGGCGTTCCTCGATGTTCTCGCGGCTGAACCAGTTGCCGCGCGGGTCGAGCGCATGCGCGCCCTTGTCGAGGACGGCCGCGGCCAGCGGGATGTCGGCGGTGATCACGAGATCGCCGGCTTGTGCGAGCTCGACGATCCGCGCATCGGCCACGTCGAAACCGGCCGGCACCTGCAGCGCCTTGATGAACGGCGACGGCGGCGTGCGCAGGAACTGGTTCGCGACCAGCGTTACGCAGATCTCGGCACGACGCGCGGCGCGAAACAGCATGTCCTTGACGACGGCGGGACACGCGTCGGCATCGACGAGTACTTGCATGGCAGACATTCCGGTGAGCAGAAACGGCGATCATAGCGCAGCGTCGGCGATCGTCCCGCGCGGACGATTGCCGGATTGCCGGATCAGCCGATCGGTCCGTGGCACAGCGCCGCGGCCGTCGTCCATTGCGCGCCCCATGCATCGGCGAGCCGCCCGCCCTGCCCGATCCGCACGGCTGCGTCGTCGAAATCGACGAACACGACGTGATCGGCAACCGCCGGTTTCGGCGGCGTTTCGCGCGTGCGGCCGTCGGACAGCACCCACAGCCAGCGCTGCTTGTCCGGCGCACGCCGTGCAGCGCGCGCGAGCAATTGCGCGGCGGCCGCGATGCCGTCCGCGAGCGGCGTACCGCCACCACCGTCCACCGGTTCGAGCCAGCGTGCATTCCACCAGCGCGGCACGGCCGGGCCGAAACGCCGCGCGGCGCCGTCGCCGCCGAAGCAGATCAGCGCGGTTTCCACGCGGTCGCGCGCGGCCTGGTCGAAGTACGCGACGATCAAGCCTTTCGCGAGCGCGAGCCGTTCATGCGACAGCATCGACGCCGAACAGTCGAGCACGAAGCAATGAAGTGCGCGCGGTGTGCCGGCCTGCTTGCGAAAACGCAGATGGCCGGCGTGCAGCGGCTCGCCGCGCTTCGCGGCGAGCGTCGCCGGCCACGCGACGGCCGTGCCGGCACGCGCCGTCCCCGGCACGCGCGCGGCGGCGCCTGGCTGCCATCGAGGACCGCGAACGACGTTCGCGGCGGCGTCGGCTCGATGGCTCAGCGTTTTTTTAACGGCAGCGGCACCACGCCTTTCACGTCGCGCAGTCCGGCCGGCTCGGGCGGCAGGTAGCCCCAGTCGCCTTGCGATGCCGTCGCATCGTTGCGTGCCCCGTCCGGTTGATTGCCGGGCTGCCGGCGCGTGTCCGGCGGCGAAGGGGCATCACGGTCGCCGCTCGATGGCGACGCGCCCGACGGCGGCGGCGTACCCGCGTGGCGCCGATGCCGCAGCACCGCGTCGGCCACGCGCTCGACGTGCGATACCGTCACCGCGTCGGCCTGCTCCAGCGCCGCGAGCGCGCGCGCGGCGCGCAGCATCACGAGGTCGGCGCGCAGGCCGTCGACGGCCGCGTCGATGCACAGCGCGCTGACGAGTGCGTGAACCGCATCGTCGAAATCCAGCGTCGACAGCCGTGCCCGTGCCGCGTGAATCCGGTCGCCGAGTGCGCGCTGCGCCGCCGCATGACGCTCGCGAAACGCGTGCGGATCGAGATCGAACGCAAGACGCGCCTTCACGATCTGCTCGCGCTGCGCGGCGTCGAAACAGTTCTCGAGTTCGACCATCAGCCCGAAGCGGTCGAGCAGTTGCGGACGCAGTTCGCCTTCCTCGGGATTCATCGTGCCCACCAGCACGAAGCGTGCATCGTGCGCGTGCGACACGCCATCGCGCTCGACCACGTTCACGCCGCTCGCGGCGACGTCGAGCAGCGTATCGACGAGCCCGTCGGCGAGCAGGTTCACCTCGTCGACGTACAGCACGCCGCGATGCGCGCGGGCGAGCAGGCCCGGCCGGAAGCGCACGCCGTTTTCGGCGAGCGCATGCGCGAGATCGAGCGTGCCCGTGACCTGCTCGTCGCTCGCCGACAGCGGCAGCGTGACGAATTCGCCTTCGGGCAGCAATTCCGCGAGCGCCCGCGCGGCGGTCGATTTCGCGGTGCCACGCGGCCCGCTGACGAGCACGCCGCCGAGCGACGGATCGATCGCCGCGAGCAGCAGCGCCTGCTGCAGCGGTTGCTGCGCGACCAGCGCCGCGAACGGGAACACCGTGCGTGCGCGGTGCGTCGTCGGATCGGTCATCGCCGCCCCCCTTCCTGGAGTTGTTCGCTGTCGAGCCAGACCGCTTCGATCCGCTCGCGATAGTCGCCCGGCTGCTGCCACAGTCCGCGCTGCATCGCTTCGACGAAGCGTTCGCAGATGCCGTGCAGCGCCTTCGGGTTGTGCCGTTCGAGGAACGCGCGGGTAGCGTCGTCGAACAGGTACGCGTCGGCGACGAGCGCGTACTGGTGGTCCGACAGCACGCGCGCGGTCGCGTCATAGCCGTACAGGTAGTCGACGGTCGCGGCCATTTCGGCCGCGCCCTTGTAGCCGTGACGCTTCACGCCGTCGAGCCATTTCGGGTTGACGACGCGCGAGCGGATCACGCGCGCGATCTCCTCGCGCAGCGTGCGCATCTTCGGCGCGACCGGGTTCGCATGGTCGCCGTGGTAGATGCTCGGCTGTTGCCCGGACAGGTGGCGCACGGCCGCCGTCATCCCGCCCTGGAACTGGTAGTAGTCGTTCGAGTCGAGGATGTCGTGTTCGCGGCTGTCCTGGTTCTGCACGACGACGTCGATCGTCGCGAGCCGCTCGCCGAACACGTCGGGGGCGACGTCGCCCGCGCTGTTCTGCGCGTATGCATGGCCGCCCCAGCGGCGGTATGCGTCGGCGAGGTCGGCGTCGGTCTGCCAGCGGCGCTGGTCGATCAGGTCCTGCAGGCCCGCGCCGTAGCTGCCCGGCCGCGCGCCGAACACGCGCCAGCCGGCCCGGCGCCGCGCTTCGTCGGGTGCCACGCCCTGCTCGATCCATTTCGAGCGTTCGCGCTCGATGCGCGCGCGGATCGGGTTGAGTTCCTCGGGCTCGTCGAGTGCGGCGACGGCCTGCACGGCCGCGTCGAACAAGTGCATCAGGTTCGGGAACGCATCGCGGAAGAAGCCCGACACGCGCAGCGTCACGTCGATGCGCGGCCGGTCGAAGATCTCGATCGGCAGGATCTCGAAGTCGGTCACGCGATGGCTGCCGTGCGCCCATTTCGGCCGTACGCCGATGAGCGCGAACGCCTGCGCGATATCGTCGCCGCCGGTGCGCATCGTGGCCGTCCCCCAGACCGACAGCCCGATCGCGCGCGGATAGTCGCCGTGATCCTGCAGATGGCGCTCGATCAGTTGCTGCGCGGATTTCAGCCCGAGCGACCACGCGGCCTGCGTCGGCACCGCGCGCGTATCGACCGAATAGAAGTTGCGGCCCGTCGGCAGCACGTCGGGCCGGCCGCGCGACGGCGAGCCGCTCGGCCCGGGCGGCACGAAGCGGCCGTCGAGCCCGCGCAGCAGCTGGCGCAGCTCCTCGCTGCCGCACGCGTCGAGCGCGGGCATCAGCGTCGAGCGCACGCGTTCGATCACCGCGAGCGTGTGCGGCCAGTCGCCGGGTGGCGTGGTGTCGATGCCGGGATCGACGCCGGCGTGCGTGCACAGCCCGTCCAGCCACTGCTGCGCGAGCCGCTCGAGCCGCTCGCGCGTATCGCCCGCATGGCGCCACGGCGATTCGTCGAGCGACTGCAGAACGGCGGGCCGCGGGCCCGTCCACGGCGCGGCCCAGTCGGCTGCGAGCGGATCGAACGCGTCGCCGAGCGCGAGGTCGCGCGCGAGCGCGGCAATCAGTCCCGCGCGTTCGCCCTTGCCGTCGCCGACCGGAAAGCGTGCGAGCGCGAGCAGCGTATCGCGCCGCTGACGGTCGGCCGGCGACGCGCCGAACACGTGCAGCCCGTCGCGAATCTGCGCTTCCTTCAGTTCGCACAGCCACGCATCGACGCGCGTCAGCAGCGCATCCTCGGCGCCCGCGTCGCGCGGCGGCGACACGCTCAGCTCGTCATGCAGCCGGTGTTCGGCGATCGTCGCGAGGATCGTCTTGCGCAGCAGCTTCGCGCGCCGCGCATCGACCATCAGTGCTTCGTAGTACTCGTCGACCTGCCGTTCGAGATCCTGCAGCGGGCCGTAGTTCTCCGCGCGCGTGAGCGGCGGCATCAAGTGATCGACGATCACCGCCTGCGCGCGGCGCTTCGCCTGGCTGCCCTCGCCCGGATCGTTGACGATGAACGGATACAGGTGCGGCAGCGGTCCGAGGGTCAGGTCGGGCCAGCACGCGTCGGACAGTGCGACGCTCTTGCCCGGCAGCCATTCGAGGTTGCCGTGCTTGCCGAGGTGGATGACCGCGTCGATGGCGAACGCGTCGCGCAGCCAGAAATAGAACGCGAGGTACGCGTGCGGCGGCACGAGGTCCGCGTCGTGGTAGCTCGCATAGTCGTTCTCGCCGCGCGAACGCGACGGCTGGATGCCGACGAACACGTTGCCCGCGCGCCAGCCGGCGATTGTGAAGCGGCCCTGGCGCAGCGTCGGGTCGGCTTCGGGCGGGCCCCAGCGTTCGTTCAGCGCGTCGCGCACGCCAGCCGGCAGCCGCGCGAAATGCGCGATGTAGTCGGCCAGCGCGAAACTCTGGAACGCGGGGCGCAACGCGCGCACGGCCGGGTCGTTGGTCACGCCTTCGGTGAGTCGCGCGATCAGCGCGTCGCCGTCGGTCGGCAGGTCGGCCACGGCATAGCCCGCGTCGCGCAGCGTCGACAGCACGCGCAGCGCGGACGCCGGCGTATCGAGCCCGACGCCGTTGCCGATCCGCCCTTCGCTTTGCGGATAGTTCGCGAGGATCAGCGCGATGCGCTTGTCGGCGTGGTCGAGCGTGCGCAGCCGGCACCAGCCGCGCGCGAGCGCCGCGACGAACGCGATTCGTTCGGCGTCCGGCTGGTAGCGCACGACGTCGACTTCAGTGTGCGGGCAACGATACGCGAGCCCCTTGAAGCTCACCGCGCGCGTGACGATGCGCCCGTCGACCTCGGGCAGCGCGATGTGCATCGCGATGTCGCGCGCGTGCAGCCCCTGATTGTCGGCCACCCATGCGTCGCGGTTGCCGCCGGACAGGATCACCTGCAGCACGGGCGCGTCGCCGGCGAGCACGTCGGGCTCGGCGCTGTCGATCGCGCCGGCCGCGAAGGCCGTGGTGTTCAGCACGAGCGCGACGCCGTGCGTGTCGCAGAGCTGCGTGATGACCTCGCGGCTCACCGCGTCCTTCAGCGACGTGACCGCGATCGGCAGCGGATTGAGCCCTTCGCGCACGAGCGCATCGGCCAGCGCGTCGAACACGGCCGTGTTCGCGGCCTGCCAGTGCGCGCGATAGAACAGGATCGCGACGACGGGCGCACCGGGCGTCCAGCGCGCTTGCCAGTCGTCGACGCTCGCCGGGTCGCGCGCCGGGTGATACAGCGCGGCGGCCGGCAGCGGGCGCGGCTGCTCGGGTTCGTCGCCGAAGCCGAGCGTATGGAACGCGATGCTGCGCAGCAACGCTTCGGCATTGTGCATCCCGCCTTCGCGCAGGTAGCGCCACCACAGCCGGCACAGGTCGGGCGCGACCGTGCTCTTCGCGACGAGGTTCGGGTCTTCCTGCAAGTCGCCCGAGAACATCGCGAGCTGCTGCTTGCGTTTCGACGCGAGCGACACGGCCTGTTCGATCCCGTACGGCCAGTATGCTTCGCCGCCGAGGTGATCGATCACGACCGTCTTCGCGTGACGCAGCACGTCGTCGACATAGAAATCGACCGACGCCGGCTGCCGCAGAAACGTGACGTTCGCAAGCCGCACGCTCGGAAAGCCGGCCGGCAGCTTCGGCACGACGCTGGCCAGCAGCGACAGCGTCGTGTCAGCCGAGCTCAGGATCACGATGTCGGCCGGCTGCTGGTCGATCCGGACGACACCCTGCGTATCGTCGACGAAGCCGCCCGGCGTGGTGCGCAGCAGATGCATCGCGCGTTACGCCTGTCGCATTTGCGCCGCGCACGCGGCGTCGAACGCGCGCTGCAGCGCGGCCGCGTCGAGATCCTCGCCGATCAGCACGAAGCGGCTCGCGCGCGGCTCGCCGTCCTGCCAGCGACGGTCGAAATAGCTGTCGAAGCGGCGGCCGACGCCCTGGATCACGAGCCGCATCGGCGCATCGGGCAGCGCCGCGAAGCCTTTCGCGCGATAGATCGTATGTGCCTCGACGACACGCTGCAGCGCGGCGATCGTCGCTTCGCGCGAACCGGCATCGCCCGACACGACGACCGAATCGAAATCGTCGTGATGGTGGTCGTGATCGCCGTCGTCGGCCGAGCCGTGATGGTCGTGCCGCAGATGGATCGTTTCCTCCGATGCCGACTCGAGCCCGAGCAGCATCGCGAGATCCAGTTCGCCGCGCGTCGCGCGCACGATCTTCACCTGCGGCGGGATTTCCTCGCGGATCGCGGCTTCGACTTCGGCGAACTGCGCGTCGGCGACGAGGTCGGCCTTGTTCACGATCACGAGATCGGCGGACGACAGCTGATCGGCGAACAATTCGTGCAGCGGCGATTCGTGATCGAGGTTCGGATCGGCGCGGCGCTGCGCGTCGACGGCCTGCGGGTTCTCGGCGAACTGGCCGCTCGCGGCGGCCGGCCCGTCGACGACGGTCACGACCGCGTCGACCGTGAAGCTGTTGCGGATCGTCGGCCAGTTGAAGGCCTGCACGAGCGGCTTCGGCAGCGCGAGGCCCGACGTCTCGATCAGCACGTGATCGATGTCGGCGCGGCGCTCGACGAGCGCTTCCATCACCGGATAGAACTCCTCCTGCACGGTGCAGCACAGGCAGCCGTTCGCGAGCTCGTACAGCTGGCCCGACGCTTCGCCCTGCGCGCCCTCCGCATCCTCGCAGCCGATCCCGCAGCCCTTGAGGATTTCGCCGTCGATGCCGAGCTCGCCGAATTCGTTGACGATCACCGCGATGCGGCGGCCTTCGGCGTGCTGCAGGATGTGGCGCATCAGCGTGGTCTTGCCGCTGCCGAGAAAGCCCGTGACGATCGTGACGGGAAGCTTGCGTAGGGTCATGGTAGGTCCTGTGGCGAAAATGGAATCAGGCCGGGATCGTCGCGTCGATGGCGGCGCGGCATGTCATTTGGCGAATCGCGGGGATGGCGCGGTGCAGTCCGCACGGACGGCTGCAGAACGGACGGAACGACGAATCGGACATGACGCTTCCTTGCGAACGGTCGACATCGTGAATGCCAACACGGCCGCCGTCGGCCCTGCCCGCGCCGCCTGCCGTTCGTCGCGCCGGCCCGGCGCGCGTGCGGCGGGCGGATCGGCGGGGAAAGCGGGAAACGCGCGGGCGTCGGGCGTGCTGCGGCCGTGGACGATGCGCCGCCTCCCCGCGGCGCTGAACCCCAACGTTTCGGCCGGTATCCGGGCTGACGAACACGCCGCTTCGCCTTCCCGGATGCGCGGCATCCAGTGGCGGTCGTCCGCATGCGGCGGGCATGCGGCGAAGCGGCGCTGCGTGGCGCTTGCGCGCGACGCGTTCGCTTACCGTTGCGGGGGCAGCACAGGTTGGCTCGACTGCGGCGCAGGCAGGCTCCCTGTTTCCCGTTTAACTGCGCACGCCGGAGAGGCGCGTGCGAGCACCGAAACGCGTGCGAGTGTAGGCGGCGGTGCGCGGAGCGTCAAGGCGCAACGGGCCGCCGCGGGAGGCTTCGGCATGACCGCGGCACCGCGCCCGCGGCCGCATCCCGGCACCCGCGCGGCGGGTTCGCGCGGGCCGGGCGCTGTGCTATCGTATGCGCCGCGTTCGGTGCTCGCATGCGCATTCCGCGCACGCAGTTAAACGGGAAACAGGAGGCGGAAGTCCGCCCGGCCTGTGCTGTCCCCGCAACGGTACGCCGCCCGCGCGCCGCGGTTCCCCCCCGCACGCGCCCAGGCCGCCCGCGATGCCACTGCCCTTCAGCGGGCGGGAAGGCTGCGGCCTGGCAAGCGGCCAGCCCGGATACCGGCCAACGCAAGGGGCGAGCCCGAGGCTCGCCGAACGCCCGATCCGCGGGGAACGGATGGGGTGCGCTTTCCGCCCGCGCTCGCGCGGGCTTCGCTCGATCCGTCATGCACTGCCTGTCCGCCGGCCGCCGATGTGCCGCTCGCTGTCCCCTTTCCACCGCTACGACACGGTGCGCGCCGTGCCGCGTCCGATGAGCCGCGCATGGCTCGTCGGCGCCGGCCCCGGCGACGCCGATCTGCTGACGCTCAAGGCCGTGCGCGCGATCGCCGCGGCCGACGTGCTGCTCGTCGACGATCTCGTGAACCCCGACGTATTGCGCCACGCGCGCGCCGACGCACGCATCGAGCACGTCGGCAAGCGCGGCGGCCATGCATCGACGCCGCAGGAGACGATCGTCGCCGCGATGCTCGCGCACCTGCGCGCGGGCCGCAGCGTCGCGCGCCTCAAGGGCGGCGATCCGTTCGTGTTCGGCCGCGGCGGCGAGGAACTGCTCGCGCTCGGCGCGGCCGGTTTTCCGGTCGAGGTCGTCAACGGCATCACGGCCGGCATCGCCGCGCCGGCCGCGCTCGGCATTCCGGTCACGCATCGCGGCGACGCGCAGGGCGTGATCTTCGTCACGGGCCACGGTGCGGGTGCCGACGAACCCGACTGGCGCGCGCTGGCCGCGACGCGGATGACGATCGTGATCTACATGGGCATTCGCCGGCTCGACGCGATCGTGACCGCGCTGCGTGACGGCGGCCTGGCCGGCGACATGCCGTGCGCGGCGATCGAAAACGCGACGCGTGACGGGCAGCGGCACGTGCTCGCGACGCTCGACACGATCGTCGAACGCGTGGGCCTGACCGGCATCGGTTCGCCCGCGATCGTCGTGATCGGCCGTGTCGCGGCGCTCGCCGACGATCCGGCGGTGCGCGCGGCGCTCGGCGGCCGCGCATGATGCGCGTCGCGCTCGGCGTCGGTTTCCGCGCGGGCGTGACGGCCGCCCAACTCGATGCCGCGATCCGCGCGGCGCTGGCGCGTTACCCGGACGCCGAGCCGGCCGTCGTCGCGACGCTCGCCGACAAGGCACGTGCGCGGCCGCTGCGCACGCTGTGCGCACGGCGCGGCTGGCCGCTCGTCGCGTTCGACGCGGCGCAACTCGCGCATTGCTCCGAACCGCTATTGAGCGGCCCGTCGGCCGCCGCGCTCGCGCGCTTCGGCGTCGCGGGCGTGGCCGAGCCGTGCGCGCGGCTCGCGGCGCCCAATGGCCGGCTGCTCGGCCCCAAATCCATCCGGGACGGCGTGACGGTTGCGCTCGCCGGCCCGCTCTGAACCCTTTGTTTCGCTTTCGACAGGACGATTCCCGATGAAGACCGATGCCGAATCCCATCAGCGGATGACTGAACGCCGCCGCGCCGGCCATGAAAAGAAGCAGGCTGCCGCCACCCAGGAAAAGGGCCTGCTGATCGTCAACACCGGCAACGGCAAGGGCAAGAGCACGGCTGCGTTCGGCATGGCCGTGCGCGTGCTCGGCCACGGCATGCGGCTCGGCGTCGTGCAGTTCATCAAGGGCGCGCTGCATACGTCCGAGCGCGACTTCCTCGGTGCGGTCGCGCAATGCGACTTCGTGACGATGGGCGACGGCTATACGTGGAATACGCAGAACCGCGACGCGGACATCGCGACCGCGCGCAAGGGCTGGGACGAGGCGCGCCGGATGATCGAAAGCGGCGAGTACCGGATGGTGATCCTCGACGAGCTGAACACCGTGCTGAAGTACGAATACCTGCCGCTCGACGAAGTGCTCGCGACGCTCGTCGCGCGACCGGATTCGGTGCACGTCGTCGTCACCGGGCGGCATGCGCCCGATGCGCTGATCGATGCGGCCGATCTCGTCACCGAAATGCGGCTCGTCAAGCATCCGTACAAGGAGCAAGGCGTGAAGGCGCAGCGCGGCGTGGAGTTCTGACCGATGCCGGCCTGCTCCGCGCTGTTCGTCAGCGCGCCCGCGTCCGGCCAGGGCAAGACGTCGGTTACGGCCGGCCTCGCGCGGCTGCACCGCCGGCTCGGCCGGCGCGTACGCGTGTTCAAGACCGGGCCGGACTTTCTCGATCCGATGCTGCTCGAACGCGCGAGCGGCGCGCCGGTGCACGCGCTCGACCTCGGGATGGTCGGTGAAGCCGGCTGCCGGGCGCTGCTCGCCGATGCCGCGCGCGAAGCGGACCTGATCCTGATCGAAGGCGTGATGGGGTTGTTCGACGGCACGCCAAGCAGCGCCGATCTCGCGGCGGCATTCGGCGTGCCGGTCGTCGCGGTGATTTCGGCGAAGGCGATGGCGCAGACGTTCGCGGCGATCGCGTTCGGGCTCGCGCGGTTCCGGCCGGAGGTGCCGTTTCACGGCGTGCTCGCGAACCGCGTCGGCTCGCCACGTCACGCGGAACTGTTGCGGCAGGCGCTGCCGGACGACTTGCGCTGGCTCGGGCACGTCCCGGCCGATGCGGGCATCGCGCTGCCGGAACGGCATCTCGGCCTGCACCAGCCGGCCGACATCGACGATCTCGATGCGCGGCTCGATCGTGCGGCCGACGTGCTCGCGCAGACGGCGCTCGCCGAATTGCCGCCCGCCGTCTCGTTCGCGGAACCTGACGTCGGCGCTCCGCTGCCGCGTGCGCTGGCCGGCAAGCGGATCGCGATCGCGCGCGATACGGCGTTCTCGTTCATCTATCCGGCCAATCTCGCGCTGCTCGATGCGCTCGGCGCGCAGCTGCGGTTCTTTTCGCCGCTTGCCGACGAGCCCGTGCCCGACGATTGCGACGCGCTGTTCCTGCCGGGCGGTTATCCGGAACTGCATGCGACGACGCTCGCGGCGAATGCCGTGACCGCGCGGACGATTCGCGCACACGCGGCGGCCGGCCGGCCGATCGTCGCGGAATGCGGGGGGATGGTGTATTTGTGCGAGTCGCTGACCGACGTGGAAGGCGCGACGACACCGATGCTCGGGCTGCTGTCAGGCCATGCGACGATGCAGCGCCGGTTCGCGGCGCTCGGGATGCAGCAGCTCGACACGCGCACCGGGCCGATACGCGGACACACGTTTCATTATTCGCGGCTCGACACGCCGCTGGCGCCGGTGGCGACCGCCGCCCGGCCCGATGGAGAGCCCGGCAGCGGCGAAGCCGTTTATCGCGCGGGGGCGATCGTCGCGACGTACATGCACATGTACTGGCCGTCGAATCCGGATGCGGCGGCGGCGTTGTTCAGCGGGGACGTGTTCGAGACATGAGTGGTCAGCTTGCGAGAGCGGCCCATGTTCGGCGGCACGACGCCAACCGCCTTCAAGATCGGGGCAGGAATCGTGTGACCTGACTGACCTTATCCGCCATGCGTTGCCCGCATGCGGGCCAGGAAGATTTCTCCGTCGAACGTCGCGGGATCGCCCGAGGCCTCGCCGGCCTTCAGCGCGTCGCGCAGCACGCGCACCGGTGCTTCAGGTGATTCAAGCAGCCGCGATCTCGCTCGCACGATGTCGCTCTCGGAACATCGCTTCGACCGCACTTCAGCGTCGACGCACTCGGCAAAGTGCTTGTCTCGGGAAACGGTGGCTTTTAGCGACATGAATCACTGCCTTTGAACACGATGGGCATGTACCAACGTCAGGTACATGCCGGATGCAATCACCGCGATCGGCGCACCGATGCCCGGCCCCGGCCCGCACGTCGCCTTCTTCGTCACACCAGAAATGCCTCGGCCAGCTTGACCCAGTACGACGCGCCGGTCGGCAGCGCCGCGTCGTTGAAGTCGTAGCCGGGGTTGTGCACCATGCAGCCGCCCTCCCCGTCGCCGTTGCCGATGATCAGGTAGCTGCCCGGCCGCTTCTCGAGCAGGAACGCGAAATCCTCGCTGCCGGTGAGCGGCACCATCCCGTCGATCAGGTTCGCTTCGCCGACCCACTCGCGCGCGACGCCGCGTGCGAACGCGGTCATCTGCGCATCGTTGACGAGCACCGGGTAGCGGCGCTGGTAGTCGATCGTCGCGGTCGCGCCGAACACGGCCGCCTGCGCATGAACGACTTCCTTGATGCGTGTCTCGAGCAGGTCGCGCACCTCGGGCTTCAGCGCGCGCACGGACAGGCGCATCTGCGCGCGATCGGGAATCACGTTCGGCGCTTCGCCGGCATGGATCGCACCGACCGTGACGATCGCCATGTCGAGCGGCGACACGTTGCGCGACACGATCGTCTGCAGCGCGATGACGATCTGCGCGCACACGACGACCGGGTCGATCGCCTTGTGCGGCACCGCGCCGTGGCCGCCGCGCCCCTGCACGTCGACGATCACGGTATCCGACGACGCCATGAACGGCCCCGGCAGGAAACCGAACTTGCCCGTCGGGAAGCCCGGCATGTTGTGCATCGCGAAGATCGCGTCGCACGGGAACTGCTCGAACAGCCCGTCGTCGAGCATTTTCTTCGCGCCGCCGAGCCCTTCCTCTGCCGGCTGGAAAATCAGGTTCAGCGTGCCGGAAAAGCGGCGCTCGCGCGCCAGGTGCTTCGCGGCCGCGAGCAGCATCGCCGTGTGGCCGTCGTGACCGCATGCGTGCATCTTCCCGGGGATCGTGCTCTGGTACGGCAGGCCGGTCGACTCGTGGATCGGCAGCGCATCCATGTCGGCGCGCAGGCCGAGACGCTGCGTGCCGTTGCCGACCTTCAGCTGCGCGACCACACCCGTGCCGCCGAGCCCGCGATGCACCGTATAGCCCCATGCCTGCAACTGCCCGGCGACGAGATCGCTCGTTGCGAATTCCTCGAAGCCCAGCTCGGGGTGGGCATGAATGCGGTGCCGGATCTCGATCATTTCGTCGGCGAGGCCTGCGGGGATCACGCTGTGCGTCACGGTGTCGTCTCCTGGGTTCGGTGGGGAATGTGCAGGCAAGGATAGTCCGTTGAGCGGCAACCGGGCAGACAGAAAGTCGTCACTGAGACAACCTGGAGTTGCCGTTCCGTGACGGCGGAACATGGCGACTCGCTCGGCCGTCACAAACCGGCCATTCGGGCGACTACCGTGCGCGATCGGGATTCGCGACACTGCATGTTCGGTCTCGATTTTTCAGGCGGGGGGCGTTCGTTGATTGCAGTTCGATATTCTTAAATAACTCATTTACCTCAATGGCTTGAGCGAGTTTGTTCATTTTTTGACGGGCGTACATTTTTTGTGTACGCTGATAAAAAAGTGAACAACCGATTCGCCCTGATGCCCAAGAACGCCACCCTGCCGATAGCGGAACAACACGTGCTCGACGAAGCCTGCGCCGCGTTCGAACGCGCGACCCGGCGCTTCAACGCACGGCCCGTGCGCGTGCCGGCCGCCCGCAGCGCGCATGCCGATGCGACGATCCGCTTCGGCATTGCCGGACAGGCCTTCGAGATGCCGGCTGTTGTGAGCGTCGGCGTCGAATCGCTGCAGGGCGCACTCGCCGCGTTACGCCATCGCGCTACCCCGACGCCCGGCGAGCGGCCGCTGATGCTGGTCGCGCCGTATTTTTCAGCCGAACTGGCTGCCCGCCTGATCGATCACGACATCCCGTATCTCGATACCGCCGGCAACGCGTGCCTGGTCCAGCCGGAGGCGACCGTGATGATCTCCGGCCGGCCGAAACCGGCACGCACACCGCGCCGGCCGGCATCGCGCGCGACGACGCCCAAGGGGCTCGCCGTGATGTTTGCGCTCGCGACGCAGCCGAGCCTCGTCGCGCAACCGCTTCGGGCGATCGCCGCCGCCTCGGACGTCGCGCTCGGCACGGTCAATCTCGCGATGGACGACCTGATCGCTCGCGGCCTCGTCGCGCAGCGGCGCAACGGCGAGCGCCGGTTTCCCGACTGGCCGCGTTTCGTGCAGGAATGGGTTGCACTGTACCCGAGCCGCCTGCGCGCGAAACTGCCGAGCCGACGGTTTGCCGCGCTCGCGCCCGACTGGTGGCGCAATTTCGATTTCGCTGCATTCGACGCACAGCTCGGCGGCGAACCGGCGGCCGACCTGCTCACGCACGACCTGAAACCCGCCGCGATCACCGTCTATACGCACGGCGCCGCGTCGAACCGCCTGCTGCTCCAGGCGCGCCTGCGCCCGGACGAGCACGGCGACGTCGAACTGCTCGAAGCATTCTGGCCACCGTCGCCGGCGCTCGACTGGCGCGAGCAGGACGTGCCGCTCGTGCCGCCGCTGCTGATCTACGCGGATCTCGTCTCGTCCGGGGACAGCCGCAATCTTGCCGCTGCCGAATACATCCATGACCGATACCTCGCCCACCCGCCCGCTTGAAGTCGACGCACGCCGGCCGCTCGAGCCGGCGGCGGTCACGCTGCTGCAGGCGGTCGGCGCAGCCTGCGCGCCACTCGACGCGGCATTCGTTGTCGCCGGCGCAACCGCGCGCGACATCCTGATGTGGCATGTCCACGGCATCCGGCCGGTGCGCGCGACGCGGGACGTCGATGTCGCCGTGTGCGCGGTGAGCTGGCCGTTTCACGAGCGGCTCGTCGATGCGCTCGTCGCGACCGGGCAATTCGCGCGCGCGCCGAAACATCAGCAGAAACTGCTGTTCGACAGCGGGACGCAGGGCTTTCGCACGGAGCTCGATCTCGTGCCGTTCGGGCCGCTCGAAACGCCGCCCGGCGAAATCGCGTGGCCGCCGGGCGGCGACTTCGTGCTGAACGTGCTGGGCTTTCAGGAGGCGGTCGATACGGCGCTGGCCGTGTCGGTCGGCGCCGGCATTGTGGTGCCGGTGACCAGCCTGCCGGCGCTCGCGCTGCTGAAGTTGCTCGCGTGGAAGGACCGGCGCGCGCGCCAGAACAGCGACGCGTACGATCTGCTGTTCCTGCTCACGCATTTTCACGACGCGGGCAATCGCGAGCGCATCTGGGACGTTGCGCCCGATCTGGTCGAACTGCACGATTTCCAGCCGGAGCTGGCAGCGGCGGCGCTGCTGGCACGCGATGCGAAGCGCATTGCTTCACCGAAAACGTACGATGCGATCCGCGCGCTGTTATCCGACGAAGCGATTTACGCGACGCTCGCGCAGGATCTGCAGGCTCGTGCGTTCGCGTTGCTGCCGGGTGAATTCAACGATGACGCGGACCGGTATCTCGACGCGTTCCGCACGGCTTTCCTCGCGGATCCGCCCGTTCCGCGGGCATGACGTGCTGGCGCGCCGCGCGACAGCAGCGCCATCGTGCATTCGCCCCTATGCCGAGGCTGTCCAGTCTTCGAGCGACAACCCCGCTACACGGCCGAACTCGCGATGGTTGTTCGTGACAAGCACCGCACCGGCCGCGATCGCGTGACCGGCGATCGACGCGTCGTTCGCGCCGATCGGCGTGCCACGTGCGGCAAGGTCGACGCGAATCGCGGCCGTCGCATCGACCGCTGCGGTATCCCACGACAGCACGCCGTCCAGCCGCGCGACAAAGGCCGTCACGAGTTCGGCATGCTTCGGCGAAGCCTTTCTGCCGACTGCGCCGAACCGCATTTCGGCATAGGTAATTGCCGACACGACGATCCGGTGCTGCGCATTGACGCACGACTGCAACCGGGACAACACCACGGGCGGCCGCTCGCGCATGATGAACGCACAGATGTTCGTATCGAGCATGTAGAGCGTGGTCACCGGCCGGACTCCGTCGGTGCGTCGTCATCGGCGCCGGACAGGTCGAAGCGGCCGGGTTCGACGATCGCCGGGCGCTCGACGAGGAAGTCGGCATCGGCCAGTGGTTCACTGGCGAACGACAGCCACGTCGGCCGCACCGGACGCAGCAGCAGCGTGTCGCCCTCGCGGCGAATCTCGAGTTCCGTGACACCCTCGAATTCCATGTCCTTCGGGATGCGGATTGCCTGGTTACGGGCGTTCTTGAAAATGGAAACGGTGCGCATGAGCCACTCCACGGGAGTACGATGCGCCCATTCTAGGCATATGCCGGCATATGTCAATGTCGGGGAACGCGGATCGGGGAGCGTGCCCGATGCGATCGCGGATGTGCTTGCCATGTCGTCATGACCTGTGCGTGATGAGGATGCGATCCATTCTTCCTCATGCCGCCCGCCCGATCCATATCCCGAACGGCCGATGCCCGCGGCCATTCGAGCCGCGCGAAACGTCGCCGCGTGCGAATCCGCGCACCGACGCTTCGCGCCGCCGTCCCGTCACGGCAACCGGAAAGTGTCGAAGAATGTCTCGCGCTCCATCACGGTAAGCGCCGCGCGCTTGTGCGGGAAGTCGAACTCCTTCAGCGTGTAGAACCCGAGCCGGTGCATGTATGCGATATGCCGCACGTGATCGACGCGCGGCTCGCCGACGAGCCGCTGCGTGCGCGGTTCGTCGACGAACATGTAGTGCAGCACCCCGCTCCACCATGCATGCAGCTTGCCCGCGCTCTGGAAGCGCGAGTCGCCGATCAGCAGGTGCAGCCCGCGATCATAGTCGTGCGCGTCGTAGAACGGCGCGAGGCGGTCCTCCTTCGCCCAGTAGAACTCGAAATAGCCGAACGGCGTATCGTCGAAATAGCCGATCATCGGATGCATGTGCGGATCGGCAAGCCGCTGCGCGAGATACGCGGCGTGCTCGTCGAGCGTGCCGCGCTGATCCCAGAAATGCGCGACGCGATCGAGGTTCATCCAGTCGCTGAACAGCTGCGCATGGGCATCGATGTCGACGGTGCGCAGGCTGAACGTCATCCCGACTTGCGGCATGTCGCGCGCATAGATCTCGCCGGCCGGCGACGGCGGTCGCACCGGATGCCGGTGGCCGTTCGTGATCGTGTAGCGCAGCGGCATCCCGCCCGATGCGGGCGCCTTCAACCATGGCTGCGGGTTCTGCCAGAACGTCGCGCGCGATGCGCTCAGGCGCAGCCGGTCGCCCGCGACCTGCGCGCCGTCGATCACGCCTTCGCGCACCGCGCGCTCGACGTACGACGCGACGGCCGCCGGATCGGCGTCGCCGAGCGGCACGGACACCGTCGCCGTGTCGTGCCGCGTGTCCGTGTTGAACAGTGCGACGAATTCCGCGAGCAGCGCGGCCGGCAGGTCGCCGGGCCGCCACGCGTCGAGCGCGTGCTCGGCGGCGGGCGTCGCCTGCGCGTGCGCGGCGCCGTCCAGTGCCGCGGCCACCTCGCCTTCGACGGTATCTGCCGTGCCGGCCGGTTTCGTCAGCGTGTCTTCCATCACAGTGCTCCCGCGTCGTGGCGGTCGGCGAGGACGTGCAGCCCCCGCTCGAGCGCCGGAAACAGGCTGCGCTGGAAGTTGTTCCAGCGCAGTTCGAGAATCGTGTCGTCCGGCGCGATCGGCGTGTCGAGCACGTCGCAGATTACCTCGCCGGAATCGATGCCGTTGTCGACGTAGTGGAACGATGCGCCCGTCATCGTCACGGGTTCGACGCGCGAGGTCGCACCGCTTGCCCAGTCGACCCGTTCGCCGCGCGCGCCGTGCAGCGCGTCGAGCGTTGCCCACGCGCCGCGCCGCTGGTACGGCGAATCGTCGGCCGTGATACCCGGGTGGATGTTCGCGATGCGGCGGTGAAAGCGCGCGCCCGGACGCACGAGCTCGTCGAGGATCACGAGCAGTCCGTCGAGCACGACCACGTCGGCGTCGAGTTCGAGCAGGCGTTCGAGCAGGCGGCGCTCGAACGCCTGTTTGCCCGTCACGCGCTCGCGCGCGTCGCGCGGCAGCCGGCGGTATGTCGACGCAATCGTGCAGAACAGTTCGTCGACCGGCCGGCCCTGCACGGTCAGCCCGTCGGGCAGGATCCACGGGCGGCCCGGCGTGCGCGCGAAGCCGTAGTCGGCGACCTTCGCGCGATCGGCCGGCGAGCCTTCGTCGTCGTCGACGATCACGCCCTTGAGCGCATAGCGTTCGCCGAGCGGCGAATCGTTCAGGCGCTCGACGAGGAATTCGAGCGGCGCCTTCATGTAGCGCGTGCCGCCCTGGTAAGCGACCGGCTGGCCCGCGCGATCGGCCGCGCCGTTGCGCAGCGACTGGATGTAGACGAGATTTTTCTTCGGCATGGAGGCGTCGTGGAAAAAGCGGACGACGGCGCCGCGGCCCGCCCGCACCGGCCAGAAGGCCGGCCGGCACGCCGCGGCGCACGGCGTCACCAGTTGTATTTCGCGGTGGCGATCACCGTGCGGTCGGTACCGAAAATGCAGACGCTCGTCGACTGGCAACCGCTGATGTAGTGGCGGTTGAACAGGTTCGTCCCGTTCACGGCAAAGCGCCAGTTGCGCGTGTCGTAGTGCACGCCCGCGTCGAACAGCGTGTAGCTCGACACCGTCAGCGAGTTGTCCGCCGCGCCGGCCGACGCGCTCTGGTAACGCACGCCGCCACCCAGGCCGAAGCCGGTGAGCGGCCCCGTGTGCCACGTCCAGTCCGCCCACAGCGACGCCATCTGGCGCGGCCGCGGAATGTCGACCGGCCAGTTGTTCAGCGATGCGTCGTTCGCCTTCACGTTCTTCACGTCCTGGTAGACGTAGGACGCGATCAGCGACAGGTTGCGCGTGAGCTTGCCGGTCGCGTTCAGCTCGATCCCGCGCGAGCGCACTTCGCCGGTCTGGATCGACGTCGTGCCGGACGGATCGAGATTCGTCGGCGTCGGCGTGAGCACGTTGGTCTGGTTGATCTGGTAGATCGCCGCGCTCAGCATCAGGTTCCGGCCGGCCGGCTGCCAGCGCAGGCCGGCCTCGATCTGCTTGCCGCGCGTCGGCTGCGGCAGGCCGCCGCCGTACAGGTTCACACCGATCAGCGGATTGAACGACGTCGCGTAGCTGACGTACGGCGACAGCCCGTAGTCGCCCTGGTACGTAAGGCCCACGCGGCCGGTGAACGCCGTGACGTCGGCCTTCGACTGCGTGCCGCCCTCGCGGTCGTCCATCCGCTGGTTGACCCAGTCCTCGCGGCCGCCGAGCGTCAGCGTCCAGCGGTTCCACTTGACCTGGTCCTGCACGTACAGCCCGAACGTGTTCATCGTCGTGTACGTGTTGGTGCGGTACGTGGTGTTCGGCGGCGAGAACACCGACAGCGTGACCGGCGTGTAGACGGGGTTGTAGATGTTCAACGTCGACGCGGCGGCCAGCCATTCGCTGTCGGTCGCGGTCTGCCGGTTGTACTGGAAGCCGAGCAGCAGCGTGTGCTCGAGCGGCCCCGTGCCGAAGCGGCCCTGCAGGTTGTTGTCGATGTCGAAGCGGCTGTAGTTCGTCTGGAACACGCCGGCCCAGCGGTTGATGTCGGTCGTGCTGCCGTCGGCCAGGCCCGCGCCGAACACCGAGCCGTTGTCGAGCGACAGGTGCATCCAGCGCACGTTCTGCCGGAACGTCCACATCGCGTTCAGGTTCCGCTCGAACTGGTAGCCGAGCGACCACTGCTTCTTGCGGTAGTAGTTGAAATCCGGATCGCCGCCGTAGACGTCCTTGCCGATCTGCCCGTTCGGGTTCGGCAGCACCGTGCCCTGCGCCGGCAGGAAGTTCGACGAGATGTCGCCCCAGTCCTGCAGGTACGTGGCCGACAGCGTCAGCGACGTATCCGCATCCGGGCGCCAGCGGAACGACGGCGCGAGCGCGACGCGCTGGTCGTTGTTCGGGCCCGTCAGCGCGTTGCCGTCGCGCGCGACGCCGACGAACCGGTACGCATACTTGCCGTCCGCGTCGAGCTTGTCGCCGACGTCGATCATGAACTGCTTGCGCGCATAGTTGCCGAGCTGCACGCCGGCTTCGCGCACGCGTTCGCCGTCGGCCGTCTTGGTCTGCACGTCGATGATCGCGCCCGGGTCGCCTGCGCCGTACAGCACCGACGTCGGCCCGCGCAGCACGGTGATGCTGTCGATCATGTACGGATCGACGCGCCAGCTCGACAGGTTCAGCGTGTTCGGCACCTGCAGGCCGTTCACGTAGGCAGTCGGCGTGAAGCCGCGCAGCGCCGCGTACCAGTCGGAACGGTTGTCCGAGCCGTACGACGAAAAGCCCGGCACGTAGCGCAGCGCCGCGTTCACGTCGGTCGCGCCGGTCATCTCGATCTGCTGCGCGGTGACGACGTTGATCGTCTGCGGGATTGCATCGATCGACGTATCGGTCTTGGTGCCGGTCCTGCTGCGCTTCGCGACGAGACCGACCGTGCCGTCTCCTTCCGCGCCCGCGTTGACGTTGATCGCCGGCAGCGTGCCGGTCGTCGAGCCGTTCGGCGCACTACTCGACGCATTGACCGCCGCACCGTTTTGCGCACTGCCGGCCGACGCCGCGGCGCCCGCGTTCACGGCCGGCGCCGTCTGCGCGAATGCGTGGCCTGCCGCCATCCCGAACGCCACGCCTGCCGCGGCTGCGATCGCACGCACACGCGTGCCTGTTGCCCACTCCATCTTTCTCTGCTCCACTTTTTCGATGCGGTCTCCGACCGCGCCTTTGTCAAAGAGCGAAAGCCATGCGGCCCGCGCTCGCCCCGTTTTGATGTCGTTGTTCATGCAGTGCCCGGGCCGCGCCGTCGTCATGGGCGGGCGCGGTCCCTTCCTCGATCGACGCGCAGATCTCGTCCGCGCGGCGCGCCAGTACCGACAGCAGCGTGTCGGACAGGCCGTGGCTGTCTTCGCAGCAGCCTTGCAGGTAGATGCGCGGCGCGAAGTGCTCGGGCGTCGCGAGCAGGTAGTCGCGCGTGACGTCGCCGCGCGTGAGCGCATCGCCGAGATACGGCGCGAGCCCTTCGAGCAGCGCCGAATGCGTGTCGCGCCGGTAGCCGGTCGCGAGCACGAGCGCGTCGAAGCGTTCGACGCGCGTGGCGCCGTTCATCCGGTCGCGCAGCGTCAGCTCGATGCGGCCGTCGGCGGTGCGCACCGCGGCCTCGATCGCGCTGTTCGCGAGCAGCGCATGACGCGGCGTGCCGTCGATGCGCTGCAGGTACAGCATTTCGTAGATCTGCTCGATCAGCGGCCGGTCGACCACCGCGTAGTTGGTGTCGCGGTAGCGCTCGAGCAGCGCGCGGCGCGCATCGTGCGGCTGTGCGTAGACGACGTCGGTGAACTCGGGGCTGAAGATCTCGTTGACGAACGGGCTGTCGTCGGCCGGCTTCAGCGCGCCCGCGCGCATCACGAGGCTCGCGTCGACGTGCGGGAAGCGGCGCGCGAGGTCGATGAACACCTCGGCCGCGCTCTGCCCCGCGCCGATCACCGCGACGCGGCGGCGCTCGCCATCCGGCGACGCGACCAGCCGGTCGATGTCGGTCAGGTACGACGACGAATGGATCACGCGATCGCGGCCGAGCGCGGCGAACGCGTCCGGCACCGCCGGCGTGCCGCCGACGCCGACCGACAGCGCACGCGTCACGCGCCGGCGCTCGTGGCCGGCCGCGTCGCGCGACACCACGCGCAGCGCGTCGATCCGCGCGCCGTCGCCGCGCACAGGCTCGATCGCCGTGACGGTTTCGCTGTAGTGGACGTGCTCGTCGAATGCGTCGGCCACCCAGCTCAGGTAGTCGTGGAATTCGACGCGGGTCGGATAGAAGTTCTTCAGGTTGACGAATTCGTTCAGCCGGCCGCGTTCGAACAGGTAGTTGATGAACGTGTAGCGGCTCTTCGGATCACGCATCGTCACGAGATCCTTCAGAAACGAGATCTGCATCCGGCAGTCGTCGAGCAGCATTCCGCGATGCCAGCCGAATTCCGGCTGGCGTTCGATGAAGCAATGGGCGAGCGGGCGTGCCGCACGCCGCTCCTCGAGGCGCACGGCCAGCGCCAGATTCGACGGCCCGAAGCCGACGCCGATCAGGTCGAATACGGTTTCTCTCTGCATGTCTCTCAGCTCCCTTGTCGGTGAAACCGGCCCGTCAGACGTGACGGCCGGTGAAGAAGGTCTCGCGCTGCGTGCACATCCACAGCGGCTGCGCGTCGGCGAGCGCCAGACGACGCGGCCGCGCGAAGCCGTGCCGCGCGAGGGTATCGACGATCCGCGCACGGCCGGCCGGGACCGCGCAGCCGACCGCTTCGGTGCGCGGGTCGTCGAGAAACAGGTAATGAACGACGGACGGCAGCCAACCCGCCACGCAATGCGGGCCGCGCCAGCGCGGCTCGCCGACCAGCATCCGCAGCCCGCGGTCGTAGTCGCGCGCGCCAACGTGCGGCGCGAGCGGGTCTTCCTTCAGCCAGAACGCCTCGACATAGGCGAACGGTTCGCCGTCGAAGCACCCGACGAGCGGGCTCACGTGCGGATCGGCATCGGGCCCCGTACCGTCCGCGCCGGGCTGCGTGCCCGGCCAGCCGTCGCGCACGCGCGGCTCGTCGAACCAGCGCGCGACGCGCGCGGCGTCTTCGGCCGGCTGCCAGCCGCGCAGCGTGAAGCGCACGCCGAGCGCCGGCAGGTCGCGCGCATACACGTCGCCGCGCGGCGCGGGCGGTCGGCGCGGATGACGGCGGCCGTCGGTCAGCATCGGCAGCGTCGCGCACGGCAGCGGCGTGCCGACGCGCCACAGATCGGCCTGCTGCGCCCAGCCTTCGCGCATGCACAGGCCGCCGTCGGCGAGCACGCCGCTCGCGCGCAGCGCATCGAGCGCGACCGCCGGCCACGCGGCCGGGTCGAGACGGATCGCCGCGCGGCGCACGTCGTCGGAAAACGCCGCGGCGAGTGCGGCCAGCAGCGCGCGGCGCTGCTCGGCCGGCGCCGCACGATGGTTGTACGCGACGAGGCGCAGCGTGCCGTCGTCCGCGAGTTGCGCGCGCAGCAGCTGCGCGCCGATGCCGTCGCCCTGCGCGACGCGGATCTCCGCGCCGTCGCGCGCGGCGACCAGGCCGTCCGCGAACGCGAGACGGCAGGTGTCGGGCATCGTGAATCCGTCCGGACGCACTTCAGCCAGCATCGCGCACCTCCTGCGCCGCTTCGGCCGATGCCTCGACATGCGCGCCGAGCGCCGCGAGCGTCGGCGACGCGAACACGTCAGCCACCGTCAGCGCGTGACCGGCGCGGCCGGCCGCGTCAACGAAGCGCACGACGTCGAACGACGTCGCGCCGGCTTCGAACAGGTCGGCGTCGGGCGCCGGCGCGGCCGTCGCGAATGTGTCCGACCACAGCGCGGCGAGCGCGGCCGCAGCGTTCGGGGCATGCGATGCCGTCTTGACGGGCGTTGCTTGGCCAGTGGCCGGGCCGACTGCAGCCGCTGCCGGCGCATCGAACAGCGCATCGGGCACGCCGAGTGTCGCTTCCGGCGCACCGGCGAAACGCGCGACTTCGTCGTGATAGCGCTCGACGAGCGCATCGACGAAACCGCCGTCGAGCAGTTCGTCCGCATACGAGAACGCGGCGCTCACGCGGCCGTCCGGATGCTCGACGACATCCAGCTCCAGCGTGAACACCACGCGATGGCGCACGTCGTCGAAGTCGGCGAGTGACAAACCGGCCCAGTCGCGTGCGGCGGCACCGGTCGGGCGCAGGTAGTTGAACATCACCTGGAACAGCGGATTGGCGTGCGCGGCACGCGGTGCGCGCAGCGCCGCGACGACGTCGGCGAACGGCACGTCGGCATGCGCATAAGCGGCGAGCGCCGTATCGCGCACCTGCGCGAGCACGTCGGTGCGGCTGGCCGCCGTGTCGATCCGCGTGCGCACGACCACGGAATTGATGAACAGGCCCAGCGCATCGCGCGCCGCATCGCCCGTCAGCTCCCGCGTCGATGCGAGCACGCCGACCGGCTGGTCGGCTGCGCCGGTCACACGGAACAGCGCGGTGTTGAGCGCCGCGTGCAACAGCATCGGCAACGTCGCGTGCGCAGCCGACGCGGCGTCGCGCGCGGCACGGATCAGCGACGCGTCGAACTCGAACGCGATGCGCGCCGCGCGCCATTGCGGGACGGCCGGCGCGTGTGCGCGCCGCGGCAGCATGGGAGATGGCAGGTCGGCCAGCGCGTCGCGCCAGTACGCGACGCGAGCCGGATGGCACGGGGCGGGCAGCACGAGCGACGTGTTTTCCGCCGTCGTCGTCGACGATGCCGATGCCGATGCCGATGCCACGTCGCCCCGCACGAGCGCGACATAGCGTGCGCGCACCGCATCGAGCCACAGCTCGATCGATTCGCCATCCGACACGATGTGATGGATCGTCACCGACAGCACGTGATCGTCCGCGCCGAGCCGCAGCACGCATGCACGCCACAGCGGCGCATCGGCCGCGATATCGAACGGCGCGAGCGCATCGGCATCGGTCAGCGCCGCCGCGCGGGCGAGCGCGTCGGGCTGCGCGGACAGGTCGACGAGCGGCAGCGCGACGGACGCCGCGGCGTCGATCCGCTGGCCCGGCAGCATGCCGTCGCGCACGACGAGCCGTGCGCGCAGCGCCGGGTGCGCGGCCGCCGCCGCCGAGAACGCCGCGCGCAGTGCCTCGAGGTCGAGCGGACCGCGCACGCGCAGCACGACCGGAATGTTGTACGCGGCGCTGTCCGGCTGCGCGCGCCACAGGAACCACAGGCCGAGCTGCGCGGGCGACAGCGGCCACACGCCGTGCGCATCGGGTTTGACCACCGCGACGCCCGGCGCCGTGGCGCCGGCGTGTGCGGCGCGCGGCGCATCGGCCACCTGGCGTGCGTATTGTGCGAGCACCGGCGCTTCGAACAGCGCACGCACCGGCACGTCGCGGCCGAGCCGCTCGGCGACGCGCGTCGCAACGCGCACCGCCGCCAGCGAATGGCCGCCGAGTTCGAAGAAGTGGTCGCCGCGGCCGACGCGCTCGACGTTCAGCACGTCGCGCCAGATTGCCGCGAGCGCGGTTTCGTCGCCGTCATGCGGTGCTTCGTAGGCGCGTTCGACGCGCACCGGCGCCGGCAGCCGCGCACGGTCGACCTTGCTGTTCGCGTTGCGCGGCAGCGCGTCGAGCACGATCAGCTGCGCGGGCACCATGTAGTCGGGCAGCGTGCGGCGCAAGTGCGCGTCGAGCGTCGCCGCTTCGACCGGTTGCGCGGCGGCCTGCGCGTCCGCGGTCAGTTCGACGTAGGCGACGAGCTGCGCCTGCGCGCCCTGCCCGTGCACGACCGCGCACGCTTCGCGCACCGCATCGTGCGCGGCCAGCTGCGCCTCGATCTCGCCGAGTTCGATGCGCAGCCCGCGCAGTTTCACCTGGTGATCGACGCGGCCGATGAAGTCGAACACGCCGTCCGCGCGACGCCGCACGAGATCGCCCGTGCGATACAGACGCGCACCCGGCGCGCCGTACGGATCCGGCACGAAGCGCTCGGCCGTCAGCGCGGGACGATCGAGGTAGCCGCGCGCGACGCCGATCCCCTCGCCGCCCAGATACAGCTCGCCGATCACGCCGACCGGCAGCGGATGCAGCCGCGCGTCGAGCACGTGCGCGGTGCGCGCGCCGACCAGCGTACCGATCGGCAGATAGGCGGCGTCGCCAAGCTTCGCGAGATCGTCGCCGGGACGGAACATCCACAGGGTCGGCGTGATCACGGTTTCGGTCGGGCCGTAGCCGTTGACCACGCGCACGTTCGGCATCGCGCGGCGCAGCATCGCGAACGCTTCGCGCGACGTCGCTTCGCCGCCGACGGTCAGCGAGCGCAGTGTCGGCGGCGCGCCGTGCGCGAGCGCCCATTCGGCGAGCTGCGCGGCGCAGCCGGGCGGCACGTAGGTCATCGTCACGCCGTCGCGGACCATCATCGCGCAGGTCTGCGCGGGCGGCCATAGCACGTCGGCCGTCACCGACACAGCGGCGCCCGACAGGTATTGCGAAAACCACCCTTCGTGCGCGCCGTCGAAGTTGACCGACTGGAACAGCAGGAACACGTCGTGCTCGCCAGCACCGTAGCGCTCCGCGATCGCCACGCAATGCCGCGCGAACGCCGCGTGATCGACGATCACGCCCTTCGGCTTGCCGGTCGAGCCCGACGTGTAGATCGCGTACGCGGCATGGCCGGGGAGCACGTCCGGCAGCGTCACGTGGGCCGCCTCGTCGAGCGCGTCGACTTCATCCGCGCGCCACACGCTCAGGGCCGGCAACTCGGGCAGCGATGCAGCACTCGCGCCATCGGTCAGCACGTGCGCGATGCCTGCGTCGCCGACGATCTGCGCGAGCCGTTCGCGCGGATGGGCCGGATCGAGCGGCACGAACGCGGCGCCCGACTTCAGCACCGCGATCAGCGCGACCAGCAGGTCGACCGAGCGTTGCAGCGCGACGCCGACGCGTATTTCGGGCCGCACGCCGGCCGCGACGAGATTGCGCGCGATGCGTGCCGCGCGCGCGTCGACCTCGCCGCGCGTCAGCGCGCGATCGACGTCGGCGACGCCGCGTGCGTCGGGCCGTGCTTTCGCATGCGCGGCGATGCGCGCGTGCACCGGCACGAACGGCTCGGCTTCGGCCGCGCCTGCCGGCGCATTCCACGTGAAGAGCTGCGCTCGTTCGTCCGCCGGCAGCCAGTCGAGATCGCCGACCGGCGTGTCGGGACGCACGAGCGCATCGCCCAGCAGCGTGACGAAGCGTGCGGCCAGCCGTTCGATCGCGTCGCCATCGAACAGGTCGAGCGCATGAATGAAGGCGGCGTCGAACGTGCCGTCGGGCGTCGCTTCGACGGCAAGCGTCAGGTCGAATTTAGCGGACGGCGTGCCCGACGGCAGCAACGCTGCCGACGCCGCGCCGAGCGCCGGCAGCGCGCGGCGCTCGCCATACGCGGCCATCACCTGGAACAGCGGATGGTGGCTTGCGCTGCGCGGCACGCCGAGCGCGTCGACGACCTGCTCGAACGGCACGTCCTGGTGCATCTGTGCATCGACGAGCGCGCGCTGCGTGCGCGCGACCAGCGACGAGAAATCGCCGTGCGCCGGCACGTCGACGTCGATCGCGAGCGTGTTGACGAAGAAGCCGATCAGGCCGGCCGTTTCCGCGCGCTCGCGGTTCGCGGCCGGCACGCCGACACAGATCCGCCCATCGCCGGTCGCGCGCGCGAGCAGCGCGTCGAGCGTGGCGAGCAGCACCGCGAACGGCGTCGCGCCCGACGCGGCCGCGAAGGCGCGCAGCTGTGCACTGGTGCGGGCGTCGAGCGAAAACACATGATGTGCCCCGCGCGCGCTGCGGCGAGCGGGCCGCGCGGCCGCGCCGGGCAGCGTGAGTACGCCGCGCTGCGGATCGAGCCGTTCGCGCCAGAACGCCAGCTGGCGATCGCGCTCGCCGGCATCGAGCCAGCGGCGCTGCCACAGCGCATAGTCCGCGTACTGGATCGGCAGCGGCGCGAGCGGCACCGGCTGGCCCGACGCATACGCACGATAGAACGCCGCAAGCTCGTCCAGCATCACGCCCGACGACCAGCCGTCCGACACGATGTGGTGCACGGTCAGCGCGAGCCAGTGGTGCGTCGCGTCGAAGCGGATCAGGTGTGCGCGCACGAGCGGCGCCGCGCCGAGATCGAATGCGCCGGCTTCGTCGGCCGCCGCGATACTTTCGGCGCGCGCGACGCGCTGCGCGTCGGGCAGCGCGTCGAGATCGGTCTCGCGCCACGGGCAACGCAGCGGCGGATGAATCGTCTGTGCGACGCCGCCCTCCGCTTCATCGAAGGTCGTGCGCAGCGCTTCATGGCGCGCGATCAACGCATCGCACGCGAGCCGCAGCGCGTGACCGTCGAGCGGGCCCGTCAGCGCGAGCCGCTCGGTGATGTGATACGCGTCGGGCGCGTCGATCAGCCGCGCGTGCAGCCACAGCCGCGTCTGCGCGAACGACGCCGGCACCCGATCGCTGCGCGGCGTGCGCGGCGGGATCGGCAGCACGCGAAAGTCGATGCCGGCCGCGCCGAGCTTGTCGATGAACACCGCGCGCTGCGCGTCGGGCAGTTGCGCGAAACGCGTCGCGAGCGCGAGCCAGTCGGGTTGAACCTTCGTCATCCGTCGTCCTTATTGGGTTTCCAGTTCGCCGAGCAGCGCATCGATCGCGCTCGCCGCGTCGGTCTCGCCGCGTGCCGCGCAGGCCGCGTCGATCGCGTCAGCGCAGCGTTCGAGCGTGCGGGTGTCGAACAGCGTGCGCAGCGGCAGCGCGAGACCCCAGTGCAGGTTCGCCTGCGCATGGGCCTGCGTCGCAAGCAGCGAGTGGCCGCCGAGCAGGAAGAAGTCGTCGTCGCGGCCGATCGCGTCCACGTGCAGCACGCGCTGCCAGATCGCCGCGAGCGCGCGCTCCGTGTCGGTCGCGAGTTCGACGGCCGCGGCTGCCTCGCGCACCGGCGCGGGCAACGCATGGCGATCGCATTTGCCGTTCGGCGTGACCGGCAGCGCGTCGAGCTCGATCAGTTGCGACGGCACCATGTATGCCGGCAACTGCGCGCGCAGCGAATCCAGCAGTGCCGCACGGTCGAGCGGCCCCGCGTCGCAGCGGGCGACATAGCCGATCAGTTGCTCGTCGCGCACGATCACGACCGCGTCGTGCACGCCCGGCGCCGCTCGCAACAGCGCCTCGATTTCACCGGGCTCGATCCGCTGGCCGCGTAGTTTCACCTGCGTGTCGACGCGGCCGAGGTAATCGAGCGCGCCATCGGCGCGGCGCCGCGCGAGGTCGCCGGTGCGATACATGCGCGCGCCCGCCACGAACGGATCGGGCACGAAGCGCTCGGCGGTCAACCCCGGACGGCCGAGATAGCCACGCGCGAGGCCCGCGCCCGCCAGATACAGTTCGCCGGTCGCGCCGGCCGGCACCGGTTGCCAGGCCGCGTCGAGCACGTGCAGCTGCAGGTTCGCGATCGGATGGCCGATCGGCACCGCGACGGCGCTCGCGTCGCTGGGGCCGCAGGTCCAGTGCGACACGTCGATCGCGGCTTCCGTCGGCCCGTACAGGTTCACGAGCGTCGCGTCCGGCATCAGCCGTGCGACCTTCGCGACGAGTTCGGGCGCGAGCGCCTCGCCGCTCGCGACGATCAGGCGCACGCTGTCGCATTGCGCTGCGGCCGTGAAATCGTCGAGATATGCGGCGAACGCGGCCAGCATCGACGGCACGAAGTGCAGCACCGTCACGCCGTGTGCGTGGATCGCGGCCGCGAGGCGGGCCGGATCGCGGTGATCGCCGGGCGCGGCGATCGCGAGCTTCGCGCCGATCGCGAGCGGCCACACGAATTCCCATACCGATACGTCGAAGCCGAATGGCGTCTTGTGCAGCACGACGTCGTCGCGCGTCAGCCGGTACGCGTGCTGCATCCACGCGATCCGGTTCGCGAGCGCGCCGTGCGAGTTGCCGGCGCCCTTCGGCTTGCCCGTCGAGCCGGACGTGTAGATCAGGTATGCGAGCCGGGCGTCGTCGATGTCGGTCGCAGCGTCGGTGGCGGTATCGGCCGCTGCATCGCCATCGACGCCATCGACGCCGTTGTCGGTGCCGTCGGCGAGCAGATCGGCTACCGTCAGCAGTTGCGTCGTCGCGTCGTTGCCGAGCGCGGCCTCGACCTGCTCGCGCAGATGGGCCTGCGTGATCGCGACCGCCGGCCGCGCGTCGCGCAGCAGGTACGCGATGCGCTCGGCCGGATAGTCGGGATCGACCGGCAGGTAGGCCGCGCCGGCCTTCAGTACGCCGACGAGTGCCGTCACCATGTCGAACGAGCGCTCGACGCACAACGCCGCGGGCGTATCGGGCAGCACGCCGCGCCGGCGCAATGCGGCGGCGACACGCGTCGTGTTCAGGTCGAGTTCGCGATAAGTCGCACGTTGCACGCCGCCATGGGTATCCGTGTATTCGAGCGCGATCGCGTCGGGCGTCGCCCGTGCAGCGGCCGCGAATTGCAGGTGCAGCGGCTGCCGTTGCGTGTCCGGCCACGTCCGCGCCGTGTCCTGCGCGAGCGCCAGTGCGTCGCGCGTCGCGTCGTCGGCGATCGACAGCGTGCCGAGCAATGCGTCCGGCGTGCGGGACAGCGCGTCGAGCGCGCACGCGAACGCGCGGTGCCAGGTCTCGACCTGGCGCGCATCGACGCGCGCGGTGTCGTAGCCGTAGTCAATCGTCAGCTCGGCGCCGCTCTCGATCACGAGCGTCAGCGCGAAATCGGTCGATTCGATGCTGCGCACGTCGCTCAGTGCGAGCGCGCGCGGATCGGTGTCGCGCGCCGTGTCGTCGACCGGATAGTTCTCGAACACGACCAGCGTGTCGAACAGTGCGCCGCCGGCGCCGCGTGCCCAGCGCTGGATGTCGGCGAGCGGCGTGTGCGCATGCTCGGCGGCGGCCGCGTTCTCGCGCTGCAGCGCTTGCAGCCAGTCGGCCGCGCGTTGCTGCGGCGCAGGCGCCGTGATCACCGGCAGCGTGTTGATGAAGAGGCCGAGCACCGTGTCGACGTCCGCGAGCGCATCGGGACGGCCCGCGACGGTCGCGCCGAACGCGACGGCTGGCTGGTGCGTCATGCGCTGCAGCGCGAGCGCCCACGCACCCTGCACCAGCGTGTTGACAGTCAGTTTCAGCGCACGTGCCGTTCGTGCGACGCGCGTCATCGCATCCGCATCGATCGTCGCGCGCCACGTGACCATGTCGGCATCCGCACGGTCGGCCACGCGCTCGGCGATCAGCGTCGGTGCGTCGAGATGCGCGAGCCGGTCGGTCCAGAAGCGCTCGTCCGCCACTCGGTCGCGCGTGCCGAGCCATGCGATGAAGTCGCGATAGCGCAGCGTCGGGCGGCTCGCGAACGGCGACACGGCATCGGGGTCGCGATAGTCGCGCAGCACGTCGGCGAGCAGGCGCGCGGTGCTCCAGCCATCGAGCAGCACGTGGTGACGCGTCCAGACGACCCGCCATGCGTCGTTTGCGACGCGGATCAGCGTGAGCCGCATCAGCGGCGGCTCGCGCCAGTCGAAGCCGCGTGCGCGGTCGGCCGCGAGCCATGCGTCGAAATCGGCGTTGAGCGTGTCGCCGCGCGTGCGCCAGTCGAGCTGTTCGATCGGCATCTGCGCATGGCGATGCACGCATTGCAGCGGTGCGGCCTCGTCGGGCATCACACTGGTGCGCAGGATGTCGTGGCGCGCGACTGACGCGCCGAATGCGGCCGCCAGCCGGTCGGCATCGAGCGCCGTCGCGGTCGCGACGAGCTGGTTCACGTAGCTTGCGTGGCCGGGTGCGAACAGTGCGTGGAACAGGATTCCCTGCTGCATCGGCGACAGCGGATACACGTCGTCGATCGTGCGCCAGTCGAGCGGCGCGCGCTCGATCGCGGCTTGCGTGAGACCGGCGGCCTGCGCGAGCGGAAAATCGCCCGGCGTCGCGCCGCCGCCGCGATGCGCGACACGCGACGCGCATGCGTCGGCGAGTTCGCGCAGTGCGACGGCGAAGCGTGCCGCGAATGCGTCGATCGTCGCGCGCTCGAATTGCGGCGCGCCGTATACCCAGTGAACCTTCAGCGTGCGTGCGCCGTCGCGATCGGTATCCGGATAGGCGTGGATCGCGAGCGTGTTGCCGAGCGGCCCTTGCGGGTCGCGCTCGATGCCGGTACCGCCGAAGCGCGGCACGAGCATCGCGTCGCGCGGTGCGTCGAACTGGCCAAGATAGTTGAACGTGACGTGCGGACGAGGCACCGCGGCCAGCGCCGCGCGCGTCGCCGCATCGCCGTAGTGCGCGAGCACGCCGAAGCCGAGCCCCTTGTGCGGCACCGCGCGCAGCGTGTCCTTGACCGCGCACAGCGTGTCGCACGCCGTGGCGGCGACCGGCAGCGTCACCGGATAGTGGCTCGTCAGCCAGCCGATCGTGCGGCTCGCGTCCGCATCGTCGAACAGCGCCTCGCGGCCATGCCCTTCGAGTTCGACCCGGCACGATGCGGCGCCACCGGTACCGGTACCGGCACCGGCCAGCGCCAGGGCGAGCGCCGCGCCCAGCAGTTCGATCGTCTGCGTGCGATACGCGGCATGCGCATCGGTTAGCGCGGCGCGGGTCAGTGCCGCGTCGATCGTCTGCACGACGACGGCCGCGTCGGCGTTCGTCGCCGGTGCGTCCGGATGATCGGGCACGAGGTCGTCGCCCTGTGCCATGCCGGTCCAGTATGCGACTTCGGCAGTGAGCGGCGACGCCGGGTCGGTCGCGGCACGCGCCAGGCGTGCTGCCCATGCGTCCGCTCGCAGGCCCGGCTGCGACAGACGGACCGGCGTGCGCTCGCATGCAGCGCGATACGCGGCGTCCAGGTCGTCGAGCAGGATGCGCCACGACACGCCGTCGACGATCGCGTGGTGAATCGCCAGATATAGCTGCGTCGCGCCGTCCGGCAGCCGCGCCGCGCATGCGCAGGCGAGCGGCCCACGGCCGAGATCGAGGCGGCGCTGCAGTGCGTCGAAGCGCGCCAGCGCGTCGGCATCATCGCGTGCGGCGACTTCGACGAACGGCAGCGCGTCGTACGGCTTTGCCACATCGCGCGCGTGCCACTTGCCGTCCGCGCCACGCGCGAAGCGCTGGCGGAAAGCATCGTGATGGGTCAGCAACGTATCGAATGCACGCGCGAACGCATCGGCGTCGAACGGGCCGCGCACGTCGAACGCGACCGACTGGTTCCAGTGGCCCGGACGCGGCACGTCGAGCGCGAAAAAGCGCTGTTGCGCGGGCGTCAGGATCGCCTCGGCAGCCGGTGTGGACTGATCTGGCATGGGCGTTGCGGAAGTCGTTGCCGACATAGCAGCGGCAACGTCCCCGGTCTTCGCGATGCGCGCGAGTTCGGCGACCGTCGGGCCGTCGAACAGCTGCTTCGGCGTGAAGCGCACGCCGCGCTTGCGGGCGCGTGCGATCACCTGCAGCACGAGGATCGAATCGCCACCGAGTTCGAAGAAGTTGTCGTCGCGGCCGACATGCGGCGCCTTCAGCACCGCTTGCCAGACTTCCGCGAGCGCCGTTTCGACCGGGCCCTGCGGCGCGTCGCCGGAGGCCGTCGCCACCGGCGCGGCCGCCAGTTCGCGCAGTGCCGCGCGATCGATCTTGCCGTTCGCGGTCACCGGCAGACGTGCGAGCGCGACGAACTGCGCGGGCACCATGTAGTCGGGCAGCGTCGTGCCGAGCGCCGCGCGCACGGCGGCTTCATCGAATGCCGCGCCGTCGCGCATCACGACGAACGTCGCAAGCCGCAGACGGCCGTCGTGCTCGATCGCGAGCGTCTCGGCCTGCGCAATCGGGCCGCACGCGCGTACCGCCGCGCTCACCTCGCCCGGCTCGACGCGATAGCCGCGAATCTTCACCTGATCGTCGATCCGGCCGAGGAACGCGAGACGGCCGTCCGTGCGCAGACGCACGCGGTCGCCGGTGCGATACAGGCGCGCGCCGGGCGTGAACGGATCGGGCACGAAGCGCTCGGCGGTCTGCGCCGGCCGGTTCAGGTAGCCGCGCGCAACGCCCGGCCCGCCCAGATACAGTTCGCCCGTCGCACCGGCGGGCACGCACGCGCCGAACGCGTCGAGCACCAGTGCGCGCGCATTCGGCAGCGGCGCGCCGAGCGGCACGCCGCTCGCCGGATCGCGCGCGTCGGCCGCGATCGACGCGGTGTCGCACGCGATCGCGCCAACCGTCGCTTCGGTCGGCCCGTAATGGTTGATCACGCGGCAGGCCGGCGCGAGCGCGGCCAGACGCGCGACGAGCGCCCACGTCAGCGTTTCACCGCCGGTCACGAGCGCGTGGCGCGGCAGCACGTCGGCCGGCACGCGCGCATCGAGCAGCGCCTGCAGGTGGCTCGGCACGATCTTCAGCACGCCGACGTCGCGGCGGCGCATTTCTTCCGCGAACAGGTCCGGATCGAACGCGCACGCGGCCGGCAGCAGGTGCAGCGTGCGACCGGCGCACAGCGCGCCGAACAGCGTCGTGTGGCCGAGGTCGGCGGCGACGGTCGACACCATCGCGAACGACGCGTCCGGGGCGAACGCGAGTTCGTCGAGCATTCCCTGCACGTAGTCGGCCAGCGCGCCGTGCGACACGACGACGCCCTTCGGCGTGCCGGTCGAGCCCGACGTATAGATCAGATAGGCACCCTGTTCGGGATGCGGCGCGACGCGTACGCCGGCCGCGTGTGCGAGCGTCGCGTCCTGCGCGAGCGTGTCGACGTCGAGCGGCTGCGCGTCGATGCCGGCCGGCCACGCGGCCGCGTTCGCAACCAGCGCCCAGCGTGCGCGGCTATCGGCGGCGGCCGCGGCCAGGCGTGCGTCCGGTTGGGCCGGGTCGAGCAGCACGGCCAGCGCGCCGGCCTTCAGCGCGCCGAGCAGGCCGACGACGAAGCGTGCCGAACGCTCGATGCAGACGATGACGGGCGCGTCTGCCGTCGCGCCGCGCAGTGTCAGTGCGTGCGCGATGCGGTTCGACGCGTCGTCGAGTTCGGCGAACGTCAGCGACGCCGACGTATCGGCAAGCGCGACGCGATGCGGATAGGCAGCGGCCTGCCGCGCGAATGCGGCGACGATGTCGGTGTGCTCGACGCTCAGCGCGCGGCCGTCGCGCGGCTGGCGCGATGCCGGCGACGCATCGCACGGCAGCGCGGCCGTCGTGCATTGCGGTTCACGTGCGGCGGCGGCGACGAGCGCCGCATAACTGTCGAGCCATGCGCGCGCGGTATCGGCATCGATGCAGTCGGTCGCATAGGCGGCGACGAGTTCGATCCCGTTCGCGTCATCGGTGAAGTCCAGCGCGAAGTCGAAGCGCGCGGCGAGATCGGGCCCCGGCGTCGCAACCGCGGTCGCGCCCGGCAGCACGCTGTCGTGCCGCGCATCGAACTGCTGCGCGAATTTCACGCGCAGCCATTCGTCGCCGCGCTTGACGGGCGGCTTCACCGCATCGACGACGCGTTCGAACGGCACATCCTGATGCGCGACCGCGTCGAGTGCCGCCGTGCGTGCCGCGTCGACCAGCGCGCGAAACGGCAGAGTCGACACCACGCGCACGCGCAGTGCGACCGTATTCAGGAACAGGCCGAGCAGCGCGCGGGTTTCCGGACGCTGACGATGCGCGACCGGCACCGCGACGACGACGTCCGTCTCGCCGGTCAGGCGCGACAGCCATGCGTCGAGCGCGGCCAGCAGCACGGTGAAGACCGTGGCCTGCGCGTCGCGCGCGAGACGCCGCACATCGGCCGTGACCGTGTCGGGCAGGCGAAGCGACGCACGCGCGCCCTGCAGCGTGCGCGTCGCGCCCGGCTGGCGGTCGACCGGCAGCGCGAGCGGGCCCGGCACGTCGCGCAATGCGCCGCGCCAATATTCGAGCTGACGCTCGCCTTCGCCGCCAGCGAGCATGTCGCGCTGCCAGTCCGCGTAGTCGGCGTACTGGATCGGCAACGCGGGCAACAACGGCTCGCGGCCTTGCGCGTACGCGCCGTATGCGGCCGACAGCTCGTCGAATGCGCAGCGCGAGCTCCAGCCGTCGGTGATCGCATGATGCGCGGTCAACAGCAGCCGCTGGCGATCGTCGGCGAGCACGACGAGCGTCGCGCGCAGCAGCGGCCCGTGCGAAAGATCGAACGGCGCGCCCGCGTCGCGTTCGGCGAGACGAGCAGCCTCTGCATCGCGTGCAGCCGGCGGCTGGTCGCGCAGGTCGACCGTGGCGATCGAAACCGGCAGATGCGCGTGGATACGCTGCATCACGATGCCGTCGTCATTGTCGACGAGCGTCGTGCGCCACGCCTCGTGCCGCCCGATCACGTGATCGAGCGCGCGCTGCAGTGCAGCGCGGTCGAGCGCGCCGTCGATCGTCCAGTGCGCGGCGATGTGATAGGCGGCGCTGGCGTCGCGCGTTTGCGCGAGTACCCAGAAGCGTTGCTGCGCGAGCGATGCCGCGCGATCGACATGCGCCGCACCCGATGCGGCCGCATCAGCCGGCGCACGGCGCGCGGCGATCGCGGCCAGCGGCTCGCCCGTTTCGCGTTCCGCGCGATCGACGTGCGCGGCCAGCTCGGCCAGCGCCGGATCGGCGAACAGCATGTCGAGCCGCAGGTTCACGCGCAACGCGGCGCGGATCGCGGCCTGCAGTTGCATCGCCGCGAGCGAATCGGCGCCCAGCGCGAAGAAGCGGTCGGCTCGCGACGGCGTCGCGTCGAGGCCGAGCAGCGTCTGCCAGAAACCGGCGATCTGCGCTTCGGTCGGCGTGCGCGGTGCGTCGCCAGCGTGTTGTTCGGTATCCCGTGCTGCGGCGATGCGCTCGCGCAGCGCGGCACGGTCGAGCTTGCCGTTCAGCGTGTACGGCAGCGCATCGCAGCGCACGAACCGGTGCGGCTGCCACGCGGCAGGCAACTGCGCGCCCACGTGCGCCTTCAGCGCCGCATCGTCGGCGGCCGCGCGCAGCGCGACGCACGCGGTGAGCCGCGTCGGCCCGTTGCCGGTTTCAGCGATCACGGCCGCGTCGGCCACCGCCGGATGCGTGCGCAGGCACGCGGCGATTTCGGCGGGCTCCACGCGCACGCCGCGCACCTGGACCTGGTCGTCGAGACGGCCAAGATAATCGAAGGCGCCGTCGGCGCGCTGGCGCGCGAGGTCGCCGGTGCGGTACACGCGTGCACCGGGCTCGCCCTGCGCATCGGGAATGAAGCGTTCGGCCGTCAACGCCGGGCGGCCGTGATAGCCGCGCGCGATGCACACGCCGCCGAGCAGCAGTTCGCCGCCCTCGCCCGATTCACCCGATTCACCCGATTCGCCCGCCTCGTCACCTTCGATACGCGCGACGCGCGGGCCTATCACGTGGCCGATCGGCAGCGACGCATACGCATCGTGCGCGGCCAGCACGGGCGTTTCGCCCGGTTCGACCGGCCACAGCATCGGCGAGATCACGGCCTCGGTCGGCCCGTAGCCGTTGATCAGGCGTACTGACGGGAACGTGCGGCGCACGAATTCGAATGCCTGTTGCGGCAGCGCTTCGCCGCCGAACGCGAGCACGCGCAAGGCCGGCGGCACGCCGTCGCGCGCGGCGACGGCCGCGAATTCGCGCAGGTAGGCCGGCGGGAACGCGGCGACGCTGACTGATTCGCGCACCATCAGCGCATGGGCGGCGTCCGGCGCGAACGGCTGCGGCGGTGCAATCGTCACGCTCGCGCCGACCGCGAGCGGCGCGAGCCAGCATTCGTGCGCGGCGTCGAAATTGACCGACGCGAAATGCAGCAGGCGATCGCCGCCTTCGATCGGCAGTGCGGCCGCGAGCGCGTCGCAATGCGCGGCGAGCGGCCCGTGCTCGACGACCACCGCCTTCGGCGTGCCGGTCGAGCCCGACGTATAGATCATGTAGGCGGCCGCACGCGGATGCACCGGCACGTCTTCGTCTTCTTCGTCGGCGAAGGCGGCGGCATCCGCGCCGTCATCCACCGCCGACGTCGCGTCGAACGCGTGTTCGAACGACGCGCCGTGCGCCGCGCGGCCCGCCGCATCGACGATCCCGTGGCGCAACTGCGCATCGCGGACGATCCAGTCGAGGCGCGCGGCCGGATGACGCGGATCGAGCGGCACGAACACGCCGCCCGCCTTCAGCACGGCCAGCAGCGCGACGAACAGCTCACACGAGCGTTCGACACAGACGCCGACCCGCACTTCCGCGCCGACACCGGCAGCACGCAACTGGCGAGCAAGGCGCGATGCACGCGCGTCGAGCGCGCCGCGCGACAGGCGCAGGTCGTTCTGGAAAGGCGCGGCGAGCGCAGGGGCGGCTGGCGCGCGGCGCGCCAGTTCGCGGATTCGGTGGTGCAACGCAGTCGGGAAACTCGTCATGTGCGTGAAGTCCTTCGGTCCGGCCGCTTCGGCCAAGTCTCGGGGCCGCTTGGGGCGGCTTCACTGGTGTGACGAACGGCGCGGCCGATTTTTTACCGTTCTGCGCGCAAAGTCCGAACGGATGCATTTTTTGACGGCATGGCTAAATATTTGCGCGGCCCGTTCGTCTATCAGGGAGGAACGCCGCAACCGGGCCCGTCCCGCGCGCCGCTTTCGCGTCAGTTTTGCCGTTTCCGCACGGTTTGCCTGCCCTTCATTTACCGACGTTGCCGATGACCGCCGCCCACGAGCCTTCTTCCCCGCCGTCCCTCGACGCCTCCCCCGGCCGCCCCGCGGCCCGCCTGATCCTCGCGCTGCTGCGCGAAAGCCGCGCATCGCTCGCGCTTGCGCTCGTCGCCTGTGTGCTCAACGGCGTCGCGAGCGTGCTGCTCGTCGCGACGCTGAACCGCGCGCTCGCGCAGCCCGGCGCGGCCGACGCGTCGCTCGCGTGGCGCTTCGCGCTGTGCGCGGTGATCGCGCTCGTCACGCGGATCGTGTCGGGCACGTTGTTCGCCCGGCTGTCGCAGGACACGATGGCGCGTCTGCGCGTGCATCTCGCGCGGCGTGTCGGCGCAGCCGAACTGCGCGACATCGAGCGGATCGGCGCGGCGCCCGTGCAGTCGGTGCTGACCGACGACGCGACCAACGTGTCGATGCTGTTCTTCGCGCTGCCGAACCTGGTGATGCACGGCTCGATCGTGTTCGGCTGCCTCGGCTATCTCGCGTGGTTGTCGTGGCCGGTGTGCCTGCTCGCGCTGACCGCGATCATCGCGGGCTCGCTCGGTTATCACACCGGCGACCGCCGCGCGATCGCGTCGCTCGAGGCGGCCGGCCACGCGCAGGACCGCCTGTTCGGCTATCTCGGTTCGCTGTTCTCCGGCGCGAAGGAGCTGAAGCTGCACGACGCGCGCGCGCGCCAGTTCGTCGACGGCCAGCTCGGCGCCGCGATCGGCGAGGTGCGCGACCACCGCCGCCGCGCGTTCAGCGCGTATGCGGTCGGTGTCGGCTGGATCATCTTCCTGTTCTACGTGTTCCTCGGCGCGGCCGCGTTCTGGCCGCAGCTGGGCGTGCATGCCGACGCCGGTGCGGCGGCCGGCTACGTCGTCGTGTTCCTGTTCATGCTGGTGCCGCTCGACGGACTGCTGAACAATCTGCCGACCGTCAATGCGGCGCGCGTGTCGCTCACGCGGATCGAAGGCGTGATGGCCGAGTTCGGCGCGCTGCGCACGGTGCCGCCCGCCAGCGACGCGCCCGACGTGCCGCCGGCCGGCGCCGTCACGCTGCGCGGCGTCACGCATGCGTACTTCCACGAGCGCGACGAACGGATGTTCCGCATCGGGCCGATCGACCTGACGATCCAGCCGGGCGAGCTCGTGTTCATCGTCGGCGGCAACGGCAGCGGCAAGACGACGCTCGCGAAGGTGCTGACGGGGCTCTACGAGCCGGAGGAAGGCACGATCGAGGTCGACGGCCTCGCGATCGGCTGGCGCGAGCGTGCGGCGTACCGGCAGCGCTTCAGCGCGGTGTTCAACGATTTCCACCTGTTCGATGCGCTGCTCGGCATCGTCGATCCGGACGATCCTGCGCGTGCGCAGGCCGATGCGCGCGCGAACGCGCTGGTCGCGAAGCTCGCGCTCGATCACAAGGTGAAGGTCGTCGACGGCGCGTTCTCGAACCGTGCGCTGTCGACCGGCCAGCGCAAGCGGCTCGCGCTCGTCGTCGCGTATCTGGAGGACCGCCCGTTTTACCTGTTCGACGAATGGGCGGCCGACCAGGATCCGTCGTTCAAGGCCGTGTTCTACGAGCAGCTGCTGCCCGAGCTGCGCGCGCGCGGCAAGGCCGTGATCGTGATCACGCACGACGACCGCTATTTCGATCTCGCCGATCGTCTGCTGAAACTCGACAACGGGCAGATCGTCAGCGATACGACGCCGGCGCGGTCACGCGCGCGGGATGGTGCCGACGCGCTGAGCGCGTGAGCATGCGTCAACACCGGCGGCCTGCGTGCAGCGATTGCGGCGCGCAGGCGTTGTTCGGTTCGGAGGTTCGGAGGTTCGGAGGTTCGGAAGATCGGAAGATCGGAAGATCGGAAGATCGGAAGGATTCGGATGAATCGGAAGGAGATATTGTTCGGCGTACTTGCATACGGCGTAACGCCACCGCAATGCCGCGGCCCGTTCGGGCGGTACGCGAATGACAACCCAATTCCCGGCCACGCGCTGCCCCGCCCGCTCACGACGATCTCCCCGTTCAGCGCACGATCGGCAGCTTCAGCATCGTATCGGTCATCACGTCGGCCAGTTTCAGCGCCGACATCGGACCGCCGAACCCCCAGATATTCCGCTCGACGAGCGCGATCCGGTGTTCTCGCCGCGCGGGCACGAAACGCCACACCGGCGAATCGAGCTTCGACGACAGCGGCACGTCCATCCCGGTCGCGGTGACGAACAGCACGGCGAGATCGCGTTGCCGGAGCAGGTCGGCGGAGGTCACGTAGAGCGTGCCTTCCCGTGTCGGCTTCTTCGGCCACGGCTCGAGACCGAGCGCGCGCGCAAGGCCCGCCGACGTGCTGTTGCCCGTATAGGCCCAATAACGGTCGGGCAGCCCGAGATCCTGCAGCAGTGCGATGCGTTCGCCGCTGCGCCCGGCCGCCTCGAGCCGCGACGCATTGCGCGCGATGCCCGCGTCGAGTTGCGCTTCGACCGCTTTCGCACGCGCGTCGCGTCCGGTCACGGCGCCGATCGTCCGGAAGATCTGCCGCATCCAGTCGAGCTGCGTGACGGGCACGCCGTCTTCGGACACGTTCGGGCTGAACTGGAACAGGATCGTCGGCGCGATGCGGTCGAGCGCGGCGAAGATCGGCGCATGCCGAAAGCCGACGCCGATGATCAGATCGGGCTTCACCGCGGCGATCGCCTCGAGCCCCGGCTCCTGCCGCGAGCCGATGTCGGTCACGTGCGCGAGCCGGTCGCTCCGGTAGCCGAGCCAGCCCGGATAGAACGCCGTATCCGCCATGCCGACCGGCACGATGTCGAGCGCAATCACGCTTTCCGCGAACATGAAGTCGAGCGCGACCACGCGCTGCGGCCGCACGGGCATCGTTGCACTCGCCTGCGATACGACGGGGTTGCCGGCGAGCAAGCGGCTCGATGGCGAGGCCGTGCTGCCCGCTCCGCCGCGCGCGTCGCCGGCGACCGCGACGGCCGGTGTAACCAGCGCGCCGCAGCACGCGGCGCCGAGCGCGGCCAGTGCGCCGAGCGCATGACGGCGGCCGGCATGCGTCACCGGCACGCGTCCTGCTCGGCCAGCGCCGCGTCGTCCATCGTCAATAGCAGGGGGCAGCTTCCACACAGTTGCGTTTCTCCAGGAATTTCATAGCGCAGGCAGCACACGCGGCGCGCGCGAAACGGCGTCGGCAGCAACGGCGAGCGCGGCACGGCGTCGCGCACCGGCAGGCGCAGCGGATTCGGCGCGCCCTGAACGCAGGACGCGCCGAACAGCCAGTCGGCATCGCGAACGGGATCGGCCGCACACGGCAGCGACCGGTACGTATCGAGCAGATAGTCGAGCAGGTTGCCCGCGTTGCTCCACAGCACGCGCGGCGTGACACGGCCCATCGCCGCGAGCAGGTCGATCACCGCGCCGAGATGCGCGACGAGCCCCGCATAGCGCGGCGCGGGATCGGCGCACGACGCGCCGAGCGCGTCCGGCGCGAAATACAGTGCGGCCGGCATCCCGTCGTCGAGCGCGACGAACGTGCGTTCCGGCGCCATGTCGAGCGGGCGGCCGAGCGTCAGCGCGGCGACCACGCCGGCGGGCGCCGCGCGGCCGAAGTAGTACTTGCTCCATTGCGACATCAGCGCGCGCGCATGCTGCGCCGGATCGCCGCCGTAGTGCCGCACCATCGCGTCGAGCACCGCGTCGCGATGATCGGGCAGCGCGCTCACCGGCACGACGATCCGGCACGGCGCGTGCGTGTCGTCGGGCACCCCGAGCCACACGTCGTCTAGATGCGCGGCGAACGGTTCGGGCGAGAACGCGGAGAAGCACGTGACGCGCGCGCCGTCGAGCGCCGGCGTCATCGCCCCGCGCGCCGGGCGCGGCGCCCCTCGAGGATCAGCAGCCCGAGCAGGTACGGCGCGCCGATCAGCGCGGTCAGCACGCCGGCCGGCACTTCGCGCGGCGCGACGACCGTGCGGGCCGCCAGATCGGCACATCCGAGAATCAGCGCGCCGCATGCGGCCGCCAGCCACAGACGCGTGCGATGCCGGCGCGCGCCGAGCATCGTCGCGACGTGCGGCGCCATCAGTCCGATGAAGCCGACCGGCCCGACCGCCGCGACGGCCGCGCAGGCGGCGAGCGTCGCGATCGTCAGCGCGAGCGGCCGCAGCGCGGCGACCGGCAGGCCGAGCGCGGCCGCCTGGTCGTCGCCGAGCGCCAGCATATCGAGCGGCCGCGCGAGCCATGCGAATACGGGTATCGCGAGCACGCACCACGGCAGCAGCATCGACACCTCGCCCCAACTGCGGCCGTAGGTGCCGCCGACGAGCCAGACGACGAAGCGCGCGGGCTGCACGCTTTGCTGCGTGATCAGCCATTGCGCGAGCGTGGTCCACAGCGCGCCGATCACGATGCCGGTCAACGCGACCGCGAGCGGTGCGTAACGATGCCGGTGATTCAGCGCGAGCGTGATCGCGAGCGACAGCGCGCCGCCGGTCAAGGCGGCTACGGCAAGCGTCACATGGCCCATCAGCGGCCACGTCGACAACGCGAACAGCGTGACGAGCCCCGCGCCCTGCGTGACGCCGAGCACTTCGGGCCCGGCGAGCGGATTGCGCACGACGCTTTGCATCGCGACGCCGCTCGCGGCCAGCAGCGCACCCGCGAGGAGCGCGCACAGCAGCCGCGGCATGCGCAGGTCGATCAGCATGCGCGCGAGCGCATCGTGGCCCGACAGCGCGGCGGACCAGCGCGCGAGCGACAGCCATTCGGGGCCGGTCGACACGCCGACGAACACCACGAGCAAGCCGGCCGCGACGAACAGCGCGGTGCGCAGCGGCCAGCCGAGCCGTTCGAGCCAGCCGACCACGCGCGTCGAGCCGCTGCCGGCCGCGCGTTCGGCTTGCGCGTGCAGCACACCCGACCACGCGGCGCCGTGCCGGATCATCGCGAGCATCAGCGGCGTGCCGACGAGCGCGATCGCGACGCCGGTCGACAACGTCGCGTCGAGGCCCGACGCGAGCACCGCGCTGTCGGTGACGAGTACGAGCGCACCGCCCGCGAGCGCCGACAGCGGCACCAGCACGCCGAGCCGCGCCGCGCGCGCACCGCGCACCTGGCGCAGCAGGTTCGGCGCGACGAGCCCGACATACGACAGCGGGCCCGCGATGCTGACCGCCACGCTCGTGAACGCGACCGCGACGATCGTCGCGGCGAGCCGCGTCGCATCGACGCGCACGCCGGCCGCGGCCGCCGCCTCGTCGCCGAGCGCGAGCGGATTCAGCGGCCGGATCACGAACGGCAATGCCAGCAGCGGCAGGACCAGCCAGCGCGCGGCGAGCGCGAGCCCGGTCGCGCCCGGTTGATAGAGACTGCCGTTGGTCCACAGCGCGGCGCCTGCAATGTTCTGCTCGAAGAACGCGAGTACCAGCGTCGACAGCGCCGCGAACAGCAGCATGCACACGCTGCCCGCGAGCACGAGCCGCAGCGGCGTCGCGCGCCAGCCGCCGGCCGCGACGATCGCGCACGCGGCGGCGATCAGCCCGCAGACGAACAGCAGCGGCACCGACGCGACGCCGGCGAGCGCCGGCACCAGCATCGCCGCAAGCAGGCCGAGCTGGGCACCGCCCGTCACGCCGAGCAGGTCGGGCGACGCGAGCGGGTTGCGCGTGAGCGACTGGAACAGCGCGCCCGCGATGCCGAGACAGCCGCCCGCGACGAGCGCGGCCGCGACGCGCGGCAGGTTGAGGTCGAACAGGAACACGCCCGCGAGCGCGGCAGCGTCGCTGCCCGGCACCGCGTTCCACCATCCGTGCAGGTCCGGCGCGACGCGCAGCACCGCCAGCACGGCGATCAGCACGACAAGGCCGAGCGCGATCGCACCGGCACGGCGGCCGGATGCCGCGCCCTGCCCGCTCGCCGCGAGCCGCTTGCGCATCGCGAACGTCGTCATACGGCGATATCCCGATCGACCGCGCGATCGAACGCGTGCTGCGTGCCCGATGCCGGCGGCCCGTGGGCCGGCACGCACATCGGCGCACCCGTCTGCGGATGCGCGAGCTTCAGCATGTCGACGCCGAACGCCGCGCGCAGCTGCGCCGGTTCCAGCATCGCGTCGGGCGAACCCTGCGCGACGAGGCGGCCGGCACGCATCAGCACGATCTCGTCGCTGTACGCGGCGGCCTGGTTCAGGTCGTGCAGCACCCACACGATCGTCAGCCCGCGTGCGCGGTTCAGCGCGCGCAGCGCGTCGAGGATGTCGAGCTGGTGATGGATGTCGAGATAGGTCGTCGGCTCGTCGAGCAGCACGATCGGCGCCTGCTGCGCGAGCGCCATCGCGATCCACGCACGCTGGCGCTCGCCGCCCGACAGCGCGCCGACGTCACGCTCGGCGTCGCCGGCCAGGCCGCTCGTGTCCAGCGCCGCGTCGATCGCCGCCTGGTCGGCGCGCGATAGCCCGCGCAGGAAGCCGCCATACGCGTAGCGCCCGTACGCGACGAGCTCGCGCACGGTCAGCCCCGACGGAATCTGGTTGAACTGCGCGAGCATCGTGAGCTCGCGCGCGAGCGCGCGACGGCGAAACGACGCGAGCGGCATGCCGTTCACGTCGATGTGGCCCGCACGCGCGGGCTGCAGCCCCGCGAGCGTGCGCAGCAGCGTGCTCTTGCCGCAGCCGTTCGGGCCGCACAGCGCCGTTACGCGGCCGGCCGCGATCGACAGGTCCAGCCCGTCGATCACGACATGGTCGCGATAACCCACCGTCAGTCCGCGCGCGGCAAGCGCGGCGGGACTACGCGTCATCGGTCCTCCGTTCGGTCGCGCGCGGGACCGTGTAGCTCTGCGCCATCGCGACGACCACCTTGCGCGGCCCCTCGAACGGGTCGCGCGCATGCGCGGTCAGCATGTTGTCGAGCATCAGCACGTCGCCCGTCTGCCACGGGAACACGATGCGCTGGCGGTCGAGCACGCCGCGGATTTCCGCCAGCGCGTCGGCCTCGAGCGGCTCGCCGTCGCCGTAGTACACGTTGCGCGGCACGTTCTCGAGCCCGACCGCGTCGACGAGCGCTTCCTGCATGTCGTCGTCGAGCGCCGACAAGTGAAACAGGTTCGCCTGGTTGAACCACACGCGCTCGCCCGTGCGCGGATGGCGCGCGACGGCCTGGCAGCGTTCGCGCGTGCGCAGCAGCAGCTCGCCGTCGTCGGTGCGCCACGCGCATTCGATCCCGCGCGCCGCGCACATTCGCTCGACCTCGGCGGGATCGTCAGTGCCGAACGATTGCTGCCACGGCAGGTCGAGCCCCTGGCCGAAGTTGCGCACGTACAGCAGCTCGCGCTGTTCGAAGCGCGCGACGAGCGCCGGATCGAGCGCGCGATAGACGGCGCGGCTGTCCGCGATCGGCGTCGCACCGCCCTTCGGCGCCGCGAGCGCGCAATGAAACCAGATCCGCAGCGGCCACTCGCGCGTGTACGACTGCTCGTTGTGCAGCGGAATCGCGCGATGCGGCGGGTATTCGGTCGACGTGTAGACGGCGCCTGCGACCTGGCTGCGCGGCGTCGATGCGTATTCATAGCCGATCAGCGGATCGCCGAACGACGCCGCGAACTGCTGGAACGCATCGATCGACGGCACGTTAAAGCCCGTGAACAGCACGCCGCCCGACCGTTCGAGCGTGTCGGCCGCGATGGCATGCGCGAGCGGCGCGACTTCGTCGATCGACATGCCGTCGGCGCCGCGCGGCGACACGACGGTGGGCAGCCCCGGCTCGATACGCAGGTCGTCGAGCGTCGGCAACGAAAGCAGGGTCATGCAACGTCCTCTTCAGGTGGCGCGCCGCAAGCGCGGCGCAGCGGGTCAAGACGCGCGCGTCGCGCGCTCGCCGTCCATCGCGCGGCGCAGGCTCGCGGGGCGCATGTCGGTCCAGACGGTCTCGATGTGCGCGAGGCAGTCGGCTTTCGGGCCGCGCACGCCGACCTCGCGCCAGCCGGCCGGCACGGGCCGGAACGTCGGCCAGATCGAATACTGTTCTTCGTCGTTGATGACGACCGTGTAGACGAGGTCGTCGGTGTCCGCGGAAGGCGTCGTGGCTTGCGTCATGATCGGAAAAAAGCGGGAGACGGTTGAAGGATGCGAAGCGGCGCGCTGTCGATTCGGCCGCTCCTGTCTTGAAGACGATTGGCCGGCGCGATTTTTTACCGCCGCCGTGCGCGGCCGCCGAGAAACACCGGACACGCGACGCCGCGCTGGCATGCGTCGAGACACTCCACGCAGTGCCGCTCCGCGTCGCGCACCATGAAATGCACCAGCGTCTGCGACACGTTCAGCGCGCGCGCCGCGGTCTGCAGCGTTTCCTCGCGCAGCCGCACCATCTCGAACGCCGCGCGGCTGCGCGCCGGCAGGTCGTCGAGCGCGGCCCACACGCGGCGCAGCGTGTCGCGCGTCATCAGCGCGGCCTCGGGCGTCGGTTCCGGCGACGGCACGTCGAAGCCGTCGTCCTCTTCCGTGTGATAGACGTTCTCGAGGCTTTGCCGGCGGCACGCGTCGATCGACGCGTTGCGCACCATCCGCGTCACGTACGCGACCGGCTGGCGCACCGCGTCCTGGTTCGGGAATTCGACGAGCTTCACGAACACGTCGTGCACGACGTCCTCGGCGCGGCTCGCGCAGCCGACGAAGCCGCGCGCGACGTTGACGAGCATCGCGCGATGGGAAATCAGCACGTCGAGCAGCGCGCCCTGCGCACGCGGCTCCGCGGCACGGCACGCACGCGGCGCGGAGCGCGACGGCAAGCCCGGATAACTGCCGAGGAACGGGTTCGCCGCTGCCGCTGCCGGTCGTTCAAGCACTTCCGCCATTGCCATCGATCTGCTCCGTCAAATTCTGAGATAGCGCAATCTAACGTAAACGCAAATCATTCTCAATACGATTACCGAAAGCCCCTTCCGGTTGCCTGGATTTGTCTGATTAATTGGCGGGGCCGATGTCTCGACGAACGGGACGGGAACAGCGGATCCGTGGCGTGCGGAAAGCTTTCCGCATGAAAGGAAGGTGGCCGGCGCCGGAAACGGCCCGACGCTCATGGCAGGCGCGCCGCCGCACGGGGCGAGCGACGCATTCGCGCGCCCCCTGCTGCTTGCGTGACGTCGGCCCGGTCTTTCACGCCCCTGACGAAACGCGTACGGCTGTCATTTGCCGTAGCAACTTATTACCACGTGAAATTTTGGGGGCTCGTACGATCGGCTTGCTGTTTCCAAGGGAGAACAACATGAAATCCATCGTGTTATCCGCTGTCATGGTTGGCGCGCTGTCGAGCGTGATGCTGACCGGCTGCGTCGCATACCCTGGCCAGGCTCAGGTCACGATCGGCTGGCACGGCGATCGTTACTGGGACGGACAGCGCTACTGGGAGCGCCGCGACTGGGAAGCGCAGCATCCGCGCGGTCATGACGACCGCCGGGACGACCATCGCTACGATCGCCGTGACGACCAGCGCCCGCAGTGGTAAAGCCTTCCGCCTCCCGTGACCCAATACTGAACGACAGGACCTCGACATGAAGACGCTACTGAAAACCCTGACCGCCGCCGCCGTTGCCGCCGCCGTGCTCGTGCCGGCCATCGCCGAAGCGCATCCGCACCGCGTGTGCCACTTCGAGCATCACCATCACAAGATGTGCCGCTGGGTGCGTTGAGCATCGCGCAGCGGGTTTGAAAAGGAAGCGCCGGCATGCCGGCGCTTTTTTCATGGCGTGCGGTGCGCCAGGCTGCGGCCCGGCTGCACCCGTGAGCATCACGTCAGTAGATGAACAACCGGATCGTTGCGGTCGCATCGAATCGCCCGATCTTCGGCGGGCCGAACGATTTCAGCACCGCGTCCATCAACACGCTTTGATTCATCACGTTGGACGCAAACTGAGCCAGCGTGAACTGCTGATTGAACGGAATGGCCTTGCCCTGGCTGTCCTCGATGCCGATACCGAAATTGCTGTCCTTCGCCGGCACGAGCAAACCGTTCTGCACCGGAAAGCTCGTTTCGAAATACCCGTCGACCCGCACCGCGACGTTGCATTTCTTGGTCAACGACAACGAAAACCGCTTGCGCGGCACCGCCGGCATGAAGCCGTTGCCCACCGCCTGCACCTGCCCGAAGTTGACGATGCCCGGCTCGGGCGTCACGAGCACGTCGACGAAGCACGGCGTCGGCTGGAGGTTGCGCAGGCCGCTCAACCGGTACTGGAAGCTCGGGTTGTACGCATTCAGCCCGAACTCGCCGTCGAACTGGAATGCCGTGTAGATATCGCTCGGCGGCTGGACCCAGTTGCCTTTCTTGCGCACGACGACCTGGTAGTCGATGCTGATCCGGGTCTGCTGACAACGCCCGCGATCGAAGTCGTACTTGCTGCACGGTGGCACCGCATACCCGGTAAACACGCCGCCGCCACGATTGCTCGTCTTGTCGAAATAGTCGATCCCCTGGTAGCGGATGCCGATCTCGAGCCCCCACGCGGCCGGGTTCGTGCGATTCGGGTTCGCGTAGAAATAGATGTTGTCGACGACTTTCAGGCTGCCGGCATCACCGAGGTCCTTGTAGCAATACCCCGACGTCGTGCGGACTGGAGAGACCCAGATCACGTATCCGTCCGGCGCGTCGGTCGGATACGACGCCACGCCGCCGATCGGTTCGGTCAGCGAGGTCGCACCGCTGTTCGTCAGGCACCGCAACGCCCACGCGGGCTGCGCCGCCGCGACCAGCAAAGCAAGCACGATCCAGCGCAGCCATGCCGCCGGCAATTGCCGGTCATGCGCGGCGCCGCTCATTTCTTCACGCTCTTGCAAGCGCCCGCGTCACACGCATATTCGACCGCCACCTGGCCGCCGTAATCGTCGATATGCGTGACGAACAGCGTTGACGGCGTCGCGGCCTTGAACGGCACGTCGGCCGTGCTCATCGGGTTCACCATCACGGGCTCGATCGGCACCGGCGTCTTCTGCGCGCCCGCCGTCACGTCGACCACCGTCACGTGGTACGGCGTCGGATTGTCGAACACGAGCCGGTGCGTGGCCGCGTCGACGCGCAGCGTCATCGGCAGCGTCCAGTCCTCGTCGCGCGCCGGCTGCACGCCCTTCGGCCGGTAGAACAGCTTCATCTGCGTATGCAGCGCGATCTGCAGCGTGTTCGGCGTATCGGTTTTCGGCGGCACTTCGCGGATGTTCAGGTAGAACACCGATTCGCGATCGGCCGGCAGCGCGGCACCGGGCAGCTTCGCGATGCGCAGCACGTTGCGCTCGTTCGCCTCGACGCGCTGCAGCGGCGGCACGACCATCAGCGGCGACGCGATCTTGTTGCCTTGCGTGTCCTCGAGCCACGACTGCACGAGATACGGATACGTCGTGCTCTTGTTGGTGATCGTGACGATCGCGGCCTGTTCGCCTTCGTTGAAGATCACGCGCGTGCGGTCCGGCACGATCGCCGCGTGCGCGACGCCGGCGAGCAGCGCGCCGGCCGCGGCCAGCATGCACGACGCGCGTCGCCGGAAGGAAAAGGAGAAAGCATGGTTCATCGCGGGTTCCGTCAATTCAATGTTCGACCCGTGCGGTCGCTGCATGCGACTCGCCGGACGGCTGGCACGTCACCGGAATCGGCGTGCCTTCGAGTTGAAGCTGGTTCGGCAGTGCGTTCACCGTGCAGAGCGTGCGTTCGCCGGCACGCACCGCGAGGGCGGATTTCGGCTGCACCTGGGTCAGGAACGCGGCACCGGCCTCGCCGACGATGCCGAGTTCCTTGCCGTTCGCCGCGTCCTGCACGGATGCGCCGAACGGCAGCGGCTTGCCGGCCGCATCGGTCAGCGTCAGGTACAGGTTGCTGCCGCGCGCGACGGAGAACTTCGCGAAGCCGATCGCGCCGTCGGTCAGCACCATGCGCTGGATCGGGTTCGACACCTGCACTTCGAGCGGCAGCTTCTCGACGTTGACGGTCGCGTCGTACACGTTGTACGGCGAGATCCCGTCGAGCACCGCATAGCCGCGCGAGTCGGTGTGCGTGAGCGTGCCGGACAGCGGCACGTCGGGCACGCCGTCGGTCGATACCAGCAGGCGCGTATCGCCCGCGTTGCCGTTCGCGTGCGCGGACACCCCGTACTGCGTCGCGACGAACGAGCCGTCGACTTCGAGCGACGCGGCCGCATACGCATTGGCGAGCGTCGACGCCTGCGCGCTCAGCTGGTACGTCGACGTGCGCTGGCGGAAGCTCGCGTTCGCCGACGCGCGGCCGTCGGTCGCGCCCGCGTTGATCTGGTAGGTGCGTCCGGCCGGGTCGTCGTAGATGTAGCCCGCATTCATGCTCGTGCTGCCGCTGCCCGTCGTCAGGTTCGACGTGACGGTGTGGCGACCGCCGATCGGCAGCGTCGCGGTCACCGAGAACTGGTTGCCGCTCGCGCCCGCGCTCTGCGTGCGGAACGCCGACACGCTGACGTTCAGGTTGCGCAATGCGCCGATCGAGAACGCGCGCGTCAGCGTGAGGCCGACGCGTTGCTCCGACGCGCGGGCCCAGTAGGTCGTCTGGTCGTACGAGAAATAGGTCGACGTGTCGCCGAAGCGCTTCGACATCGTCGCCGAGTAGCGCTGCTTGCTGTTGGCGAGGCCGTACGCGGTCGGGTCGCCCGAGAACTGTGCGAAGTTGGTGTACTCGCGTTCGGAGAAGCGATAGCCGAAGAAGCGCACGTCGGCGTCGAGCCCGTCGAAGTGCTTCGAATAGTTGATGCGGTACGAGTTGCCGTTGCGGGTCGCACCGTTCCACCACAGCCGCGCGCGCGCATGCGTGACGTCGGCCGAAACCGCGCCGAACGTACCGAAATCGCGGCCGACACCGAGCGCGATCGACGTATAGCCCGCGGCGGTGATGAAGCCGCCGTACACCGTGATGTCGAACGGCAAACCGTACGCGGCTTCACCAAAACCGAAGAACGGCGTGATGCCTGCGCCGCCGAACTGCCGCGGCTTGCCGACGGCGGCCTTGTAGCGCAGTTGTCCCGTGCGCGCGAGGAACGGCACGGCGGCCGTCGTTACCTGAAAGCGCTGCACGCTGCCGTCCTCTTCCTCGACCGCGACGTCGAGCGTGCCCTGCACGCTCGTATTGATGTTCTGCAGCGCGAACGCGCCCGGCGAGACGCGCGTCACGTACAGCACGCGTCCCGCCTGCGACACGGTCACGGTCGCGTTGGTGCGCGCAACGCCCGAGATCAGCGGCGCATAGCCGCGCAGCGAAGGCGGCAGCATGCGGTCGTCGCTGCGGATCGACGCCCCCGTCAGCGCGAACGTGTCGAAAATGTCCGAGCTCAGGTAGTCGTCGCCGAACGTCACCGTCGACTGGATCGACGGCAGCGCGCGAAACGCGTAAAGCCGGCTGAAGCGGAACGTGCGGTCCGCATACGCCGTGTTGCCCACGTTCGACTGCGCCTGATAGTCGCCGCGAAAGCGCCATGCGTCCCAGTTCGCGCCGATCGTTCCGTAGGCCTGGATCGCATTCGTCTGTTGGCCGCCCGAACCGAAGCTGCGGTTCGTGTTCGCGATCACGCGATAGTCGAGCATCGCGCCCGGAATCCCTTCGGACCACCGCTCCGGCGGCAGATAGGTCGAATCGGTGAATTCGAGCGCGGCCTGCGGAATCGTGATCTTCAGCCGCCCGTCACTCTTCAGATAACGCACGGTCGCGCCCTCGATCGCGCCGAGATCGACGCAACGGCCTCCCTGGAAGCGCGGCAGGTCCTTCGCGAGCGACGGCTTCAGCCCGAACTGCGCGACGAGTTCCGGGGGCAGGCACGGCTTGCCCGCACCGGACGCGTCGAGCGCGATGAACTGGATCGCCTGCAGCCCGTAGAACAGGTCGTTGACCTGCACGTCAAGCATGTACTCGCCCGGCAGCGTGAAGTCGGCCTGCGAGAACTGCGACAGGTCGACGTTGCTCGTGCCATCGATGTCGAGGAATGACGAATTGAATTCCGTCGCATGGCTCTGGCTGCCGACGACCAGCACGGAGACGCAAAGGAAGGAATGTCTGATTCGCACGCGGCGCTACCGGAAATCCGAGGAAGAAGAAGCGGGAAGGCAACGAGGATGGAGAAAGGGTGCGCGCACCCCTTCCCCGGTACGGACGCTTACTGGTAGCGGACCGTGAAGTTCGCGACGCCGTCGGCGGTACCCGGCGTCACGCCGGCTGCCGTGGCTTCGTACATGGCCGCGAAACGTGCGATGTTCGTGCCGTTTTGCAGCACGGTCGGCGCCTTCTGCTCTGCGCCGTTGTCGAGGTATTCGCCCGATGCGGCCTGCAGGCGGATGCCGACGTTGGTTGCCGAGCCGATCGTGGCGAGCAGCTTCGGCTGGCCCGCGCTCGACGTGCCGGTAAACGTGAAGTACGCGTTCTGCGCGATGCTGGTGTCGCAGTCGGTCAGCTTGATGTCGAAGTTGGTCGGCGTGGACTTGTCGCCGGCCTGCTTGAACGTGTGGGTCGGCACCTTGCCGAGGTTCACGGTCTGGTTGACCGAGCCCGAATCGATGCCGCATGCGCCCGCGACGATCTCGCCCGTGAAGTTGATCGTGCCGGTGCCGTCTGCGAAGGCCGAGGTGGACAGGACTGCGAGTGCGACAGCGGTCAGGAGGGTTTTTTTCATGGCGTTTTCCGTGAGAATTGCAAAGGGAATGGACGACGTGGCGGATACAAAAGGCAGCGTGTGGTGGCTCCCGTCCGTCACGAGGCGGCATTATCGAGATATGAATGAAAGAATTCTGTAAATCATTGTCAAATAGAGCATGACAATGTCGGATTTACGTATTTTCAAGCACACTCTTTCTCTGAGTTTATCAATCCACCTTTTTCTTTCGCAATCCTTTCCCATTTCACGGAATCGCTTGAAATATAAAGACATTTTCCCGTCGCCAATACTCCGACCTTGCTACCCATTGCCGGTCAAGGCTTTGATGGATAACCACTTTGAAATGACAAAATTCTGTCCAATCCCGCCATCGTTGTCCGACCACAACGAAAACATTTGGCGATTTTCAACTGACAGGAAATTAACGAGTGATTTTCGCCGCCTCGAATTTTCTTCGCAAACGATTGCGTGCCATACAAACGTTTTACCGCGGCAGTTTGTCTGCCCTGCATTATTCATGATGCGCGAATTAATCGATGCGTCAATTCCGGATTAAAAGTCGCGCGTAATGCCGTGCGCCATCGAGGCATACGGCGCACTGCGCACGCACGCCCGAACGCATTGGATGGAATCGAAAAGAATGAAGTCCGGCACGATCGGCGGCCGGGCGGCGACGCGATCGGTCGCCGGGATGCAGGTCGATCTGAAGATGGCCGTTCAGCTCGACAGCCAGGAGAAACGACGTGGGCGACGGCGCGCGCGGATGCGCTCGTCGTCGACGCTGACGGTATCACGGCAGAAGCGATACACGCCGGGACAGCGGCAGCGCATCGCAATGCGCCGCCACCCCGGCCACGACATCACGCGGCAGCCTCCCCTGCCGCTGCCGGCGCCCACCCGCCGCCGAGCGCGCGATACAGCGCAATCGCGTTCGCGAGCCTCAGCTCCTTGAGCCGGATCAGCTCCTGCCCGGATTCGTACGTGCTGCGCTGCGCGTCGAGCAGTTCGAGATACGTCGCGACACCGCCCGCATAGCGGCGCTCGGCGAGCTTCAGCCGCGCGCTGTCGGCCGCGTCGACGTCCTGCTGCGCGGCAAGCTGGCGGTCGATCCAGTCGCGCGCGGCGAATGCGTCGGCCACCTCGCGGAACGCGGTCTGCACGGTCTTCTCGTACTCGGCGACCGCGATGTGCTTGCGCGCATTCGCGACGTCGAGATTCGCGCGATTGCGGCCGCCCGCAAAAATCGGCAGCGTGATGCGCGGCGCGAACGTCCATACGCTCGTGCCGCCCGCGAACAGGCTCGAGAACGCGTCGCTGACCGAGCCGTAGTCGGTCGTCAGCGCGATGCGCGGGAAGAACGCCGCGCGCGCGGCGCCGATCTGCGCGTTCGCGGCCTTCAGCCTCGACTCGGCCTGCCGGATGTCCGGCCGCCGTTCGAGCAGCGCGCTCGGCGCGCCGGGCGCCACCGGCGCGATCGCGAGCGTGTCGAGCGCGGTGCCGTCGGCGGGCACGTTACGTGCGAAATCGCCGGCGAGCAGTTGCAGCGCGCGCACCGCTTGCGCATGCTGGCGCTGCAGCGCGGCCTGCGACGCCCGCGCGGACGCGACCAGCATCTCGGCCGAACGCAGCTCGATCGCATCGCTCGTGCCGGCCGCGTAACGGCGCTGCGTGAGCGCGGCGATGCGCTCGCGCGCGTCGAGCGTGCGCTGGGCCAACGCCAGTTGCTCGCGCAACGATCGCTCCGACACGTACGCCCCCGCGACTTCGGCAATCACGCCGATGCGCACTGTGCGCTGCGCATCGGCCGTCGCGAAATATTCGGCGAGCGCCGCATCGGACAGGCTGCGCACGCGGCCGAACAGGTCGAGTTCGTACGCGCTGATGCCGACGCCCGCGCGATACAGCCCGCTGATCGCGCTTTGGCGCACGACCGGATCGTACTGGCGCGCGCGTTCATAGCCGAGATTCGCGTCGACCGACGGCATCAGGTCCGCGCGCTGCACGCCGTACAGCGCGCGCGCTTCGTCGAGCCGGCCGGCCGCGATCCGCAGGTCGCGATTGTTCGCGAGCGCCGCGTCGATCCATGCCTGCAGCGCCGGATCGGTGAAATACGCATGCCAGTCGTCGAGCAGCGCGGCGTCTTGCACCGCAGCCGGCTCGGCAGCCGACGCCGTGCTGCCGTCGACCGGCGCGTAGCTGGCCGGCACCGGCGCCGCCGGCCGCTCGTAACGCGGCGCGAACGCGCAGCCCGCGAGCGCGAGCGCGGCGGCCAGCGCGAGTTGAACCCTCAATGCGGCGCGTGCATTCAACGCAAACATCAATGCGAACCCTCCATCGTCGTCGGCTGCGGCCCGCCGCGCCGGCGCGGGCCGACGTCGAACAGGCGGCCGACGATCACGAAAAACAGCGGGACGAGGAACACCGCGAGCACCGTCGCCGTGATCACGCCGCCGAGCACGCCGGTGCCGATCGCCGTCTGCGCGCCGGACGCGGCGCCCGATGCGAACGCAAGCGGCAGCACGCCGACGCCGAACGCGAGCGACGTCATCACGATCGGCCGCAACCGCAGGCGCGCGGCCTCGAGCGCGGCGTCGACGAGCGACATGCGCTGTGCGACCAGATCCTTCGCGACCTCGACGATCAGGATCGCGTTCTTCGCGGACAACCCGATCGTCGCGATCAACCCCACCTTGAAATAGATATCGTTCGGCATCGCGCGCAGCGTGACGCCGAGCACCGCGCCGATCACGCCGAGCGGGACGACCAGCATCACCGCGAACGGAATCGACCAGCTTTCGTACAGCGCCGCGAGCGCGAGGAACACGACGAGCACCGACAGCGCGAACAGCATCGGTGCCTGCGCGCCCGACAGCCGCTCCTCGAACGACTGCCCCGACCACGCGTGGCCGATGCCGGCCGGCAGCTTCGCGGCGACCCGCTCGATCGCGGCCATCGCGTCGCCGCTGCTGTGCCCGGGCGCGGCCGAGCCGTTGATCGCGAACGACGGATAGCCGTTGTAGCGCGTGAGCTGCGGCGGTCCGAGCGTCCAGTGCAGCGTCGCGAACGCCGCGAGCGGCACCATCTCGCCACGCGCGTTGCGCACGCGCAGCTTCTTCACGTCGTCCGGATCGAGCCGGTGCAGCCCGTCGGCCTGCACGATCACGCGGCGCACCTGCGTGCCGTGCATGAAGTCGCCGATATAGTCGGAGCCGAACATCACCGCGAGCGTCGTGTTGATCTCGTCCATCGATACGCCGAGCGCCGATGCCTTCGCGCGATCGATATCGAGCTTCAGCTGCGGCGCGTCCTGCGTGCCGGCGAACATCAGGTCGGTGAGCGCCGGGTCCTTGCCGCCCGCCGCGAGCAGTTGCTCGCGCGCGGCGCTGAACGCCGCGTAGTCGAGCCCGCCGCGATTCTGCAGCCGGAAGTCGAAGCCGCTCGACGAGCCGAGATCGGGCAGCGCCGGCGAGTTCATCGCGAACACCGTGGTGTTAGCCGTGCCCGCGAAGCGCGCGTTGATGCGCGCGACGATCGCCTGCACGTGATCGCGCGCGGCCTTGCGTTCCTTCCAGTTCTTCAGCGTGACGAAGATCATCCCGCCGTTCGGCCCTTCGCCGTACAGGTTGAAGCCGCCGAGCGCGAACGTATACGCGGCCGGCTCGTCCTTGCGGATATACGATTCGACCTCGCGCACGCTCTGCATCGTTTCCGCGAGCGGCGTGCCTTGCGGCCGGATCACCATCACCATGAAGTTGCCCTGGTCCTCGTCGGGGAGGAACGCGGTCGGCAGTTGCGTGAGCATCAGCACCGCGGCCGCGGTCAGCGCGCCGTACACGACGAGCCAGCGCAGCGGCTTCTTCAGCATCGCGCCGACGCGCGTCGCATAACGCTGCGTCGAACGCGCGACGAACCGGTTGAACCAGCCGAAAAAGCCGCGCTTCTCGTGATGGTCGCCGGACACCGGCTTGAGCAGCGTCGCGCACAGCGCGGGCGTCAGCGACAGCGCGAGAAACGCCGAGAAGCCGATCGACACCGCGAGCGACAGCGCGAACTGCCGGTAGATGTTGCCCACCGCGCCGCCGAAGAACGCCATCGGCACGAACACCGACGTCAGCACGACCGTGATGCCGACGATCGCGCCGCTGATCTGCTTCATCGCCTTGACGGTCGATTCGTAAGGACCGAGCCCCTCCTCGACCATCAGCCGCTCGACGTTTTCGACGACGACGATCGCATCGTCGACGAGGATGCCGATCGCGAGCACCATCCCGAACATCGTCAGCACGTTGATCGAGAAGCCGGCTGCGTACATCACGCCGAACGTGCCCGCGAGCGCGACCGGCACGACGAGCGTCGGAATCAGCGTCGCGCGCAGGTTCTGCATGAACAGGAACATCACGAGGAACACCAGCACCCCGGCCTCGATCAGCGTCGTGACCACCTTGTTCATCGACACGCGCACGAACGACGACGTCTCGTACGGGATCTGGTATTTCACGCCCGGCGGGAAATACGCGGACAACTCGTCCATCGCCGCGCGCACGCGCTTCTCGGTGGCCACCGCGTTCGAGCCCGGCGCGAGCTTGATGCCCATGCCGGTCGCCACCTTGCCGTTCACGTACGACGGATAGTTGTAGTCGTTGCCGCCGAATTCGACGCGCGCGACGTCGCGCAGGTAGAGCGCGGAGCCGTCCGGCTGCGTGCGCAGCGCGATCGCGCCGAAATCGGCCGGCGTCTTCAGCGGCGCATCGGCGAACACCGTCGCCGCGATCGGCGCGCTGTCCGGCACCGCGCTGCGGCCGATGTCGCCGACCGTCACGCGCGCGTTGTGCGCGCGCACGGCCGTCGCGATGTCCGACGCGGTGAGGCCGTGTCCGGCCATCTTCACCGGGTCGGGCCAGATCCGCATCGCATACTCGGCACCCCAGAACTGCACCCGGCCGACGCCGTCGACGCGGCGCAGCGCCTGCACGACGTTCGCCGACGCGTATTCGCCGAGCTGTACGTCGGTCATGCGGCCGTCGTCCGACGTCAGCGACACGACGAGCTGGATGTTGTCGGCGGCCTTCTCGACCTGGATGCCGTTGCGCCGCACCGGTTCGGGCAGGCGCGCATCGACCGCCTTCAGCCGGTTCTGCACTTCGACGGCCGCGAGATCGGCGTTCACGCCCTGCTTGAACGTCAGGTACAGCGACGCCATCCCGGCGCTGCTCGTCGCGGACGTGTAAAGGAGCCCCGGTGCGCCGTTCATCTCGCGCTCGATCAGCGCGGTCACCGATTCCTCGACGACCTGCGCGGACGCCCCCGGATACGTCGCATAGATGCTGACGACGGGCGGCGCAATGTCCGGGTACTGCGCCACGGGCAGTGCGCGAATCGCAAACGCGCCGCCCAGCATGATGAAGAGTGAGATCACCCACGCGAAGACGGGGCGATCGATGAAGAAACGTGCCATGTTGGTCTGTATGAACCGGTCAGGTTTGACGGGCGGCCGCCTGCGTCGCAGCCGCTGCCGGCGCCGTCTTCGACGGCGGCGCCTTCTCGACGGGCTTGACGGCGGTATCGGGCGCGAACCGCGCGGCGTTGTCGACGATCACGCGCTCGCCGCCCGCGAGGCCGCGCGTGATGCGCCAGCCATGGCCGCTCATCTGGCCGACCGTGACCTCGACGTCCTTGACCTTGCCGTTCGCGCCGACCACGCGCACCGACGTGCTGTCGGCCGTGCGCAACAGCGCGTCGCGCGGCACGAGGATCGCGCGCTGGTCGACTGCCGTGTCGAGCGCGATCCGCACATACGCGCCCGGCAGCAACTCGCGCTCGGGATTCGGGAACAGCGCGCGCATCGCGACGGTATCGGTGGTCGGATCGACCGCGAGATCGCTGAACAGCAGCTTGCCCTTCAGCGGATACGCGGTGCCGTCGGCGCGCAGCAGCGTCACCGCGACATCGTGCTGCGCGATACCCGTCGCGCGCCCGCTCTTCACCGCGCGACGCAGCGCGTCGACATCGGCCGCCGGCTGCGAGAAATTCACGTAGATCGGATCGAGCTGCTCGACGGTCGTGAGCGGCGTCGCCTGGTCCTGACCGACGAGCGCGCCTTCGGTGACGAGCGCGCGCCGTGCGCGGCCCGAAATCGGCGCGGTGACGGTCGCATAGTCGAGCTGCAGTTGCACGCGTGCGAGTTCGGCCTTCGCGGAAGCGACGTCGGCCTTCGCCTGCATGTCGGCCGCGACGGCCTCGGTGTGATCGCGCTCGCTCACCGCGCGGTCGCGCACCAGGTCGTCGTAACGGCGGCGCTTGTCGCTCGCCGCGAGCGCGGCGGCCTGCGCCTTCGCGAGCGTACCCTGCGCGGCGTCGCGCGCAGCTTTCAGCGGTGCGGGATCGATGCGGAACAGCACCGCGCCCTGCTTCACTTCCTGGCCTTCCTCGTAAGTTCGCGCGGTGACGATGCCCGCGACCCGCGCGCGCACTTCCGCCTGCCGATACGCATCGAGCCGGCCCGGCAGCTCGACGGTCATCGGCACGGCCGTCGGACGCACCGTCACGACCGTCGCGCTCTGCATGGCCTCCGGCGCCTTGTCCCGTTCGCCCTTTCCGCATCCGGCCACGGCCAGCATGGCCGCGAGCGCGAACGGCGCCAGCCGAAGGCGGCGCCACAGGGAGCGTTTGTCATTCATGTGAGACCTCGGATCGTTCGCCGCCGATACAATGCGGCGGCTCAGGGTGGCCGATTATAATCAGTCACGACTGATTAAATACATGCGGTTGCCATTCGACCGCCCCTCTGTCTCAATAAAACGACAGCGAACTGTAAGGAAATTCACGACATGGCCCGCAAGACCCGGGAAGAATCGCTCGCCATCAAGCACCGGATCCTCGATGCCGCCGAGCTCGTACTGCTCGACAAAGGCGTCGCGCAAACCGCGATGGCGGACCTCGCCGAGGCCGCCGGGATGTCGCGGGGCGCCGTGTACGGCCACTACCGCAACAAGATGGAAGTGTGTCTCGCGATGTGCGACCGCGCGTTCGCGCGGACGTCGGAAGGCTTCGACGCGCTCGACAGCCTGCCCGCATTCGCCACACTGCGCCGCGCGGCGTCGCACTACCTGCAGCAATGCGGCGCGCCGGGCGCGATGCAGCGCGTGCTCGTGATTCTCTATACGAAGTGCGAGCAGAGCGAGGAGAACGGCGCGCTGCTGCGGCGCCGGACGCTGCTCGAGCTGCAGACGCTGCGCATCACGAAGGCGCTGCTGCGCCGCGCGATCACGGCGGGCGAAATCGCCGCCGATCTCGACGTGCATCTCGCGGCCGTCTATCTCGTGTCGTTGCTCGAAGGCGTGTTCGCATCGATGATCTGGACCAATCGCCTGCGCGGCAACCTGTGGAGCGATGCGGAAGCGATGCTCGACGCCGGTTTCGATGCGGTCAGGACCTCCGGCGCGCTGCGTGTGCGCACGCAAAAATTGCCTGTCTGACGAAAAGCCGCGCAATAAATGCTGATTTAACCCGATTTACCGCACTGCGAAACGACGACGCTGACCCTCTTTAAAATTTTTAACATTCTGCGGAACATCGGTAGACTGACGCTGTCATCTTTCTTTAGCGTCTTCGTGATAAACCGGGTTCGACCCGGAAAGTTCACGCCGCCGTTCGAAGCGGGCCCGCCCGCGCGTTGGGTCGAACGGGAACGACACAGGCCCCTGGCGGGGCCTGTTTTGTTGCACGCCCGTCGCCCGCCCCGTCGCCGCCCGACGGATGTGCCGCCGATGGCTACTGCCCACACCTCTTTGAACCGCTTTCCTGGATGTGGACACCCTTTGGTCAAGCCTGCCGCAACCCCTGATGCTTTCGCGCCCGGCCGCGCGCAGCGCCTCGCGCGCGCGCTCGTGCCGGCCGCCGTGCTCGGCGCCCTCGCCGCCTTCGGTCTGGCCGCCGCGCTGCCAGCCGTCTCGCAACTGCCGGGCGCCGTCGATTCGGGCACGGCCGCGCTGCCGCAGCGCGTGCTGTCCGACACGCCGTTTCCCACCGCACAGCATTTCGTGACGAGCGAACTCGCGCGCACGATCGGCGAGCACAATGAACTCGACGAACACGGCCATCGCAACCCGCAACCGGGCCTGTTCGCGCCGCTCAGCGCGCACCGCAACGACATGCTCGGCTATGCGAGCCTGTTCCAGTACGCGGCGCCCGAAAACCAGCACGGGATGCGCGCCGGCGACATCGAACTCACGCTGTCCGATACGCTGAACCGTCTCGACGTGCCGCCCGAGGTGCGCATCCAGCTCGGCGATCTCGTCACCGGCAAGGTCGCGCTGCGCGCCGGCGCACAGCGCGGCGACTACTACCGCATCGCGTACGACACGAACAACGGCACGCCGCACCTTACCGCGCTCGAGCTGCGCGTCGCGGGCCGCACGTTCGGTGCGATCTGGTTCCGCGCACCGGGCGCCGACCACGGCGCGTACTACACGCTCGACGGCGCACCGCTCGAAGCGGCCGCGTTCACGATGCCGGTGAAGTGGACGCGCATCAGCTCGTTCTTCGGCGAGCGCATCCACCCGCTGTCGCAGGCGATGGCATTCCATACGGGCGTCGATCTCGCCGCGCCGTCCGGCACGCCCGTCAACGCGGCGGCCGACGGTGTCGTGTCGTTCGTCGGCACCGATCCGGGCGGCTATGGCCACTACGTGATCGTCGATCATGCGGACGGCTATTCGACCTACTACGCACACCTGTCCGCGTATGCGCGCGGGCTGAAGACGGGCGAAACCGTGAAACAGGGCCAGCGCATCGGCTCGGTCGGGATGACCGGCGCGGCCACCGGCCCGCACCTGCACTTCGAGGTGCGCGTCGCGAACGATCCGGTCGATCCGCTCGTCACGCTCGCGAACGCACAAACGGGGCTGTCCGACATGCAGCTCACCGCGTTCCGCCAGGAAGCGGCGCAATGGCGCTTCCGCCTCGCGTCGATCAATACGTCGCCGTTCGCGTTCGCGCAAAGCGACGGCCCGCTGTGGGGCGACTTCGCGACCGACCCGTCGACGCTGCGTGCGGTCTTCAATACGCATTACAGCGCGTCCTGACGCTGACGCACCAACGCGCTGAAGACGTGTCCTTCACGAGTGCGCCCCACTGGTTGACGAGCGACGGCGTCATGCCCCGGATCGCATGCGGCAGCGGCACCTAGCGCATCGTCTGCCAGTACGTGAGCCCGAGCGGTAGCCCGGCCTGCCGCTGCCCGTCGCCAGCCGCGACGCGTCACGTCACATCGTGAGCGTGTGGGTTTTCACGAGCACGACCTGATTTGTCATGAAGGCCGCCGCGGATCGCGCGGCGGCCGGTTCGAGGAACATCGCGACGCTGTGTGCCATCGCGAAGCCGCGAACATATCAGCGCCTGCGTCGATTCCGAACCAACGAACGATGCTTTGCTCTGCGGGTTTCGTGATGAGCCGCGCTCGCCGCATGCAATGTGTGCACGCAAAAAAACGCCCGCTGCACGCAGCGGGCGCGAATCCCAGTCAAGGAGGTGTCACACGAACTACGGGTTCAGGATAAGCGCATCGCGTGCGACGGACAACGAAGCGATTGCGATATCGATATCGCGCGGCCGGCGATGAGCTTGCATGCGCCCCGATGCGAAGCTGCCGCGCATGAAAAAACGGCGCGCCGCCTGCGTGGCGGAGCGCCGTCCTGTTGCATGTTGCCGGTCGATGCAGACAGCCCGGCCGGGCTGCCCTTCCATCACGGCTCGTGACGCAGATACCCTTCCTTGCTCGGATCGCGCATCCGCCACGACACGATCAGCGAGATCGCGCACAGCACCGTCACGTACCAGTAGAAGGTTTCCTCGCTGCCGATCGACTTGAACCACAGCGCGACGTATTCGGCCGAGCCGCCGAAGATCGCGTTCGCGACCGCATACGACAGGCCGACGCCCATCGCGCGCACTTCGGGCGGGAACATCTCGGCCTTGATGAGGCCGCTGATCGACGTGTAGAAGCTCACGATCGCCAGCGCGATCGTGATCAGCACGAACGCGGCCGTCGGGCTCGTCACGGTCTTCAGCGTGTGCATCAGCGGCACCGTGCCGATCACCGCGAACGTGCCGAACAGGATCATCGACGTGCGGCGGCCAATCTTGTCGGACAGCGCGCCGAACACCGGCTGCAGCAGCATGTAGACGAGCAACGCGACGGTCATCACGTTGCTGGCCGTCTTCGCATGCATGCCGGCCGTGTTCACCAGGTACTTCTGCATGTACGTGGTGAACGTATAGAAGATCAGCGAGCCGCCGGCCGTGAAGCCGACCACTGTGAAGAAAGCGCCCTTGTGCTGCCACACGCCACGGATCGTCCCCGCGTCCTTCTTGTCGCGCGATGCGCTCGTCGACGTCTCGTCGAGCGATTTGCGCAGGTACAGCGAGACCAGCGCGGCCGCCGCACCGCAGACGAACGGAATGCGCCAGCCCCACGCCTTCAGTTCGTCATGCGACAGCGCCTGCTGCAGGATCACGAGCACCAGCAGCGCGCACAGCTGGCCGCCGATCAGCGTCACGTACTGGAACGACGCGAAGAAGCCGCGCCGCCCCTTCAGCGCGACCTCGCTCATGTAGGTCGCGCTCGTGCCGTATTCGCCGCCCACCGACAGGCCCTGGAACAGGCGCGCGACCAGCAGCAGCGCCGGCGCGAGCGCGCCGATCTGCGCGTAGGTCGGCAGGACCGCGATCACGAGCGAGCCGCCGCACATCATCAGCACCGAGATCATCATCGCCGCGCGTCGGCCGTGACGGTCGGCGATGCGGCCGAACAGCCAGCCGCCGATCGGACGCATCAGGAAGCCGGCCGCGAACACACCGGCCGTGTTCAGCAACTGCGTTGTCGTGTTGCCGCTCGGGAAGAACGCCGGCGCGAAGTACAGCGCGCAGAACGAGTAGATGTAGAAGTCGAACCACTCGACGAGGTTGCCCGATGAGGCGCCGACGATGGCGAACACGCGCCGCCGGGTGTCATGCGCGGACAGCGCAGCTTGGTCGGTCTGGACGTCCATGGGTTGGTCTGTTCCTTTTAGTGCTTTCTGGGCGAGACGGCTGGGGGGCCGCCGCGTGCGGTCGCACGTGGCACCGGTTCCGGCGCACGGCGCTACGGGATTTTAGCGAAATGTAAAGTAACAGGCTTTCCGGGTTCGTCCGGATGTAGAAGAATTTTCTCTCGCCGCGCGTTCGTCATATGAAAACGCCAGCCGTCAGGCTGGCGTCCCATGCAAACTATTTTCGGGAAATTCAGACACGCACTTCCGGCGGCACGTAGCGGCACTCGTAGCGCTTGCGCACGGTACCGGCCTCGTCGACGCTTTCCAGGTACACATCGAACTGCCAGAGGCGCGCCATGTGCTTGAGCACTTCCTCGCTGTCGTTCGACAGATGGCGGTTGTCGGTCATGAAGTGGCGCAGCGTGAGGCTGCGGTCGCCACGCGTGTTCACGGCCCACACCTGGATGTTCGGCTCGCGATGATGAATGTCGTACTGCCGCGACAATGCCTGCCGAACATACTGGTAGCCGGACTCGTCGTGGATCGCCGACACCTCGAGCGAATCGCGCATGTCGTCGTCGAGCACCGAGAACAGCCGCATCTCGCGGATCAGGTTCGGCGACAGGTACTGCGCGATGAAGCTCTCGTCCTTGAAGTTGCGCATCGCGTAGTGCATCGCCGGCAGCCACGGGGTGCCCGCGATCTCCGGGAACCACTTGTAGTCCTCTTCCGTCGGCGCTTCGCAGATCCGACGGATGTCGCTCATCATCGAGAAGCCGAGCGCATACGGGTTGATCCCGCTGTAGTACGGCTTCGTGACGGGCGGCTGGTAGACCACGTTGCTGTGCGAATGCAGGAACTCCATCATGAAGCCGTCTTCCAGCTTGCCCTGGTTGTACAGCGTGTTCAGCAGCGTGTAGTGCCAGAACGTCGCCCAGCCTTCGTTCATCACCTGCGTCTGGCGCTGCGGATAGAAGTACTGGCCGATCTTGCGCACGATGCGGATCACTTCCCGCTCCCACGGCTCGAGCAGCGGCGCGTTCTTTTCCGCGAAATACAGCAGGTTTTCCTGCGGCTCCGGCGGATAGCGCCCCTCCTGCTCCTCCATCAGCTCGGGCTTCTTGCCCGGCAGCGTGCGCCACAGTTCATTCACCTGCGACTGCAGATACGCCTCACGCTCGCGCCGCAGCGCGGCCTCCTTCGACAGCGACGGTTTCTGCGGCCGCTTGTAGCGGTCGACGCCGTAATTCATCAGCGCATGGCACGAATCGAGCAGTTCCTCGACGCGGTCGAGCCCGTAGCGCTCCTCGCATTCCGCGACATAGTTCTTCGCGTACACGAGATAGTCGATGATCGCGTGCGCGTCGGTCCACAGCCGGAACAGGTAGTTGCCCTTGAAGAACGAGTTGTGCCCATACGCCGCGTGCGCGATGACGAGCGCCTGCATCGTCATCGTGTTCTCTTCCATCAGATACGCGATACACGGGTTCGAGTTGATGACGATTTCGTACGCGAGGCCCATCTGGCCGCGTCGATAGCTCTTCTCGGTCGACAGGAAATGCTTGCCGAACGACCAGTGGCGATAGTTGACCGGCATCCCGACCGACGCATAGGCATCCATCATCTGCTCGGCGCTGATCAGTTCGAGCTGGATCGGATAGATGTCGAGCTCGTATTGCTCGGCGACCTGCGCGATGTGCGTGTCGTATTCCTCGAGCAGTTCGAACGTCCAGTCGGACGGGCACGGCAGCGGCTTGCGTTCGGCAACGTTCATACGCGCTTCCTTCTGCCCGGCACCGGGCAAGTCGGCGGCCGGCGGCGCCGGTTCGGTCCGGCCGCTTTGCTGCGATGCGGCAGGACCGGCCGTGTCGTCGCCGGAAGGGCGCGGCTCGTAGCCGCGCGACTCGTTGTGCAGATGGCGTGTCGTCATGACATTTCCACCTGCTTTTCGAACAATTCGCGAAATACCGGGTAGATGTCGGCAGCCGATTCCACTTTTTTCATCGCGAGATGCGGTTGCGACAACGCCAGTTGCGCGTACTCCAGCCACAGATTCTGCTCTTCCGGCGCGACCTGGATATACGCGAAGTAACGCGTCTTCGTGAGGATATCCTCTTCCAGGATTTTGCGACACTTCGGCGAATCGTCGGTCCAGTTGTCGCCGTCGGACGCCTGCGCGCCGTAGATGTTCCACTCGGTCGGCGAGTAGCGCTCGTTCATCACCTTGCGCATCAGCTCGAGCGCGCTCGACACGACGGTGCCGCCGCTTTCGGTCGAATGGAAGAAGGTGTCCTCGTCGACCTCCTCCGCACGCGTGTGGTGACGAATGAACACCACCTCGATGCGCTCGTAGTTGCGCTTGAGGAACAGGTACAACAGGATGAAGAAACGCTTCGAGAGATCCTTGCGCTGCTCGTCCATCGAGCCCGACACGTCCATCAGGCAGAACATCACGGCCTGACTCGACGGCTGCGGCTGCTTCACGCGGTTGATGTAGCGCAGGTCGAACGGATCGATGAACGGGATCCGCCAGATGCGCCCCTTCAGGTGATGGATCTCGGCCTCGAGCACGGCGATTTCCTCGCGACGGTCCTCGGTGTCGCTCTTCAGCGCCTCGAGTTGCGCTTCCAGCTCGCGCAGCTCGTTGACGAGCGGCGAGCCGAGCGCGATGCGCCGGCCGAGCGCGCTGCGCAGCGAGCGCACGACGTCGATGTTGTTCGGCGTGCCTTCCGCCGACCAGCCCGCCCGCACGTTCTTCCAGCTCGGCACCGTCAGCAGGTGCGTCTTCACGAGGCGCGGCAGTTCGAGATCGTCGAAGAAATACTGCATGAATTCGTCGCGGGACAGCTCGAACACGAAGTCGTCCTGCCCTTCGCCCTCGTTGCTCGCCTGACTGCCGCCGCCGCCCGAGCCGCCCTGCGGACGCGGAATCTTGTCGCCGCGGACGTAGTCCTCGTTGCCCGGGTGCACGTATTCACGACGCCCGCCCGGCGCGTGCCGGAAGTTCGGCTCCGCGATGTCCTTGCGTGGAATCGTGATGCTTTGCGTGCTCTGGATATCCTTGATGCTACGATCGCGCACCGCGTCGGACACGGCACGACGAATGTAGTTCTTGACGCGACGCAGAAAGCGTTCGCGGTTGGCGATGCTCTTGTTCTTGCCGGCCAGCCTGCGGTCGATGATTTGATGAAGCACTCCCGGTCTCCCGCTCGAAAGTCGATCTGCCGGGGCACTCGCCGCGCATGCCGTCTGCCGTCATGCGGGCGGCGCCTCTGAGGGTGCCCGTGCGAACGACTCGCACGGGCACGGTACCGCGCGTGTCATGACGACTTGCGCACGCGCAGGTACCAGTCGCAAAGCAGCCTCACCTGCTTCGGCGTATAGCCCTTCGCGACCATCCGGTTCACAAAGTCCTCATGCTTGCGTTGTTCCTCCGCCGAGCCCTTCGCATTGAACGAAATGACCGGCAACAGTTCCTCGGTATTCGAGAACATCTTCTTCTCGATCACGACGCGCAACTTCTCGTAGCTCGTCCACACGGGATTCTTGCCGGCGTTCGCCGCCCGCGCACGCAACACGAAGTTCACGATCTCGTTACGGAAATCCTTCGGATTGCTGATGCCGGCCGGCTTCTCGATCTTCTCCAGCTCCGCATTCAGCGCGGCGCGATCGAAGCTCTCGCCCGTGTCGTGATCGCGGAATTCCTGATCCTGGATCCAGAAATCCGCGTACGTGACGTAGCGGTCGAAGATGTTCTGCCCATACTCGGAATACGATTCGAGGTACGCCGTCTGGATCTCCTTGCCGATGAATTCCGCGTAGCGCGACGCGAGCACATCCTTCACGAACGACAGGTACTTCTGCTCGGTTTCCGGCGGGAACTGCTCGCGTTCGATCTGCTGCTCGAGCACGTACATCAGGTGCACGGGGTTCGCCGCGACCTCGCTCGAATCGAAGTTGAACACGCGCGACAGGATCTTGAACGCGAAGCGTGTCGACACGCCCGTCATCCCTTCGTCCACGCCCGCGTAGTCGCGATACTCCTGATACGACTTCGCCTTCGGATCGGTGTCCTTCAGGTTTTCGCCGTCATACACCTGCATCTTCGAGAACAGGCTCGAATTCTCCGGCTCGTGCAAGCGCGACAGCACCGAGAACTGCGACATCATCTTCAGCGTGCCCGGTGCGCATACGGCTTCGGCGAGCGACGAGTTGCGGATCAGCTTCTCGTAGATCTTGACCTCTTCCGACACGCGCAGGCAGTACGGCACCTTCACGACGAAGATCCGGTCGAGCAGTGCCTCGTTGTTGCGGTTGTTGCGGAATGCCTTCCACTCAGACTCGTTCGAGTGCGCGAGGATCACCCCGTCGAACGGAATCGCGCCGAATCCTTCGGTGCCCTTGAAGTTGCCTTCCTGCGTCGCGGTCAGCAGCGGGTGCAGCACCTTGATCGGCGCCTTGAACATTTCGACGAATTCCAGCAGCCCCTGGTTCGCCAGGCACAGGCCGCCCGAGTAGCTGTACGCATCGGCATCGTCCTGCGCGTACTGTTCGAGCTTGCGGATGTCGACCTTGCCGACGAGCGAGGAAATATCCTGGTTGTTCTCGTCACCAGGCTCCGTCTTCGCGATGCCGATCTGCCGGAGGATCGACGGATAGCGGCGCACTACGCGGAACTGGCGGATGTCGCCGTTGTATTCGTGCAGGCGCTTGACGGCCCACGGACTCAGGATGTTCTTCAGGTAGCGGCGCGGAATCCCGTATTGCTCTTCGAGGATCGGGCCGTCCTCGTCGTAGTCGAAGAGCCCGAGCGGCGATTCGTTGACCGGAGAACCCTTCAGCGAGTAGAACGGCACGCGCTCCATCAGTTGCTTCAGGCGCTCGGCGATCGACGACTTGCCACCGCCCACCGGGCCGAGCAGGTAGAGGATCTGCTTCTTCTCTTCGAGCCCTTGCGCAGCGTGGCGGAAGTACGCGACCACCTGCTCGATCACTTCCTCCATTCCGTAGAACTCACGGAACGCGGGATAGACCTTGATAACCTTGTTCGCGAAGATCCGCGACAGGCGCGGATCGATGCGGGTATCGATTTGTTCAGGTTCCCCGATTGCAGCCAGCATGCGTTCGCCTGCTGTGGCGTACGCTGACGGATCGTTCTTGCAGAGCGCGAGGTACTCCTCCAGCGAGAATTCTTCCTCTCGCGTTTTTTCGAAGCGGTTCGCGAAGCTGCTGTAAATATCCATGCTACCTCCCTCGCCTGAGTCTGAAGACGTGCTTGCCTTCGTATGACTGCGCAGAAGCAAGCGCGTTCGAATTCATCCTAAACCCTTTCTTATTTTTTTTCACGAACTCTTCGTATGAAGTTCGTCATTCTCGACAACACCGCTTGGACAACGCATTTTGACGCTTTACAATTGATCTCCCGAGCCGCAGAAACTGCATCCGCCGCGTCTCGTCGAGCATCGGAACGTCTCGTGCACCGGACACCTCCGTCGTCGTCGCAGCCTCTCCACTCTCCCCTTCATCCCTAGACGTTCGAGCAGACGTTTTCGACGACACGCCGCGCGCACCGTTACAAATTTTTCTCGCATCGTCCGGAGATACCCGTAGCGCGGATGCGCGCATGCAACGCGAGGCGATGCACGAACGTTCACACGCGCTGTCACATTTCATCGCGCGCCGAAACGACGACGCCCGCACGTCGCGGGCGTCGTATGTTGTCAAATGGGGATAGATACGCGGCGCGCGCGAATCAGAACGTCTCCCAGTCGTCGGCGCCGGCAGCCGCGGCGACCGGTGCCGGCGCTGCAGACGCAGCCGCCGGCTTGCGTGCCGGCGCCGTGCGCTTCGGTGCTGCCTTGCGATCGTCGCGCGCAACGCCCGGTGCGGGCGACGCAGCGGACGCAGCGGACGCAACAACCGGCGCGGACACCGCGCGCGGCACCTGGCGTGCTGCCTCGGCAGCCACCGGCCGCGCCGCGTCGTCGTCGATCCGGAACACCGACGCCGTTTCGCGCAGACGCGCGGCCTGTTCGTCGAGCGACTGCGCAGCGGCCGCCGCCTCCTCGACGAGCGCGGCGTTCTGCTGTGTGACCTCATCCATCTGCGCGACCGCACGCGCGACCTGATCGATCCCGCCGCTCTGCTCCTCGGACGCCGCCGCGATTTCGCCCATGATGTCCGTGACCCGCTGCACTGCACCGATCACGTCGCTCATCGTGCGACCGGCTTCGTCGACCAGCGTCGACCCCGCGCGGATGCGCTCCACCGACGCATCGATCAGCGCCTTGATCTCCTTGGCCGCGCTCGACGAACGCTGCGCGAGGCTGCGCACCTCGCCCGCGACGACCGCGAAGCCGCGCCCTTCCTCGCCGGCGCGCGCGGCCTCCACAGCCGCGTTCAGCGCCAGGATGTTGGTCTGGAACGCGATTCCCTCGATGATCGCGATGATGTCCGCGATCTTCGCGGAGCTGTCGTTGATCTCGCCCATCGTGCCGACCACCCGGCCGACCACCGTATTGCCCTTGTTTGCAATCTCCGACGCATTCGCGGCCAGCGAGCTTGCCTGCCGCGCATTCTCCGCGTTCTGCTTCACGGTGCCGGTCAGCTGTTCCATGCTCGACGCGGTTTCCTGCAACGCAGCCGCCTGTTCTTCCGTGCGCGACGACAGGTCGATGTTGCCGGCGGCAATCTGCCGGGCCGCGGTCGCGATCGATTCGCTGCCGCCGCGCACGGTGCGCACCGTGTCGACGAGGCCGCGCTGCATGTTCGCGAGGCCGTCGAGGAGCAGGCCCATTTCATCTCGTCGGTGCACGACGATCGAGCGGCGCAGGTCGCCCGCGGCGATTGCGTCGAAATGCGCGAGCGCGTCCGCGAGCGGACGGCCGATCGCGCGGCTGAGCGTCAGCCACGACAGCACCGCCGCGACCAGACCGGCCGCCAGCACGACGATCGACAGCACGCGCATCGTTTCGTACGCGGATTCCGAATGATCGAAGCTCGTCTGCACCGCGCTGAACTGGACATTGCGCAGCGCCTCGCTCGCAACCGCGAGATCGTTGTAAAGCACCTGGAGCTGCTTGGCGCTATCGCCGATCCGGACGTGGTCGCCTGTCGCGAGAAGGTCTCCGAACGTGTCGCAACTGCGCTGTAGCGCCTGCCGCTTCGCGGCGACATCCTGCGCGAGTCGGTCCTCCTGCGCATCGCGCGGCAGCGCAAGGTACTTTTTCCACCACGAATCGGACTGCGCACGCATCGCCCGGCTACGCTCCACTGCGGCAGCCGAATCGGGTGTCCCGGCCAGCAGCGCGGCGCGATCGAGCGCAAGGCGCTCGCGCGCCGCATACATTTCAGCAACGGCCACATCGACCGTGCCCGGCATCCGGTTCGTGAAGATTTCGCGCGTCGAGTCGTTCGAGCGCGCCATCCCGTACAGACCAAGCCCGCCGATCACCCCCAGCAGTGCCGCGAGAAACGCCATCGTCAAACCGATGCGCGCACGTATCGTCAGGTTTCCGATCACCATCATTCTTCCTGTGTTGCGTCGTCATGGACGGGCCGGGCCCGTTTTCGGAACATTGTTTCGTTCCGATGCATTTACGACCGTCTGCTGCGCAACTTGATGGTATTGACGTCAATTTTCCGCGGAATCCGTCTGTTTATTACATATTGCTGAATAATTGGTGCGGAACATTCGAGCCCTCGCTGTGAAATAACAGGGCGAATGTCGAATTCCGGATGGTCAGCGAGAGCGGGCCGGCCGCCTGTTGCCGCAGGCGCCGGCCGGAATGCGCGAACTAGCGCTGTTCGGCCAGTTCGGCGAGGGTGGGAATCGACGGCTGCGCGCCTGCGCGCGTGACCGACAGCGCTGCTGCGCGTTGCGCGAAGCGGATTGCGGTGTCGACGTCGTCGCCGGCCGCGAGCCGGGCGGCGAAGCCGCCGATGAAGGTATCGCCGGCCGCGGTCGTGTCGACCGCCTGCACGACGGGCGCCGGATAGTGGCGCGCCGCGCCGTCGGCCGTCAGTGCGAGCACGCCGCGCGCGCCGAGCGTGATCAGTACGTTGCGCGTGCCGGCCGCCTGCAGCGCCCGCGCCGCGGCTTCCGCCTCGGCCGGATCGCGCACCGGCAGCCCGGTCAGCGCGGCCGCCTCGACTTCGTTCGGGATCAGGTAATCGACCAGCGGCAGCCAGCCGTGCGGCAGCGGCGCGACGGCCGGCGCCGGATTGAGCACCACGGTGCGGCCGAGCCGCCGCCCGGCCGACAGCGCGGCGAACACGGCATCAGGCGGCGTCTCGAGCTGGCAGATCAGTACGTCGGTCGCGGCCAGCGCGGCCTCGTGCTGCGCCACCGTATCGGTCGTGACTTCGCCGTTGCCACCCGCGACGATCACGATCGTGTTCTGGCTCGCATCGTCGACGACGATCAGTGCGACGCCGGTCGATGCCGCTGCGCTCGTCGCGAGCCGCGAGCAGTCGATGCCTTCGGCCTCGAGGCCGGCCCGCAGCGCGGTGCCGTGCGCATCCGCGCCGACGCAGCCGATCATCGTGACCTGCGCACCGAGCCGCGCGGCCGCGACGGCCTGGTTGCCGCCCTTGCCGCCCGCCGCCTGCGCGTAGGCATGGCCAGCGAGCGTTTCGCCCGGCAGCGGCAGCCGCGGCGCCCGCACGACGAGATCCATGTTGAGGCTGCCGACCACCGTCACGCGGCCGGCGAGCGCTGCGCGGGCCGTCATGCGCGACCGCCGGGCACGGCCGGCTCGTGGTAGACCGCCGTCGATTCGCGCAGCACGAGGCGCGGCGACACGACGCGACGGCGGCTCGGCGCGGCCGTCGAGCCGCCGCCGATCCGCTCGATCAGCGTCTGCGCGGCCATTTCGCCGAGCGCGCGCACCGACTGGCCGACCGTCGACAGCGCCGGATACGTGTAGCGGGAGAATTCGATGTCGTCGAAGCCAATGATCGAGCAGTCGTCCGGCACGCGCATCCCGCGCTCGGCCGCCGCGCGCAGCGCACCGACGCCCATCAGGTCGTTGCCCGCGAAAATCGCGCTCGGACGCACCGACTCGAACAGTCGCGACGCCGCGTGATAGCCGCCGAGGCACGAAAAATCGCTTTCCGCGATCGCGCCCGGCACGATGTCGATCCCGCGCTCGGCCATCGCGCGGATGAAGCCATGCACGCGCATCGCGCTGACGGCCGTGTCCGTCGGCCCGGTGATGCAGCCGATCTTCGCGTGCCCGAGTTCGAGCAGGTGACGCGTCGCCAGGTACGCGCCGCGTTCGTGATCGATCTGCACGAGGTCGGCCGCGAGCCCTTCGATGTTGCGGTCGACGACGACGAGCGGCGCATGGGCGTCAGCGAGCGTCTGCGCGAGCACCGCATCCTCGCCGGCCGACGCGACGATCAGCCCGTCGATGCGCTTTTCCTGCAGCACGCGCAGGTAGTTGCGCTGCTTCACGGGATCGTCGTCCGAATTGCAGAAGAACACGCAATAGCCGTTGGCCGCACACTGGTCCTCGATGCCACGCGCAAGCTCCGCGAAGTACGGATTCGTGCTGTTCGGCACGACGAGGCCGATGGTCGCCGTCGAGCGCGCCTTCAGCGAGCGCGCCACCGCCGACGGCACGTAGTTCAGCTCGCGGATTGCGCCCTCGACCTTCGCACGCACATCCGCGGACACCGGCCGCGAATTGTTCACCACGTGCGAGACGGTCGTAAACGACACGCCCGCCATGGCCGCCACATCCTTGATCGTCGCCATTTCCCGTTTCTCTCTGGTCTGCTTTCTGTGTAGTTCTTACCGGGCGCGCGCGCGCCGGCTGCGATACGTATCGAGCACGACCGCCACCACGATCACCGCCCCGGTGATGATCCGTTTGGTCGGCTCGTTCGCGCCGATCTGCGCCAGCCCTGCGGCCAGCACGGAGATGATCAACACGCCGAAGAACGTGCTGATCACCGAGCCGCGCCCGCCCATCAGGCTCGTGCCGCCAATCACGACGGCTGCGATCACCTGCAGCTCGAGGCCCACGCCCGCGTTCGGGTCGGCGGCCTCGAGCCGCGAAATCTGGAACAGCGACGCGAGCCCTGCGAGCGCGCCCATCAATGCGAATACGATGATTTTATACGGCCGCGGGTTAACCCCGGCAAGCCGGACAGCCTCTTCGTTCGTGCCGATCCCGACCAGATAGCGCCCGAATACGGTGCGCGTGAGCACGAACTGCGCCGCAAGCATCACCGCAACCGCGATCAGGAACGCCGGCGAGATGCCCCGCGCGATGGGGTTCGACAGGAAATCGAACGCGTCGCCGATGTAGGCCGTGCGCGAATTCGTCAGCTGGTATGCGACACCGCGCGCGGCCTCGAGCACGCCGAGCGACACGATGAACGACGGAATCCGCCAGCCGACCGTGATCGCACCGGTCAGCGAACCGGTCAAGGTCGCGATCGCGATCCCGATCAGCGCGGCCGGCAGCGGCCCCCACTGCCATTTCAGCGCGGCCACGCTGACCATCGACGCGGCCAGCGCCAGCACCGAGCCGACCGACAGGTCGATGCCCGCGATGATCAGCACGAAGGTCATTCCGACCGACATCACGACGAGATCGGGAATCTGGTTCGCGATCGTACTGAACGTATCGTAGGTCAGGAAATGCGAGCTCAGCACCGAAAACAGCGCGATCATCGCGGCGAGCGCGCCGGCGAGCCCGAGGTAGTTCGACAGGCCGAGCCGCGTGCCGGACAGCGTGCGCGCGCGGCGCCCCGTCACGTCCTGCTGCGCGCCTGCGTCGGTCGGGGATACGGGAGGCTGGGTCATTGCGGTCGTCCTGTCGTCGAAGTGCCGGAAGCCGCGCGCGGCGCGCTTTCCGCATCCGGATGCCGCGTGCCTTCCGGCAGCGCTTCGCGGCCGAAGCCGGCGAACGCCGCGGCCAGCAGCGCATCCTGGGTCCAGTTGCCGCGTTCGAACACGGCGGTCATGCGGCCGGCCGACATCACGCCGATCCGGTCGCAGATCAGCATCAGCTCGCGCAGGTCGCTCGATACGACCACCAGCGCGCGGCCGTCGCGCGCGAGCGCGCCCATCAGCGTGTAGATCTCGAATTTGGCGCCGACGTCGATTCCGCGGGTCGGCTCGTCGAACAGCAGCACGCCCATGTCGCGCGCGAGCCAGCGGCCGATCACGACCTTCTGCTGGTTGCCGCCCGACAGTTCGCCGACCGCCTGCGCGGCGCCGTGCGTGCGGATCCGCAACGCGTCGATCTGCTGCTCGGCGAGCGCCGTCTCGCGCGCCGTGTCGACGATGCCGCCGCGCGCCAGCCGGTCAAGCTGGCCGAGCGACACGTTCGACGTGACCGACTGCGACAGCAGCAGCCCTTCGCCCTTGCGGTCCTCGGTGATCAGTGCGATGCCGTGCCGCACCGCGTCGACGGGCGACCCGATGCGCGCCGGCTTCAGCGGATCGCCGACCGCGATCATCCCGGCGTCCGGCGTGTCCGCGCCGTAGATCAGCCGCAGCAATTCGGTGCGCCCCGCGCCGATCAGCCCCGAGATGCCGAAGATTTCGCCCGAGCGCACCTCGAGCGACACGTCCTGCACGGCCGTGCCGCGCGTCATGCCCGACACGACGAGTCGCGGCGGGCCGATCCGGCGCGTGCCGAGATCGATGTGCTCGCCGATCTCGCGCCCGACCATCAGCGTGACGAGCCGGTCGGACGTCGTCGCGGCCATGTCGCCGACGTGCACGAGCCGGCCGTCGCGCAATACCGCGACGCGCTCGGCGACGCGCGCGAGCTCCTCGAGCCGGTGCGAGATGTAGACGATCGCCACGCCGCGCGCCTTCAGCCGGTCGATCTGCTCGAACAGCAGCTCGACCTCGCGTGCAGTCAGCATCGCGGTCGGCTCGTCGAGGATCAGCACGCGGCAGTCGCCGATCAGGTTGCGCGCGATCTCGACCATCTGCTGATGGCCGATGCCGAGCGCACCGACCGGCGTATCGGGGTCGACCGCGTCGAGCCCGACCTGCGCCATCGCGGCACGCGCATCGTCGCGCAGCCGCGCGCGATCGATGATGCCGAAGCGGCGCGGCAGACGATTCAGGAACAGGTTTTCGGCGACCGTCAGCGTCGGCAGCAGGTTCAGCTCCTGCATCACCATGCGCACGCCGAGCGTCTCTGCCTGCGTGCGGCTCGCCGGCGCATAGGCCCGGCCGCCGAGCTGCATCGTGCCGGTCGTCGGGTCGACGAGCCCGCCGATGATCTTCGACAGCGTGCTCTTGCCCGCGCCGTTCTCGCCCGTCAGCGCAAGCGCTTCACCCGGCGCGAGGGTCAGCGTGACGTCGGCGAGCACGGGTTCGGCGTAGGTCTTGCCCACGCCCGAGACGGACAGCACGGGAACGGCTGAACGGGAGGGTTGGAAGGTCGGTTCCATCGCGATCCTGGTTGCGGCCGCGCGCACGCGGCGCGCGGGTATGACGCTCACAAGTGCAGCAGTGGCCGTGATCGCGCTCACACCGTATAACGGCCGCCAGCCCGGATTCTTGAGGGCGGCGGCCGTGACGGGGCGGCGTTACTTCGTCACGAGATCCACCGGCGTCTCGACCACACCGGACATGTCGGCCTGCTTGCGGTGCTCGGCGATCGCCTTGAGCGCCGTGTCGATGCCGAACACGGCCTGCTTCGCCGCGTACTGGTCGGCGGTCGCGAGCACGCGACCGTCCTTCAGCATCGGCTTGATCGCGTTGATGTTGTCGTAGCCGACCACGAACACCTTGCCCTGCTTGCCCGCCGCCCGCACGGCCGACACGGCGCCGATCGCCATGTTGTCGTTGCCGCACAGCAGCGCCCGCAGGTTCGGGTATTCGTTGAGCATCGCGGACGTGACCGCATTGCCCTTGTCGATCTCCCATGCGCCCGACTGCACCGACACGACCTTCATCCCGCCCGCCTTCATCGCATCCTCGAAGCCGGCCGTGCGCTGCTGCGCGTTGGTCGTCGTCGACACGCCTTCGACGATGCTGACCTGATCGCCCGCCTTCAGCCGCTTCGCGAGGTAGTCGCCGATCTTACGCGCGCCCTTGCGGTTGTCGGGGCCGACGAACGGCACGTTCAGGTTCTTCGACTTCAGCACGTCCGGATCGAGCCGGTTGTCGATGTTCACGACGATGATGCCCGCGTCGACCGCCTTCTTCACGACCGGCACGAGCGCCTTCGAATCAGCCGGCGCGATCACGATCGCATCGACCTTCGACACGATCATCTGCTCGACGATGCGGATCTGGTTCGCGGTATCGGTCTCGTCCTTGATACCGTTCGTGATCAGGTCGAACTGGCCGGCGTTGTGCTTCTGGTATTCCTTCGCGCCGTTTTCCATCGTCAGGAAGAACTCGTTGGCGAGCGACTTCATTACGAGCGCGACCTTCGGCTTGGCCGTGGATTGCGCATGGACGGCCGGTGCGGCGGCGACCGCGACTGCGGCAAGCGCGGCGGTCAGGAATCGACGGCGAAAAAGGACATTCATACACATCTCCTGGCGACGGGCCCGAGGGCCGGATTATTGTTCGACTGTTGTTTTAATGTGAGCAAACGTTTGCGTCACACTACCCACACATTGGCCATCGATGCTGCTTGTCGGTACCACGGAATGGAAGCGAGGCAGACGGCCGACTGCCTGGCGCGTGCTGTCGTCGACGCGCCACCGCCGGCGGGACGCCGGCGGAGTGAAGGCTATGCTGTACCGTTTCGGTTCGACGCGCAACCCGTCTGATCAATAATTAAGGGTTTTTTCGGAGCGCGCGGCTGCGCATGCCGATTGCGGTGTGTTATACCGAGTTCCGCGGCGCCGCTTCGTCGCGATCGTCCGACGGCGGCTCGCCGAAGCGATTCGCGTGCGGCGTGCCGGCAATGAAGCCGTTCATCACGAACAGCGCGATCGCGCCGACGATCGGCAGCATTCACCACCCCGCCTTGTCGATGTCGTGCAGGCGCTTCACGCCCACTGCTATCGACGACCACCCCGAAACGACCGCGATCGCGAACAGCACGAGCATCGAAAGTGCGCCGCGCGGGCACACCGTGACGGCACGAAACCGGCGTCATGGCGGCCCGCATGCAACGCGTCCGGCGCGCGCTTGCCGCGCCCCCGAAACGTCGCCCCGCCGTCAGACCGCTTCGCGCAGCATCCCGGCGATTTCCGCTTCGGTCAGGTGCGGCGCGAACATCTCGATCAGCCGGTACGCATACGCGCGCAGGAACGCGCCCTTGCGCAGCCCGACACGCGTCGTGCTTGCTTCGAACAGGTGCTGCGTGTCGAGCGCGACGAGCCCGGTGTCGCGCTGCGGATCGAAGGCCATCGCCGCGACGACGCCGATCCCCATCCCGAGCTCGACGTAGGTCTTGATCACGTCCGCATCGATCGCGGTCAGCACGACGTCGGGCACGGCGCCGGCCTGCGAGAACGCCTGGTCGATGTGCGAACGGCCCGTGAAGTCCTGGTCGTACGTGATGATCGGGTACTCGGCGATTTCGTCGAGCGTCAGGTTCTCGCGGCCGACGAGCGGATGCCCCTTCGGTACGACGACCGTGTGGTGCCACGAATAGCACGGGAACGTGACGATGTCCGGATAGCGATCGAGCGCCTCGGTCGAGATGCCGAGATCGGCTTCGCCGTTCAGGATCATCTGCGCGATCTGCTGCGGGCTGCCCTGACGCAGCGCGAGATGCACCTTCGGGAACACGTCGGTGAACTGGCGGATCACCTTCGGCAGCGCGTAGCGCGCCTGCGTGTGCGTCGTCGCGACGACGAGGTGGCCGCTGTCCTGGTCCGCGAACTGGCGTGCGACGCGGCGCAGGTTTTCCGCATCGAGCAGCATCCGCTCGATCAGCTGGTGCACGGCCTTGCCGGGCTCCGTGAGCCCCGTGAGCCGCTTGCCGCGCCGGATGAAGATGTCGACGCCCAGTTCATCCTCGAGATCCTTGATCTGCTTCGACACGCCCGACTGCGACGTGTACAGCACGTTCGCGACTTCCGTCAGGTTCATGTTCTGGCGCACGGCTTCGCGCACGAAACGCAATTGCTGAAAATTCATGGGTATGCCTCTTAGGCTGTCGTTGTTCGAATGTCGATTCGGAGCGGTAGCCGCCCTCTTCTCTTTACCGGGTTCGGGCGTCAGTGTGCGGGAAATACGCGCACCGCGCGCGGCACGGCCGTCGCGCCGTCACCGACCTGCAGCGCGAGCGCACGCCATGCGTCGCGATCGAGCTCCGCTTCGAGTGCGCCGCCGGTACGCGCCTCGAGTTCGACCCGCACCGAGCCGCCGAGCGGGATCACGCGGCGCACGTCGACCGCGATGCCGTCGCGATGGCCGTCGCCGGCCGGCCACAGCTGCAGGTCGTGCGGCCGCACGTACGCGTTCGCGGGGCCCGCGAAATCGGCGTCGACCGCGATCGGCGCCGCCGCCCCCTCGGCGACGAAGCCGCGCCCGGCGACCGTGCCCGGCAGCCGGTTCGCCGCACCGAGAAACTCGTAGACGAACGCGCTTTGCGGATGATCGTAGACGTCCTGCGGGCTGCCGGCCTGCTCCACGCGGCCGCGGTTCAGCACGACGATCCGGTCGGCCACTTCCAGCGCCTCCTCCTGGTCGTGCGTGACGAAGATCGTCGAGATGTGCAGGTCGTCGTGCAGGCGCCGCAGCCAGCCGCGCAGTTCCTTGCGCACCTTCGCGTCGAGCGCGCCGAACGGCTCGTCGAGCAGCAGCACCTTCGGCTCGACCGCGAGCGCGCGGGCCAGCGCGATCCGCTGGCGCTGGCCGCCCGACAGCTCGGACGGATAACGCTGCGCGAGCCAGTCGAGCTGCACGAGCTTCAGCAGTTCGTGCACCTTCTCGCGGATCACGGCTTCCGACGGCCGCTCGCGGCGCGGCTTCACGCGCAGCCCGAACGCGACGTTCTCGAATACGGTCATGTGACGAAACAGCGCGTAATGCTGGAACACGAAACCGACCTGGCGATCGCGCGCGCCGACCGACGCGACGTCGAGCCCCTGCAGCACGACCTGTCCGGCGTCCGCGTGCTCGAGGCCCGCGATCACGCGCAGCAGCGTGGTCTTGCCGCAGCCGGACGGCCCGAGCAGGGCGACGAGCTCGCCCGGCGGGAAGTCGAGCGACACGTTGTCGAGGGCGGTGAAATCGCCGAAGCGCTTCTGAAGGTGACGGACGGTGATACCCATTCTGGTTGCCTCTTTACGATTTCGACGAAATGGCGGCGACGGGGCCGGCATGAGCGGGAACGTCATCGCGTGCACCGGCCAGTTCGGCGGCCAGATGACGCTCGGCGAGCAGCTTCAGCCCGAGCGTGACGAGCGCGAGCAGCGCCAGCACCGATGCCACCGCGAACGCTGCCGCGAAGTTGTATTCGTTGTACAGAATCTCGACGTGCAGCGGCATCGTGTCGGTCACGCCGCGAATGTGGCCGGACACGACCGACACCGCACCGAACTCGCCCATCGCGCGCGCGTTGCACAGGATCACGCCGTACAGCAGGCCCCATTTCACGTTCGGCAGCGTCACGCGCCGGAAGATCTGCCAGCCCGACGCGCCCAGCACGCGCGCGGCCTCTTCCTCGTCGGTGCCCTGCGCCTGCATCAGCGGGATCAACTCGCGCGCGACGAACGGGAACGTGACGAAGATCGTCGCGAGCACGATGCCTGGCACCGCGAAGATGATCTGCACGTCATGGTCCTGCAGCCACGGCCCGAGCCAGCCCTGCGCGCCGAACAGCAGCACGTAGACGAGGCCCGAGATCACCGGCGACACGGAGAACGGCAGGTCGATCAGCGTGGTCAGCAATGCCTTGCCGCGGAATTCGAACTTCGCGATCGCCCACGACGCGCACACGCCGAACACGAGATTCAGCGGCACCGCGATCACGGCGACGGTCAGCGTCAGCTTGATCGCCGACCAGGCGTCGGGATCGGCGAGCGATTCGAGATAGAAGCCAACGCCCTTGCGCAGCGCCTCGAAGAACACCGCGGCGAGCGGCACGACGAGGAAGAACGCGAGGAACGCCAGCGCGACGCCGATCAGCAGCCAGCGCACGGCGCGCGGCTCGCTGACGGGGTCGAGCCGTTTCGCGGCGCTCACGCGCGCGGCGGACGGATTGTTCAGCACGGCACTGGACTCCTGGCTCATTGCTGGCCTCCTGCTGCCGAGGTGACGGTGACGGTCGACGGCGCGGGGCCGCTCGCCCCCTTGCTCGTCCGGCGCTGCAGATGCCACTGCAGCGTGTTGATCAGGAGCAGCATCAGGAACGACACGACCAGCATCACGACCGCCAGCGCGGTTGCGCCCGCATAGTCGTACTGCTCGAGCTTCGTGATGATCAGCAGCGACGTGATTTCGGATTTCATCGGCACGTTGCCGGCAATGAAGATCACCGACCCGTACTCGCCGAGCGCGCGCGCGAACGCCAGCGCGAAGCCGGTGAGCAGCGCCGGCAGCACGGCCGGCAGCACGACGCGGCGGAACGTCAGCCAGCGCGATGCGCCGAGGCACGCGGCGGCCTCCTCCTGCTCTCGCTCGAAATCCTCGAGCACGGGCTGCACGGTGCGCACGACGAACGGCAGCCCGATGAAGGTCAGCGCCACCAGCACGCCGGCCGGCGTAAACGCGATCTTGATGCCGAACGGCGCCAGATACTGACCGACCCAGCCGTTGGTCGCATAGACGGCTGCAAGCGAGATGCCGGCGACCGACGTCGGTAGCGCGAACGGCAGGTCGACGATTGCGTCGACGATGCGCTTGAACGGAAACGTGTAGCGCACCAGCACCCACGCGACGAGAAAGCCGAACACGGCGTTGATCAAGGCGCCGCCGAGCGCGGCGGAGAACGTCAGCCGGTACGACGCGAGTACGCGCGGCGACGCGACGGCGGTGACGAACTGGTCCCACGACAGCGTCGCGGTCTTCAGGAACGTGGCGGCGAGCGGGATCAGCACCACGAGGCTCAAATAGGCCACCGTGATGCCGAGCGTCACGCCGAAACCGGGCAGCGCGCTCGGCTTGCGAAAGGTGTACGTCGTCATCGGATGCTCTTGCTGGGTCGTTGCTGCTCACGGGTCCGACGCAAACGCCGGCGCGGGGCGTCGCGCCGGCGGACCGTCGGGGATGCGGCGCGCTGTCGTGGCACGCCGCTGTCGTTATGGGTTGCTGCCTGGCGTTACTGCGGCTTGTAGATCGAGTCGAACACACCGCCGTCCGCGAAATGCGTCTTCTGCGCATTCGTCCAGCCGCCGAACGTGTCGTCGACCGTGTACAGCTTCAGCTTCGGGAACTGCTTCGTCAGGTTCGCCGGCACGTTCTTCGAACGCGGACGGTAGTCGTTGCGCGCCGCGATCTCCTGGCCCTGCGGGCTGTACAGGAAATTCAGGTAGGCCTCGGCCAGCTTGCGCGTGCCCTTCTTGTCGACCACCTTGTCGACCACGGCAACGGGCGGCTCGGCCAGGATGCTCACCGACGGCACGACGATCTCGAACTTGTCGGTGCCGAATTCCTTGACCGACAGGAACGCCTCGTTCTCCCACGCGATCAGCACGTCGCCGATCCCGCGCTGCACGAAGCTCGTCGTCGCACCGCGCGCGCCCGAGTCGAGCACGCCCGCATTCTTGTAGAGCTTCGTCACGAATTCCTTCGCGGTCTGCTCGTTGCCACCCGGCTTGTGGACGGCGTACGCCCATGCGGCCAGGTAGTTCCAGCGCGCGCCGCCCGAGGTCTTCGGGTTCGGCGTGACGATCGAGATGCCCGGCTTCGTCAGGTCGTCCCAGTCCTTGATCCCTTTCGGGTTGCCCTTGCGCACCAGGAACACGATCGTCGACGTGTACGGCGACGCGTTGTCCGGCAAGCGCTTCTGCCAGTCCTTGTTGACGAGCCCCTTGTTGGCGAGCGCGTCGATGTCGTAGGCCAGCGCGAGCGTCACGACGTCGGCCTGCAGGCCGTCGAGCACCGAGCGCGCCTGCGCGCCCGAGCCACCGTGCGACTGCTTGAAGTTGACCGTCTCGCCCGTCTTCGCCTTCCACTCCTTGCCGAACGCCTGGTTGAAGTCCTGGTACAGCTCGCGCGTCGGGTCGTAGGACACGTTCAGGAACGTCGTATCGGCCTGGGCATGTGTCGCGACGCCCAGCGCCGCCGCCGCGCCCAGCGCGAGTGTTGCGATCAGGCGGCCCGCTCCGCCCGCCAGCCCCGTATTGCGCTTCGCCATCCTTGGTTCTCCAGTGTTGTCGGTATTGCGATGTCGGGCCAGTCTAGCGAACGGGTTACATGATTAAAAATAATCGTTCTTCATTTTTTAATACTCAAAAGTGCTAACGCAGACGGGACGGACGGTTGCGGCAGACGAACCGGCGTCCGGACATCGCGAAATCGCGCCGGAACCGGCGCGATCGCGCCGGAACCGGCGCGATCGCGTCGAACCTCAAGTAACACTTGAAATTCGCGAAGTACTGTATAAAAATACAGCTCACTGTCTATCCATACAGTTCAGCCATGACCAAACTCACCGCCCGTCAACAGCAAGTGTTCGACTTGATCCGCCGCGCGATCGAGCGCTCCGGTTTCCCGCCCACGCGTGCCGAGATCGCGGCCGAGCTGGGTTTCAGCTCGCCGAATGCGGCCGAGGAGCATCTCCGTGCGCTGGCGCGCAAGGGCGTGATCGAGCTGGCCGCCGGCGCGTCGCGCGGCATCCGCCTGCTCGGCATCGACGATGCGCCGCACCAGTTCACGCTGCCGCACGCCGGCCTGATGCAACTGTCGCTGCCGCTCGTCGGCCGGGTCGCGGCCGGTAGCCCGATCCTCGCGCAGGAGCATATCTCGCAGCATTACGCGTGCGATCCCGCGCTGTTCACGAGCAAGCCCGACTACCTGCTGAAGGTGCGCGGCCTGTCGATGCGCGACGCCGGCATTCTCGACGGCGACCTCCTCGCCGTGCAGAAGCGCACGGAAGCGAAGGACGGCCAGATCATCGTCGCGCGTCTCGGCGACGACGTCACGGTCAAGCGCCTGATGCGCCGGCCCGGCGGCCTCGAGCTGATCGCGGAGAACCCGGATTACGAAAACATCTTCGTCAAGGCCGGCAGCGCGGAATTCGCGCTGGAAGGCATCGCCGTCGGGCTGATCCGCTCGGGCGAACTCTGACAATCGGTCTCGCTGAGGAGAACATCATGGAACGCCTTTCCCGTTTGCTGCCTTTCCGTCAATTCGGTCGCCTGCGTCACCTGCGCGGCCGCACGCCCTGCGCACCGCTGTCCGCCGCGGCGCCCGTGGTGAGCCAAGAAGTCGCAGTTGAACGGCAGGCGTCGCTGCTGCCGTCAGCGCTCCCCGCATTCGCGCGGGTCTCGCTGAACGCCGGCCTGAATCACGCGGAACCGGCGCGCCGTGCACCCGTGCGCGTCTATCACGGTCGATCGCGGCTCATCATGGTCGGGACGATCGATGCCGTGTGCCGGATGATCGATCGCTGCATCGACGAGGAACGATCGGCCACGCACGGCGGTCTCTGATTGCGGAACCTGTCCGCACCGGAGGCATCGTGACTGGATCTTCGGGCCGCGCCTGGCGGCTCAAGCCCCTGCTGATCGTCGTGCTGGCCGTCGCCGCCCTGGTGGCGATCGGCTATGCATACGCGTCGCCGTACGTCGCGCTCAGTCGCCTGAAATCGGCGATCGACGCGCGCGATGGGCAGGCGGTCAGCGAATATGTCGATTTTCCGTCGCTGCGCATCAGCCTGAAGCAGCAGGTCACGGACGAGTTGATGCGCCGGATCGACGCGGTCAAGAAGGACAATCCGCTCGCGGTGATTGGCGCGCTGATCGGATCTGCATTGATCGGCCCGCTGGTCGATGCCTATGCGACACCGGAAGGTGTGGCGGCGCTGATGAGCGGCATCCCGCCGCGCGGTAATCCGGGCGAGCGGCCACCCGAATGGTCGGGCCCGCCGTCAGGCGGTGCGCCCGGAAACGCACCGGCCGTGCCGCCGGCCAATCCGGCGAGCGCACCCGTACCGGGCAGCACTCCCACCGCCTCGGCTGTGCCTGCACCCGCGCCAGCGCCAGCGAGCCCAAGCGATGCGGGTCATCCGCAGCAAACGAGTGCCGGCTACAGGAATATCGATGAATTCGTCGTGACCTACCAGCGCAGTGCCGACGGCACACGCTATGCGGCGATCTTCCACCGCTTCGGCCTGTTCTCGTGGAAACTGTCCGCGATCGACCTGCACGCGTAAGCGGTCGCGATCGGACCAGGCGCCGCTGATGCGGCACGGCACGCGACCGGCCTGAATCGCAGGACAATCCGGCCGGTCACGCGATTACTGCGTCACTTGCCGTTCGCGGTGGCCGCTTCGCGTTCGCGCGCGATCTCGGCCTTTTGCTCTTCGGCCGAAGAGCATGCGACCAGAATGCTGCAGCTCACGCGATCGAGCAGTTGCGTGTTGCCCGACCCCATCCACCATCTCGACAACCCGCTGCGGCACCGATGGCCGACGACGACGAGGTCGGCCTTCAACTCCGTCGCGAGATTCGCGATTTCGTCGATCGGATAGCCGAACGCGAAATGGCCTTCCGCCTGGACGCCACGCTCGCGCAGCCAGTTCACGCCTTCCTGCAGGATCTCGCGCGCGGTTTCCTCGAAGCGGCCGCACGCGACGTCGGTCAGCAACCCTGCGCTTTGCGCGATGCTCGAGCGCATGTCGACCACCGACAGCAAATGCGTTTCCGCCTTCAGGTCCAGCGCGAGATTGGCACCGCACCGCAATGCCTTGCGTCCTTCGAGCGTGCCGTCGTAGCACAGCAGAATCTTGTTGTAGCTAGCCATGAAACCTCCCTATCGCGACTACGTGCCCTATGCACTCATCATGGTGCGCCGCAATTCCGGACGCAAGGGATGGAAAACGCTGATTCGCCACGCGGGGCGCGTCGGCGATGATGCGGTGCACGATCCGTGCGCGCATGCACCGTGCCGCACGGGCATGCCCTGAAGAGACGCAGCCGATGCACTAGAATGGCCCGTTCGTGCCGTCGGTGTGCGTTCGCCCCGATCATGCCCATGTGACACGCCTGCGCCCGATCCGTTCGCACGCCGCATGCCCATCCGGCCGGCTGTGAAACACGCCCGCGCCCGCTTACAACGACAACCTGCCCATGTCCGTTGCACCGATCGATTTCCGGAACGTCGAAAAGCGCTACGGCGACAAGCTCGTCGTCAACGACCTGTCGTTCCACGTGCAGGCCGGCGAATGCTACGGACTGCTCGGGCCGAACGGCGCCGGCAAGACCACGACGCTGAAGATGCTGCTCGGTCTCGTGTATCCCGATGCCGGCGCCATTTCACTGTGCGGCGAACCGGTTCCGTCGCGCGCGCGGCATGCGCGCCAGCGCGTCGGTGTCGTCCCGCAGTTCGACAACCTCGATCCCGACTTCACGGTCCGCGAAAACCTGCTCGTGTTCAGCCGCTATTTCGGGATGTCCGCGCAGGCTGCACGTGCGCTCGTGCAGCCGTTGCTCGAGTTCGCGAAGCTGGAAAACAAGGCCGATGCGAAGGTCGGCGAGCTGTCGGGCGGAATGAAGCGGCGTCTGACGCTTGCCCGCGCGCTCGTCAACGATCCCGACGTACTGGTGCTCGACGAGCCGACGACGGGCCTCGATCCGCAGGCGCGGCACCTGATGTGGGAGCGGTTGCGCTCGCTGCTCGCGCGCGGCAAGACGATCCTGATCACCACGCATTTCATGGAGGAAGCCGAGCGCCTGTGCGACCGGCTGTGCGTGATCGAGGAAGGCCGCAAGATAGCAGAAGGCGCGCCGCATGCGCTGATCGAATCGGAGATCGGCTGCGACGTGATCGAGATCTACGGGCCCGACCCGGTCACGCTGCGCGACGAGTTGGCGCCGTTCGCGAAGCACACCGAGATCAGCGGCGAAACACTGTTCTGCTACGTGACCGATCCCGAGCCGCTCAGTGCACGACTCAAGGGTCGTTCAGGGTTGCGCTATCTGCATCGTCCGGCCAATCTGGAGGACGTGTTCCTGCGGCTCACGGGCCGCGAAATGCAGGACTGATCGATCATGGACGTACGCAACTATTCCGCCGCCGCGCCGTCCGCACCGCCACGCGAATCCCGCTTCGCGATCGCGCTGCCCGCGAATGCGACCAACTGGATCGCCGTATGGCGGCGCAACTATCTCGTGTGGCGCAAGCTCGCGCTCGCATCGCTGTTCGGCAACCTCGCCGATCCGATGATCTACCTGTTCGGGCTGGGGTTCGGGCTCGGCCTGATGCTCGGCCACGTCGACGGCGTGTCGTATATCGCGTTCCTCGCGGCCGGCACGGTCGGTTCGAGCGTGATGATGTCCGCGAGCTTCGAGTCGATGTATTCGGGCTTCTCGCGGATGCACGTGCAGCGCACCTGGGAAGCGATCATGCACACGCCGCTCGCGCTGGGCGACATCGTGCTCGGGGAGATTGTCTGGGGCGCGAGCAAGGCGTTGCTATCGGGCGTCGCGATCATGCTCGTCGCGGGCCTGCTCGGCTATGCGCAGTTTCCGTCGATGCTCGCGGCGCTGCCCGTGATCGCGCTCGCCGGCCTCGCGTTCGCGAGCACCGCGATGATCGTCACCGCACTCGCGCCGTCCTACGATTTCTTCATGTTTTATCAGACGCTCGTGCTGACGCCGATGCTGCTGCTGTCGGGCGTGTTCTTCCCGATCACGCAGTTGCCGCCGATCGCGCAGCACGCGGCGCACATGCTGCCGCTCGCGAACGCGGTCGAACTGATCCGGCCCGCGATGCTCGGCCGGCCGGCGACGGACGTCGGCCTGCATCTGGCGGTGCTCGCCGGCTATGCGGTCGGCGGATTCGTGGTCTCTGCGTGGCTGTTCCGGCGGCGGCTGATGCGCTGACGGCCGGCGCGCACGGCGCCAGCTTGATACGACGAAACCACGACGACGTTACTCGTCGTCGTCGCTCCACGGGATCTCGACGTCGGTCAGGAACGCGACGGTCGCCAGCGGGCCGCCTTCCTGGCGGCCGAGCTTGCCGTCCGCGCGATGCCATTCGACGCGGAACTGCGTACCCGGATCGTCGGCGACCAGATAGACCGCACGCAGTTCTTCCGCGTCGGCTTCGTCGACCGGGCCGTCGAACGACACCAGCATCTTCTGCGGCCACAAGCCGTTCATCGGATCGTAAATGCGATCGCCCTGCGGAATCTCGATGCTGGCCTCGACGCCGATCGTGGCGGAGGCTTCGATGATCATCGTGCCGAGCGCGTTCAGCACGGCCGTCGCCCGCGCGGAATTGGCCTGGCGGATCGCGAGATCGCCGCGCGTCAGCGCCTTTTCGAGTCGAGGATGAATCTTCGGTTGGGTCATGCGTTTTCCTGTTTGCTTCTTGTAAAGGTCACCGCACGTGAAGCAGCGGTGCCGGATAAATTACGACGATCGCGCGGCGGAATCAGCCTGCACGCGGCGCAACGGCCATCACGCAGGTTCGGTTGCCGGCTGCCGGGCCTGTCGTGCCCGTTGGCCGGTCGGGCACGCGAGCCGGACGTGTCCGGCTGTCGCGCCCGCTTGCCGTCCCGCCCGCGTGCCCGTCAGAACCCGAACGCGATCGCGAGCAGCCCGCTCGCGATCCCGAACACGACGACGAGGCCCGTGACGATCGCCAGCATGTAAGGCTTGAACGAACGCGCGAGCATCGCGAGCGACGGCACGCTGATCGGCGGCAGCGTCATCAGCAGCGCGGCGGCCGGGCCGACGCCCATGCCGAGCGACAGCATCGCCTGGATGATCGGCACCTCGCCGGCCGTCGGGATCACGAACAACGTGCCCGCGACCGCGAACGCGATGATCCAGCCGAGATGGTTGCCGATGTCCGGGCCGATGTGCGGGAACAGCCATGCGCGCGCCGCGCCGAGCAGCAGCACGAGCACGATGTATTCGGGCACGAGCCGCACGGCCATGCGCGCGAGCAGCTTGATCCAGCGGATGAACGGATTGCCGGCCGCGGCCTGCTCGGCCACCAGCGCAGCGAGTTGCGCGTCGTCGATGCTGCGGTCCTCCGGGCGCGCGACGCGGTTCAGCAGATAGCCGATCCCGAACACCATCGCAATGCCGAGCACGAGCCGCAGCGCGCTCCAGTGCCAGCCGAGCACGAAACCCATGAACACGAGCGCAGCCGGATTCAGCACCGTGTTGCCGAGCCAGAACGCGACCGCGCCGCCCGGCGACGCGTGCCGCGCGCGCAGGCCCGCGACGACCGGCGCCGCGCAGCACGTGCACATCATGCCGGGCAGCGACAGCAGGCCGCCCGCGGCGACACTGCCGAAGCCGGTGCGGCCGAGCACGCGCGCGACCCAGTGCGCGGGCAGCAACGCCTGCACGGCCGAACCGAGCAGCAGGCCGAGCACCATCGCCTGCCAGATCGCCTTGCCGTACGCCCACGCGTAGTCGAGCGCCGCCTTCAGCGACGGCTCGGGCGCGCTCGCCGACGTGCCCATCAGGATCGACTGGCCGATCGAATGATGCTCGGCGGCGACGAACGCCTTGTTGTAGTACGGGAACCATTTCACGTAGAACAGTCCCGCGACCGCGATCAGCAGGAAGGTCATCCAGCCGAGCGCCGGACTGGGTTGAGTGCGTGTGGTCGTCATCGTGTGGTGCTCGATTGGTCTTTCTCGGTTGTGGATTCCACGCCTGCCGCCAGCGCGGCCGACGCAGGCAGTCCCGCTTGCGCGAGCCGGGCCAGCAACGTGCGCGCCTGATCGCGCACGTCGGCCGCATTCGGCCGGAACGTGAACGTCAGCGCCAGGTTCGGCGTGTCGTACGTTGCACGGTAGGTGCGCGCATAGGCCGGATCGTAATGCTTGTCGATCAGTTCGGTGAACAGGTCGGCCCGCGCGTCGGCATCGATCAGCGCATTCCAGTGCGCCACCCGGTCCCGGCTGTGCAGGCCGATCAGCCGATGGAGCTGCGCCTTGAACGCGGCCGGATCGTCGAACAGGTGGGCGTAGTCTTCAAGGAGGAATGCGATGCGCTCGTCGTGCGCCGCGTCGACCTGCACCCACGGCCCGGCGTGAAACGCATCGATCAGCGCGATCGGCAGGTGCACGAGCCCGATCCTGCGGCTTTCCGATTCGACGAACACGGGCCATTCGGGGTCGAAATGCCGGAGTGTCTCGACGAGCCCCGAATCGAACCCCTTCTGCGACGGCTGCGGTTTTCCCGGCAGTGCGCCGAGCAACGAGCCGCGATGACGCGCGAGCGCCTCGAGATCGAGCGTCTGCGCCCCCACGTCGCGCAGCGCGTTCAGCAGTCGCGTCTTGCCGCAGCCCGTATGACCGACGAGCGCGATGTAGCGAAACCGCGTCGGCAGCGTGTCGAGCGTCGCGCACACCGAATGACGGTAAGACTTGTAGCCGCCGTCGAGCTGGCGCGCCTGCCAGCCGATCAGGTTGAACCAGGTCGTCATCGAGCCCGAGCGCTTGCCGCCGCGCCAGCAGTAGATCAGCGGCCGCCAGTTGCGCGGACGGTCGGCAAACGTGGTGTCGAGATGGCGCGCGATGTTGCGTGCGACCATCGCCGCGCCGACGCGCGTCGCTTCGTACGGCGACACCTGGCGGTACATCGTGCCGACGATCACGCGCTCCTCGTTGCTGAGCACGGGCGCGTTCAGCGCGCCGGGAATATGATCCTCGGCGAACTCGAGCGGCGTACGCACGTCGATGATCTCGTCGAACTCGCCGGCGCGATCGAGGGTGACAATCAGGTTCTTCAATTTGGCGTCGAACAGGGGCGATGCGGCTCGGCGAGCCGCACGGACATGGAAGGCGGATTCGCGATTATCTCACGCCCGGGCGTCTCGGGCTGCGCGCGGCAACCGGCGCAGGCGACGCGGCGCTCATCACATCGATCAGATGGTCGCGAAACGCGCGCACCGACGCGGGCAGATCGCGCCCCGCCATGGTCTGCACCTGGATGCTGCGCTCGCGCAGCTGCGGGTTCGTCACCGGCACGACGACGAAGCCGTCCGCGTCGAAGCGGTCGCGCACCGACAGCAGACCCGTGAACATCACCGCACCGGTACGCTGCGCGTAGCGGTACATCACCGCGGTGTTGTTGCTGGTCAGCTCCGGCTCCAGCATGATCCCGTCGAGCACGCATGCGATGTCGATCAGCTGACGCACCGTCGTGCCGGCCTCGGGCAACACATGCGGGTGCCCGGCGACATCGGCGAGCGACACCGCGTCACGCGCTGCAAGCGGATGGTCGCGCCGCACGAGCGCGAAGACCGGCGCACGCTCCGTGTGTTCGACGCGCACGCCCTGCTCCGGCGCCAGGCTGAACGTCAGCCCGATGTCGGCATCGCCGTCGCGCACGCGCCGCGTGGCCTCCGCCGGCGACACGACCCACACCGAGAACTCGACGCCCGGGTGGCGCGCCTTGAAGCCTGCGAGCGCGCCGGGCAGAAAATCGATCGCGAACCCTTCCGAGCAGGCGATCTTCAGCAGGCTGCCGTGCAGCGCCTCGAGCCCGCCGATTTCCTTCATCACATGCTCGGCCTCCAGCAGACTGCGCTGCGCGAAGCCCAGCAGCCGTTCGCCGGCCTCCGACAGCGCCATCCCGCGCGGCCGACGCTCGAAGAGCGGCGCGCCGAGTTCGCTCTCGAGCTTCGCGATCTGCCGGCTGATTGCCGAGACGGCCACGTGCAGCCGCGCCGATGCGTCGCTGATCGACCCGGTACGCGCCACTTCGACGAAGTACCGCAGCGCAAGACCATGCAGGAAAGCCGCCATCGTTCTGTCCCCGAGCCCGTCGTCCGAGCCGATTCGCTTTGCCTTTTCGGCAAAGAAATGTTCGAAATTCGATCATTGTGACAAAAAAAACGGCTTTCTAGAATCGATCGCGCTCCCGGTTGAGCGCGCGCCGCGCCCGCCGGAAAACCGACAGAGGAGACACGTCTTGAGCCGTACCGCCGCCATCCAGCACGCGCTGAACCAGTTCGAATCGGGCGCGTTCTTCACAACCCTGAGCCGCCGCGTCGGCCTGCGCACCGAAAGCCAGGACAGCGGCGCAGGCGCCGCGCTGCGCGCGTACCTGACCGACGAGATCGCGCCGGAAGCCGCGCGCCTCGGCTTCACGTCGCGGATTGTCGAGAACCCTGTCGACGGCGGCAGCCCGTTCCTGCTGGCGTCGCGTCACGAGGACGACGCGCTGCCGACCGTCCTGATCTACGGCCACGGTGACGTCGTGCGCGGCTACGACGCGCAATGGCGCGCGCCGCTGTCGCCGTGGACGCTGACCGCCGACGGCGATCGCTGGTACGGCCGCGGCAGTGCCGACAACAAGGGCCAGCACACGATCAACCTGGCCGCGCTGGCGAGCGTGCTCGACGCACGCGGCGGCCGGCTCGGCTTCAACGCGAAACTGCTGATCGAGATGGGTGAGGAAACGGGCTCGCCGGGCCTCGACGCACTGTGCCGCCAGGAGCGCGATGCGCTCGCGGCCGACGTGCTGATCGCGTCCGACGGGCCGCGCGTCACCGCGGAACGCCCGACCGTGTTCCTCGGCTCGCGCGGCGCCGTCAACTTCAAGCTGAGCCTGCGCGCACGCGACGGCGGCCACCATTCCGGCAACTGGGGCGGGCTGCTGCGCAACCCGGCGACCGTGCTCGCGAACGCGCTCGCGAGCCTCGTGGATGCGCGCGGCGCGATCCGCGTGGCAGGGCTGCGCCCGCCGCCGATCCCGGCCGCCGTGCGCGCCGCGCTCGCCGACCTGTCCGTCGGCGGCGGCCCCGGCGATCCGGCGCTCGACGCCGACTGGGGCGAGCCCGGCCTCTCCGCCGCCGAGCGCGTGTTCGGCTGGAATACGTTCGAGATCCTGGCCTTCAAGGCCGGCAATCCCGACCATCCGGTCAATGCGATTCCGCCCGTCGCGTATGCGCACTGCCAGCTGCGTTTCGTGGTCGGCACCGACTGGGAAGCGCTGCACGCGCACCTGCGCGCGCATCTCGATACGCACGGCTTCGCCGACATCGAGATCGACGTCGAACGCGGCGCACCGGCGACGCGCCTGCCGCCGGACGATCCATGGGTCCGCTGGGCCGTCGCGTCGCTGGCGCGCACGACCGGCAAGAAGCCCGCGATCCTGCCGAACCTCGGCGGCACGCTGCCGAACGAAGTGTTCGCCGACACACTCGGACTGCCGACGCTGTGGGTGCCGCACTCGTATCCGGCGTGCTCGCAGCACGCGCCCGACGAGCACCTGCTCGCGAGCGTCGTGCGCGAGGGGTTGCAAATGATGGCCGGCCTCTTCTGGGATCTCGGCGACGCCGCGCCGCCCGTTCGCCGCGCGGCACCCGCCGCGGCCGGCGCCGCCCTGTAACGCGCTTCGCCCTTTCTCGGGACCTGCTCACACGATGAATACGACCACCCTGACCTCGCAGGACGCCGCGCGTCCCAGCGCCGCGAAGATCCGGCGCATCATCTTCGCCGCCTCGATCGGCAATGCGCTCGAATGGTTCGACCTGATCGTCTACGGCTTTTTCGCGGTGACGATCGCCAAGCTGTTCTTCCCCGCCACGAGCGAAGCGACGTCGCTGCTGCTCACGCTCGGCACGTTCGGGCTGTCCTACCTGATCCGGCCGATCGGCGGCTTCGTGCTCGGCGCCTACGCGGACCGCGCGGGCCGCAAGGCATCGCTGCTGCTGTCGATCGGGATGATGATGGTCGGCACGCTGCTGATCGCTCTGATGCCGACCTACGCGTCGATTGGCATCCTCGCACCACTCGGGATCATGCTGTCGCGACTGATGCAGGGCTTTTCCGCCGGCGGCGAATTCGCGAGCTCGACCGCGTTCCTCGTCGAACATGCGCCGCAGCGGCGCGGTTTCATGTCGAGCTGGCAGTTCGCGAGCCAAGGGCTCGCGACGCTGCTCGCATCGGGCTTCGGTGCGCTGCTGACGACGACGCTGAGCACCGCGCAACTCGAAAGCTGGGGCTGGCGCGTGCCGTTCCTGTTCGGCCTCGCGATCGGCCCGGTCGGGCTCTACATCCGCCGCTACGTCGACGAAGGGATTGAGTTCAAGACACAGGCGCGCTCCGAAGCGCCCGTGCGCGAACTGTTCGCGGACCAGAAGATGCGCGTGCTGCTGTCGATCGGCGTGCTCGTGATCTCGACCGCGATCAACTACATGGTGCTGTACATGCCGACGTATGCGATCAAGCAGCTCGGGCTGCCGGCCTCGACAGGCTTCGCGGCGACGCTTGCGACCGGCTTCGTGCTGACCCTCGTCACGCCGCTCGTCGGCCACCTGTCCGATCGCACCGGGCGGATCCGCGTGATGATGGCGGCCGCCGTGCTGATGCTCGCTACCGTCTGGCCGACGTTCGTGTGGCTCACGCATCACGCATCATTCGCGACGATGCTCGCCGCGCTGATCTGGATCGGCGTGCTGAAGGCGACGTACTGCGGCGCGCTGCCGGCGCTGATGGCCGAGCTGTTCCCGGCGCAGACCCGCGCGACCGGTCTCGCGGTCAGCTACAACACGGGTGTCACGCTGTTCGGCGGCTTCGCGCCGTTCATGATCACGTGGCTGATCAGCGCGACGGGCAACCGGCTGTCGCCGGCACTGTACCTGATGGGCTGCGCGGTGTTGAGTCTCGCGGCACTGCTGGTCGCGCGCTCGCGGCTCGGGATGCGGTAACCGCCGCAAGGAAAGAAGCGCCGGCGCGCCGATGCGCGCCGATGCGCGTCGGACGCGGCCCGTCGCGGCATCCGTGCCGCGCGGGCCGTTCGCCGTTTACGGCGCCGGGTTCGGCTGCAGTTCGTGCAGCGCGTCGATCTCGGCAAGGATCTCGTCGGACAGCTTCACGTCGATGCTGCCGATGTTCTCCTTCAATTGCGCGAGCGACGTCGCGCCGACCAGGTTGCTGCGCACGAACGGCCGGCTATTGACGAACGCGAGCGCAAGCTGCGCGGGCGACAGCCCATGGCGCTTTGCGAGCGCGACATAGCGCGACGTCGCTTCAACCGCCTGCGGCTTGCTGTAACGCTGGAACCGCTCGAACAGCGTGATGCGCGCGCCGGCCGGACGCGCGCCGTTCTCGTACTTGCCGGACAGCCAGCCGAACGCAAGCGGCGAATACGCGAGCAGGCCGACGCCGTCGCGATGCGTGAACTCGGACAGGCCGTTCTCGAACGTGCGGTTCAGCAGGCTGTACGGATTCTGGATGCTCGCGATGCGCGGCAGCCCGAGTTTCTCGGCCGCGCGCAGGAACTGCGCGACGCCCCACGGCGTTTCGTTCGACACGCCGATCGCGCGGACCTTGCCGGCCTTCACGAATTCCGCGAGCACGCCCAGCGTTTCCTCGATCGGCACCGTATACGCATCGTCGACCCACGGATACGCGGGACGGCCGAACGTCGTCGTGCTGCGATCGGGCCAGTGCAGTTGATACAGGTCGACATAGTCGGTCTGCAGGCGCTTGAGGCTGCCATCGAGCGCCTCGGTCAGGTTCTTGCGGTCGAACTGGTTGCCTTCGCCGCGAATGTGGCGCGGATTGTGCGGCTGCCGCGCGGGGCCCGCGATCTTCGTCGCGAGCACGACCCGGTCGCGCTGCGCACGGTGCTGCGCGAGCCAGGTGCCGATGTACTGCTCCGTGCGGCCCTGGGTTTCGGGCTTCGGCGGCACCGGATACATCTCCGCGGCATCGATCAGCGTGACGCCCTGCCCGAGCGCGTAATCGATCTGCTCGTGGGCGTCGCGCTCCGAATTCTGCTCGCCCCACGTCATCGTGCCGAGACCGATCAGGCTGACCTCGATGCCCGAATCGCCGAGTGTGCGGTATTCCATACTGTTCCTGTCGCGTCAGTGGAAAGCAGAAACGCTATCACATTGAAGCGAACGCTTCAGATGCCCAATGCACATACTTACAGGCAGCCTTCGATGTGTGCGTCGCTCATGCCGGTTGCAGCCACGATGGCCGCCTCCGCGTGCGCGCCGTTCGGATGACGTCGGACGGCCGGGGCGGCACGCCGCCGTCCGCTCCGTTACTGCGGCCGCTGAATGAAGCAGGTCGCCGATGCGTGCGCGACGATCTTGTCGTCCGGCGTCTTCAGCGTGCCTTCGGCGACGCCGAGCGAACGCGACAGGTGGATCACGCGCCCTTCCGCGATCAGGTCGACGTCGCGCGGCACGGGACGCAGCATCTTCACGTGCAGGTCGACCGTGCCGTAGCCGACACCCGCGTCGAGCATCGAATGAACCGCGCAGCCCGTGACCGAATCGAGCACCGTCGCGGCGAACCCGCCGTGCACGCCACCCAGCGGATTCAGGTGCCGGCCGTCCGCACGCGCCGAAAACTTTACATAGCCGAGCTCGACACCCAGCGGACGCATCGGGATCGTTTCGGAAATCGACGCGAGCGGCACGTCGCCGGCGGCTGCGGCACGCAGCAGATCGAGACCGGAGAGGGAAAGCGGATTCATCGGGTTGTCTCCAGGTTGAAGGCGCGTCGTCGCGCCATTAAGTTCTAAATTGGAACTCATTATCGACAACGGTACCGGCCGTTGTCAACGCGGCCGGGCCCGTTACAACCGAAGGCGGGTTCTATAATCGAACCCGCTATTTCGCTGAACCGACGCAAGAGACTCGACGATGAAATGGGATGACATCGGCACGCTGAACTGTTCGGTCGCGCGCACGCTCGCGGTGCTCGGCGATCGCTGGACCATGCTGATCCTGCGCAACGCCTTTCTCGGCTGCCGCCGCTTCGATGCGTTCCAGACGCAACTGGGCCTCACGCGCCACGTACTGGCCGAGCGGCTCGCGCGCCTCGTCGACGAAGGCGTGCTGGTCAAGCGTGCGTATCAGGAACGCCCGCCGCGCTTCGAATACCGGTTGACGGAAAAAGGCCTCGACCTCTACCCGGCCCTGCTCGCGCTGATGACATGGGGCGACCGCTGGAAGGACGACGGCCAGGGGCCGCCGGTGCAATTGCGCCATCGCACCTGTGGTCAGGTGATGCACGCAGTTTCGGTGTGCTCGGCATGCGGCGAGCCGCTCGATGCGCACGACGTGCAGCCGGAACCCGGGCCCGGGTGGGTCGCACGCGAGGCAACGGGGCCGCTCGGCGCCTGATGCTTGACCCGCATCGCAGCCCGGCCATCTATCGCCACTGCCTATCGGACGTCGGCATCCACCCGTCGCAGGCATTCAGTCAGGTGATCAAGCGATCGTGACAACTCTGACTCGTTCATATGTCCATAACCGAACAGGAGTCCGTCGGCATCGGGCGCCAGTTTCGTGAACGCTCGAACTTCATTGAACACGATGCCGCGCGTGCGCAGGACTGTACGCAGTTCAAGATCAAACGCCCGATTTCGGCCAACGATGACCATATGCAAGCCACCGTGGTCACCGCAGACCGTCACCGATCCGGCATGTTCGGCCAGCCTGCGGCGGATGACATCGCGCATCGCGCCGTAGTGTCGTCGAACGCGGCGGAGGTGCCGATCAAGCTCGCCGGAAACAAGCAACGCTTCGACGATTTTCTGGATCGGCCACGATACATGGACGCGTTCGCGCTCGACATGCGCAGCCAGCGCGGTCGCGACAGCGGGTGGCGCCGCAATGAAGCCGAGTCTCAACGCGGGGCTCACTGCCTTTGCGAATGTGCTTAAAAGAAGCGTACTTTCCTGCGCGGCAGAAAACAGCGGCGGATGTCGAGTCCCTGCGTAATGAAACTCGCAGTCGTATTCGTTTTCAACGATCAGAATCCGATGCTCACGCGCTAGCGCGACAAGCCCTTGGCGACGTGCTCCGGATAAAGGTCCACCGAGCGGATACTGATGCGTGGGCGTAACGTGAACCATGAGCGGAGCGCTGGCACCGACGATACGCTCGACCAGAATCCCTTCTGCGTCGACCGGAACGTAGCGCAACGATGCACCGGCCCGCGCGAACGCCAGTGCCGCGCCGCCGTAACCGGGATCCTCCGTTGCACACAGGTCGCCTTCGTGCAGCAATGCTTGCGCGACGAGTTGAAGCGCGTGGCCGGTTCCTTGTGTAACAACGATCTGATCCGGAGCGACCTGCACCGAGCGCTGCTCGTGGAGCCAGGCAACGATCGCTCTTCGCAAGCCAAGATCACCGCGCGGGTCGCCATACCCCGGCGGCGGTAAATGTCGCCCTGCTTCACGGCAGGCCTTTCGCCACACGTCGACCGGCAATGCACGCACGTTCGCCTGACCCAGCCGCCAGTCGTGCGCAGCGTCCACCGGGACGGCTTCTCGACTTGCCTGCTCTCGCAGGCGGCGCAGCAAGGCCGGCTGGCAATCGTGTCCGATTTCTTCAGCAAGATCGGCTGGAGCTGTCGACGCAATGAAAGTCCCTCGTCGTCCACGCCCCTCGAGCAGCCCACCGGCAATCATTTCGTCATATGCCTCGACGACGCAATTGCGCGCAACGCCCAGTTGCGCAGCCAGGTCGCGCGTCGGAGGCAGCCGCGCTCCGTGCGGTAACGCAGCACTTCCGATCTTTTCTCGCAGTTGCCGCGCTATTTGTCTAAACATCGGCTCGCCCGAGTGCCGGTCGATTTCGAGATTCAGCAGCGTCGGTGACGATTGCCTCGGCGACCGGCTCGCAACCATAGAGACTCCAAAATGGGCATTTTTTGGTTCTTAAAAAACCATCCAAAAATGGAAGAATGAACGAACCAAACGCGATTGCAACCATAGCACAAGGCGGCCCATGCAGATTCGCATCATCACCGATGACTTCACCAGCGCACTTGACGGAACCGCATCCTTTGCCGAGCGGGGTTGGGCTACCGCGGTTCTGACCCGACCGGACAGCACTGCGTGTGCCGCGGTCGTGAGCCTCGACACCGATACCAGAGAGAACCCTTCGGCACGAGACAGCCGCATCGTTGCCGACGCCGCGCAAGCGTGGCGCGACGCCGACGTGCTCGTGCTTCAATTCGATTCAACGCTGCGTGGTCGGGTCGCACTGGATTGCAAAATGGCCCTTGCCGCGTCGGGACGGCGCAAGTTGTTGATTGCGCCCGCTTTCCCTTCGGCAGGACGTACAACTGAAGCTGGCGCGGTATTTGTCCACGGCGTACCGGTCCATGAAACCGAGTTTGGTCGGGACCCGACATTGCCCGTGCGCGAATCCGACGTGTCTGCATTGTTTCGTGTGAGCGGCATCGATCTCGCAGTCGCGCAAGATGCAGAACATGCGCGCGAGCTGCTCGAGGTGTGCGATGCCGTGGTCGTGGACGCCCGCACGGAGACGGAGCTTGACGCGATCGCCGGCCGATTCGCCGGACGACGCGACTTGCTGCTCGCCGGCTCGACCGGCCTGGTACGGGCTCTCGCGAGGGGCTTACCGCGTCCGGGTCCCGACCGCGATGCCGAGTACGAAGCCACCCCGCTTCTGCGGCACCCATCGCTTGTGGTCGGCAGCCTCAATCCGCGCTCCAGGCGCCAGCTCGACGTGGTCCGCTCGCAATCCGGCATTCACGTCCTGGCTACCCGCGATGAGCGATTGCCTGCCCACGAAGCACGGCAAGCGGCATTGCACGACCTGGTCACTCGAGCGGTAAATCTCATCCGCAGCGGCACATGCGACGGTCTCGTCGTGACGGGAGGAGAGACCGCGCGACGCATCGTCGACGCGCTGCCCGCTCTGTCGCTACGCGTATGTCGGGAAATCCTGCCCGGCATACCCCTCGCCGAAGTTCGCACTGCAGACGGCACGTTTCCAATGATCACGAAGGCCGGTGGCTTTGGCGACGATGACGCGCTGCTTGCTTGCATCCATGCATTAACCCTCTCCAATGAAGTTCGACCATGAAACAGAACCTGATCGCAGTAACAATGGGTGACGCCGCCGGAATCGGGCCAGAGATCGTCGTCAAGACGTTCGCGGATGCGGCCTTCATTGCCGACCATCCGTCATTCGCGATTGGCGACGCCGGCGTATTCAGACGAGCAGCCGCGTCACTCGGCGTCCCACTTGAAATTCGCGAGGTCGAGGCCATGGCGGACGTTTCGCCCCGCCCCGGGTTCCTGGACGTCCTGCGCGTACCGGGTTGTCATCCGCTGCCGCCTGATCTCCCGATCGGCACGGTGACTGCCGAGGCCGGGCAGGCAGCATTCGATGCGATCCGCACCGCGATCGACCTCGCCGTTCAAAACCAGATTGCCGGCATCTGCACCGCGCCTGTCCACAAGGAGGCGCTGGCTGCTGCGCGTGTACCGTACCCCGGTCACACCGAGATGCTCGCAGACCTTTCCCGCACACGCGAATACGCAATGATGCTGGTCAACCCGACGTTGCGCACCATCCTCGTCACCGTTCACTGCTCGATGCGCGACGCGATTGCGAAGCTCTCCGTGGAAAGCGAACTGAAGATCATCCGGCTTGCGTACCGGGCGATGACGGAACTGGGCATCGAGCATCCGCGCGTGGCCGTGGCGGGCCTCAATCCACATGCCGGTGAAGGCGGATTGTTTGGTCGGGAGGATATCGACATCATCGCGCCGGCCATTGCACTGGCCCGGGGCGAAGGCATCGATGCGAGCGGCCCATGGCCTGGCGACACCGTGTTCATGAACGCGCGCCGGGGCCGGTTCGACATCGTGGTCGCCCAGTATCACGACCAGGGCCTGATTCCCGTGAAACTCGCCGGCGTCGAAGACGGCGTGAACATCACCGTCGGCTTGCCATTCGTGCGCACGAGCCCCGACCACGGCACCGCATTCGACATTGCGGGAAAAGGTATTGCGGATCCCGCCAGCCTGAAGGTCGCTCTCCGAACTGCCCACCAATTCGCCCGATCCCGGGTGAGTTCTTCCAATTTCAAAGGAGTCTGACGTGTCCTCCCATTTCATACTGATGCTGACAGAGAACGACGCTACCGTTCCCGATGCGCTGACGGTCTACGACAGCCTGCGCCACAGTCCCGTTCGCTATGTCGGTTTCAAGGATATCGGTCTGCCGGTCGCCTCGCTCAAGCAACTGGCTCAACGTATCCGGGCCGACGGCCGCAAGGTCATGCTCGAAGTTGTCGCGACAAGTCGCGAAAGCGAACTCGAATCGATCCAGGCAGCGCTCGATATCGGCGTCGACTACCTGCTTGGCGGCCGTCATGTCGAGGATGCGCTCTCCATGCTGCAGGGTTCGTCAATTCAATATTTCCCGTTTGCGGGCCGTACGGTCGGACACCCGACGGTACTCGAAGGAACGATGGACGAGATCGTCGAGGATGCGCGGCGCATTGCTGCCATGCCTGGCGTACATGGGCTCGATCTGCTCGCCTACCGCTTCGCAGGCGATGGTGATCCGGCCGAGCTGACACGGCGTGTGACGGAAGCCGTAACGGTTCCGGTCATCGCGGCCGGCAGCATCGACGGCGAGGTGCGCGTCAAGGCCATGATCGATGCCAAAACGTGGGGGTTCACGGTCGGCAGTGCATTGTTTCAGGGTACGTTCGTCAAGCGCCTGCTTCCGGCGCAGATCGATACCATTTTCAAGATTGAAGGGGTGACGGCATGAATCTCAACAAGGTCAACGTCGCAGCGGCATTCTCCGCCGTGAGCGAATACTGGTCGCCCAAGATCGGCGGCGACATTAACGATTCGCAGATCAAGTTCGCCAAGTTCAGCGGCACGTTCAACTGGCATCACCATGACAACGAGGACGAACTGTTCTTTGTCGTAAAAGGAAAATTGCGGATGAAACTGCATCCTGAAAATGGCGGAGACATCGTCGTCGAGGAAGGCGAATACCTGATCGTTCCCAAGGGAATCGAGCACTGTCCGGAAGCCATCACCGACGAAGTCCACTGCCTGCTGCTCGAGCCGAAAACGACGATCAACACGGGCAACATCGTCAACGAACGGACTCGCACGAACCTCGGTCGGATCTGACATCGATGGCTTTCGACCTGTGGGCACTCGCACGGCAGCTCCGCGAGTGCCGGTTCGTGGATCTGACGCATGCGTTTGATGCGTCGATCCCTCATTCGGCGTTCTTCGAGGCGGAGGAGCGAATCGTGCTGTACGACCACGCTCCCGCACGAGGGACATCGGGCCAAGGATTTCTCGCGCACCGTTACAGCCTGGTCGGCCAGTGGGGAACGCACGTCGATCCCGGCGCACATTTTGTTGCCGGCAAGCGCTTTCTCGACGAGATACCGGTGAGCGAAATGGTACTTCCGCTCGTTGTCGTCGATATTCGCGAGCAAGTCGCCGGCAACCCCGACTATTGCCTGACGGTGCGCGACTTGCACGATTGGGAAATGCGTCATGGACGTATTCCATGCGGCGCGTTCGTTGCGAAACGAAGCGGCTGGTCGGCACGCTGGCCCGATCACGCAAGAATGATGAACCGCGATAAAGACGGCATTGCGCACTTCCCTGGCTGGACACTCGACGCACTTCGCTTCATCTTCGAGGAGCGACGTGCGACTGCGTGCGGGCACGAAACGCTCGACACCGACGGTGGCCTGGCTATCAGTCGAGGCGATGGGTCGCTCGAACGCTACGTCCTCGCACAAGACCGCTGGCAGATCGAACTGTTGACGAATCTTGACGAGGTATCGGAATCAGGTGCGTTGGTCATCGCAACGTGGCCTAAACCAAAGGGAGGGTCGGGATTTCCCGCGCGCGTCTTTGCGATCACACCGGCGTGACGTGGTCCCTCTAACCATCCACCGCCACTGACCCTTTGCCAGAGAGGGGCTCGGCTACCTGCCCCCTCCCTGGCCCGGGTATGCAAGCCGTGCGCGGCGCTCCCCGGCGCGTCAACCTCCCTGCGCCGATATCACCCCGTGCTTCGCGCCCGACGGGAGCGAAGCACACGCTCATTTCCGACTTTCCTCGCGTACGGCAAGCGCGCTGTCCAGTTGCATCAGCGCTTGATATAGCACGCGCGTGCCGTCGAGAAACTGCTGAGGCTCGATCCACTCTTCCGGGCAATGACTGCGGCCGCCCAGACACGGAATGAAGATCATCCCGATCGGCCCGGTCGGCGCGACATACACGGCGTCGTGTCCCGCGCCGCTCGGCAGCCGCATGCTCGGATAGCCGAGCTGCGTGGCCGCCTGCTCGACCGCGTCCATCACGAGCGGCTGGCAATCGGTCGGCCGCGCACGGCTCACGTGCTCGGCGCGCGCGCTCAATCGCAATCCCTCGAGCCGCGCGGCCGCACCGGCCAGCAGCGCCTCGGGGAAATCGTCGAGCACCGCGTCGCTGTCGCTGCGCACTTCCAGCATCAGTTCGACCTGCCCCGGCACGGCGTTCGGCACGTTCGGCGTCATCGCGATCCGCCCGATCGTCGCCACGACGTAGTGCGGGTTGCCCGACAGGGCCGACGCGCGCGCATGCGCGGCCTCGATCAGGTGCGCGGCGCCGACGAGCGCGTCGCGACGGATGTCCATCGGCGTCGTGCCCGCATGGTCGGGCTGCCCCGTCACGGTGATCAGCACGCGCCGGATGCCGACGATGTTGGTCACGACGCCGATCGGCAAGCCGCGCGTCTCGAGCACGGGGCCTTGTTCGATATGCAGTTCGACGAACGCGGCGGTGCTGCCCGACGCGCGCAACGGTTCGCGCAGCGCATCCGGATTGCCGCCGATGCGGCGCAGCGCTTCGGCGAGCGTTTCGCCTTCGGCATTGGTCGCTCGCAGCATGCCGGCATCGAGCACGCCCGACAGTGCGCGGCTGCCGACGCACGAAATGCCGTAGTCGCTCGGTTCTTCGGACAGGAAGTCGATTACCTCGAGCGGATGGTCGAGCACGATTCCCTGTTCGTTCAGCGTATGCGCGACCTCGATGCCGGCAAGCACGCCGATGATGCCGTCGAAGCGGCCGCCACCGACCACCGTGTCGCAATGCGACCCCGTGACGAGCGGTTTCGTGCAACGGCCGCTGCCTTCACGGCGGCCGATCAGGTTGCCGCCCGCGTCCATCGAGACCGAGAGGCCGGCCTCGGCAAACTGCGCGGCGAGCCATGCGCGCGCCTCCGTGAACAGCGGCGAGAACGCGCGGCGTGTCCACGGGACATCGGGCCGCGTAAAGCGCGCCAGTTGCTCGACACGCGCGTTCAGGCGCGCGGCGTTCAGGGGAGGAAATACCGTCGGATTCATGCTTGCTCCGGTTGTGTCTTGATCGATTGGCTGCTGTGCGGCTTCAGGAAGCGGCCCGAGCCTGCCGGATTGACAATGCGTGCGCCGTCGTACACGAGCGCGCCGCGACAGTAGGTGGCGGCGATCCGCACGGTGAATTCCATGCCTTCGAACGCGCTCCACTGCACAGCCGACAGGCTGCGCGACGGATCGAACGCGTAGCGTTCCGGCGTCAGGATCACGAAATCCGCATCGGCGCCGACATCGAGCGAACCTTTGCGATCGTCGAGCAGGAAGTGCCGCGCCGGGTTCGTCGCCAGCAGTTCCGCGACGCGCGTCGGCGCGACGCCATGCTGCTCGCAGCCGGTCCAGAACGCGGGCAGCAGCGTTTCAAGCCCCGGGCCGCCCGACGCATTGCGGAACACGTTGGGGTCGCCCTTGCGTTCGAGCCCCCAGCTCACGTGATCCGACGACACGAACGTGCATTCGCCGCGCGCGATGTGCGTCCATAGCAGTTCCTGCTCCGCGCGCGGCCGGATCGGCGGGTAGTGCTTCGTCTTCGCGCCGAACCGCTTCGTATGCGTTTCGTGGTCGAGCATCAGGTACTGCACGCAGGTCTCGACGCTCGCGCGATGGCCGGCCTGCCGGAACATGTTGCACAGCGCGAAGCCGCGTGACGTCGACACGTGCACCGCGTGCGCGCGGGCGCCCGTCTCCGCGCCGATCTCGTAGATCAATGCGGTCGCGAGGTTCTCGATCAGCGGCGGATGTGCGCGCAGGAACGCGTCCCAGCCCGTGTCGCCGGCTTCGATCATCCGTGCGATGTTCTTGCGCGTCAGGTCCTGCATCTGGTTGTGCACGCCGCACGCGAGCCCCGAAGGCGCGATCATTCGGAACGCGTCGTACAGCACGTCCTCCTCGACGCGCGGGAACCGGCCGGGCGTCGCCTCGAACGTCGAGAACTTGAACGCGCACACGCCGCCGTCGATCAGCCCGGCCGCCGCTTCGAGGCCGTGCTTCGCGTTGAGCGTGCCGTACAGCGCGACGTCGACGTGGCAATCGCGTTCGGCTTCCGCGATCTTGCGGTCGAGCTGCGCGCGCGACGCGACCGGTTCCGGATCGTCGTACGGCATGTCGACCATCACCGTCACGCCCCCGGCGGCGGCGGCACGCGACGCGTGACCGAGCCCCTCCTGGTTCGCCTGGCTGGCCGCATGGACCTGCCCGTCGACGACGCCCGGCAGCACCCACTGTCCGCGCGCATCGATCGTGTCGCGTGCCGCCGGCGGCGCGCCCGCGCCGCGTGCGGCAATCCGTCCACCCCGAATCGCGAGCCAGCCGTCGTCGACCACCTCGCACGCGTCGACCAACCGGCCGCGCACCACCTGCTCGAATTCGCTCATCTCGCCTCCTGCTTTTTTGATCACGAGCAGTTTAGGCAGCGCTCTGCCAGAATGTCTCATGCCGATTTATCGTTCCCACATAACATGGAGTTAAGGCTGTGCGTCTGAACCTGCGCCAGATCGAGGTATTTCGAGCAATCATGCTGACCGGCTCGATCAGCGGCGCCGCGAAGCTGCTGCACGTGTCGCAGCCAGCCGTCTCGCGGCTCATTTCGTATGCCGAACAACGGCTCGGCCTCGCGCTGTTCGAGCGCATCAAGGGGCGGCTCTACCCGACGCCGGAAGCGCAGCGGCTGTTCGTCGAAGTCAACGCGGTGTATCAGGGCGTGCAGCGCGTCAATGAAATTGCGGAAGACCTGATCGAGAACCGGATGGGCCACCTGCGCATCGCGTGCAGCCCCAATCTCGGGCAATCGCTGCTGCCGCGCGCGATCGCGACGTTCTACGAGCGCTTTCCCGACGTGCGCATCATCCTGCACACGATGATCCCGAGCGTGCTGTTGCAGGCGGTGCTGACGCAGCAGGTCGAGCTCGGCATCGCGTTCCTGCAGGACACGCATCCGAACGTCGAAAGCCAGCTCCTCTACGAAAACCGGATGGTCGCCGCCGTGCCCGCGTCACACCCCTTCGCGCGCCGCAAGACGCTGGCCGTGCGCGATCTCGCGAACCAGCCGCTGATCGGTTACGGCAGCGACATTCCGCTCGGGCAGTTGGTGCGGCGGCTGTTCAGCGACGAAGGGCTCGTGCCGCAGGTCAAGATCGAGGTACAGCAGGCACACGTTGCGTGCGCGCTCGCGCAGGCCGGCACCGGCATCGCGCTGATCGACGAGCTGACGGTCGCGGGGCCCGTGTGGCCGCAGATCGTCGTGAAGCCGATCGTGCCGACCATTGCCGCGCCGGTCAGCGTGCTGCACCCGGTGCTCGCGCCGCTGTCGCGCCTCGCGCACGAGTTCATCGACACGCTGCACGCGCTTGCCGCAGAGGCATGAATTTCGTTACCCGAACAGGCGGAAACCGTTGTCCAGCCTGCGTTTCGCTGTCGCATCGGCGCCGGCGGCTTGCCCCGTTCGCCATCCGTCGCTTGAGCGTGACCGGGATTACCCTACGCTTAACATTACGTTATGAAGTCTCCATAAAATAGCAATAACGCTCAATATTCGGCGTCCCTAGAATCGTTTGGACAGTACCGCCACACAAGGCTTTCCGGCCGGCGCGTACAGCCCTTTTTCCCCTCTCAGGACAAACGACACATGGGACGCATTCTGTCTTCGAAGGACGTCGAAGCCGCCGTCAAGGGCGGTTCGGTTTTCGCATGCGGCGGCGGCGGCTGGGCCGACCACGGCCGTGAACTCGGCACGCTCGCGGTCACGATCGGCCGCCCCGAACTGGTCACCATCGACGAGTTGCCGGACGACGCGTGGATCGCCACGGCCGCCGCGATCGGCGCGCCGGGCGGCCTCACCGACTGGCAAATGCTCGGCGCCGACTATGTAAAGGCTGCGCAGCTCGTGCAGGACGCGCTCGGCGCGCCGCTCGCGGGGCTCATCATCGGGCAGAACGGGATGTCGAGCACGCTGAACGCATGGCTGCCGTCCGCGCTGCTCGGAACCAAGGTGGTCGACGCGGTGGGCGACATCCGCGCGCACCCGACCGGCGACATGGGCTCGCTCGGCCTCGCGTCGAGCACCGCGCCGATGATCCAGGCGGCTGCCGGCGGCAACCGCGAACGGCATGCATATATGGAAGTGGTCGTGCGCGGCGCGACCGCGAAGGTGTCGCCGGTGTTGCGCAAGGCGGCCGACATGGCCGGCGGCTTCATCGCGAGCTGCCGCAACCCGATTCGCGCATCGTACGTGCGCCAGCATGCGGCGCTCGGCGGCATCAGCCGCGCACTCGCGCTCGGCGAAGCGATCATCGACGCCGAACGGCGCGGCGGCAGCGCGGTGATCGATGCGATCTGCGCAACCACGCATGGCGAGATCATCGCGAGCGGCAAGGTCGAGCGCAACACGCTCGAATACACGCGCGAAGCATTCGACGTCGGCCTCGTCCATCTTGGCAGCGGCGCGCAGCGCGCGGTCATTCATGTGATGAACGAACACATGGCGGTCGACGACGCGCACGGCGCCCGGATCGCAACCTACCCCGACGTGATCACGACGCTCGATGCCGAAGGCCGCCCGGTCAGCGCGGGCCAGTTGAAGGAAGGGATGGAAATCCACGTGCTGCGGGTGGCGAAGGCGCACATTCCGCTGTCGTCGTCGGTGTTCGACGCGGCGGCGTACCCGCCGGTCGAAGCCGCGCTCGGCATCTCGATCGCCGACTATGCGCTCGCGCGCTGAACGGGAGGCACGACGATGAATCAGACGACCCGTACCTTCGAAGTCACGTCCGGCAGCACGCTGCGTTGCAAGGGCTGGCGCCAGGAAGCGCTGCTGCGGCTGCTCGAGAACGTGCTCGCCGTCGGCGAGGACCCCGATCAACTGATCGTCTACGCGGCGCTCGGCCGCGCGGCGCGCGACTGGCCGTCGCACGACGCGATCGTGCGCACGCTGAAGACGATGGACGAGGACCACACGCTCGTCGTGCAGTCGGGCAAGCCCGTCGCGCTGCTGCGCACGCATGCGAGCGCGCCGCTCGTCGTGATGGCGAACTGCAATCTGATCGGCCAGTGGGCGAAGGCCGAACACTTCTACGAACTGGAGCGGCGCAACCTGATCTGCTGGGGCGGTCTCACGGCCGGCGACTGGCAGTACATCGGCTCGCAAGGCGTGATCCAGGGCACCTACGAAATCTTTTCGCGAATCGCCGAGCGCCATTTCGACAACGACCTGCGCGGGCGCTTCATCCTCACGGCCGGCCTCGGCGGGATGGGCGGCGCGCAGCCGCTCGCGGGACGGATGGCCAACGCCGCAACGCTCGTTGTCGAGATCGACCAGACACGCATCGACAAGCGGCTGCAGATCGGCTTTCTCGAACGACAGGCGCGCGATCTCGACGAGGCGCTCGCGCTGATCGCCGACGCGCAGGCGCGGCGCGAACCGATCTCGGTCGGCCTGCTCGGCAATGCGGCCGACGTGTTCCCGGCGATTCTTGCGCGCGGCGTCGTGCCCGACATCGTCACCGACCAGACGGCCGCGCACGATCTCGTGTACGGCTACGTGCCGTCAGGCTATACGCTCGACGACGTGCGCGCGCTGCGCGACAGCGACCGCACGACGCTGATGGATGCGAGCCGCGCGTCGATCGTGCGGCACGTCGAGGCGATGCTGGGATTCAAGGATCGCGGCGCGATCGTGTTCGACAACGGCAATCTGATCCGCACGCATGCAAAGGACGGCGGCGTGACGCGCGCGTTCGAGATCCCGGTATTTACCGAAGCGTTCCTGCGCCCGCTGTTCTGCCGCGCGATCGGCCCGTTCCGCTGGATCGCGCTGTCGAACGATCCGAACGACATCCGCCTCATCGACGACTACCTGCTCGAACACTTCCCCGACAACCGGATCGTCGCGAACTGGATTCAACGCGCACGCGAATGCGTGCCGTTCGAAGGGCTGCCGGCGCGCATCGCGTGGCTCGGCCACGGCGAGCGCACGCGGCTCGCGCTCGCCGTCAACGCGATGGTGCGCGACGGCGTGCTGACCGGGCCGGTCGCGTTCACGCGCGACCACCTCGACGCCGGCGCGATGGCGCACCCGAACATCATGACCGAGAACCTGCGCGACGGCTCCGACGCAGTGGCCGACTGGCCGCTGCTGAACGCGATGATGAACTGCTCGTCGATGGCCGATCTCGTCGCGATCCATTCGGGCGGCGGCGGCTACAGCGGCTACATGACGAGCGCGGGTGTCACCGTCGTAGCCGATGGCAGCGCGGCGGCGAACGAGCGGCTCACGCTGTCGATGACCAACGACACCGCGCTCGGCGTGATCCGCTATGCGGACGCCGGCTACGAAGAAGCGCTCGACGAAGCGGAACGCAAGCAGATTCCGCATATCCGGCTGTAAGGCCGCCCCGCACGACGACAGGAGATCGAAGTGAAACAAACCGCGGTTCCCCTCGACACGGCCGACGCCGTGTCACCTCCCGCATCGAGTGCCGGGCGCGCGATCGCCGCGGCCTCGATCGGCAACGCGCTGGAGTGGTACGACTTTTCCGTCTACGCATTCTTTGCCGTGTACATCGCGCAGAACTTCTTCCATCGCGGCGACACGGGCACGGAACTGGTCGAGGCGTTCATGGCGTTCGGAATCGGCTTCATCGCACGGCCGCTCGGCGCGCTCGCGATCGGCGTGTACGGCGATCGCGCGGGCCGCAAGGCCGCGCTGACGCTGACCATTCTCGTGATGGCAGCCGGCACCGGCATCATCGCGTTCGCGCCGCCGTTCACTGCGATCGGCATCGGCGCGCCGCTGCTGATCCTGTGCGGCCGCCTGCTGCAGGGCTTCTCGGCCGGCGGCGAAGTGGGCGGCGCCGCGGCGTTCCTGATCGAGCACGCGCCGGCTGACCGCAAGGGCCGCTACGCATCGTGGCTGCAGGCAAGCATGGCGGCGTCGAACATCCTCGGCGCGCTGGTTGCCACCGCCGTAACGCTCACGCTGTCGCGCGAACAAATCGGCGACTGGGGCTGGCGGATTCCGTTCATCCTCGGTCTCGCGATCGCGCCGGTCGGCCTGTGGCTGCGCAAGACGCTCGATGAAACACCGCATTTCCGCGCGGAAATGGCACGTGCCGCGCACGCGCCGGCCGAGCACAAGACACCGTTGCTGCGGGTCGTGCGCGACTATCCGCGCGCGCTCGTCGTCGGCACCGGGTTCTCGGTGCTATGGGCCGTGTGCGTGTATGCGCTGGTGATCTACATGCCGACGCACGTACAGCGCGCGCTGCATTTCGACGGGCGCGACGCGTTCATCGCGTCGCTGGTCGGCAACTGCCTGATGGCCGTCACTTGCGTGTGCGCAGGCAGTTGGTCGGATCGCTTCGGCCGGCGCACGGTGCTCACGGCAGGCGCCCTGCTGATGCTCGTGTCCGTGTATCCGCTGCTGCACTGGCTCGCCGATGTGCACACGCTCGCCGCGCTGATCACGGTGCAGAGCGCGTTCTGCGCGATGGTCGCGATCTTCACGGGCGTCGCGCCCGCCGCGCTGTCGGAGCTGTTTCCCACCAGCGTGCGCGCGACCGGCATGTCGCTGTCCTACAACATCGCCACGACGATCTTCGGCGGCTTCGCGCCGGCGATCCTCGCGTGGCTCACGCAACGGTCCGGCAACCCGTTCGCGCCAGCCTGGTATGTGATGGTCGCAAGCGCCATCGCGCTTGCATCGATCGCCGCGCTGTCTTCCACACCACGTCACGCCTGAAACCGGAGAACTGCTTCATGCCACGCTTCCTCATGCGGAGCGCGATCGCGCTCGCGCTTTTCGCCGCCGTCCCGGCCTTTGCGGACGTCACGCTCGACGGTCGGTCCGTCACGCCCGAATCGATCGCGCGCATCGCCGACGGCGAAGCCGTGTCGATCGCGCCGGCCGCCCGCCAGCGCGTCGTCGCCGCGCACGACGTACTGCTGAAGGCCGCCGCAGCCGGCCAGCAGATCTACGGGCTCACGGTCGGTGTCGGCCTCAACAAGGACCGCGAGATGGTCGATGCGCACGGCAAGCTGTCGCAGGAGGTCATCGACGCGTCGACGCGCTTCAACATCGGGTTGATCCACGCGCATTCCGGCAGCGTCGGCCCGGACATGAGCGTGCGCGTGGCGCGCGCCGCGATGGCTGCGCGCCTGAACGCGATGCTCGACGGCGGCGCCGGCGTGCAGCCGGCGATCGTCGACGCGTACGCGCAATTCCTCAATCGCGGCGTCACGCCGGCCATGCCGTCGGACGGCTCGATCGGCGAAGCCGACATCACGATCCTGAGCCACGTCGGCCTCGCGATGCTCGGCGAAGGTGACGTGTACTACCAGGGCCGCAAGGTCGCGGCCGCCAATGCGCTGAAATCGGCAGGCATCGCGACGATCCGTCCGTACGGCAAGGACGCGCTCGCGATCCTCAGTTCCAACGCATACTCGGCCGGCATGGCGGCGCTCGCCCTCACCGACATGGCGCATCTCGCCCAGGTGTCGAAGGTCGTGTTCGCGCTGAGCCTGCAGGGGCTGAACGGCAATGTGTCGCCGTTCCGCGAGGACACGCTCGCGCTGCGGCCGTTCCCGGCCACGCTGCGGGCCGGTGCAACGCTGCGCACACTGCTCGCGGGCAGCAGCCTGTGGAACCGCGATCCGGACCGGCCGCTGCAGGATCCGCTCAGCTTCCGCTCCGGCGTCTATCTGCTCGGCGAAGAGGATCGCACCTACGACGAAGCGCGTGCGCTGCTGCAGGTGCAGCTCAATTCGAGCGACGACAATCCGGGCGTCGCGGTCGGCGTCACGCCGAAGTCGAGCCGCGCGCAGGATACGGCCGGCTATGTCGACGGCGGCGGCGCGGTGCTGCCGAGCGCGAACTTCGAGCCGCTGCCGTGGGTGCTCGCGTTCGAGCAGCTCGGGCTCGCGCTCGGCCACAACGCGCTCGCGTCCGCGCAGCGCATCGTCAAGCTGAACGACCCGCACCTCACCGGCCTTTCGCGCTTCCTCGGCACCGAGGAAACCGTGCATGCGTTCGGCGCGATGGAGAAGCCGCCGACCGCGCTCGCAATGACGGTGAAGTCGCTCGCGATGCCCGTGTCGCTCGACTACCTGCCGGTTGCCGGCGGCATCGAGGACGTCGCGACGAACGCACCCGAAGTCGTGCAGCGCGTGCAGAAGCAGATCGACGCGAGCTACACGCTGCTCGGCCTCGAACTGATCGAGGCATCGCAGGCGATCGACCTGCGCCAGCGCAAGCAGCCGTCGTTCGCGCTCGCGCCGGCCACGCAGCCGCTGTATCGCGCGCTGCGCACGAAGGTCGCGTTCCTCGAGCGCGACCGCCCGCTCACGCCCGACTTCCGGGCCGCCGATGCGCTGCTGCACGCATATCGAAACTGAGCGGCGCACCACCCTTCCTTCGTTTCACCCGTTAGCTGCCACACCCGCCGCCGCGATCGTCTTCCGATCGCGGTGCGGAGCACGCACGTCCGATCGCTTTACACGCGACCGGATCGAACCATCGTTCACCGTCTTTCAACCACCCGCACTGAACCCTCATCATGAAAAAAATCCTGTTCGCGCTACCGCTTGCCGCGGCAGCTACCGCCCACGCGCAAAGCAGCGTCACGCTGTACGGCATCGTCGAAGACGGCGTCGACTACGTCTCGAACGTGCAGGGCAAACATCTCGTGCAGCTCGCGTCGGGCGTGACGGCCGGCAGCCGCTGGGGCGTGCGCGGCACCGAGGATCTCGGCGGCGGCCTGAGCGCGATCTTCCGGCTCGAAAGCGGTTTCGATCTCAACTCCGGTCGCCTCGGCAGCGGCCTCGCGTTCTCGCGCAACGCGTACGTCGGCCTGAACGACACGAAGCTCGGCTCGCTCACGCTCGGCCGCCAGTGGGATTCGATCGTCGACTACGTCGAGCCGTTCACGCTGAACGGCAACATCGGCGGCTACTACTTTGCGCACCCGAACGACATGGACAACACCGACAACGGTTTCCCGATCTCGAACGCGGTCAAATACCGCAGCCCCACGATCGCGGGCGTCACGTTCGGCGGCCTCTATGCGTTCGGCGGGCAGCCGGGCCGCTTCTCCGACAACGCGACGTTCAGCGTCGGTGCGAGCTACGCGGCGGGCCCGGTCGGCTTCGGCATCGGCTATTTGCGGATCAACAACCCGGGCGTGTCGACGCAGGGCTACCAGAACTATCCGGGCTTCACGAATGCGATCTACGGCAACTATCTCGATGCGGCACGTGCGCAGAAGGTGTTCGGCGTCGGCGCGTCGTACCAGGTCGTGCAGTGGCTCAAGCTGCTGGCCGACTTCACGAACACGAACTTCCAGCAGGGCAGCGCCGGGCACGACGCGACGTTCCAGAACTACGAGCTGTCGACGCTCGTCACGCCGACACCGGCCGTGACGATCGGCGCCGGATATACGTACACGACAGGCCGCGACCACGCGACGAACGCGGAGCCGAAGTATCACCAGTTCAACCTGAGCGTCGAATACGCGCTGTCCAAGCGCACGAGCGTCTATGCGATGTGTGCGTTCCAGAAGGCGGCCGGCGACGCGCCGGTCGCGCAAATCGCGGGCTTCAATCCGTCCGGCAACCAGAAGCAGGCCGTCGGGCGCGCGGGCATCCGCCACGTGTTCTGACGTTCCGTTCGACGGGTGCCGTCGCGCCCTCGTCCGCCTTTCGTTCCTTCACACGAATCGATCAGTATGCCTACTCAATCAATCCGGAATGCCGGCCAACGTCGCCGGTTGCTGTCAACCCTCGGCGCATCGCTGCTCGCCTGCGCGATCGCCGACGACGCCACGGCCCAGTCGTCCGTCTCGCTGTACGGGCTGGCCGACGTCTACGTCGGCGCGCAGAAGAGTCTCGGCAAGCCCCGCGCGTATGCGATGAATTCGGGTGGCTTCACGACGAGCTTCTGGGGCATCGGCGGCCGCGAGGATCTCGGCGGCGGCTACGCACTGCAGTTCGCGCTCGAAGCGTTCATGCGCCCGTCGAACGGCGGCGCCGGCCGCTTCGGCGGCGATACGTTCTTCGGGCGCAATGCGTATGTCGGCGTCGCGACGCCGTATGGCGTACTGCGCGCGGGACGCAATACGACACCGTATTACATCTCCGCCGTTCGCTTCAATCCGTTCTCGACGTCGTTCGGCTTTTCGCCGGCGCTGAACCAGATGTACAAGGGTGTGTCGGGGCAAGGGCTCGTCGGCGACAACGGCTGGAGCAACTCGGTGCTGGTTTCGACACCCGGCGAGCACGCGCTGCAGGCGAGCCTGATCTATGCGAGCGGCAACGAAGCGGGCCACATGGGCGCGAACCAATGGGGCGGCAGCGTCACCTACGACCGGCACGGTGCGTTCAGCGCGACGCTCGCGTTCCATCAGGCGAAATACGACCGGACACCGGGCGACCTGAATGCTTCCATCGCCGGCTTCACGCAGCAGGATGCCGTGCTGGCAGGCATCGGCTATGACCTGAAGGTCGTGAAGTTCACCGCGTTCTACCAGTACGTGCACGACGCAATCGACAGCGGCGGGCTCGGCACGCACAGCGGACAGGTGGGCGCGGCGGTGCCGCTCGGCTTCGGCACGCTGCTCGCGTCGGTCATGGCCGCGAAAAGCCACGGGCGCGACCGCCCGTCGAGAACGACCTGGGCGCTCGGTTACGACTACCGCCTGTCCAAACGGACCGACATCTACGTAGCCTACATGCACGATCGCGCGAGCGGCTACGGACATGGCGATTCGGCGGGGCTCGGGTTGCGAAGCGCGTTCTGAGTATCAAAGCCAGGTTGTCATCGATCGCCGCCCGCTCTTCGCACGGCCGAATCACCGAGCCTACCGATCCATGTCGGAAAAGCTCGAACACGTACGTACACGCGGTGAGCAGGTGGAAGATTTGCCGGGCCGGCTGGCGTAGGCCACAATCATTTCAACTCGAATTACCGCGGCATAGCCTGGCACGAAATGGTGATGGCGCGTCAAGTCCCGCGCCCACCACTGTCGCCGACGCCTTGCATAAAGCCCCGCCGATGGCACCTGGCGCAAATCCTTCCCTCAAAGTCGAACGATTACCATTCGGCGCGTCACGCGAACGGGTTTTTGACCTTGCCGGTTGGCTTAAGAGGCTCCTTCGCGACGTGCTCGGGAAGCGAAGGATCCTGCTGAAGTACGTCGACAATACTTGCGATCGCCTGCTGTAGCGCAAGCGCCGCTGCCAGGCCGGCTTTGTCACGCGTCACTTCCAACGTTCCCGACAACACGATGCACTCCGGATCGTTTGTGACGGTGAAGTCGTCGCCATGAATATTCAGCATGGCAGAGTCATCTGCAAACGCCTTAAACTCCATTTAAGCCTCCTATACGGGTATCTTTCAGCGCTTCCGGAATGCCGGGGAACCGCAATCCGCTTTGCGCCTCGAGTTCGTGCACCGTTGCGATGTCGTAGTGATTGGTTGCCGAATTGTTCACCACGATAGCAAATGCGAGACGCTTCTCGGGAACATAGACTACCTTGAAAATTTGAGTAGGAACGATCACGCCCGACTCCCCGATCGTCTGCAGTTCCCCACCCTTGAACATCGGGCCAGTGACGACGTACGTGTCGGCGGCGCTCATGCCAATGCGACGAACGGCGCCCTCGATGCGCGCCCATAAGCGACGATTGTTTGTCGGGTTCTGCGGCACCATGTTTGCAAGCGAAAACGAATCGGCCATCGCCTGGTCGTTCCAGCGATCACCCGCCGGACTCATGTGTCCTCGATCAAATCCGCTCTTGCGATAATCGGAAAGCCGAGCGCCCTCGCCTGCAGGCAGGCGACGTTCTTCGAAGAAGCGATTGGTTCGCACCTCGCTCTTTGCGGCCGTCAGGTGAGCGCGGGTCAGGTGCTCTGCAGACCACAATGGGCCATGTGTGATTCCCGAATGCAGTATTTCGAAATCGGAATAGCAAAGCAGATGCGCTTTCGAGGCCATCTTGGCGTTGACCAGGACGGGATGCTCTCCTCGTGGGCTGAACTGGGAACAGTCGTCGGATGCGAATGCGTGCGTGGCTAGTGCCAGCAGCACGCCTGCGAAATATTTCCGCATGGAATATGCATGGAGTTAATGGGCGCCAGAGTATACGGGAGACGATGCTTCGATCGCCAGGCCCGTGGAATTTTTAGCGTTTCCTCACCAAGAGCCGGAATGCGGCTGCGGCACGACGCGTACTCAACCTCGCCGAATGGCCGGCTCACCAGGCGTGACAGCGCAGCGATCCGTGGCATCAATGCAATGAAATCAGTGAACGTCGGGCGATCGCTCCGCGATCTGCGCGGTCGCGACGCACCGGCTCGCCCGCACATGCGCGTCGCTTGCGGAAGGTTTCGATAGATCGCGATTGCCGCCCGGCAGCACACCGAGTACGCACTCCGTGCTGAAGGTCAGCGTGTTCTGGACCATCGGATAGAGCAGGTACAACGCAAACGCGAGATATCCCGCGTACGGAACTCGAACCATGGTGCGATAGATGAACGATTGATCTCGCCCTGTTTACGGCGCGCCGCCGGACAGCTTGAGCCACCGGACATCAAATTGCCTGCTCCACGGCACTGCTCGACGCGTAAAGTGCCCGCGTCGCACCGACATGCCGGCACTCCATCACTCGTCGTGGCGGCGCGAGGACAAGCAACGCGGCAACGCCACCGGCGCTTGAGTGCGGACGGGCCGCGCGCCGATATGCGCTGATGCTCGCCGCTGCAACCGCAACCGCGGCCGCGCGCGGCGTCAGCCCGATTCACCCGGCCCGGTCAGCTTCCGCACGGCGGCGCGCTCGCCATCGCTTCCGCGATCTGTTCGGGTGTCAGATCGCGCTGATGGGTTGCGATCGACCAGCGATGGCCGAACGGATCCTCCACCTGCCCATAGCGATCGCCCCAGAACATGTCGGCCGCCGGCATCGTGACCGTTGCGCCGGCCGCGACGGCCTGCGCGATCGTCGCATCGGCGTCCGGCACGAACAGGTGCAGGCAGACCGGCGTGCCTTTCAGCGTCTTCGGTCCGAGAGCGCCATGCTCCGGCATTTCGTCCACGAGCATCAGCGTCGAATCGCCGATTGCGAGGCATGCGTGAGCGAGCCGTCCGTCCGGTGTCGGCAGGCGGAACCGTTCGGTCGCGTTGAACGCGCGCTTGTAGAAATCGATGGCTGCGGCTGCGCCGGCACAGATCAGATGCGGCGTCAGCGTGCGCATCCCTTCCGGGATCGGGTTAACGGACGTGGCCATGGGTGTCGCTCCTTCAGTCGGTTGTCGTATCGGAAATCGGGACGGACGCACGATGCGCACGCCTCCGATGCTACGACGGACGGGCTCGACGGAAATCGACACGCGTGCCGGGATTTTTTTGTATTCGTCCGCGACAGGCCGGCGAGGTCGCGCACGATGCGCGAAATCAGTTCGGCTGGCCAACCGAATCATCCGGCATGGCGAACTGCCGGCGGCACGTTTCGAGCAGTGCGGCGACCGCGTCGAGCGGAAGGTCCGCGAACCGGTTGATCGGCAGCATCACGCCGCCGGGCACCTTCATGCGCGGCGAATGCGCCGAGAACTGGTAGCCGATGTAACGGTTGCCCGCGACGCTGACGATCCCGAATTCGGTCACGTCGCGCCATCGCGTGACCGGCTTTTCCTGCACGGCACCGATCAGCCTGAAGCCGGTTTCGTCGATATGCAGCGCCATCTTGCGGCGCGACACGAAGAAAAAGCCGCCGCTGATGAGCGCCAGCAACGCGGCCAGAGTGTCCGATCGGCCGCATAGCCGCACGCGACCAACCCGGCCAGCACCGCGCAGACGATCGCCTTGCGCCTGAAACTGCGGCTGTCGACCGGCAGGACCATCGGTAACGCGGCAGTCACCGTACCCGCAACCGGATCGACATGCCAGCGTGAATCGTCCGCCTCGCTTGCTTCGTTCATCGCTTCGGCCGCTCCCGCTCCCGTCAATTGCACACCTTGACCGCGCCGTTGGACGTGCATTGACCGACTGCCCAGTGACTCTGCCCCGCGAGGTGCGGCGCGAGACCGATTCCGCGAATCGGCGTCGCAGGCGACGATGCGGGAACCGTCGCAGATGCGGTCTCGGGAGACGGCTGTACCGGTTCAGTCTGACAGGCCGCAAGCATCAGACAGAGTGCGGCTGCCAACGGGATGACTGGGCATCTGGTCATGGCTTCGTGCGCGATAGCGTGATGCGTTCTTGTGGCCGGCTCGCGTGAACACGCGCCGATCGCCATTCAGATCTGCGGAAGATCACGCAGCGTGCGCGACTCGTTCGTCGCATCGATGTCGAGCTCGATCCCCTCCGACGCGTCGCGATACAGCACACGTTTCAGCTTCGGCCCCACCGCCGTTCCGTCCACTTCGTCGAATACGGCGTGAACGTCGTTGCCCGCCGCAAGCGCGCGCGCCACCTCCGCCACCGACGCCTCGCTCGGCGTCGCCGCCCACGACCGGTCCGCCGGATTGACGGCCGCCCAGCGCACATGCGTCACACGCGCACTGCGCACATCGATTCGGACACCATTCACCGCGAACATCGACATCGGAATCTCCTTCGAAACGGTTGTGGCCGGGCGAACGCCTGACGATGGCAGCCGACGATCGCGCGAGGCCGCGCGAATTCGACCGCCACCGGGTCGGCCGGGCCGGCAATCGTCGGCGCGGCATCGGCCAACGCGTTTTTCGATGATACATTGGGACGCTTTGCAACCGTCAACAGACAATCGTGCACGGGAGAAACACATGACCGACGCCTGGGGAACCTTCCCTGCCAGAATGGGCGACCATCAGGCCTTCATCAGCTTCAATCACGGCTTTGCGGAAATCGCCGAGAGCGACCCGCGCACGTCGCTGCTCAGCGTGCGCATCACGTTTGCGCATCCGACGCCCGACGGCCTGCCGAGCGCTGACGAGTTCGCCGATCTCACCAAGATCGAGGATCTGCTGGATGCCGCCGTGACCGCGAAGGACGGCGTACAGGTCGGCCGCATCACGGTCGACGGCAACCAGGATTTCCTGTTCTACGTGTCGTTCGACGAAGAAGCCGCGGCCGAGATCGTCGACTCGCTGGCCGAACAGACAACCTATGCACTTCAGTACGCCTACCAGGACGATCCTGACAAGGAAACCTACTGGCGCACGCTCTACCCGACCGACGACGACTGGCAACTGATGCGCGACATGCGCGTGCTCGAGGCACTGCGGCAGAAAGGCGACGTGAGCGATATCCGCCGGCGCGTGATGCACTGGGCCTACTTCCCGGAGCCGAGCGACGCGCACCAGTTCGCCGACTGGGCCGAGTCGAAAGGCTATCCGGTCGAATCGGTCGCACCGACCGAGGACGGCAAATCGGCCGTGCGGTTCGCGCACGAAGGCACGATGGTGCTGGCCGACATCACGCACCATACGCTCGAGATCAATCGCGAGGTACGCTCGCTCGGCGGCGAATACGACGGCTGGGAAACGAGCGTCGAGCAGGCGTGATGATCCGGCCGACCCGCGCGTTGCGCGCGACCGGGCATTGACGGGTCCGGGACAAAAAGCATCCCGGCAGTGCGGGCGTGCGCCGCCGGGACCAAGGCATCGCCGGCCGTAACCGGCAATGGGCCCAAGCGATCGCTCAGGCACGAGGAAAGCGATTCAGGCGGATCAGGCGAACGGATGCCGGGGCGCGAAGCGCCGCCTGCCGAACGCCTGTCCGGTTCCGCCGACGCGTCTTGCATGCGTCGGACGGGCAAAAAGCCCCCGCTCCTGCGCGAGCGAGCGGGGAAACAGTTGACCGGGCCGGGGTAGAACGGTCAACCGGTCAGATTGTGATCGTGGCTCGTGGGACCGTCTGTGCGGCAACTCACCCTTTCAACCGGAAGCCCCGCGTGCATCGCGTCACGGCTCGAGTGCAAGACCCACGGCCGGCGCGAGAATCACGAAGATCACCGGCAGTCAGCAGCGTTCTTCTTTTCGGGTTTCGAGTCCGGATTTTTTTGATTTATATCGGCGTTTTTTAATCGCGCGCCAGTCTCCAGCATGTCGTGTGCATTCTCAAAGCGGCGTGATTCCGTTTTTCCTTGATTCAGCGATTTCCTCTCCGGATTTTCGTGAAATAACGTTTCACGATCGACAGCATTCGCTTTGAAACGAGGCAAACCTGACGCTACACCGGGCCATCCGTCAACCAACCGGAAAGTATGTCGATCCAGTCGAGATCACTGGCGATATCAACGACGACTTCACTGACGATTTCCGCGGCGCAAGCATCACTGGCGACCGCATCGGCGGCACCAGCAACGCCAGCCGCAGCCGCTTTCGTCACGGTGATTTCGACGAGCGACGCGCCCCGCGGGCTGACCAACTGCTCCAGCCAGTCGACGATATTGGCGCGCGCGTCGTCTTCGTCGGCGAAGTCATTGCGTTTGAGGAAGCGGTCGAGCACGGCCCACGCGAATGTCTTGCGTCGCGAAATGGAATCCAGTTGCCAGTCGGCCACGGCGACGCGCCCCGTTTCCCGGGTTTCGAGTATCGCGGTGAAGCGATAATCGAGATATTCGATCTCAAGTACCGGCGACATGATTTTCTGCGGCCAATCCGCCCTCTCGGTTCTTATGATGCGCCATGCCTGTCCGGCTTCACACACTGCGTGAATCTTGTGAATTTCGGACCACGCGTCATTCCGACGGGCAGTATCGCGATATTCTCGCAAGCTGTCGACGTCGACTGAAAATGCATGGCCGCATCAATCAAGTACCCTTTTCGTGACCGATCTCGCACCGCGTTCTTTCGCGCATGATCTTGCCCGTCCGTTTCGGGTATCTGCGTGCTCCGCGGCCGAGGCCGCGCTGCTACACTCCGGGCACAAAAATCGTTCGCGCCACCCAAGGAAACAATGACACTCGCTCGGGCACAACATGACGGCGTCGATGTCTGGATCATCCAGCTTCCGGGACATGCCGCCTATGCCTATACGCATCTCAAGCGGGTATTCGCATCCGACGACTCGCGACATTGCGTGGTGACGGTCGACCTGGCGAAACTGCTCGCTTGCGCCGATCGCGACACAACCGACTATGTGCTGCCGTCGGTTCAGTACTGGCCGCCCGGCAAGGCCGCGGGCATCCGCGATTTCCTCGACCCGACCGAAGCCCGGATACCCGACATGCCGTTCATCACGTTTCGCGAAACGAGAACGCGGACGCTGCTCGGCATTCCGGGCTTGTCGAAAGTCGGCGTCGCGTCGTTCCGGAACGGTCAGCATCGCGCGCGCTATCTGGCGTATGCGGGTGCGACGAGCCTGCCTGTCGAGGTACATGAAACGGAGGCGGATTTGCTTGTGCGGTATTGCGGCGAGTGACGGGCGCAACGCTTCGTCGTTTGCGGAACGGGGCGCGCAGCGCGCAGCCGTTCGATTCGGTGCCGACAGGCCGCTAGGCCTCGATCATGTAAATCCGATCGGCGACCTCCGTCCGGCCGATGAAGCTGGTTTCAACGCCTGCCAATCGCCAGCCGTTGTGCTCGTAGAAGCCAATCGCGCGGACGTTGTCTTCGAGCACCGAAAGATGAACCTTGTCCACGCCGATATTTCGAGCCCACGCGCGAACGGCTTCGATCATGTGCTTGCCAATACCGCTTCCGCGATGCGCGGGATGGACGTGAAGGCAGTCGAGCAGGACGCCTCGCGCCGGATCGACCGGTCGCTCGGCGCTCACGAAGCCGACGGATGCGCCGTCCGATTCCGCGATCAGCACGAGGCCCCATTCCGCTTCGTTGCGGCCGAAATAGTTTCGCCACCGCGTCGCGTGCTCCGTCGGCGCCTCATCGGACAGATAGGCCGCGGGCAGGATATGGCTATAGGCGTTCTGCCAGTTCAGCGTGTGCAAGCGCGCGATGCGCTCGGCGTCGTGTGGCGTCGCGCTGCGCAGCGTGACGGGTCGGATTTCCGGCATGTGTGGGTCACTTCCGTTGCTTGATGGAGGCAGGGAAAGTGTAGCAATTGCGATGTTTCAAAGGCGCGCTGAATCGCGAATCGCAGGAGACGCTGCGCGGCGGCGGTGCCGAAAAAAAATGCCCCGACGCCTTCCGGGGCGTCGGGACCGAACGGCCCTGCAAAGCTGAGGGCACGAGGAATCGATACATTCCATGAATGTAAGCATGTTAAGCATTGGCGGTTTGCGCCAAGTCATTGGCTTAATCCATCAATTTGCAGCGCGGCGCAGCGGACGTGACGGGTCGTCGATTTGCCTTGCTCGCTCGCGAGCAGATGCAACGTTGATTGACTGGCGATGCCCGAATGGTGGGACTCGTCGCTCGACCGCAGTATCGCGACTGCTCCGATTGACATGAACGAAATGGATGGATTGATTTCGAGCAGAATGCTCTGGAAATGCCGCGGACCGAATTGACGTAATCGCTTCAAGTTTTCCGCGCAAAACAAAACAGGCGCCGAAGCGCCTGTTTTGCTAAAGAATTTTGGGGTGGCTGATGGGACTCGAACCCACGACGACAGGAATCACAATCCTCTCAAGACGGGATTCATTGATGTTGACCTAGATTTACGAGACTCACTGAATCATAGCCCTGTCGGGCTCTCCAGCGAAAATTGCCTACATATTCCTGTTGAACTACGTTGATTGATTGACCTATACTTTGCCTACACGGTGCCTACATGGATTCGGCCCCAACAGGACAGGCAATGGCAAAGGTCAATTTCACTGCGGAGCGGGTGGCCTCGTTCGAAGCGGTGCCCGGCAAGACGCAGACGATTCACTGGGACGCCAAGGTTCCGGGGCTCGGCCTGCGTGTGACGCCCGCCGGCGCGCGTTCCTACATCTTCGAATCCCGTCTGTTCGGCAAGACTGTCCGCGTGACCATAGGCGACGCCCGTGCGGTATTGCTGGGGAAGGCCCGCACCGAGGCCGCGCGCCTGAAAACGGTAATCGATGACGGTAAAGATCCGCGCGAGCAGGCCGCCGAGCAGCGCGCCGCCCATGAAGCCCGGAAGGTGGAGGCTCGCCGCAGGGACGCGACGCTGGCGGAAGCATGGACGGTATATATCGAGGCTCGCCGCTCGAAGTGGAGCGAGCTGCATTACCGCGACCATGTAACCCTCGCCAGTGCTGGCGGCCAGGAGAAGAAGCGCGGCAAGGGGCTGACCGAACCGGGTCCGCTCGCTGCGCTCATGCCGCTGAAGCTGTCGGACCTGAGCGCCGAGCGCATGGCCCAATGGCTGGCGGATGAGGCCGTCCAGCGTCCGGCTCGCGCCCGCCTTGCCTTCAACCTGTTGCGCATCTTCGCGACGTGGTGCGAATCGAAGGGCGAATATCAGGGGCTTATCGAGCCGCAGGCCGTCACCACGCGCCTTTCGAAAGACGCTCTCCCGAAGCAGGCAGCCAAGACCGATTCCATCCAGCGCGAGCAGCTCGCCGCGTGGTTCGGCGCAGTCCGCCAGCTCAGCAACCCGGTCATGGAAGGCTATCTGATTGGCCTGCTGCTGACCGGCGCGCGCCGCGAGGAACTGGCCGAGCTGCGCTGGGACGATGTGGATTTCCGCTGGCGCAGCCTGCACCTGAAGGACAAGGTGGAAACCGAGACGGGCCGGATTATTCCCCTGACGCCTTATTTCGCCAGCGTGCTACTCGAGCTCAAGCGCATCAACGACACGCCGCCGAACGTGCGCCAGATGCGTAGCCTCGCGGTCAAGGGCGAAACGTGGCAGCCGTCGGAATGGGTATTCGCCAGCAAGAAGTCGGGCGATGGCCGGCTGGCCGCCCCGAACAACGCCTTGCATCGCGTCTGCGTGATTGCCGGCATCGCCCCGGTGACGTTGCACGGCCTGCGGCGGTCATTCTCGAGCCTTGCCGAATGGACGGAACTCCCGTCAGGCATCAAGGCGCAAATCATGGGTCACAAGCCATCTGCTATTGCGGAACGTCACTACAACGTGCGTCCGCTGGACCTGCTGCGCATGTGGCACGACAAGATGGAGGCGTGGATCCTCAAGGAGGCTCGTATCGACTTCACGCCTGAGAAGCGGGATTCGAGCGCCAAAGGTGTTACCGCCGCCTGACGGAATCAGGCAAAGCGGCGGCCAAGGTGTTGGCGCACCAAGGCCGCCTGACCACAAGACGGCCTATTAGGGAGGTCCGTATCATGGCTGAAATCAATTCTACACAGCCCCCGGCTGACGTCGTTCAAATGCCGGCGACTCAACGCGGTAAGGGACGCCGACGCACACACCCGATTCCGGGTCAACCTCTTGCCCCGGTTTTGCGCCTTGTGGTCAACAATCAGCAAATGAAACCCAGGTGCGACCAGACGGCGGAATATCAACGACTTTGCCGTGATTTGTCTATCCTCGCGGATTGCATCCTGATGGCTGCGGAGACCCTATCCAGAATCAAAGTCCCTCGGGAGGTTTCCCCATGCGGCCGCTGATTCTTCTCGCGCGCGGCGTCCTCGTGCACCGTGGTTTCCCAAGGAGCCCGCTATGAGGCTCGAACGATACGAAATCCGCGACCGCGCCTACGGCGCTTGGCATCGTGTACCTTCGATTCGCCGATATTTGCAGGCGACTCAGGCCGAATCGCTGACTATGGTTGACCTCGATTCGGTGTTGTTTGCCGAATACGACAGCCTCGGCAAAATCCCGCTCGCCCTTGTCGAGGTGGCCCGAGACATCGGGCAAGAGAAGCCGGCAGGCGTGATGCAGCACCTTGCTCGCCTCGCCGGCGTCCCTGCCTACGTGGCGCTCTATACGCCCGCGCCAACCGCCAATCCATTCAATCCGAACTGGTCGGACATCGAGAGGTTTCGCGTAAAGCGCATGTGGCCGCGACCAGAGCCCGGCTGGCGCATGCTATCCCCGGCCCAATGGGCGCGAGCGCTGGTGCAGATACGCGGCTGGCAAATGCGGCGATTCGAGGTGCAGGCCGCGGCCAACGACGACCGCTTCTAGGCCGCATCGGATGTAGCATTCGGTTTGCCTCTGCCTAGCTCGACGGGGCGAAGAGCCGGACACCTTCGCCGGCCTGGCAGGGGCACCCATTCGAAGGTTGCGCATGAAGGGCGCCAATGGACGCTGCTGCAAAGCATGAGAACCGCTATCGGGCGGTCATCGAGTACGCGAACGGCGCGATGTTCAATGTAGCCGAGCTGGATGCATGGGCTGCGTCGAACAAGGTGCCGGTCTCATTTGAGACCCTGCTCAAGGATGAGCACATCGCCGAGAATTACAGCGCGGACAGGCACTTTGTTCACTACAGCCTCTTGTCCATTACGCTGGCCTCACGGCTTGTCCCAGAGAGCACGGAGCCGAGCGACGCCGCGACTCAACTCATGGCCGCTGGCGACGCTGCGGAATATGCTGACCCGGTGCGCCGCCTGCGCGACCTCGTGATGGTCCGATATGACCGCTTGCTGCTGAGCGCGGTCTACGATGGCGACCTCAACCTATACGACACGTTCACATACACGAAGATTGACGTGGAAGCGGCTCGGCTGCGCTACGAGGCGAATCCTGAGGCCTATGTGCAAGACGGGCCGGGCCAGCCGGCAGCAAGGAAGCCGGCAGAGCCGGCATCGACACAGCTATCCTCATCCGGGCAATTCATTCTGCACACGGGGCAGTATGCGAGCACCTCGGCCGGTGAAATCGTGCTGCCTGCAGATACGGCCAACGTGACGGTGAACGCAGCCATTGGACTCACAATGAGCGCGGCGACGATTCAGTTTCCGAATTACGTGAATGTCTACGAGCGTGAAGGCATGGACGCGAACGAGGCCGGAGAAGTCAAGTTCGAGCACATGGATGGTCGAGCCGAAGCCGAACGCCTTGCGCTCCGGGACTTCCCTGCTGCATGCCAAGCCATTGGAATCAGGCCGCGCAACCCGTATTCACCGTACGCGAACGATTATGCTGGCGCGCCGGAGCAAAACGTCTTCTACCAGGTGACCGTTGATGAGCTGCGGAAGTACGCGGAGCCATTCGGTGTCACCGTTCGGCTTGAAGGCGCACCATCGGTCGCGCACACATCTGACGACGCATCGGCGCAGCTCGGCGCAGATCTTCAATCTGACCAGGAACGCTGTAGCAGTTGGCAGGAGCGGGCACGAATAATCGCAGATGAACTTTTCGACCGCGATACAGCGAACAAATGCCGAGACAGTCTGAAAGGCTATGCCAAGCGTGTCATGGAAGAGATGCAGATACGTCAATTCCACGGACCGCGCGGTCGAATCGACAACCCGAACACGATTCAGCGCGAGGCACTCCAAGGCGACAAGTGGTGGGTCAGCAAGGGCAAATGACTGGCCGGGGGATGCGGGAAACGCGGGGAATCCGGGAAATGCATTCCCCGTTGATTCCCCGGCGTTGACGAATCGTGCTGAGAGCCAGCACCCACAAGGGTTTGCTGGCTTTTTCATCTGTGCTTGGCGGGAATTTTCCCCGTCAATGAAGTGGAAGCACTTTCAACGATGAGGGTGCTCCAAATGCAGACAGCCAATCCCGTCACGTCGCGCGCTGACCTTCCGGAGGTTCTGCCGACCGACGAAGCCGCCGCCGCAATCAATCGCAAGCCGCAGACCCTTCGCAAGTGGGCCTGCCTCGAAAACGGCCCCATCCGCCCCGTCCGCATCAATGGACGCCTCGCCTGGCGTGTCTCGGACATTCAGGCATTGCTGAGCGGCGAGGTGGCGTGATGAAAAAGAAAAACGGCCGCCAACCGAAGCCGACGACCGCCAATACGCAGCGCGACTTTACCGGAACGGCGAACGCGCGTCACGTGCGCGTGCTCCAGGCACTCATGCGCCGCCCGATGCCGCGTGAAGAGGTGGACCGCGTGGCCGGGTGCAGCAACGGCCCGGACCTCATCTCCGACCTGCGCGACAAGGGGTTGGAAATTCCGTGCGCAAAGGTGGCGTGCATCGACCGTGACGGCCTCGCAGTCGAACGCGGCATTTACAGCCCGTCGAATGCCGACCGCCGCAAGATTGCCCGCTGGCTCGCGAAGCGCAGCAAGGGGGCGGCATGCTAAACGGCCACGACGCCAGCCGCGCGCGTGCCGCCTTGTTTGCGCTCGACCCCAGTCGCCCTCGCGACGAATGGGTGCGTGTCGGCATGGCGGCGAAGGCGGCAGGCCTGCCCGAGGATGATTTCCTCGAGTGGTCGGCGGCCGGCTCCAACTTCGGCGGCGAGCGTGACACCCGTTCAGTGTGGCGCAGCATCAAGCCCGACGGCGGCATCGGGTCGGGCACACTGTTCAAGATGGCGATGGACGCCGGCTGGCGCGACACGCATGCGCACAACGGCGTGCCGGCGGCGCGCGCGCCGGTCGCGAAGCCGACGAAGGCCGACGCGCCCCGGAAGCCGCGCACCGACCTGGCCGCGACGTTCGACGGCTATCCGGCGGCAAGCGCCGACCATCCCTACATCGTGGCGAAGCGCGGCAACCCGGACGGCCTGCGCATGGTACCGGCCGATGACACGCTGACCATCGGCGGGCAGCGGGTCGCCGGCTGGCTGGCAGTACCGGTGCGCTCGTTCGACGGCATGCTCTGCACGGTCCAATTCATCCCGCCGCCCGGTGCCGGAAAGAAGCTCAACGCGCCGGGCGCGCAATTCCATGACGGCCTCTTCGTGGTCGGCGAAATCCAGGCAGACGGCACGCTATACGTGTGCGAGGGCATCGGCCAGGCATGGGGGTGCGCAAAGGCCGACTATCACGCAGCGGCCGTCGTCACGTTCGGCGCGGGCCGCACCGCGACCGTGGCGAAGGTGCTACGGAAACGCTATCCGACGGCGCGCATCGTTATCGTGCCCGACCGCGGCAAGGAGACCGACGCTGAAGCCATCGCGCGCGAGGTGAACGGCGTATGGGCCGAACTGCCCACCGACAAGCCGGCGAACTACGACGCGAACGACTACGAGGCTGAGCACGGCGTCGACGCACTCGCGGATCTGCTCCGCGTCGCCAAGATGCCGCCGCTGCGCTACCGGCTGCAGTCAGCGGACGACCTGCTGAGCGCGCCGCCGCTGCGCTGGATGGCGCAAGGGGTGCTGCCGGCATCCGGATTCGCCGCGGTCTACGGTCCGTCCGGCTCAGGCAAGTCGTTCCTGGTGCTCGACCTCTGCGCCGCCATCGCGGATGGCGTCGAATGGTTCGGGCGGCGCGTGAACTCGGCTCCCGTGACCTACGTATGCCTCGAGGGCGAAGCGGGTCTCGGCAAGCGCGCGAAGGCGTGGAGCATCCGTCAGCGGCGCAATCTGCCGGACCGCCTGCGCTTCGTCACGCAGCCGCTCGACCTGCGTCAGTCGGAAGACGTTGCCGACCTGTGCGCCGCGGTGCTGGCGGCGGGCGGTCGCGCCGGGCTGCTCGTCATCGACACGCTGAACCGCGCGGCACCAGGCACCGACGAGAACTCGAGCGTCGACATGGGCCAGCTCATCGAGGCGTGCAAGGAAACGCACCGCCGACTGGGCGGCGTGGTGCTGCTCGTGCATCACACGGGCAAGGATGGCACGAAGGGCCTGCGCGGCCATAGCAGCCTGTACGCCGCGCTCGACGCCGCCATTGAAGTCTCCCGCAATGACGCGCGCCGGGAATGGAGCATCGCCAAGAGCAAAGACGATGCGGACGGCGGTCGCCATGCATTCGCGCTGCGCGTCGTGGAGCTCGGCGACGACGAGCACGGCGAACCGGTTACGTCGTGCGTCGTGGAGCCGGACGAAAGCGCCAAGGAAGTGGCGCGCGTGAAGCTCCCGCAAGGCGGCAATCAGCGCATCGCGTTCGATGCCCTCGCCGAGCCGCTGCGCCAATCTCACAACCTCGGGAAAGGGGACGCGCCGCCAACCCATCCCTGCCTCGAAATCGAGGCCGCTGTTCGGCTGGTTGCATCGAGCCTGACATGCGAGCCGCGAAAGCGGAACGAGCGTGCCAGGGCGGCCGTGACCGGCCTTGTTGCGAACGGTGTGTATGGCTCCAAGGACGGCTGGCTATGGCGCAAGTAACCCACTTCCCACCCACCCCGGAGTCCGTCCCGTTTCCGCCCGTATCTATATATACGGGGCGGGAAAAAACGGGACCCAGAAACTCCCGAAACGGAGCGAAACGGGAAAAACGGGAAATTTCGGGAATCCAAGGCGTGAAGGATCCGCGCTGGAGCGGATGGGTATCGAGAACTTGGGCGGCGACCGCTGCTGACTGGAGGCGAAGGATGATTGACGGACTGGTGAGCGGGAAGCTGTACGGAACGGCAACGCGCCGGACTGGAGCGAGCGGAAAGGCGTTCGTTACCGCCAAGGTGCGCGCCGCGGTGGGCGACGGCGAAGCGCTCTTCGTGAACGTGATTGCATTCAGCACGACGGCGGGCGACTCGCTGCTCGCGCTCGCTGACGGTGATTCCGTGGCGCTGGCGGGCACGCTGACACCGAAGGCATGGGTGGATCGCTCAGGCGAAGCGAAGCCCGCTCTCGACATGGTGGCGCACGCGGTGCTGACGGCCTATCACGTGAAGCGCAAGCGCGCCGCCGTGCAGGGCGAAGGTAACGGTACAAGGCGTACCGGCAGCCAGCCGGCGGATGGCAGCAGCTGGCCGGCGCGCGAACCCGAGCTGCCAGATGACGCAATCGACTTTTAACGGAGGTAAGTGAAATGGCATTCTTTGGCTTTGGAAACGACCCGACCGCTGGTCCCGGCGTTAGCGGGCTCAACGGATTCTTCAACGGCCCCGCCGCATACGGCGACTCGGGCCTGACGGGAAGCGTCACGGCGAACGGCTCGGGGCTCAACTCGGGGATGAGTGGCAATCTCGGTGGCGCGTTCGGTTTTGCGCCTACGGGTGTGTTCAGCGGCTTCCTTCCGGGCGGTGGGATGGGTGCGACACAGAGCGGTGCGCTCGGCGGTGGGCTCTCGGGTGCGGTAAATGGCGCGGCCCCGATTGGAGGCGCAACGATGGGCGGTTTCGATGCTGCGCCCTGGGCGCTGGGCGCCGGACTCCTTGGTGCCGGCCTGCTCGCGGCGAGGGGCAATCAGCAGCACATGATGGGCGGCGACCCGGTGTCGCACTTCGCGTTCGGCAATCCGGCCGTGAAATTTGCACTTCCGCCATCCACGATGCCGTACATGCACTTTGGAGCGTGAGCGGCGTCAGTAGTGAAACGTGAAACGCGCCGCCTGATAACAGGTCGAAAACAGGTGGCGCGCTCTGGCTGAGAATAGCGGGAAAACAGCGTCGGGCAGCAGCGGCCGAATTTCTTCCGCCCAGAAAAAGCGATGAACGCACCCACTACGCACGCGTGCGCGCGCGAGGCGACCGGCTAAAGCGGATTTGAGATGCTCATTCGGTCTTAATCCAATCTGGCAACCGAAATGCCGGCAATCCACCTTGGTAGCGCTCGTAGGCCGCCTGAGCCGCTTTCTCAACCCGGTTGCCACCCATCAGACCTTCGTGCTGCGACTGCTCGATGATTGTCGATATTTGGCGCGCAGCGCTACGGATAGCGGAATTGCCTTGGTCATCGCTATCGAGGTAGTTGAGGTAGCTGCTGAGGCTCTCACTCGGGCTTTCACGCCGCGGCATGTGGTTTTCCCGCATGAGCTTCAAGAAAGCGTCCACCGCACGTTTGCGGCCATGCAGGCGCCATGCGATGGCAGCGGTCACGTTGTCTATCAGCGCGTACACAAGGCGCCCGCCAAGCAGCACCATGATGGCAACGGTCAAATCATGGTCGCTTCCTTTGGCGAGCCAGTTATACCCGTACGCCAGTATTGCGTATGGAATGTACGCAACTCCAGAGAACCACAATTTCGATTGCGTTTCGCGCATGACATTGCCCCCGTGCCGTCTGGTTTTACACAGATGGTAACGGAGGGCGCGCGGATTGCGTCGATAGGATGGCTGACCTCTCCGACGTTAGAGAAGAGTCATGTAGGCACCAGGCGCGGTCCGACTTACCGAAACTTCAAATTCCCAGCAAAAACGCCGATACTGAATTCCGAGAAGAACGCCGAAGCATCGGTTAATCCGGTCTGGCGGCCGGTAATAACTGCGGGGGATGCGATGCTGAGAATGTCCTGTGTGGTATTCGCGGCTGCACTTGCGCTGCCGCTCACGTCAACAGCGGCACCGATTGGCGATTGGATTACCGGTGCGACCGACGACGGAAAGCTTTTCGCTGGATCCGTCAACGATAGCGGCGGAACGTTGATGAAGGGGTGTAGCCCATCGGAAGGCGTTTGCTACTGGTATCTCGTGACGTCTACGAGTTGCGACAAAGGCACGACTGCGCCGGCGCTCTTCTCAACATCGTCGGGCGCCGTTCCTCTCAAGCTCATTTGCGATGGTCCCATCACGCAAGGTGGCCGAACGATGTATCGCGCGGAAATAGCCGACCCGGACACGATGGACTCACTGCTTGGCTCCAATAGGCCTCTTGGAATTGCAGTTGCGCTTGATGACGGGCGATTCGCTGTCTATCGATTTTCTATGGCTGGGGCTAAGAAGGCCGTCTCCATCCTGATGCAGGGCGCGCTGAAGCTGTTCAACAAGTCGAATCAGCATGACACTCGAGATTCAGCTCTTTAGGTTGAAGCCGCCGCATTGACGGCAAATGCCTACATGGTGCCTACACGGGTTCCAGAAAGCAAAAAGCCCAGTCGCAATGACTGGGCTAAGTGCTTGAATTCGTTGGGGTGGCTGATGGGACTCGAACCCACGACGACAGGAATCACAATCCTGGACTCTACCAACTGAGCTACAGCCACCACTGATACTGCTTTGTTTCTTCGCTGTTTCGTTTCGTGTTCAGCAGCGAAGAACAAGATTATACGAAGACTTTTCCGTCTTGCAAAGCATTTTTTTCAAAATTTTCGAGAGCGTCGTTCAGATGCGTGCGCGCCTCGTCGAACACGGCCAGATCGCCACGCGCGAGCTTCTTGTTGTCCGACAGCACGCGACGCCAGCCGCGCGCGCCGGCGGCACCGCGATACAGCCCGAGTGCGTGCCGGACGATCGCGCCGAGATACGTGCCGCGCTTCAGTTCCGCCGCGCAGTATTCGATCAGCTTCGCCTCGGCCTCCTCGCGCGTCGGCACCGCTTCGGTCGAACCATAGAAGCGCGCATCGACGCCCGCGAGCACATACGGGTTGTGATACGCCTCGCGACCTAGCATCACGCCGTCGACATGCTCGAGATGCTGCGCGACTTCGTCGAGCGTCTTGATCCCGCCGTTGATCACAATCTCCAGCGACGGGAAATCGCGTTTCAATTGGTACGCATAGTCGTACTTGAGCGGCGGGATCTCGCGATTCTCCTTCGGCGACAGCCCCTTCAGGATCGCATTGCGTGCATGCACGACGAACGTCTCGCAGCCCGCTTCAGCCACCTTGCCGACGAAGTCACGCACGAACGCATAATCCTCGACCGAGTCGACGCCGATCCGGTGCTTGACCGTGACCGGCACCGACACCGCATCGCGCATCGCCTTCACGCAGTCGGCGACGAGCTGCGGCTCGTTCATCAGGCACGCGCCGAACGCACCACGCTGCACGCGCTCGGACGGACAGCCGCAATTCAGGTTGATCTCGTCATAGCCCCACTGCTCACCGAGTTTCGCGGCGCGCGCGAGATCGTCCCGCTCGCTGCCGCCCAGCTGCAGCGCAACTGGCGATTCGTTCGGCGTGAACGCGAGATGCCGCTGCGCATCGCCGAACAGCAGCGCGCCCGTCGTGATCATTTCCGTATACAACCACGTGTCGCGCGTCAGCGCGCGATGGAACGACCGGCAATGACGGTCAGTCCAGTCGAGCATGGGCGCCACGGAAACGCGGCGGGGAGGAAGCGAGGACGGTGCGGACATGGAATTCGGGGCAGCAAGCGGCGCGGGAAACAACCCGACATTTTACCGCAACGCGATCCGACCAGCCCGTCAGCCTGACTAGACCGGCCCGCCCTCGCCCAGTTCGGCGTCGACGGCCCGCCGCGCCTCGTCGAGTACGCGCTCGATCACGCGCCGTTCGGTGAGCAGCATCCCGTCGACTTTCACCAGCCGCCAGTCGATCAGTACGGCCGCGCCTTGCAGTACGCGGTAGTGCGCATGCTCGCCATCCCAAACCTGCTCGGTCTTCACCTCGATCTCGTAGCCGCGATACGGCTCGCTGAAATCGCCGAGATCGCTGCCTCTCGGTTCCATCGCTCGCTCCGTGGCGACGCAGCGCCAGGTCGCGTCGGCGGCCGGCGCCGTGCGCTCAATCGTATTCGTTAGACAAAATGGATTTGCCGTCGGCGGTCAGGTCGACGCGGTCGGCAGCCGCCTGGTAGATCAGCCCTTCGTTCAGCAACGCATAGACGACATCGTCGAACGCGGCCGGGACCGGCCGGCTGTCGCCGAACTGGTCGATCCACTTCAGCGCCTCGATGGCTTCGGGAGAAAGGATGGGGGTCATGCGTTGGCCTCCGGCGTCGATGTCGCTCCATCCTAGCACTTCGTCCGCACGCCGAATACCGAGGCAAACGCGCGACGCGAGAGCCGGTGCGCCGCGGACAGACAAACCGCCCGCGCCGCCCCGACGCGGAAGACCCGCGCTCAGAGGCGCGCGATCGACACTTCGGTGGACTTCACGAGCGCGACGACTTCCGCGCCGACCTTCAGCTCGAGTTCGTCGACCGAACGCGTCGTGATCACCGACGTGACGATGCCGAATGGCGTTTCGACGTCGACCTCGGACACGACCGGCCCGCGAATGATCTCCTTCACCTTGCCTTTGAACTGGTTACGCACGTTGATTGCAGTGATGCTCATCGGGTTGATCGCTCCGAAGAAAAAGGTCTGAGAACGGGCGGCCGCTGCCGCCCGGAATTAAACGGCCCAGCGAATCTGCCCGACCGGTCGTACGTGATCGACTTCAGGCGCCGCACCCTGTTCGCCCCCACCGGAGCCACCCGCGAGCACGCGTTGCAGCACACGGTCCTCCAGCGCCGCGAACGCAGCCGATGCGCGCGCACGCGGCCGCTCGAGCGGCACCGGCTGGTCGAGGGCGACCCGCCCCTGCTCGATCAGCAGGATGCGGTCGCCGAGCGCGACGGCTTCCTGCACGTCGTGCGTGACGAGCAGCGCGGTGAACCGGTGCTCGCGCCACAACCGCTCGATCAGCGCATGCATCTCGATGCGGGTCAGCGCGTCGAGCGCGCCGAGCGGCTCGTCGAGCAACAGCAGTTGCGGCCGGTGCACGAGCGCACGCGCGAGCGCGACGCGCTGCCGCTGGCCGCCCGACAACTGCGCGGGCCAGTCGTTCTCGCGCTCGAGCAGGCCAACCTCGTCCAGCACCGCGCGTGCCTGATCGCGGGCGCCGCGCCCAAGGCCCAGCATCACGTTCTGCAGCACGGTCTTCCACGGCAGCAACCGTGCGTCCTGGTACATGATCCGCGTGTCGAGCGTGCCACCGCCCTCGCTGCGTGTCACGAGCGCACCGCTGCTCGGCACCTCGAGCCCTGCGACGAGGCGCAGCAGCGTGGATTTCCCGCAACCGCTGCGGCCAACTATCGCGACAAAGCTGCCGCGCGCAATGCCGAGTTCGACGTTGTCGAGCACGGTACGCGTGCCGAAGCGCTTGCTGACACCCGACAGCGTCACCGCGTCGTCCTGTGCCGTGCTGCCCGTGCGCCGCCGCGCGATCGGAACGACGGATGCGCCGCCGTCCCGATCGACGATCACCGCATCGCGTGCGTCGTCGTCCGTCACGCGCGCCTGCGCCAGTTCGGCCTCGAGGTCTGCGCCGGCGAGCGGGCCGTAGGCGGCCGCCGAAGTGGTCGCATTCATGCCTTTGCTCCTGATTGATAAGCGGGGTGCCAGCGCAGCGTCACGCGCTCGATCCATTTCGCCAGCACGTCGGCCAGCTTGCCGAGCACCGCATACAGCAGGATGCCGACCACCACCACATCGGTTTGCAGGAATTCGCGTGCGTTCATCGTCATGTAGCCGATGCCCGACTGCGCGGAAATCGTTTCCGCGACGATCAGCATCACCCACATCAGCCCGAGCGCGAAGCGCACGCCGACGAGAATCGACGGCAATGCGCCGGGCAGGATCACGTCACGGTACAGCGCGAAGCCGCGCACGCCGTAGCTCTTCGCCATCTCGATCAGGTTCGCGTCGACCGAGCGGATCCCGTGATACGTGTTGATGTAGACCGGAAAGAACACGCCGAGCGCAACGAGGAACAGCTTCGCCTTCTCGTCGATGCCGAACCACAGGATCACGAGCGGAATCATCGCGAGCGCCGGGATGTTGCGAATCATCTGGATCGTCGAATCGAGCGCGACCTCCGCCGCTTTCGACAGGCCGGTCGCGAGCCCGAGTGCCAGGCCGACGCCACCGCCGATCGCAAAACCGAACAGCGCGCGCCAGGTACTGACCTTCACGTTCGCCCACATCTCGCCCGACGTCACGAGCGACCACGCGGCACGCACGACCGCCACCGGTTCGGGCAGCACGCGGGTCGACAGCCAGCCGACGCGCGCGCCGACTTCCCATGCGGCCAGCAGCGCGAGCGGCACGAGCCACGGCGCGATGCCGCGCCACGCACGTGTGGCCACGGCGGCCCCCGTCTTCGATGTTTTCGTTGTCATCACAGGCCTCCTTCGCTCAGCTCTGGCTCGCTTTCGGCAGGTAGTTGTTGCCGACGATCTCGCCGAACGGGCCCGACAGCGGGCCGGACGGCCGCTTTGCGCCCTCGCCCTTGATCAGCGGGAACACGAGTTCGGCAAAACGGTACGACTCCTCGAGGTGCGGATAGCCGGACAGGATGAACGTCTCGATGCCGAGATCCGTGTATTCGCGCATGCGCTCCGCGACCTGCTCGGGATTGCCGACGAGCGCGGTGCCCGCGCCGCCACGTACGAGCCCGACACCGGCCCACAGGTTCGGATACACCTCGAGCGCCGCGCGGCCGCCGCGCTTGCCGCCATGCAGCGCAGCCATCCTGCGCTGGCCTTCCGAATCCATGTTCGCGAATGCCTTCTGCGCGCGGGCGATCGTCTCGTCGTCGAGGCGGCTGATCAGGCGCTCGGCATCGCGCCATGCTTCGTCCTCGGTCTCGCGCACGATCACGTGCATGCGGATGCCGAACCGGATCTTGCGGCCGCGAGATTCGGCGCGCGCACGGATGTCGGCAATCTTCTTCGCGACGGCCTCGGGCGGCTCGCCCCAGGTCAGGTAGGTGTCGATGTGATCCGCGGCGATCGCGTGCGCGGCCGGCGACGACCCGCCGAACCACAACGGCGGATGCGGGCGCTGCACGGACGGGTAAAGCGCCTTGCCCCCCTTCGACTGAAGGTGCTTGCCGATGTAGTCGAAGCCGCCGTTCTCGTGCGATGCGGCAAGCAGCCCGCGCCAGATGTGAAGGAAATCATCGGTGATCTCGTAGCGCGCGTCGTGATCGGCGAACAGTCCGTCGCCTTCGAGCTCGGCGGCATCGCCGCCCGTCACGACGTTGATCAGCAGGCGCCCGCCCGACAGGCGATCGAACGTCGCGGCCATCCGCGCGGCCAGTCCCGGCGATGCGATGCCGGGACGCACGGCGACCAGGAACTTCAGGCGCTGCGTCGCCGGAATCAGGCTCGACGCGACGACCCACGCATCCTCGCAGGAACGGCCGGTCGGCAGCAGCACGCCTTCATAACCGAGCGTATCGGCCGCGACGGCGATCTGCTTGAAATAATCGTAATCCGCGGCGCGCGCGCCTTCGGCGGTGCCGAGATACCGGCTGTCGCCGTGCGTGGGGATAAACCAGAAAACATTCATCTGCTGCTCCTGCTTGACTGTTCTTGCCGGAATCCGGATAAAACGAGGCCCTGCTCGCGTCGCGGATGAGCAACGCATGCATGGTGTGCGTTCGAATCGGGATGGCTCGCCGGTCAGGCCGTGCCGCGGGCGAGTACGCGATTGCACGGCTGTTTCCGGGAAATCAGTCTATGGATCGGGGCAGGGCTTTGGAACGATTTTTTTGAGCTTAGGTTTTCCGCTTTCGTGATTAGCACGACGCTCCAGCGAATATCGCGTCGGCCGGGCCCTATAATGACGCACCTATCCGAATAACTTCGCGCGGACAGCCCCGGCCGGCCGCGCCTGCAATACACTCATCGATGCAGAAAGTCATCCTGCCGTTCCTGTCCGGCTTCCTGGCCGCCCTCTTCTTTCGCGAAGCGACGCTCGCGCTCCTGCACACGGCCGACCTGATCGCCACCGCCGGATTCTCCACGCAACCGTTCGCGCCGCTCGGCATTCCTGAATTTGTCGCGAACGCGCTGATCAGCGCGTGCTGCGCGATCCCGATGGCGTGGCTGCTGCGCGTGTCGCCGGACCGCGAGGCGCCGTGGATCGGCGCGCTGGTGTTCGGCGGCATCGTGCTGACGGCTGCCCGCGTGTTCGCGATCGATCCGCTGCGCGGGATCTGGCCGTCGGGCAACATGATGCCGGTGCTCGCGGCCGGTTTCGCGGCGAATGCTGTGTGGGGCTTCGGCGCGCTCGTGTTCATGCGTGCGTTCATGTCGGACGACGCCGGCGACGAATAATGCACGTCTTGCGGCGAGGCTCCGGCCCACCGCCGCCGAGCCCCGGATCGGCATCAGCAAATAAGAAGGCCGCCTGCACATGCAGGCGGCCTTTTTGCTTTTCGCTTCGATACCGCGGCGTGTCAGTCCTTCAGGTTGCGCAGCGGATGCGTGTCGGGCGTCCACGGGCTGTCGAACATCGCGAGCACGTCGGCCCTGTCGATATCGGCAGTCGACCTGAAGCGCCAGACGGGCTGGTTGTCCTTGTCGACGATCAGCGCGCGCACGCCTTCGATCACGTCGCCGTGCGCGAACGTCGAACGCGTGAGGTCGAGATCGCGCCGCAGGCAATCGGCCATCGTCGCACCGCGCGCCCGTTCGACGACTTCGAGCGACACGGCCATCGACAGCGGCGACAGCTGGCGGCGCATCGCGTGCGTCGCCTTCTCGACCCATCCGTCGACTGCGGCGCAATCCTGCTCGGCGTCGAGCGACGCAAGGATCGCACCGATATCGGCTTGCGCGAAATGCCGGTCGATCCCGGCATGCGCGTCGGCCAGCGCCGACGTGTCGGGCGTCGGCACGACCTTGTGCGCGGCAGCCGCGTCGGCCACGCACGCGACGGCCTGCGCGCCGTTGTCGATGCGCGCGCTGCGCAGCGTATCGAGCAGCGCCGGCAGCGCGGCATCGGGCAGGTAGACGTCGGCGAGCTGCGCATACAGTGCGCCGGCTGCGTCGAGCGTCGCGCCGGTCACCGCGAGATAACGGCCGATCGCGCCCGGCGTGCGCGCGAGGAACCAGCTCATCCCGACGTCCGGGAACAGGCCGATGCGCGTTTCGGGCATCGCCATCTTCGTCGAATCGGTAACGACGCGCAGGCCGCCCGTATGCCGCGCCGCCTGGGAAATGCCCATGCCGCCACCCATCACGACGCCGTGCATCAGCGCGATGTACGGTTTTGGATAAGTGAAGATCGTGTGGTTGAGCGTGTATTCCTCGATGAAGAACGTGTCCACCGCATCGCGGTCGCCGCGCTGCCAAGCGTTGTGGAAAAAGCGCACGTCGCCACCCGCGCAGAACGCGCGCGGATGCGGGCTGTGCACGACGACAGCGACCACGTCGGCGTCGTCGCGCCACGCATCGAGCGCCTGCTGCATCAGGCGGATCATCCCGACCGACAGCGCGTTCAGCGCCTTCGGCCGGTTCAGTTCGAGATAGCCGATGCGGTTCGCGACATACGCGCGCACGTCGGGCTGGGCAGCTTCGGCGGAAGCGGAAATGGAATCGGTCATGTGGAGAATCCGGCGTATCGCGGGCGCACGCTCAATGCGCCTGCATCTTCGAGAACAGGTTCAGCACCACGACGCCCGCGATGATCAGCCCGAGGCCGATCACCGCCGGCACGTCCGGCACCTGACGATAGAGCAGCATCGCGACGAGCGTGATCAGCACGATGCCGGCGCCCGACCACACCGCATAGATGATGCCGACGGGCATCGTGCGCAACGTGAGCGACAGACAGTAGAACGCGATGCCGTAACCGGCCACGACGAGCGCGGACGGCCAGAAGCGCGTGAAGCCGTCCGCCGCGCGCAGCGCGGACGTGCCGATCACTTCCGCGACGATCGCGATCGCGAGCCATGCGTAACCCGGAAGCTGCATCGCTCAGCTCCTCGCAAGCGCCAGCACGGCGTAGTCCTGCCCGAGCTCGGCGCACAGCGCTTCGACGACGAACTCGTGATCCGCGCGCTGCGGCAGCCCCGATGCGGTGATCGAGCCGATCACGCCGGCCCCCGCGACGGTCAGCGGAAACGCGCCGCCATGCGGCGAATACTCGGAGATCGGCAACCCGTGCTTGTCCGCGAGCGTCGCGCCGGCCTGCTGCATGCGCAGGCCGATCGCATAGGAGCTGCGGCGGAAATGCGCGACGACGTTGCGCTTGCGGCGCACCCAGTCGGCGTTGTCGGGCGTCGCGCCGGCGAGCGCCACATAGAACAGCGGCTGGCCGAACGTGACGATGTCGATTGCAATGGCGTGACCGCGCGACGTCGCGAGCGCATGCATCCGGTTGCCGAGCGCCCAGGCGCGAGCCGGGTCGAAATGGGGAAACACGAGCGCCTGTTCCTGAGCGCCGATCGATTGCAGATCGTGAGCGATGTCCATGAATCCGTCGATGCAGTAGTGAGTGTTGCAACGGCACCGACGCAATTCAATTCGCGCACGGCTCCGCTGCAGGAATGAACGACACAAGCAAACCGCTCGATTCTAGCGCACGCGCCTGCCGTACCGGCCCTACAACCGCCTCGCCCCCGATTCCAACGTGATCGTCAGAAAGTGCTTGCAAGCATTCGGGTTAGTCCATATAATTCAATTCTTCGACGGACGCGGGGTGGAGCAGTCTGGCAGCTCGTCGGGCTCATAACCCGAAGGTCGTAGGTTCAAATCCTACCCCCGCAACCAACGTCCCGATTCATGCAAAAAGCCCGGCTCTACGCCGGGCTTTTTGTTTTTCACGCCCGATCCCGCGCATCGCGCGTTGCGCTTCGCGCGGCATGCCGCACATATGCGCTCGCGTTCGAGAATGCCCCGCCCCGGTGATACACTCGCATCACCTCGTCCCTTCCACTCGTCATGAAATTCTGCTCCGTCTGCGGTCACGAAGTCATCGCGCGCATTCCTCCGGGCGACAACCGCGAGCGCTTCATCTGCGATCACTGCGGCACGATCCATTACCAGAATCCGCGCAACGTGGTGGGCACGGTGCCGGTCTGGGGCGATCAGGTCCTGCTGTGCCGCCGCGCGATCGAACCGCGCTACGGTTTCTGGACGCTGCCCGCGGGCTTCATGGAAATGGGTGAGACGACGGCCGAGGCCGCCGCGCGCGAAACGCTCGAGGAAGCCGGCGCGCGCGTCGAGGTGCAGAACCTGTTCACGCTGCTCAACGTGCCGCACGTGCATCAGGTCCACCTGTTCTATCTGGCGCGGCTCACCGATCCGGCTTACGAGGCCGGCGAGGAAAGCCTCGAAGTCAAGCTGTTCGACGAAGCCGACATTCCGTGGGACGAGATCGCGTTCCCGACCGTCAGCCAAACCCTGCGCTTCTTCTTTGCCGATCGCGCCGCCGGCGACTACGGCGTGCATACCGGCGATATCTTCCGCTCGCTGCGCAACGGCTGAGCCCGCGCTCCATGGTCCCCTGGCTCGGCCCGGACGATCCCTTTCCGCCCATCGAACGCGCGCTCGGTCCCGCAACCGGCGCGCCGGGGCTCCTCGCCGCGAGCGCCGACCTGCTGCCGTCGCGCCTGATCGAGGCCTACCTGCGCGGCATCTTCCCGTGGTATTCGGACGGCCAGCCTGTGCTGTGGTGGAGCCCCGACCCGCGGATGATCCTCGCGCCGGCCGAATTCAAGGTGTCCCCGTCTCTGCGCAAGACGCTCAGGCGCGTGCTGCGCGACCCCGCATGGGAAGTGCGCGTCGACCACGATTTCCCGGGCGTGATGCGCGCGTGCGCGCAGGCGCCGCGCCGCGGACAGCGCGGCACCTGGATCACGGCCGAGATCATCGACGCGTATACGTCGCTCTACCGGTCCGGCAACGCGCACAGCATCGAAACGTGGCACGACGGGCGCCGCGTCGGCGGCCTCTACGGCGTCGCGTTCGGACGGATGTTCTTCGGCGAGTCGATGTACGCCGATGCCACCGATGCGTCGAAGATTGCGCTGGCGACGCTCGTCGCCCACCTTCGCGAGCAGGGGCTGGAGATGATAGACTGCCAGCAGAATACGTCGCATCTAGCGTCGCTCGGTGGCCGCGAGATCGCACGCAAGGCCTTTGTCGCTCACGTGCGCCGCGCGGTAGCCGAATCGCCGATTCCGTGGCAGTTCGACAAGCGCATGCTCGCCGCGCTGACGGGCCCCGCCGAAACGGCGGCGCCCTCCGGGACCGAGCGCTAGCGCGGCACTCCCTCCCTGCATCGAGAGCTGCCCATGACTCACCCGACTGAGCTGCCGCTTTCACCGCTTTCGGCGCTGCAATTCTATGCAACGGCGCCCTATCCGTGCAGCTATCTGGACGGCCGCATCGCGCGCTCGCAAGTCGCGACGCCAAGCCACCTGATCAACTCCGACATCTATACCGAGCTCGTGAAGGCCGGCTTCCGGCGCTCGGGCGTGTTCACCTATCGCCCGTACTGCGACGGCTGCCGTGCGTGCGTGCCGGTGCGCGTGCCGGTCGGCGCGTTTGCGCCGTCGCGCACGCAGCGCCGGATGTGGAAGCGGCACCGCGCGCTCGTCGCGACGGTCTCTCCGCTGCACTACGACGAGGAGCACTACGCGCTCTACATGCGCTATCAGTCCGCGCGCCACGCGGGCGGCGGCATGGACCGCGACAGCCGCGACCAGTACGAGCAGTTCCTGCTGCAGAGCCGGATCAATTCGCGCCTCGTCGAATTCCGCGACCTCGACGCGCCGGGCGGCGAGCCGGGCAAGCTGCGCATGGTCAGCATGATCGACATCCTCGGCGACGGACTTTCGTCGGTCTACACGTTCTTCGAACCCGACGACCAGCACTCGAGCTACGGCACCTACAACATCCTGTGGCAGATCGAGCAGGCGAGGAGCCTCGGCCTGCCGTACGTGTATCTCGGCTACTGGATCCGCGAGAGCCCGAAGATGGCCTACAAGGCGAACTTCCATCCGCTCGAAGGGTTGCTCGACGGCCGCTGGAAAGTACTCGATCCCGATCGGGTCGACTTGCCGCCGGTCGACGCGGCACTGGCCCACGCGCCGCTGCCGGGCGGACATTCCGGGTCGGGTTGAGAGGTCGTCCCGCGGCGCGGCTTCGCGCCTGCAACGGGCGCCGTTTCTGCCCGTGCACGCGCCGCCGCACCGCACGAGCAACGCCACCGCCGGCGCGCGCGAAGCAAAGCCCGCCCTTGCCGCGTAACTCCCGGTAAAATAGCGGGTTGTCATTCATTCCGGCTGTCCGCCCAATTCCCGTGTTCAGTTCCCTCTATCCGCTGGCCCGCGCATCCCTGTTCAAGATGGATGCGGAAGACGCTCACCACCTCACGCTGCGCGCGCTCGGCGCGGCCGGCCGCACAGGCCTCGCCTGCGCGCTGTCGGCCCGTGTGCCCGATGCGCCGCGCACCGTGATGGGGCTCACGTTCCGCAACCCGGTCGGCCTCGCGGCCGGCCTCGACAAGGACGGCGCGGCCATCGACGGCCTCGCATCGCTCGGCTTCGGCTTCATCGAGGTCGGCACGGTCACGCCGCGCCCGCAGCCGGGCAATCCGCGCCCGCGGATGTTCCGCCTGCCGCAGGCCGAAGCGCTGATCAACCGGATGGGCTTCAACAACCACGGCGTCGACCAGTTCGTGAAGAACGTCCAGGCGGCCCGCTATCGCGGCATCCTCGGCCTGAACATCGGCAAGAACGCCGACACGCCGATCGAACGCGCCGCGGAAGACTACCTCTATTGCCTCGAGCGCGTGTACCCGTTCGCGAGCTACGTGACGATCAACATTTCGTCGCCGAACACGAAGAACCTGCGCCAGCTGCAAGGCGCGGGCGAACTCGACGCGCTGCTCGCCGCGCTGAAGGACAAGCAGCAGCGCCTCGCCGACCTGCACGGCAAGCTCGTGCCGCTCGCGCTGAAGATCGCCCCCGATCTCGACGACGAACAGGTGAAGGAAATCGGCGACACGCTGCTGCGCCACAAGATCGAAGCGGTCATCGCCACCAACACGACGCTGTCGCGCGCGGCCGTGCAGGGCCTGCCACACGCGGACGAAGCCGGTGGCCTGTCGGGCCGTCCGGTGTTCGACGCATCGAACGAAGTGATCCGCAAGCTGCATGCCGAAGTCGGCAGCGCGGTGCCGATCATCGGCGTCGGCGGCATTTTCTCGGGCGACGACGCACGCGCGAAACTCGCGGCCGGTGCGTCGCTCGTCCAACTGTACACGGGCTTCATCTATCGCGGCCCCGCGCTCGTGGCCGAATGCGTGAAGGCCATCGCGCGCGAACGCGCCGCGTAATATAGCTATAAACAAACAATATTTAGTGGTCGATTGTATTTTTGCTATGATCGACGCCACAGTCAGAATCAAGCGCCCCGCCGGGGCAAGGAAGCTCACACGATGAAAATTTCGCTGCTGAAGAAGCTGCTGGTCGCCGGCCTGATCGGCACGTCGTTCGCCGCCGCCACCGCGCATGCGGCCGACCTCCTCGACCAGGTGAAGCAACGCGGCACGCTGCGCGTCGGCCTCGAAGGCACGTTCCCGCCGTTCAACTCGAAGAACCCGCAAGGCGAACTCGTCGGCTTCGATGTCGACATCGCGAAGGCCGTCGCCGCGAAGCTCGGCGTGAAGGCCGAGTTCGTCACGACCGAATGGAGCGGCATCATCGCGGGCCTGCAGGCCGGCAAGTTCGACGTGATCGCCAACCAGGTCGGCATCACCGACAAGCGCAAGGAAACGCTCGACTTCTCGCCCGCTTACACGTACTCGTCCGCGCAGCTGATCCAGCGCAAGGACGACACGCGCCAGTTCAAGTCGCTCGAAGACCTGAAGGGCAAGAAGCTCGGCGTCGCGCTCGGCACGAACTACATGGACATGGCGAAGTCGGTACCCGGCATCGACGTGAAGACGTACCCGGGCGCGCCCGAGTACCTGCGCGACCTCGCGGCCGGCCGTCTCGACGCGGCACTGAACGACCGCCTGATGCTCGCGTACCTGACGAAGAACTCGCAATTGCCGCTGCGTCCGGGCGCGAACGTCGGCTCGGCGAATCCGTCGGGCATCCCGTTCAAGAAGGGCAATCCGAAGTTCCAGAAGGCGATCGACGACGCCATGGCGCAACTCGAAGCCGACGGCACGTTCACGAAGATCTCGGACAAGTGGTTCGGCATCGACGTGACGAAGCCGATCAAGTAAGCACGCCTGTGTTTCCCGCCTGACGGCGGGCCGTAAAGGGCGGCATCCGCAACGATGCCGCCCTTTGTTTTACTGGTCCGGTTTATGATTGCGCTTTCGCGCACGCATTCGATTCGTATTCCATGTCGACAACGTCCCTGCTCGTCCAATCGCTGCCGGTGCTCGCCCAGGGTGCCGTACTGACCGTCAAGTTCGCCGTGCTGTCGATGGTGTTCGGCCTGCTCGGCGCCGTCGTGCTCGCGATGATGGGCATCCGGCAAAGCGAATCGCTCGAGGGCTTCGAACGCATCTGGGTCAACGCGCTCGCCTGGCTCGCGCGCGCATATGTGAGCCTGATGCGCGGCACGCCGCTGCTCGTGCAGATCTTCGTGATCTATTACGGGCTGCCGAGCCTCGGTATCTCGCTCGATCCGACGCCGGCCGGCGTCATCGCGCTGTCCGCGAACGTCGCCGCTTACATGTCCGAAAGCATGCGCGGCGCGATCAACGGAATCGCGCGCGGCCAATGGCTGGCCGCATACAGCCTCGGGCTGTCCTGGGGGCAGACGCTGCGCTACGTGATCGGCCCGCAGGCACTGCGTATCGCGGTGCCGAGCCTGTCGAACAGCCTGATCAGCCTGATCAAGGACACGTCGCTCGTGTCCGTGATCACCGTGACCGAGCTGCTGCGCAGCGCGCAGGAAGTGATCGCGGCGACCTACCAGCCGTTGCCGCTGTACCTTGCCGCAGCAGCTGTCTACTGGGTGTTGTGCCAGATCCTCGAATGGGTCCAGCGCTGGTACGAAAAGCGCCTGTCGCTGCCCGCGCGGCACTGAGCACGTTGCATCGGCGCCGGGCCGCGGATGCGCGCCCGGCCCCGTCCTTCCCGCCTACTCGCCCGTATAGCGCACGCCGAGCGCCGCGCGTGCCGCGTCGGTCATCGCGATCATCTGTCGTGAATGGTCGTGCGTCATGATCGGGCTCTCGAGTTTGCCCGCGCGCAGCAGGTCGCAGAAATGCGCGGTCTCGTAGTTCAGGCCACCGCCGTCGAACGGTGCGTCGAGTTCGACGGTACGCCCGTCGGCATAGCGAATCGTCGCCCGCGCGGGGTTCCACCACTTCTCGTGAATCGTCACGTGGCCGCCGGCCGCGGCGATCAGCGCGTCACCACGACCCATCACGTCGAGCCCGCAGAAAAGCTGCGCGATGCCGCCGTTCGCGTGGCGGCTGTTCAGGCTTGCGAATACATCGACGCCCGTCGCGCCGACGCGCCCGAGCGTCTGCACGTCGCATGCGGCACCGAGCCAGTCGACTGCGAGAAACGCTTCGTAGATCCCGATGTCGAGCAGCGCACCGCCGGCACGATCGAGACGATAGACGGAATGATCGCCAGGCACCGACGACGACGCGCAGCCCGCGCGCACGAGCCGGATCTCGCCGATCGGATCGTCATCCAGGTGGGCGCGCAGTTGACGGTACAACGGAAAGAACGGCGGCTTCATCGCTTCCATGAAGAGCCGTCCGGCGGCGCGGGCGGCATCCAGCACGCCGTCGAGTTGCGTCGCGTTCAGCGTCGCCGGCTTTTCGCACAGCACGGCCTTGCCGGCGGCGAGTGCCGCCTGCGCATAGTGCGCATGACTGTCGTGAAGGGTCGCGATGTAGATCGCGTCGATGTCGCTCGCGAGCAGTGCATCGAGGCTGGCGGCAGGCGTGCCGCCGCAGTTGTCGCAGAAGGCGGTTGCCGCGTCGGCGCGGCGGGCCCACACGCCGGCGAGCATGGCACCGGGCACGTGAGCGAGGCTTTGCGCGAAACGGCGTGCAATGCTGCCAGCGCCGACGATGCCGAAGCGCACCGGGCGGTTGTCGAAGTCGTTCATCCGGATCTTCCGTGTCGGTCGTATGACGGTGGCGGCCGGCATGCTGCCGGCCGGCCGTCATGATAAACGGCTTGCCGGCTCACGGATAAGCGACGCGTTCGGATTCAGGCGCGCACGGGCACGTCGACGGAGAAATCGCGCGAGATCTCGTCGGCGCTGAAATCGATCAGGGCGAGCGATGCCGCTTCGGCTTCACGGGGGTCGCGGCGTTCGATCGCATCGACGACGCGCGCATGCGCCTTGACCGCGATGTCGTGCGCGCCATCCTTCTGCACGACGCGCGGATTCACGAGCCGCACCGCACCGCGCACGATCGCCGCCATCTGCTGGAAGAACTGGTTGCCGCTCGCCTGGACGATCCGCGTGTGCAGCAGTTCGTCCGCCGTGTCGTAGCCGGGGTCGCCCGGTTGCAACACCTTGAACGCCTCGAACGCTTCGCGGATGCCAGCGATGTCGACGGCCGTCGCACGGACCGCCGCCTGCGCGGTCGCGCGCGGTTCGATCAGCATTCGGAATTCGATGACGTCGCGCATGAACTGCGGATCCGGCTTCGCACGAAACCGCCAGCTCACGACGTCTTCATCGATCATGCGCCAGTCGCGCATCGGCCGAACGCGCGTACCGACTTTCGGACGCACGTCGAGCATGTCGCGTGCAAGCAACATCGATAATGCTTCGCGCATCACCGTACGACTGACATCGAACTCTTTCGACAGCACATCCTGCGGCGGCAAAATGCCGCCGTACTTGTCCTCGACGATACCCTCGACAAGCCCATCCATCACTTTGGCGACCAGTGACCGGTCTTTGCCCTGCTCCATGACACCTCCCCGTGCGTCGATTTGCGAACACCTGCTCCGCAGTTCCGCCGGCCCTGGTTACGACTGTTCTTATGATCTATAAGTTGATGAGTTCGAGGATATTTCGCTATCTGGTAAACACCTGACAGGGTTATCCCTCTTTTAGACGGGGTGATTTATAAGGCTTCAAAAAAAGCCCGGGAAGCGCTCTGCGCTTGCCGGGCCGCGGTTCTCTCAAAATTTAAACATGCAATCCATTACGGCATCCTGATGCCATTACGGACTGCTTCTCATTCAGTTTTAATTAACCGGGATAAACGATCGTCTCGACGCCGTTCGCCGTGCCGAGCAGGCACAGATTCGCGCCGCGCTCGGCGAACAGGCCGACCGTCACGACGCCCGGCCATGCGTTGACCTGCGCTTCGAAACCGCGCGGATCGGCAATCTGCAGCCCCTTCACGTCGATGATCTCGTTGCCGTTGTCGGTAATGTACGGCGCGCCGTCCTTCGTCACGCGCAACACCGGCACGCCGCCGAGCGCGGTCACGCGCCGGCCGATCGCCGTGCGCGCCATCGGCACGACCTCGATCGGCAGCGGGAAGGCACCGAGCACCGGCACGCGCTTGCTGCCGTCCGCGATGCAGACAAACGTATCGGCCACCGACGCGACGATCTTCTCGCGCGTCAACGCGCCGCCGCCGCCCTTGATCATTGCGCCGCTTGCGTCGATCTCGTCGGCACCGTCGACGTACACCTGCAGCGATTCGACCTCGTTCAGATCGAACACCTTGATGCCGTGCGATTTCAGGCGTTCGGTCGTCGCGATCGAGCTCGATACGGCGCCGCGATAGCGCGATTTGACGGTCGCGAGCGCGTCGATGAAGCAGTTGGCGGTCGAGCCGGTGCCGACCCCGATCACGGCGCCTTCCGGCACGTTCTGGATCACATAATCGGCGGCCGCCTGGCCAACCAGGCGTTTGAGTTCGTCTTGAGTCATGAGGTGGGGATACAGCAGGATTGCGGAAAACCGCCAGTTTACCGGACTCGGAAGACGGCTCGGGCTTTTTCCGTGCGGGTGTCGGCGCCGGGCACGCCGCCGGTCAGGGCGCGCCGGTGGCCGACGCGCTGCCGGTGGCCGGCGTGGCAGGAAAATACTTGTCGAGCAGTGCCTGCGCGATCGCGTCGGTTCCGGCGTCCGGATCGCCCGCATAGTCGGACGGCCGAAAATGCATCTGGAACGCGGCGAATACGCGCCGCGTGCGCTCATCGAGCACGCCGTCGGTCGGCACGTCGTAGCCGTAGCGCGCGAGTTTCAGCTGCAATTCGCGCACGTCGACGAGCGCGTGCGGATCGCGCCCGCCGAGCCGTGCGGTCACGGTCGCATCGTCCGGCCATGCGCCAACGCCGGCTTGCGCGAGCGGATGCCATGGGAACAGCGGCCCCGGATCGATCTTGCGTTGCGGCGCGATATCGCTATGTCCGACCACGCGCGTCGGCGGAATCCGGTAGCGCGCGACGATATCCTTCGACAGACGAATCAGCGCATCGACCTGTTCGGGCGGATACGGCTGCCAGGTACGGTTTTGCGGATCGAGCGGCCCGCGGTTCACGTTCTCGATGCCGATCGATGCCGCATTGAGCTCGGTCGTGCCCTGCCATTCGCTGATGCCGGCGTGCCATGCGCGCTTCGATTCGGGAACGAGTTGGTAGACGACCGGCATCCCGTGTTCGATGCGCGGTTGCGGCGGCACCACGTAGTGCACGCTGACCGAATCGCCCGTCAGCGTACGCAGCGATTTCGCTTCGTCGCTTTCCGTGTAATGCATCACGAGAAAGCGGATTCGCGAATCGGCGCCGCGTGCGTGCAGGCTCGTGTCGGCGTAATAGGTGCCGCGCTCGACCAGCGACGGCGACGTGCAGGCGGCCAGCAGGCCAAGGACGGCGCACGATGCGCCGAGGCGAAACAGGGTCATGGTTCGCGAGTTCCGGGAGCCGCGTGCCGCGCGCAATCGCGGCACGCGTCGTGCGGGTCATGGTGGCCCGCGCATCACGCGAGACCGCGTGCGTCAGCCCGTGTATCAGCCCTTCACGCGCCGCTGCCGCACCGCTTCATACAGGCACACGCCGCTCGCAACCGACACGTTCAGGCTTTCCACGCTGCCGGCCATCGGGATGCTCATCACTTCGTCGCACGTATCGCGCGTGAGCCGGCGCATGCCTTCGCCTTCCGCACCCATCACGATGGCAACGGGGCCGTCGAGCTTCGTTTCGTACAGCGTCGCCGACGCTTCGTCCGACGTGCCGATGATCCACACACCCGCGTCCTTCAGCTCGCGCAGCGCGCGGGCGAGGTTCGTGACCGTGATGTACGGCACCGTGTCGGCTGCGCCGCTCGCGACCTTCGCTGCTGTCGCGTTCAGGCCGACCGCGCGGTCGCGCGGTGCGATCACCGCATGCGCGCCGGCCGAATCGGCGACACGCAGGCATGCGCCCAGGTTGTGCGGATCGGTGACGCCGTCGAGCACCAGCAGCAGCGCCGGGCCCTGGATGCCGTCGAGCAACTCGGACAGGTTCTGCGCGAGCGGAACGTCCTCGACGCGCGCGACGACGCCCTGATGGCGCTCGGTGTGCGCGAGCCCCCACAGGCGGGTTTCGTCGGCCGCGATCAGTCGCACGCCCGCTTCCTTCGCGGCGTGCAGGAAGTCCTGCATGCGGCGGTCGCGGCGCGTCTGGTCGTACAGCACCTCCGCAACCGTCGATGCATCGTGCCGCAAACGTGCGGTCACCGCATGAAAACCGTAAAGAACCTTCAGACGTGACATGACTGGAACAACCTTCGATCAAACGTGCGGCCGCGCAACGCGCGCAGCCGCGATCCATGGAAAAGGAAAGCGCCGCGTTGCCGGCCGGTGACCGGTAGAACGCGGCGTCTCTCGATACTGCAAGGGCGTGCGCTTCGCGCCGCCCCGAGCGCTCAATACTTCTTGCGCGCGTGTGGCTTCTTCGCGGCCGTCTTCGCCGCCGTGCCGCCCTTCTTCTTCGCTGCACGCGCTGCACGCGCTTCCTTCACCGCGACGGTCGGCGCGCTTGCCGCCTTCTTGCGTCGCGGCACGGCATCCTCCGCCGGCGGCAACGAGCGCACGCGCGGGCCGCCGCGATCGTTGCCGTTACCGGCAGCAACCGGCGCCGGCGCGGGGCGCGGCGCCTTCACGGGTGTATCGCGCACGAGACGGAAATCGATCTTGCGCGCGTCGAGATCGACGCGGCTCACCTGCACGCGCACGCGATCCGACAGGCGATAGCGGATGCCGGTGCGCTCGCCGCGCAGCTCGTTCTTGATCTCGTCGTACTGGAAATAGTCCGAGCCGAGCTCCGTGACGTGCACGAGCCCTTCGATGAACAGCGTATCGAGCTGCACGAAGATGCCGAACGACGTGACGCCGTTCACCATCCCGCCGTACTCCTCGCCGAGCTTGTCGCGCATGAAGTAGCACTTGAGCCAGGCCTCGACGTCGCGCGACGCTTCGTCGGCACGCCGCTCGTTCGCCGAGCAGTGCAGGCCGAGTTCTTCCCAGATCGCCGTGTTCGAGCGCGAACGGCCGCGCGCTTCGTCGTCGGCCTGCTGCATCGCGCGGGCGCGCGGCGACAGCGCGGTGTTCAGCTCGAAGCCGTCCGGCGCCTTCGGTGCGTACTTCTTGCCGGACAGGATCGCGTAGATCGCGCGGTGCGTAAGCAAGTCGGGATAGCGGCGGATCGGGCTCGTGAAGTGCGCGTACGCCTCATACGCGAGACCGAAGTGGCCGATGTTGTCCGGGCTGTAGACGGCCTGCTGCATCGAGCGCAGCAGCATCGGCTGCAGCATCTGCGCATCGGGCCGGTCGCGAATCTGCGCCATCAGCGCCGCGTAGTCGCTCGCGTGCGGCTTGTCGCCGCCACCGAGCGACAGGCCCATGCCGCGCAGGAACGCGCGCAGGTTCTCCAGCTTCTCCGGCGTCGGCCCCGCGTGCACGCGGTACAGGCCCGGGTGCTTGTTGCGCTTCAGGAAGTCGGCCGCGCAGACGTTCGCGGCCAGCATGCATTCCTCGATCAGCTTGTGCGCATCGTTGCGCTGACGCGGCACGATCTGCTCGATCTTGCCCTGCGAGTTGCAGACGATGTACGTCTCGGTCGTGTCGAAGTCGATCGCGCCGCGCTTCTGGCGGGCAGCGAACAGTGCCTTGTAGACGCCGTACAAGTCCTGCAGGTGCGGCAGCAGGTCCGCGCGGCGCGCCGCCTCCGGCCCCTTCGTATTCGACAGCACGGCGGCGACTTCGGTGTACGTCAGGCGCGCGGCCGAATGGATGACCGCCGGATAGAACTGGTACGCCTTGATCTCGCCGCGCGCGGTAATCACCATGTCGCACGCGAGCACGCAGCGGTCGACCTGCGGATTCAGCGAGCACAGCCCGTTCGACAGCTTCTCGGGCAGCATCGGGATCACGCGACGCGGGAAATAGACCGACGTGCTGCGCTCCAGCGCGTCGGCGTCGAGACCGTTGCCCGGCTGTACGTAGTGCGACACGTCGGCGATCGCGACGATCAGGCGGAAGCCGTCGCCGCGACCGACCTTGGTCGGCTCGCAGTAGACGGCATCGTCGAAGTCGCGGGCGTCCTCGCCGTCGATCGTCACGAGCGGCACGTCGCGCAAATCGACGCGGAAACGCAGGTCGGCCGGCCGCACCTTGTCCGGCAGCGCGGCGGCTTCGTCGAGTGCCGGCTGGCTGAATTCGTGCGGCACGCCGTACTTGCGCACGGCGATCTCGATTTCCATGCCCGGATCGTCGATGTCGCCGAGCACTTCGACGACGCGGCCGAGCGGTTGCGAATGACGGCTCGGGAAGTCGGTCAGCTCGACGACGACGACCTGCCCCACCTTCGCCTTCTTCACGTTCTGCGTGATCAGGATGTCGTGGCCGATACGCTTGTCTTCCGGAGCGACGATCAGCGCGCCATTTTCATTGAGCAGGCGGCCGATCACACGCTTGTTCGCACGCTCGGTAACCTCGACGACATGGCCTTCCGGCCGGCCGCGGCGATCGTAGCCGACGATCCGCGCGAGCACGCGGTCGTTGTGCATCACCTTCTGCATTTCGCCGTTCGGCAAAAACAGGTCGTCCTGGCCGTCGTCGCGGATCACGAATCCGTAGCCGTCGCGATGCCCCTGCACGCGACCGGCCACGAAGTTCGACGGATGAGTGAGCTGGTAGTGGCCGCGCTTGTCGAGGCGGATCTGGCCGTCGCGTTCCATCGCGGCGACTCGCCGGAAGAACCCCTCGCGCTCCTGACGCTTGATCGACAGCGCTTCGGCGATGTCGTTGGCGGCCAGCGGCGCGTCGCTCGTACGCAGCACGCCGAGAATTTCTTCACGGCTCGGAATGGGGTACGGATATTTGCTCAAGGGTTTGTCGATGATTGTTCTCGTTGCGTTGACTGATGGTGCACGGCATCAACATAGAAGTGTCCGTCAGACAGTTCTATAGTGACGGCGGCGGATCATTCTATCACCCGCCTGTGTTGCGAAATGACGCGAATGCCGCGCCCAGGCGCCACAGCGGCCGGTTTGCGGCGCATCGCAAAAAAGTGTTGACACCAATAATTGGGGCGCTATAATTTCACTTCTTTGCAGCAAGCAGCTACTGCAAAACGTGCCCAGGTGGCGGAATTGGTAGACGCACTAGGTTCAGGTCCTAGCGGTGGCAACACCGTGGAGGTTCGAGTCCTCTCCTGGGCACCATATGTTTTTAAAAAGGTCGGCTTTTAGCCGACCTTTTTCATTTCCGGCGCGCACATTGCACGCACTGGCCGCGCCATATACCCGCCGCTCCGATCGATAGCAGAATTAATCAGTTATTGATTGCCCTCCCCGTTGGTACGTTAGCCGCCTTGCTCTCAACGAGCCCAACGAGGAATTCTCCACATGACGTCGATGAACCGCCGCGTATTCACGCATGCGATGCTGGCCGTCGGCCTGAGCGCCGCCGGCATCCGGACTCACGCAGAGAGCACACCATCCGCACTGCGCATCGGATACCAGAAATCGTCGACGCTCATTACGCTACTCAAGACGCGCGGCACGCTGGAGCAGTCGCTCGCTCCGCTCGGCCTGCGCGTGTCGTGGCACGAGTTCGCGAGCGGCTTGCCGCTCACCGAAGCGCTCAATGTCGGCGCTGTCGATTTCAGCGCCGACGTGGCCGACACGGTTCCCGTCTTCGCACAAGCCGCACATGCGCGCTTCGTGTACGTCGCGCAGGAAGCGCCGTCGCCGAAAGCGCAGGCCATTATCGTCAAGCGCGACAGTGCACTGCGCACGCTCGCCGATCTGAAGGCCAGGCGCATCGCCGTCACGAAGGCTGCCGGCAGCCACTACCTGCTGCTTGCCGCACTCACGCGCGCCAAGCTCGCCCCTGCCGATACGGCGATCCACTATCTGACACCGGCGGATGGCCGCGCGGCGTTCGAGCGCGGCAGCGTCGATGCGTGGATCACGTGGGATCCGTACGTCGCGTCCGTCGACTCGAATCCCGACGTGCGGATTCTGGCCGATGGCAACGGGCTTGCTTCATACCAGCGCTACTACCTCGCATCGAGCAGCTTTGCTGCCGCGCGCCCAGACGTCATCCAGATCGTGTTCGATCGTCTGTCGCAGGCTGGCACATGGCTGCGCGAACACCAGCAAGAGGCTGCCAATACCCTGGCGCCGATCTGGGGACTCGACGCGAAGACGATCGAGCGCGCGAACGCGCGACGCAGCTATCTCGTGCGCGACGTGGTCACGCAGAACTTTGGTGAGCAGCAGAAGATCGCCGATACGTTCCTCGCAGCCGGTTTGCTACCCGCTCGCGTCGACACGAGCGAAGCGTTGCGCTGGAATTTCACGGCGAAGCGTGCGGATCCGATCGGCGTCTGAAAACCTGAACATGCAACGCGCGATATTTTTATCGCCAATGATCAAATGGTGTTGACAGCCTCTACAGACACGCTATAATTTCACTTCTTTGCAGCAAGCAGCTACTGCAAAACGTGCCCAGGTGGCGGAATTGGTAGACGCACTAGGTTCAGGTCCTAGCGGTGGCAACACCGTGGAGGTTCGAGTCCTCTCCTGGGCACCATCTTTTTTTAAAAAGGTCGGCTTTTAGCCGACCTTTTTTCATTTCCGGCGCCGAATAGATACGCGCAGTCATGGCAGCATCCATATGCCCGGCATCTTGTCGCATCGCCCCCTCGCTACGACGCGCATCTCTAGCCCCGCAGGCAAGCCACCAAATTATTTTCGTTCGCGACCTCAAATTCTATTGACAGGTTCTTCGGACACGCTAGAATAGCAGTCTTCGCATCGCAGCAAGCGAAACGTGCCCAGGTGGCGGAATTGGTAGACGCACTAGGTTCAGGTCCTAGCGGTGGCAACACCGTGGAGGTTCGAGTCCTCTCCTGGGCACCATCTGTTTTTAAAAGGTCGGCTTTTAGCCGACCTTTTTTCATTTCCGCTGCCGGAAGCGCGATATCCCCCTCACATCGCGCTCACACCGTCCCGGTGATGCGTACGGTGTGCCCAATCCCCTCCCTCGCCATCTTCGCGTAAGGACAAATCGCCTCGGTCGCGGCGACGAGCTTACGCGCATCATCGGCACCCACACCCGGCATGCTGACCTCGACATCCAGCGTGAGCGCAAACCAGCCATCCGCCGGGTCGCGCTGAAACGTTGCGCTGGCCGAAATCGCGAGATCGACGGGCAGTCGAATCCGGCGTTTCGTCGCGACCAGCACCAACGCGCCATGAAAACATGCGGCGAAGCCGGCCGCGAATAGCTGCTCCGGATTCGTGCCGCCACCCGTGCCACCCAGTTCAACCGGCAAGCGCAACGACACATCCAGTTCGCCGGTTGCCGAACGCACATGTCCGGACGACCGTCCATGCGCCGACTCGCCACCAGTAACGGTCACCGTCGTCGAGTAAAGCGGCAGCGGTTCGCTACCGGTGTATGGGTCAAGTAGCGATATCGAAGGACGCGTCGTGCGGTGCATGGACTTTCTCTCAAATAGAAGCAGACGCAGGGCGGCTTCCGCCGCCGCGTCGATGAACAAGCGACCTGCAGCCCGCGCCACATGCCCCCGCCTGCACCGACATCGCCATCTCCGTGCTGCCGTATTGCAAACAGCCCGATAGGCAATCGTGGCGTGTGCCTGAAAGCAAATCCATCAGACGAATTCGAAACTTCCGACCTCCCCGCGCACCACGCTTGCCCGGAAACCAGACTCCGCCGTCATCTCCGGACGAAACCGGGATTTCCCTAAGCTGACATGCCGCCGCTCACGCGGTTAAATAAATCAGCATGATTTATTTAATGCGCCCACAGCCGGCGCGCCATGGAAGGAGACGCCATGAGAAGCCCGCACATCGGCCAGGGCAGCAACTCGGTCAACGTGCGCCGTTACAACGAGCGCCTGCTGTTGAAGACGCTGCGCCGTGCGGGCAGCGCGTCGAAGGCCGACCTCGCCCGTCTCGCGAACATGACGGGCACGGCGGTCGGCAGCATCATCGCGTCGCTCGCCGACGCAAAGCTGATCGAATTCGCCGGTCGTACCGAAGGCCAGCGCGGCCAGCCGGCTTCGTTGATCCGTCTCGATCCGCGCGGTGCGTTCGGCATCGGCGTCCATCTCGATCGGATGCGCATCGAGACGGCGCTCGTCAATTTCGCGGGCGACGTGCTCGGCCGCCGCTCGCACGACATGCAGCTCCCCCCGCCCGCCGACGTGCTAGACATCGTGCGGCGCGACATCGACGCGATGCAGGACTTGCTTCCCGCGCATGAGCGCGCGCGCCTCACGGGCGTCGGCGTCGCCCAACCATACAACCTCGGCGCGTGGATGCGCGAGCTCGGTCTCGCACCCGACACGTTCCGCGCATGGGAAGACGTCGACTTCGCAAGCGACCTCGGACGCACGCTGTCGCTACCCGTGTACGGCGAAAACGACGGCAATGCGGCCGCAATCGCGGAACTGTTCTACGGGTACGGCCGTCAGTGCGACGACTTCGTCTACCTGTTCATCGGTCCCGCGATCGGCGGCGGCGTTGCCATCGACGGCGACTGCCTGCGCGGCGTGACCGGCAATGCCGGCGACATCGCCGTGATGCCCGTGCCGCCGAGCCGGCTGGCGTCCGCGCCGCCGCCGCGCGGGCAGTGGGACATCCTGCTCGCCCGCGCGTCGCTGCATGCGCTTGTGCGCCACCTGCGCCATCACGGCGAGACGGTCGAGAACCGCGCCGATCTCGAGGCCTGCATCGCGCGCGGCCTGCCGGCCGTCGACGAATGGATCGACGACTGCGTCGACGCACTCGCACCTGCATTGCGCGCGGTGCTGTGCGTCGTCGATGCGCCGGTGGTGGTGCTCGACGCCGATACCGACGCAGGCCTGCTCGATGCGGTGACGACCCGCCTGCGCGCGGCGCTCGCCGCCACCGCGCCGGAAGCGCGCGGTACCCCGACGCTCGTGCGCGGCACGTTCGGCGCCGACGCCGGTGCGATCGGCGCCGCGACGCTGCCGATGTTCTTCAACTTCTCCCCGCGGGCCGGCATTCTCAAGGGCGCCCGCACCGAATCGCAGGAGATCAATCATGTCGCGATCTGAGTCGCCCCGACCGCTGCTCGAGATGCGCGGAATCAGCAAGACGTTCCCGGCCGTGCGCGCACTCGACAACGTCAGCCTGACCGTCTATCCCGGCGAGATTCATTCGCTGATGGGCGAGAACGGCGCGGGCAAATCGACGCTGATGAAGATCCTCTCGGGTGCCTACCGCGCCGACGCCGGCGGCGAGATCCTGATCGACGGCGAGCGCATCGACGTCGACGGCCCGCTCGCCGCGCGCGATGCCGGCGTCNTCGCCCCGACCGCTGCTCGAGATGCGCGGAATCAGCAAGACGTTCCCGGCCGTGCGCGCACTCGACAACGTCAGCCTGACCGTCTATCCCGGCGAGATTCATTCGCTGATGGGCGAGAACGGCGCGGGCAAATCGACGCTGATGAAGATCCTCTCGGGTGCCTACCGCGCCGACGCCGGCGGCGAGATCCTGATCGACGGCGAGCGCATCGACGTCGACGGCCCGCTCGCCGCGCGCGATGCCGGCGTCGCGGTGATCTACCAGGAGCTGTGCCTGTCACCCAACCTCACCGTCGCGGAAAACATCTACGTCGGCCGCGAACTGCGGCGCGGCAACCGGCGCTGGGGCACCATCGACCGCGCGGCGATGGCGCGCGGCTGCCAGGACGTGCTCGCGCGCCTCGGTGCGCCGTTCGGGCCCGACACGCTCGTCGGCACGCTGTCGATCGCCGAACAGCAGCTCGTCGAGATCGCCCGCGCCGTGCACACCCGCGCTCGCATCCTCGTGATGGACGAACCGACGACGCCGCTGTCCTCGCGCGAGACCGAGCATCTGTTCGGCCTGATCCGCCAGCTGCGCGAGGAAGGGCTCGCGATCATCTACATCAGCCACCGGATGGCGGAAATCTACGAACTGTCCGACCGCGTGTCGGTGCTGCGCGACGGCTCGTACGTCGGCACGCTCGAGCGCGAATCGCTGTCGGCCGAGCGGCTCGTCGCGATGATGGTGGGCCGCGACATCTCCGGCTTCTACAAGAAGGAACATGCCCCGTACGACCCCGGCCACCTGCTGCTGTCGGTGCGCGACATCGCCGACGGCGAACGCGTGCGCGGCTGCAGCCTCGACCTGCATGCCGGCGAGGTGCTCGGCATCGCCGGGCTCGTCGGCGCCGGCCGCACCGAGCTCGCACGGCTGATCTTCGGCGCGGAGACGCGCACCCGCGGCGACGTGAAGCTCGGCGAGCGCACGTTGGGCACCCATTCGCCGCGCGAATCGATCGACGCCGGCCTCATCTACCTGACCGAAGACCGCAAGCGCCAGGGCCTGTTCCTCGACATGAGCGTGCGCGACAACATCAACATCTCCGTATGCAACCGCGATGCGCGGCTCGGTGCGCTCGATCTCGCGCGCGGCGCCGAACGCGCACGCGACGCGATCGCCTCGCTGTCGATCCGCGTGCCGCACGCGAACGTCAACGTCGGCGCGCTGTCGGGCGGCAACCAGCAGAAAGTGCTGCTGTCGCGCCTGCTCGAGACGAAGCCGCGCGTGCTGATCCTCGACGAACCGACCCGCGGCGTCGACATCGGCGCGAAATCCGAGATCTACCGGATCATCAACGAACTGGCCCGCGCGGGCGTCGGCGTGATCGTGATCTCGAGCGAACTGCCGGAAATCATCGGTGTCGCCGACCGCGTGCTCGTGATGCGCGAAGGCGAGATCGCCGGCGAACTCGGCGGCCACACGCACACCCCGATCACGCAGGAAGCNATCATCGCGCTCGCGACCGGCTCNCAGGCCGAACTCGCCGACGCGCACTGACCACGGCCCCNTCATTTCCTTCTTCANTCAAGGTACCGAAATGATCAACCCGACCAAGCAGCGGAACCTCGCTTCCGCGACGGCCCCGGTGGCCAACCGTACGCCGCTCTTGCGCGGCGCCGATCATCGCGCGCGCATGCAGTCGCTGATGCGCACCGCCGGCATGCTGCCGGTTCTGCTGGTCCTCTGCATCGGCTTCGGATTCCTGACCGACGGCTTCTTCACGCTGCAGAACCTGTCGATCGTCACCCAGCAGGCCTCGATCAACATCGTGCTCGCCGCCGGCATGACCTTCGTGATCCTGACGGGCGGCATCGACCTGTCGGTCGGCTCGGTGCTCGCCGCNTCGGCCGTCGCCGCGCTGCTCGCCTCGACCATCCCCGGCTGGGGCTGGCTCGGCGTGCCCATCGCGCTCGCCGTCGGCCTCGTGTTCGGCGCGATCAACGGCGGCCTGATCTCGTTCCTGCGCCTGCCGCCGTTCATCGTCACGCTCGGCGCGATGACGGCCGTGCGCGGGGTCGCCCGCCTGATCGGCAACGACACGACCATCTTCAACCCGCAACTGCCGTTCGCGTTCATCGGCAACGGCACCATCCTCGGCGTGCCGTGGCTCGTCGTGATCGCCTGCGCCGTGATCGCGCTGTCGTGGTTCATCCTGCGNCGCACNGTGCTCGGGATGCGGATCTATTCGGTCGGCGGCAACCCGGAAGCCGCACGGCTGTCGGGCATCAACGTGCGGGCGATCCAGTTGTTCGTGTATGCGGCGTCGGGCCTGCTCGCCGGTCTCGGCGCGGTGATGTCGGCCGCGCGCCTCTACGCGGCCAACGGCCTGCAGCTCGGCCAGTCGTACGAGCTCGATGCGATCGCCGCGGTGATCCTCGGCGGCACGAGCTTCGTCGGNGGCGTCGGCTCGATCGTCGGCACGCTGATCGGCGCGCTGATCATCGCGGTGCTGACCAACGGCCTCGTGCTGCTCGGCGTATCCGACATCTGGCAATACATCATCAAGGGGCTCGTGATCATCGGCGCGGTGGCACTCGACCGCTATCGCCAGCGCGACTCGGCTCGTACCTGACACGCATTCCTCACCGTTCAACCATCGGGGCGCGGGCAGGTCCTCCTGCGCCCGTTCGCCAACGGACCTTCCGGAGACACAACGACATGTTCAAGCACCAAGCCGCCCTGACCGCCGTCGCCTGCGCGCTCGCCTTCGGCGCTGCCGCCGCCCATGCAGCCGACAAGCCGCTGAAATCGATCGGCGTCACGGTCGGATCGCTCGGCAACCCGTACTTCGTCACGATCGTGAAAGGCGCCGAAGCGCGCGCGAAACAGCTCAATCCGAACGCGAANGTCACCGCGGTATCGGCCGACTACGACCTGAACAAGCAGTTCACGCAGATCGACAACTTCATCTCCGCGCACGTCGACATGATCCTGCTCAACGCGACCGATCCGAAGGCGATCGAGCCGGCGGTGAAGAAGGCGCAGGCGGCCGGCATCACGGTCGTCGCGGTGGACGTCGCGGCCGCCGGCGCGAACGCGACCGTGCAGACCAACAACGTGAAGGCCGGCGAGCTGGCGTGCGACTACCTCGCGAAGAAGCTCAACGGTAAAGGCCGACTACGACCTGAACAAGCAGTTCACGCAGATCGACAACTTCATCTCCGCGCACGTCGACATGATCCTGCTCAACGCGACCGATCCGAAGGCGATCGAGCCGGCGGTGAAGAAGGCGCAGGCGGCCGGCATCACGGTCGTCGCGGTGGACGTCGCGGCCGCCGGCGCGAACGCGACCGTGCAGACCAACAACGTGAAGGCCGGCGAGCTGGCGTGCGACTACCTCGCGAAGAAGCTCAACGGTAAGGGGAACGTGATCATCGAGAACGGCCCGCAGGTGTCGGCCGTGATCGATCGCGTGAACGGCTGCAAGGCCGCGCTCGCGAAGAANCCGGGCATCAAGCTGCTGTCGAGCGACCAGGACGGCAAGGGCTCGCGCGAAGGCGGGATGAACACGATGCAGGGTTACCTGACGCGCTTTCCGAAGCTCGACGGCGTGTTCACNATCAACGACCCGCAGGCGATCGGCAGCGATCTCGCGGCGAAGCAGCTGAATCGCCCGAACGTGGTGATCACGTCGGTCGACGGCGCGCCGGACATCGAGGTGGCGCTGAAGTCCAACACGCTCGTGCAGGCGTCGTCGAGCCAGGACCCGTGGGCGATGGCGCAGCAGGCCGTCAACGTCGGCTACGGAATCATGAACGGCCAGAAGCCGGCCAACCCGATGATCCTGATCGAGCCGACGCTCGTCACGCGCGACAACGTGAAGAGCTACAAGGGCTGGAGCNGCGGCGAAGCAGCTGAATCGCCCGAACGTGGTGATCACGTCGGTCGACGGCGCGCCGGACATCGAGGTGGCGCTGAAGTCCAACACGCTCGTGCAGGCGTCGTCGAGCCAGGACCCGTGGGCGATGGCGCAGCAGGCCGTCAACGTCGGCTACGGAATCATGAACGGCCAGAAGCCGGCCAACCCGATGATCCTGATCGAGCCGACGCTCGTCACGCGCGACAACGTGAAGAGCTACAAGGGCTGGAGCAGCCCGCGCTGATCGCGCTACGCGACCAACCACCCCGGGCGGTGCCGGGCTGCGCCGCCGCGCGCGACGCCGGCCCTGCCCGCCCGCTTGGCTCAACCGCAGCACCGCCGCGGCACAAGGGTATACGGCGACGGCTGCCGAAGTAGCCGATGTCGTGGCCGCCCGCGCGAGCACCGAGCCAGCCGACGCCGCGCTATCGCACCAGGCGACATCCGAAAGCACCAAGCGGTGCATACGCGCCGCATCGTCACGCGCCGGCCTTCCCGACAGTACCGCCGTTACCGCGCGCCCGCAGCAATTGCAGGCTCTCGTCGACGCTCAATTCGGACATCGCATCGTCGCGCAGCGTATCGTCGGCCGCGCGCCGCAGCGCACGCAGCGCGTGCTCCTTGAGCCGCACAATCGCGAGCTGCAGCCCGCGTGCCGCGCACTCTGCCGCGAACGTACGCAACGACTCGATCGTCGTGCCGTCGACGTCCGGCGTTTCTTCGAGACTCAGCAGCACAATATGCGTATCGGGCGCGGCCTTCATCAGCGCGCGCACACGATTGAGCATCCGATCGGCGTTCGCGAAGAACAGTTGTGCCTCGGGCCGCACGATCAGCACACCGGGCACCGGCTTCGCGTCGGCGTGATTCGCGACGTCGACGAAGTCGTGCCCGTCGCGCAGCCGGCCGAGCACGCTGACGTTCGGCTCCGACAACTTGCGCAGCGTCAGCAACAGGCTCACGCCGATGGCCGCGAGCAGCCCGTGCAGCACGCCGAGCACGAGCACCGCGAGCAGCGCGGCGATCACGACGAGCCGGTCGCGATGCCACACCCAGTACGGCCGGAATACAGACGGATGCAGCGAGTGGCTGACCGCGAAGATCACGATCGCCGCCAGCACGGGCTCCGGCGTGCGCGCGAGCTGAGGCAGCAGCAGCCACACGATCAGCGCGACCACGCCGGCTGCCCACAGGCTCGAGAGGCGCGATTGCGCGCCGGCCGCCTCGTTCGCCGACGTCGCCGAATAGCCGGCGCCGACCGGCATCCCGTGCAGCAGCCCCGACACGAGATTCGCGCAGCCGATCGCGACGAGGTCGCGGTTCGGTGACACGCTGTCGCCGTGCTTCAGCGCGAAGTTGCGGATAGACCCGTACGACTCCGCATACAGGATCAGCATCAGCGCGAACGCGAGCTCGATCGTCTGCATCCACGCGTTGCGGTCGAGATGCGGCAGTCCGAATTCGAGGTGCCGTAAATCGATGTGTCCGACGATCGCGATCCCGTAGTGCTGCCAGTCGAGCACATAGCCGGCCGCGATCGACAGCAAGATCACGACGAGCGTGGCCGGCACGCGCTTGCTGCGCCCGAGCAGGAACAACAGCGCAAGCGCGGTCGCGCCGAGCGCAACGCTTGCGAGGTTCGCATGCGGCGCACCCGTGACGATCTCGAGCGCGACATGTGGCGCATCGCTGTGCCGCACGGAAATCGCGAGAATCTTCGGCAGTTGCTTGATGACGATCGTCAGCGCCAGTCCGAACGTGAAACCGCGCAGGACCGGACGCGCGACGAAATCCGACATGCCGCCGAGTCGCGCGAGGCCCGCCAGGATGAACAGCACACCGGTCATCGCGACGAGTGCGGCCGCCAGCGCGAGCTGCGCGGCGAGCGCCATCCCCGATTCGGCCAGCACGGTCGCCGCGAGCACCGCCGCCGACGATGAAGTCGACGACACGATCGCAAAGCGACTGCTGCCGGTCAGCGCATAGATGACGAGCCCGGACAGCAACGCGATGAGGCCAGCCTGCGGCGCCAGGTTGGCGAGCCCCGCATACGCGACCGCCTCGGGAATCAACAGCCCGGCGATCGACAGGCCGGCCAGCGCATCGAGGGCGATGCGCCGCGTCGTCGGCGGCGTTGCCGCATCGAGTGCAGCGAAATGCTCGGGATGCTGCGGGCCGGCATCCGGACGGGTCGAGGCGGTCGTCATGAGGCAGCAGGCGCCGGGCCCGTATCAGGGTTTGACGGCGATGACACCCGACCAGCCGGGCAGATAGCGCGCGTCCTGGTCGTGTGCACGGCGCAGCGAGATATCGAGCGCCTTCGAGAAGCTCTTGCGGATCTGGTCGAGCGTCACGTGCTGACGCAGGTAGTCGGCCCACAGGAACTCGCTGAACGGCGTCGCATCCTTCGCATAGCCGCCGGCCGTGCGCAATTCGCCCGCGAGGCTCCGGTACGGATCGTCCTCGAGCCCCGTCAGCGCCTTCGGCAGATGCGCGTAGTCACGACGCGAGCCGTCCGCACCGAACGGATGCACCCACTGGTTGTGTTCCATCATTCGCCAGAAGATCGTGTCGTCGAGCCAGGACAGATCCTTCAGCAGCATCGCGTTCACGCGCGTCTCCCCTTCCTCGATCAGCGCGAGGCCGAGATGGTGATGATCGGTGATGTAGTGCAGGCCACCCGGGCCGAGGACGGCCGGAAACCAGTGCGATTCGATCGCGGCCTTGCGTGCGCGCTTGTCGAGCGCCTTCCAGTGCTTGCGTTTCGCTTTCACTTCGCGATAGCCGACCGTCATTTGCGTCGGACGCAGTGCATCGAGCCGGACGGGAATGAGATGAACGTCGTTGCCGAGTGCCATGGTCGTACCCCATGTTGCGAATTTCCGGCAACGATACTCCTGATCGTGCGAACCGTTAATACGTCGCGGCCTCGATACGCAAGCGTTTGACCTCTCTCCGACAACAAGCCGCGCAGCCGCGTCGCGTTACCGCGTCATGCGCGCAGGTCGTCGCGCTCGAGACGATGACGCACGTAACGAATTCCATCGTGCACGACGCTCACGCGCCGCATCCCGAGCTTGCGTGCGACGTTCAGCGAGCCCGTGTTCGCCTCGGCGATATCGGCGATCACGCGCGGCAGCCGTACGGTGTCGAACGCATGGCGCACGACAGCCGCGGCGGCTTCGCACGCGATGCCGCGCCCCCATGCCGCGCGCACGAGCCGCCAGCCGATCTCGACGTCGCGTGCGCCGTCCGCATAGTCGGGAATCAGCAGGATCCAGCCGATGAACGCGTCGGGCGCGGCCTTCTCGAAGATCGACCAGTAGCCGAGCCCTGGCGGATACTCGCGCGTGATCCGGTGCGTGACGAAGCGGTGATGCTGGTCCGGGTCATGCCACGGGCCGGCTATGTACCGCGTCACCTCGGGATCGCGATCCATCTCGATGCTCGCGTCCAGGTCGGCCAGGATGCGCGGGCGCAGCCCCAGCCGCTCTGTCTCGAGGACGGGCAACGTGGCAACGGATGGTTCAGTCATCTGGACTCCTGATTCGATGGCGTTGCGCATCGCGCGTATTACGAAACTGATACAGAAAGCCTTCCAGAATGATACAGACGCCTGACGCTTGTCTCGCGCGCCACCATTTCCGCTTTCTCAACAGTTCATTTCATAGGGATTATTCCCGATTCGCGATTATCGCGCCCCACATCGGACGGCGCCGCGGCCTACACTCGATCCATGCCCCCGCGCCGCGCGCCAGCCGGGCTGGCATCCGCCTGCAGATCGTGAGCGCGCAAGCCAACGAGGAGACCTCGGACATGAGCTGGACCCGCGAACAACGCAACGTCACGATCGCCGCCTATCTCGGGTGGACGCTCGACGCGTTCGACTTTTTCCTGATGGTCTTCGTGCTGAAGGACATCGCCGCCGAATTCGCATCGACGATCCCCGCCGTCGCATTCGCGCTCACGCTGACGCTCGCGATGCGCCCGATCGGTGCGCTGATCTTCGGCCGGCTCGCCGATCGCTTCGGCCGCCGCCCGACGCTGATGGTCAACATCGCGTGCTATTCGCTGCTCGAGCTCGCGTCGGGTTTCGCGCCAAGCCTGACCGCGCTGCTGGTGCTGCGCGCGTTGTTCGGCATCGCGATGGGCGGCGAATGGGGCGTCGGCTCCGCGCTGACGATGGAAACCGTGCCGACCCACGCGCGCGGCTTCGTGTCGGGCTTGCTGCAGGCCGGCTATCCGAGCGGCTATCTGCTCGCGTCCGTCGTGTTCGGCCTGTTCTACCAGTACATCGGCTGGCGCGGGATGTTCATGGTCGGCGTGCTGCCCGCGCTGCTCGTGCTGTACGTACGTGCGCACGTGCCCGAATCGCCGGCCTGGAAGCAGATGGAGAAGCGTTCGCGGCCGAGCCTCGGCGCCACGCTGCAGCAGAACTGGAAGCTCACGATCTACGCCATCGTGCTGATGACCGCATTCAACTTCTTCTCGCACGGTACGCAGGATCTCTACCCGACCTTCCTGCGCGAACAGCATCACTTCGATCCGCACACGGTGTCGTGGATCACGATCGTGCTGAACATCGGCGCGATCGTCGGCGGCCTGTCGTTCGGCGCAATCTCGGAGCGGATCGGCCGCCGTCGCGCGATCTTCATCGCGGCACTGATCGCGCTGCCGGTGCTGCCGCTGTGGGCGTTCTCGAGCGGCCCGGTCGCGCTCGCCGCCGGCGCGTTCCTGATGCAGATCTCGGTACAGGGCGCGTGGGGCGTGATCCCCGTCCATCTGAACGAGATCTCGCCCGACGAGATCCGCGCGACCTTCCCTGGCGTCGTCTACCAGCTCGGCAACCTGCTCGCGTCCGGTAACGCGACGATGCAGGCGTCGCTCGCAGTTTCGCAGGGCAACGACTACAGTTTCGCGCTGGCGCTCGTGGCCGGCATCGTGGCCGTCGTGATCGCCGTGCTGATCCTGTTCAGCCGGGAACGGCGCGGTATCGACATGACGCAATCGGTCAATACGCGTACCACCGTCGGCTGAACCCGCGCGTTGCCGCACTGCATCATCGCGTGCGCCCCGCCCCGCCGGGGCGGCATGCGATGGTTTCCGCACCTGCACATCGAACTAGAGGAATTTGTCCAGATTCCCCGCTTGCCCGCGCCGCCCGCGTTTTTTTATCTTAATAAAAACGACTGTTTGAATCAGACAAACAAATCACCTGTTCGCGGCCGGGCGACCGGCATTGGGAGGCGGGACATGGCAGTAAGTCAGGAGGGGCGGCAGCCCGCAGGACGGCCGTCCGGGACGCGGTCATCCGGCAATCGGCAGACCGGCGGGACGAAGGCACGCATTCTCGATGCGGCCGAGGATCTGTTCATCGAACACGGCTTCGAAGCGATGTCGATGCGGCAGATCACGTCACGCGCGGCGGTCAACCTCGCCGCGGTCAACTACCACTTCGGCAGCAAGGAAGCGCTGATCCACGCGATGCTGTCGCGTCGGCTCGATCAGCTCAACCAGGAACGCCTCGGCATCCTCGACCGCTTCGATGCGCAACTCGGTGCGCACATCACCTGCGAGCACGTGCTCGGCGCGATGTTCATTCCCGCGCTGAAGGCGTCGCGCGACCCCGATCGCGGCGGCCCCGCGTTCCTCCGTCTGATCGGCCGCGCTTACACCGACCCGTCGCCGTTCGTGCGCAACTTCCTGACTGCGCACTATGCGAGCGTCGCGGGCCGCTTCTTCGATGCGTTCCAGCGCGCGCTGCCGCATCTGCCGCGCACGGAGCTCGGCTGGCGACTGCACTTCGCGATCGGCGCGCTGTCCGGCGCATTGGCCGGTGCCGAAACCGAAAGCCTGATCGACGAATTCTCGCAAGGCCGCACGATGAACGACGTGCAGATGATCGCGCGGCTGTCCTCGCTGATCGTCGCCGCGCTGAAGGCGCCGATGCCCGACAGCGCGCAGTTGTCGATCTTCGCGGCCGTGCTCGACGATGCGGGCGCGAGCGAAGCGTTCGGACTGCCATCGGGTACGGCCGCTGTCGACACGGCGGCGGCGCATTCGGCGAGCTGATCGCGTCAGGCCACACACGCGGCGATTCACGGATATACGCAGCCCGGGCCGGCGTTGATGCGCGGGCCCGGGCCGAACGAATGTCATGCGGCGGGAGCCACGGCTGGCTTGCGCTCGTCGACGAAAAGCATGGGGTGCGTGCAAGCACTGAAGCGCTAAATCTGCCCGACCGCAAAGCATGGGGTACGAGTTAGCGCTAAAGCACTGACTCTCACCGACCGCAAAGCATGGGGTGAGAGTAAGCGCTAAAGCGCTAACTCTCACCGACCGCAAAGCATGGGGTGAGAGTAAGCGCTAAAGCGCTAACTCTCACCGACACCGGAGACACATCATGTCATCATCCGCAGCAACCACAACGGCCCAGCTCCCGCCGAACAGCGACGGTATCTGGTACGCGTCGTATCCGCCCGGCGTACCGCACGAGATCGACGTCACGCAATACGCATCGCTCGTGCAGTTCTTCGACGAATGCACGACGCGCTTCGCCGATCGGGTCGCCTACGTGAGCGCAGGCGCATCGATGACCTACCGCACGCTCGCGCAGAAAGTCGATGCGTTCGCGTCGTATCTGCAAAGCACCGGCGTGAAACCAGGCGATCGCGTCGCGATCATGCTGCCGAACACGTTCCAGTACCCGGTGGCGCTGTTCGGCACGCTGAAGGCCGGCGCGATCGTCGTCAACGTCAATCCGCTCTACACCGCGCGCGAACTCGCACACCAGCTGAAGGACAGCGGCGCGCAGACGATCGTCGTATTCGAGAACTTCGCACACACGCTGCAGGACGCACTGCCGGAAACGCAGGTGAAGAACATCGTCGTCACCGCGCTCGGCGATCTGCTCGCCGACGGATTCAATGCGAAGGGACGCCTGATCAATTTCGTGCTCAAGCACGTAAAGAAGCTCGTGCCGGCCTACAGCCTGCCGCAATCGATCCGGCTGCGCTCCGCGCTCGCGCTCGGCGCACGCGGCAAACCGCAGCCGGTGCAGACGACGCGCGACGATCTCGCGTTCCTGCAATACACGGGCGGCACGACGGGCGTCGCAAAAGGCGCGATGCTCACGCACGGCAACCTGATCGCGAACCTGCTGCAAGCCAAGGCGTGGATCGCCGACCAGGTCTCCGGCGACGTCGAGACCGTGCTGACGCCGCTGCCGCTGTATCACATCTATTCGCTCACGGTGAACGCGTTCATCTTCATGGGGCTCGGCGGGCGCAACATCCTGATCGCGAACCCGCGCGACATGAAGATGGTGATGAAGATCATTCGCAACGAAACGTTCACTGGCATCACCGGCATCAACACGCTGTACAACGCGTTCCTCGACAACGAGGAATTCCGCAAGCGCGACTTCTCGAAGCTCAAGCTCGCGATGGCGGGCGGGATGGCGATGCAGCGCGCGGTCGCGGAGCGCTTCCAGCAGGTTACGGGCCGGCCGGTCGTCGAAGGCTACGGGCTCACCGAATGCTCGCCAATCGTCACGATGAACCCGGTGGACCTGAACGACATGGCCGCGTTCAGCGGCTCGATCGGCCTGCCCGCACCGTCGACGCTCGTGCGCTTTCGTCGCGAGGACGGCACCTGGGCCGCCATCGGCGAGCCGGGCGAGCTATGCGTGCACGGTCCGCAAGTGATGCGCGGCTACTGGCAGCGGCCCGACGAGACCGCGAAGGTGATCGACGCCGACGGCTGGCTCGGCACCGGCGACATCGGCGTGATGGACGAGCGCGGCTTCATCCGCCTCATCGACCGCAAGAAGGACATGATCCTCGTCTCGGGCTTCAACGTGTACCCCAACGAGATCGAGGAAGTGCTGGTCATGCATCCGGGCATCAGCGAAGCCGCTGCGATCGGTATCCCGGACGAAGTGCAGGGCGAGCGGATCAAGGTCTTCGTCGTGCGCCGCGACCCGACGCTGACGGTCGATGATGTGCTCGCGCACTGCCGCAAGAACCTGACCGGATACAAGATGCCGAAGTTCGTCGAGTTCCGCGACGCGCTGCCGCAGACGAGCGTCGGCAAGATCCTGCGCCGCGCACTGCGCGACGAGGAACTTGCCAGGATCAAGGCCGCGAAGCAAGGCTGAACGCCGCATCGCTCCGGGAGACCCTGTCGATGAACGAAAGAATCAAGCGCCGCACGGCGGATGCCGCCGCCGCTGCAGTCGCCTGAATGCTGTTGCTCGCACAGCCCGGGCCTGCATGCGCACGAAGCGGCCGATGGCGCGAGTGCGACGCAGGGGGCCGCGCCGCCGGCGGAGCTGGCGCCGGCCGGCCACAGTTCTGCGCGAAGAAGGAAATCCTCGGGCTCGACCTGCACGCCCTGCTTCCGGACCGTCGAGTCCCATGACGGCCGTGGCAAGCTCTTCGAGCGGCTCATCATCGAGAAAATCGCGCCGCCGACGCTCGACGAATCCGCGTTCGATCCAAAAACCCGGACTACGCGCTCTGATCGTCATCGGCACCACACCCGTCGCGCTCAATCGTCGTCATCGTCGTGATGCTTGCGCCAATGCTTGTAATAGTGCTTGCGCCATTTCCGGTAGCCGTCGTCGTCCTCGTCACCGTAGTAATCGTATCCATAACCCGGATACGCAACCACCGCCGGCTGCGGCGCCACATAGACCGGTGCCGGCTCGGCATAGACCGGCGCGACCGGCACGCCGATGCCCACCGACAGGTCGACGTGCGCCATTGCACTGCCGGAAGCGAGCAACGCGACGCTCCCGATCCACACCACCAATCCCCTCTTGTTCATGTTCCTGTTCCCTGATCCGCCGGCCTGCCCGGCATGCGCGGTGAATGTAATCCCGCCGCGCGCCGCCAGGTGCTACGCCGATGCGAGAGTCGTAACGCGGCGTAACGAAACGACGCTAGCCATTTGACCGAATCGCGAAAACGCGCGGGAACGTCTATAGTGGGTTACGGTTCGACACAATCACGACCGCGCGCTGGCGGAACGAACAGGGTAAAATCCCGCCAAACACTTGGTGGGCGAACACGCCACACACACGCACAACATATTCTCTGACGCAGGCTCCTGCCGCACCTCAATGGCCAATCCCGCAGAATCCCATCCGCAAAACGACTTCATCAATTCGGCGCGCAAGGAACGTAAGCGTGTTGAAATCTATCTCGTCAACGGCATTCGTCTGACGGGATGTATCGAGTCGTTCGACCAGTACCTGGTGATGCTGCGCACCCCCGTGGGTCTGCAAGGCATCTACAAGCGTGCGATTTCGACGATCCAGCTCGACACGGGCGGCTCGCGCCCGGGCGGCAGTGGCCCCCGCGGCCCGCGTACCGGTGGTCGGCCGGGCGGCCGCGAAGGCGGCGGCCACAGCCCGTACGGCTCGCACGGCGGCTCCCGCGAATCGCGCGGCGACGGCGGCTACGGCTCCCGCGAGCCACGTGAAGGTTACGGCTCGCGTGAACCGCGTGAAGGCTATGGCTCCCGCGAACCGCGCGAGGGTTATGGCGCACCGCGCGAGCCCCGCGAAGGCTACGGCGCACCGCGTGAAAGCTACGGCGCGCCGCGCGATGCCGGCGACGCATCGGGCAACTCGTCGCCGTCCGATGCGCGCGGCGGCAACGGCCCGGTCATCGTCACGCGCCGCCGGCGAATCGTGCCGGACGGCCAGTAAAACAAAAGGGCAAGCCAACCGGCTTGCCCTTTTTCCTGGTGGGTCGGCGCGGCATGTCGCCGCACCGGCCGTGCCGTGGTCGCTCAGCGTGCCGTCGTCGGCAACCCCGCATCGGCCTCGCGCTGCAGCGAACGCACCTGCTGCTGCAATGCGCGCAACTGCGACTGAAGTTCCGCCTGTTGCGCCTGCAGCGCCGCCGTTTCATTGCGGACGCTCTTCTGGCGATCCGCGACCGCAGCCTGCTGCTCGCGTGCGATCGAGATGTCGGCTTGCAGACGCCGCGCCCGCTCCTGCGTAACTTCGATCTGCCGGTCCATCTGTGCCTTCTGTGATTCCAGCTTCGCCGCACGCAGCTCGTTGACGGCCAGCCGTTCCGCCTGCCGCGAGAAATCGCGATAGATCGCTTCCGCCCTCGTTTCGTCGTAAGTCTTGATCACGCGCCAGAATGCCTTCTGCTGGAACAGCGCGACGAAATAGGAACCGTCCTTCACGCTGAACAGCATGCTCGCGCCGTAGCTGCCGTTATAGCTGGTGCGCATTTCCGTCAGCGAATGCGCCTGGATCTGACGCTGCAACTCGTCGACCGTGCTCGGCCCGGTCGTTTCGCCCGCCTGTGGCTGCGCCGACGTCTGTGCCTGCTGATCGATCACCGGAATCGCCGCCACCGGTGCCGATGCCTGCTGTACCGCCGGCGATGCATTGCCTGCCAACCCCTGCGCGACCGCGCCCTGCATGCCTCCCATCATGGCGAGCAACACACACGCCCGCCCCAACCCCGTCATATGGCTCATGAACTTTGATACCCGCCCGTGTCGTTGTAATTCAGCGCGATTTTATCCCATTAATTACTCGCTTTCGCGGGTCTCGGGCTCTTCGTCGAATATCTGATATTTACGCATCTTTTCCCACAATACCTTGCGGCTGATGCCGAGCTGCTGCGCCGTATCCTGGCGCCGCCAACCGTTTGCGTCGAGCGCTGCAATCACGCGGCTGCGTTCGTTCATATCCCATTTGCTGCGGTCGACGAACACTTCCGCCGCGCTCTCCACCGGCACCGGCTGCGCGGAACTGCGCGCATGCGCGACCAGCCGCTGCAGTCTCGCGGCATCCCAGCCGCCCGTTTGCCGCACCGTCACGCCGACGCGCTCCGCAAGATTGCGCAGCTCGCGCACGTTGCCGGGGAAATAGCTGTCCGCGACCGCGTCCGCGAGCCAGTAAGGCAGGTCGGACAACTGCGCAAGCCGCTCGTCGCCCACCACCTCCGCGACGAACGACTTGAACAGCGCGATCTTGTCGACAGCGCCCCGTTCCTCCAGCGACGGAATGCTCAGCTCGATCACCGCGAGCCGATAGTAAAGATCCGCGCGGAACAGGCCTTCCTTCACGAGTTGCGGCAGCTTCTTGTTGCTGGCCGCGACGAGACGGAAATCGACCTTGATCGGCGTCGTCGCGCCAACCCGCAGCACCGCGCCGTCCTCCAGCACGCGCAACAGCTTGACCTGCTGGTACAACGGCAGGTCGCCCACTTCGTCGAGAAACAACGTGCCGCCCGCCGCCTGTTCGAAATAGCCTTTATGCGCAACAACCGCGCCGGTGAACGAGCCCTTCGCATGCCCGAAGAACAGCGATTCGAACAGGCCGTCCGGAATTGCACCGCAGTTGACCGGCACGAATTCGCCGTCCCGGTAGCGCGAATGCTTTTCGTGGAGCAATTGCGCGATGCGCTCCTTGCCGACTCCGGTTTCGCCGTGCAGCAGCACGTTGGTGTCACAATCGGCGAACGTGTCGACTTCATGCAGCAGCGCCTGCATCGACTCCGAGTGCGCGACGAGTTCGGACGATTGAAGCGTTTCCGCCGCATGCGCGCGCAGCTGCGTGACCAGCTTGCCGATCATCCCGCGCAGTTCGGCGCAGGTGAAGTCGAGCGGCAGGATGTGCGAATAGTCGGGCGGATACTGCGACGCGTCGTGGTCGCGCGCCGCGCCGACCCAGACGACCGGCATGCCGATGTTGGCCTGCCAGTCGCGCAGGAACGCCGCGCCGGTTTCGATCATCGTCACGCTGATGATCGCGAGCGACGGCCGCAAGGCGGCACGTTCCGGCGAGATTTCCGCATTGTCGGCGCGGATCACTTCGACGTCGAAGCTCGCCATGCAGCGGGCAACGCGGTCGACAATGTCCGCCTTGCCTTCCCAGACGTAGAGGTCGAGTTCTGCGATTGCGGGGGGATGAATTCTCATTCTTTCAGTCAAGCATCAATTTCCGGTGTTGCCGACAAGTTGTGGAATGCCACAAGTCAACGCCTCATTGTGTACCGTCGCCACCCCGATTTGCACGCCCAGAGCATTGAGCAACGGGACAATCACCTTATCCAGATTCGGCAATAGACTAAAGAGTGTCGCATTCAGCAAATCAACAACAGGTGAGAGCAGCGTCCCGATTAGTACCGGCAGCACGGGCGCCCCCAAGACATATAGCGTCAAACTGCTCGAATTGGCGAGTCCCTGCGGCACTCCCGATAATGCGTTTGTCAGCACTGAACCTATGGCATTCGAATTACCTGATTGATAGTCATCCGAATTTCCAGCAATTCCATCAAACACCAGCGGTGACGCACTATTCTTGTCCATGGGCACCGTTGCCGGAATCGCAACATTCGCTTTCACCTGAAGAACAGAGGCATCAACCACTTTAACATTAACGAGAGTTGCAGGATTTGTACAACTGAACGGTTGTTTCGAGGTAAGCGGCGGACTCGGTGGGTCGCCGATACAAAGATTCGCAATTCCCGGTTGTACGCCGATGATTGCACGACTTGCGGCGGCGGTGGGTGCACAGTAGGTCGACTCCAGCCATGCGGTTCCAGTGCCACCAGCCTCGAGATATATGGGGAGATGAACCTCGATGGGAATGATTGCGCCAAGAAGTGCGAGCAGAGGCGCCAGTGGATTAATCAATGTAGCCTTCAAATTGGTAGTGCCCAGGTCTACATCCAGAAATAGTCGTACAGTCGCCGTACTCGCTTGAGTACGCCACCCACCACCTTGCGCGGCAGGCAAATGCCCTCCTTCCCCAACCGCCAGAACAGGCGGATGAATGATTTGCACCGCGACTGTCGCGTTTAGTAAACCGAGTGCTATCCCAGTATTAAGGATAACTGGAGATTTCCCTTGTGCTGCCGCGTTTGCCGATGCAACTTCCGCCGCAACCATTACAGCATCCAGCACGTTAATGCGCGCATCGGCGGCGGCTTGCTGATCAGCCAATCCGATCAATATCGCACCAACCTTAGATCCCTGACCCAGCACATTTAACGTAGTTCCGTTGGTGGCAAGAGATGCGATCGCATTCAATTGCCCGATCAAAAGATTCGCGCCAACATTCAGGAGTTGCGTTTTCGATAACGCATTCGCCATCAATGTAATAAATTGACCGGCAGTGACTGATAAATTGGCGAGATCACTGACAGTATTTACGTTTTCACCCTGCGGCAAACTTTTCGCAGCAAGGACGAGATCGCCAACTTTAACTTGTGCTGCAGCTAGTCCTTGATATGACACTGCAACCGTTGAAAGATCTGCACCGAGCAATGAGCCCAGCACGTTGTTCAACACCCCTCCCTGAAGAGTGGCTAGCGTTGTACCAACTGTAAATGCATCCGGATTGACCGCCTTTGCAGTCGAAAATGCTTCTATAGTTGATCCTGAGTTATTCGATGCACTAAAAAAGCGCCCAAGAAAGAAATACGGAACCTGCCTGGAAACCGTCACCCTTGCGGCATTTAACGGTCCGGACGTAGAACCGAAATATGGCGTGCTCGACGTATCCCACCGACCGCACTCCAGCGACAATGATTGCCCTGTCGCTTGAGAGTCAAAGCCGTTTGCCAGAGCATTCGCCTGGGCCGCTGCATTTGCCGGCGAAGTCGGTTGCGAACATTCGTCGTTCATATTTGCGACCGAAGCCAATGCCGCCATGTCCGCGATCCTCTGCAAATCTCTCTTCTGGAAATACAGATTCCCGACGTCAATCACCCCCAACATCACCATCGCAACCATTACCCAAATCGCAGCCATGACAACAATGGAGCCGCGCTGACGTCGCCTCGCCGGCCGGCGAGATCCATATGTTTGATCTGCACGCATCGTCACGTAACCTACTGAGCGCCCTGCCCGCCAGCCGACATGCCGCCCGAAGAGCCGAGCTGCGTACTCATCGAATCCGGAATCTTGTTCTTGAACGAATCAAGATAGCGTTGATAGACCAATGACGCGACGTCGCCGAGCATCGGCTGCGTCGGTGCCGCCGCGCGATTGTCTCGTTGCATCGAAAGCCATTCCTTGGTCGAACGATCGACGTCGGATGCGGCTGGTGCCGTCCTCTGTTGCGCATGTGCCGCTACAGTGCCCATTGCCATGCAAATGATTGTGCCCAGCACCGCGATCCGCCCCGCGCGCGTGGCTCGATGATGGTTGTTATTCATGTCGTTCCCCACCTGTCTGTTCATTGTGCAAACCGTTGCAGCAGCGGCACGGTCTGGTCATAGCCGAAATTGTTTGCCATCGGCGTGATCGGCTCGGTCGCGGCGTGCCGCGACACCACCGGTGGCGTCGCAACCGCACGCTGCTGCGCGCGTGCCGCGGCTGAAATTTTCGCGGCATCGCCAAGGATGTCCTTGCGGATATCCGCCTGCAGATGCTGCTGATTCATCAGCCGCTGCGCGTCCTGTATGCGCCCGGCGGCAAGCAGATACAGCGTGAGGTTGCTAACGATCCTCGGATTGCGTTGATCCAGTTCCGCCGCCTTCATCAGCGGTACCCGCGCGCCGACCACATCGCCGTTACGCAATTTTGCATAGGCGAGATCTGACAGCAGCGACGCGTCCGTGGGCGCGAGCTCGGACGCCTGTGTCAGTGCCTGTACCGCCTGACCGAAGTCGCCTGCCGCTCCGGCGATCAATCCAAGCCCTCGGTAACCACGAGCGGCGAGCGGCGTCTTCAGCAACTGCGTATAAGCTGCGGCGCTGGCAGCCGGCTGATCTGTCATGCGCAGTGCATCCGCCCGCAGCAAGATCGTGTCTGGCGACACGCCGTACGCCTTGTCGTAAGCGTCGATGTGCGCGAGCGACGCGTAATAGAGACCCTGTGCCTGCATTCGCTGGATCAAACCGAGATACATCGCGGGCGTATCCGGCACCGCCTGTTTCTGGTCGGCCGCCTGAATCAGCGCCGCGCGCTCGGCCTGCGCACCTACACCGTACCCGCTTTCCTTGGTCGCGCAAGCGCCAAGCAGCAGCACCGCTGCCGCCATACTTGCGTGCATCGCCATCCTGCTGATCCGCTTCATCGTCTTTCCTTCCACCCATCAATGATGCGCCGACAGCGCATGCTTCACCGCCAGAAACCCGGGGCCCGCCGTCACGATCAGCAGTGCGGGCAACAGCGTCAGGACCATGACACCCGTCATCTTCACGGTCAGTCGGCCGATTCGCTCGCGAAGCATCGCGCGGCGCGTCTCGCGCAGCCGGTCGCCGAACTGCTTGAGCGGCTCCTGTACCGCGCCGCCATGCTTGTCGACCTGTACCATCAACCGGGCAATCGCGCGCAAATCCTCGTTGTCGAACCCGTCCGACAGCCTCTGCATCGACTGATCGCGTGTGCGGCCCGCCGCGAACTGACGCTGTGCGATTCCGACCTCGGACGACAGCACCGGCATCATCCCGCGGAAATCGTTCGTCACGACCTGAAGGCTTTGATCCAGCGACAGTCCGACGCCCTGCAACAGGCGCAGCATGTCGACGAACAGCGGCAGTTCATCGACGACGCTTTGGCGACGGGCGGCAGCACGGCGCCGCAAGTAAAGCTTCGGCAGCATGAAGCCGAGCCCGAATGCCGCGAACATCCCGATCATCCAGTGTCCGCCCTTCATGTGCCCGCTGGCGAATATCGCGAACAGAATCGGCAACCCGAACGCACAAACGAGCCGCGCGGTCAGAAACAGTCCGCGCGTGCGCGTGTCGACGTAGCCGCATTGCTCGAGAATACGTCGGTCCTCTTCCGCGACAATGTGCTTGCCAAACCCGGTATCGAGCCAGCGCATCCCCGCCGCCGACAATCGTGCAAGCAGGCGCTCAATGCGCTGGCGGCCGGGCGTTACCGTTTTCGTGTCGCCACCATTCTGCACCGCGGTCCGCACCTTGGCCGCTTCGAGCGCTGCCATATGCTGGTCGAGCGCATCGGCCAGCGCACGTTCGGCACGCGACGCGGCGCTCGCGCGCAGCAATGCGATCATTCCAAGCAACAGCACGCCCAGCGCACCGAGCGCCAGAGCAACCGATCCGATCTGAGTTGCCGTCATCGCATCACCTGAGTCGAGCCATTCGATACAACCACACGCTACCTGCCACCTGCATCAGGAGCGCGAAGATGAGAAGCATTCGTCCGCTCGGATCAATCCACATTCCTTCCAGGTACTTCGGATTGGTCATCACGACAAAACTGCCGATCGCGATCGGCAGCATCACGAGCACGAACGCCGACAACCGCGTCTCCGCCGACATCGCCGTCAGCTCGCGTTCCGCCTGTTCGAGGTCGCGCATGAACACGGCCATGCGTTCGAGCATCACGTCCGCACGACCGCCATACTTGACCGACAAGCGCAGCACCGATCCGAGAAGTTCGAATTCTTGCGTCCGGTAGATCTTCGCGATATGAAGCATCGCGCGATCGATCTCGACACCCGTACGCAACATCCGGGACACGTGATCGAGACACCCCCGCAGCGGCTCCTCCGTCGTCAGCAGTGCCGCCTGAAATGCGGCTGGGACGCTGTTGCCAAGGGTCACCAGTCGCACAATCCCGTCGAGAAACGACGGAATCTGCCGGACAATTTTCAGTCGCCGCCGCTGGATTCGCGAGGTAAGCCAGATGCCGAAAATCGCACTCCCACAAACAAGCGCAGCGAAACACGCGAGCGCGCCGCCGCGGCTGCCAGCAATTGCCGCAATCGCGACGAGCACGGTCAGCGCGACGATCGACTTGCCGCGCGCGCCCTCGATCCCGGCACGATTCACGAGGTTGGCCAGATACTCGGTTGCGACCTCATACCCGTGCATCCAGAATGCACGGGACACCGCATTGCCCACGCCACCGGATGGCGACACAGTCCGCGACGCAGTGGATACGACCGGTCTTGCGGCCGGTGCGGCCGCACGTGCACCGGGTTCAAGCCGACTGTCGATGAAGCGCTTCGCATCGGTGCGCACGCGTCGGGTTTCCGCATGTCGCCACAGCATCAGTGCCGATGCCACGCACAGCATCGCGACCGCGAGCACCCCAATCATCGCGCTATACATTGAAGCCTCCGCCGCGACCGAAACCGCCGCCGCCAAAGCCGCCGAACCCACCGCCGCTCATTCCGCTATTCGTCAACGCCTGGCGGAAACGTGCGAGCTTCGGCGAATGCGGATGGATACCCAGCGATTCCCAGTGATCGACTTCCTCGCCCTCCGGCGTCACGCGCGCTTCATAGCGATACAGCTCCTGCGTCGCGATGATGTTGTCGGACAGCCCGGTCACTTCGGTGATCGACAGAATCCGGCGGCGTCCATTCGACAGCCGTCCTATCTGCACGATGAAGTCGATCGCGTTCGCGATCTGGCGACGCAGGCTCGACTCGGTACCCTGGAATCCCGCGAAACCGGCAAGCATCTCGAGACGGTACAGGCACTCGCGCGGCGAGCTCGCGTGCACGGTGCCCATCGAGCCATCGTGGCCCGTATTCATGGCCTGCAGCATTTCGAGCACTTCCCCGCCGCGGACTTCGCCGACGACGATCCGGTCCGGACGCATCCGCAGCGTGTTGCGCAACAAGTCGCGAATCGTCACGACGCCAGTGCCGTCGAACCCGCCCGGTCGGCTTTCGAGCCGCACGACGTGCGGGTGATTAAGCGACAGCTCGGCCGTATCCTCGATCGTCACGACACGTTCGGCCTCCGGAATGTGGAATGCGAGCGCATTGAGCAGCGACGTCTTGCCCGAACTCGTGCCGCCCGACACGAGCACGTTGCAGCGTGCCTCGACCGCCGCCTCGAGCAGCGCGCCGATCTCTTCGTTGTACGTGCCGTTGCCGAGCAGGTCCGAGGGCTTGAGCGGATCCTTGCGGAATTTCCGGATCGACACGATCGGGCCGTCGATCGACAGCGGCTCGATCACGACGTTCACGCGTCCGCCATCGGGCAGTCGCGCGTCGACCATCGGATTCGACTCGTCGAGGCGGCGCCCGATCGGCGCGAGGATCCGGCGCACGATGCGCAGCAAATGCGCGTTGTCGGTGAAGCGTACCGGCAGCCTCGCGAGGATCCCGTGACGCGACACGTACACGTCGTTGTAACCGTTGATCAGGATATCCTCGACGGCCGGATCCGCGAGCAGATCCTCGATCGGCCCGAAGCCCGCGAGCTCCTTCGTCAGCGCTTCCGCGATCGCACGCACCTCGTTCTCGTTGAGCGGAATGCGGCGCAGGCGCACGAAGCTGTCGATCTCGAGATCGACGAACTGATTGATCGCCTGGCGGGACCATCGGCCGAACTCGGCGCCCAGTTCCTCGATGCGCGTCAGCAAATGCTCGTGCGCGGCATTCTTGATGTCGTGGAACTGCTGCGTCTGGGAAAACGGCGCTGCGCCGTCGGCGAATTGAATGTCGTGTGCCATCGGTTATGACCGCTTGGACGAGGGTTGAATGAAACGCTTGAGCACGGACAGGCCCGGCGTGGCGCGCGACGCGCCTGCCATGCCCGATACGCCGGGCAGCCGCGCGGCGAGGGATTCGAGTGCGCGGACATATGGATCGCGCTCCGCCGCATCGACAATGAGCCGCCCCTGGTTCGCAGCATGGCCGATCGCGACGCGACGCGCGGGCAAGGTGCCGGCCAGCGCCAGGCCGAGACGCTCCGCGATCTGCCCGGGCATCAGATTCAGAGCGGGATCGTACTGGTTGACCACGAGCTTGACGCGGTCGGTATCGACACCCGCATCGCGTAGCCCGGTGAGCAGGTCGGCCGCCGACACGATCGATGCGACGCCCTGATCGCACACGAGCCACGCCTCGTCAGCCGCTGCAGCGATCTGCGTGACGAACTCGCGATTCGAGAACCCGCCGAGATCCACGACCTGCTGGTCGAAGAACGCGCGGAAGCGGTTCAGCAAGCCGATGCACGACGCATACGACACGTCGCGCAGCCCGCCGAGGTCCGGCGGCAGCGTCGTCAGTGCGACGCCGCTCTGGTGCCGCGTGAGCGCTGTGTTCACGAACGTGCGGTCGATGCGGCGCAGATTCTGAACGGCGTCGATGAAATGGAATTCGCAGCGCGTGTTCAGGAACAGCGCGCCGTCACCGGCCGGCAGGCCCAGATCGATCAGCGCGGTTTGACGACCAACCGGCGCGCCGCCGTCCGGGCCGCCCGTCGCCCCCGGGCCGAGCGCCCGCTTCTGCAACCAGACCGCGAGATTCGCGGCAAGCGTGCTGACGCCCATGCCGGCACGCGCCCCGAGCAACGCGGCGACCTTGCCGTGACGGCTCGTCGGCTCGCCGACGTGCGACAGCAATCCGCGTGTCGTCCGCAGCGCATCCTCGGTCGATGCCGACACGTCGATGAAGTCGCGCACGCCGGCACGCAGTGCGGCAAGCGTGCTCTCCGGCTGTGCGAGCGAACCGAGCGCGACGATCGGCAGACCCGGATGCGCTGCGCGCACCGTGGCAGCAGCGACGCTCGCCGCATCGCTGCGTTCGGAGAAGTCAATGAACACAAGCGCCGGATTGAGCCCCGTGATGCGCTGCGCAAGCACGCCCGGTTCCAGCGATGCTGCCTCGACCGCACCGGCCGACACCAGCGTGTCGGCCAGCCAGCGCACATGCGCTTCCTTTGTCGATGCACACACGAAGTAGTCGGTCACGGCGGGTTCACACAATGATTGGGTCCGTGCATTCATGTCGAACACCCCCGATTACGCAAGGCATAGCGATGTGCCGCAACGCGCAGTGCTTCACATTCATTTCGAAAACCCCGGTGCAGCATCCGGCGACGCCGCGCCGCCCAGGTAGGATCGCCAGACCGGCCCGTCACGCTGCTCGGACAACTCGCCGGGCGTCGCCGGCAATACCGCCCCCTTCGCGATCGGTGCGACGAGATGCGGTGTCACGATGATCAGCAATTCCTTGTCGTTCTGCTGATAGTTCAGGTTCTTGAAGAACGTGCCGATGATCGGCAGGTCACCGAGCAGCGGCACCTTGTTCACGTTCGACATCGTCTGGCGGTCGATCAGACCGCCGATCACGAAGCTCTCGCCGTCACCGAGTTCGACCGTCGTATCGGCACGACGCGTCGTGATGCCCGGCACCGCGACGCCGCTGATCGTCACGCTGTTCACGAAGTCGAGCTGGCTCGATTCCGGCGCGACCTTCAGCGCGATCCGGTTCGGGCCCAGCACCGTCGGGGTCAGCGACAGCCCGACGCCGTATTGCTTCCACTGGATCGCGGTCGAGCCGAGCCCCTGCGGCGACGGTACCGGAATCTCGCCGCCGGCGAGGAAGCTGGCGCTCTGGCCGGACAGTGCGACGAGCGTCGGCTCTGCGAGCACGCGTGCCATGTTGTTCGCTTCGAGCAGCGACAGATCGGCAAAGATGCCATGTCCCGCTGCGTTTACAACCAGATTGAATGCAGACGCCATCGGTGCGCCAAGCGTCGGAATGTATCCCCCCGTGCCCGGACCCGACCCACCGTTGTATGACTGCACGCCGCCCGGCGAGAACGAGCCGAACGAAAAGCCGTTGCTCTGCTTGAAGAAGTTGAAGCCGACTTGCTTGAGCACCGAGCGGCTGAATTCGACCACCCGCACATCGACCTGCACGACGTTCTTGCCGGCCAGCGTCGAGCGATCGATCACCGTGCCTTTCGGGCTCATATTCTTGGCGACCGCGACGGCCCGTTCGTGAGCGTCGAGCGATGCCGACGTTCCCCGCAGCACCGACGTCCCGCCGTATGCCTTCACCTGCGGCGTCGAACCGTCGAGTACCGCATGTGCCGCGGCGTCGACGACTTCGACACTCCAGACCGTCGGCTCGTCGTGCCCGCGTTCCCACAACATCACGTTCGTCGCACCCGGCGCTTTCGCGGTCAACAGCACGGAACCGGAACGACTGCCCTTCATGATCAGTACGTCGGCGATCGCCGGATCGCCGACTGCGACCCGCTGCAGCGCGCGGCCTGCGGAAATCTGCCGCTGCGCGCCAACCGCCAGCTCGATCGTACCGTTCGCGCTTGCAATGGAGGCGAATGTCAGGGCCCAGAGAGCAATCGCGAATGCAGTCAGTGTGTTTTTCATTGTTTGTTGGACCGTGGCACGGCCGTTACTTGTCGTCGCTGATATCGATGGCCATCGATGTTGTTCAATACGAAACCGTTTCCGAGCGGCCGCCGCGGATTACCTCGATGTTGCCCCCGCCTCCGCTGCCGCCTGAGCGCACCGCCAGCGGCAAGCGCGACGGCAGCGGCGGCACATTCACGTTGGCCACGGCGGTCCTCGGCGTGCCGGACAGCTGATGCAGCGAAACGCCGGCCGCGGCAAGCGCCGACGGCGACAGCTTGTTGTCCGTGCGCACCGCTACCGTCTGCGTCGCAAGCTCGTCGTCGCGCGGGTTGCGCAGCGCGAGCGTCAGCCGGCCGCTCGACTCACCGAGTGTCAGTGCATCGACCTGCGCGGTCGGTACCGCGAGTACCGCGATGCGCGTGTTGCTCGGCTGGCCGTTATTGCCGTTCGTGTTGCTGCCGCTGTCACGCTCCGGCGTCGCGTCGCCGAACGACAGCACGCGCACCTTCGACATCAGGAGTCTCGCTTGCGTCTGCGATACTTCGCCATCGAGCATCCCCGCGCCCGCTTCCCGCTTCAGGTTCACGAAGACGTCGACGAAGTTGCCGGGCCGCAGGCGGTTGCCGACCGCATTGGTCTCATCGACGCGAACCGCAATCGCGCGTTCGCCTGGCTGAACGTCCTCGGCAAGCCCGGACACCAGTGCATCCGACACGACCGGCGCCGACGCCGGAATGTCCCTCGCAGGAACGCGACCGACGAGGGGGGCCGGATCGACAAACGCACCAGCCGGCGCAGGAGCAGTCGGTTGAACCTTCAATGCATCGGCAGCAATCGGCTGACCGACCGGCAGTATGCGGGTCGCGATGACCACCGGCACCGGGTTCAAGGCGACGGCCTGTTGTGCAGGAGGTGGACGCGACGTACTGCGCCCAAGCATCCATGCATAAATTCCGAGCAGAATAGCGATTGCAATCAGCAACCCCGCGATGATCTTTGTCAGATTGTTGGCCATGTTGGTATTGGAATGCCGGAGTCAAGTTCTGGCGCGTGCGGACGGTCGAGGGACTACGTTTATATTGGGAAAGACGGAACGTTCATGCATATCAAAGAAAGTTCGGCGAAATTTGCACCGTCGCACTGCTCTGCAATTGGGGCGCCGAGAATATGAATAGCCACGGGATCAGCGGTTTGTCCGCGTACGGGTACGTCATCGTCACCATCACGTTGAACGTGGATGTTGACGATGGCGTAAACGTGGTGCTGCAGGAATCCGGTGACGATGGCGTGAACGACGCATCACAATTCGCCGCCGTCGTCGCCCCCGCCCCGTTCACCTGCGTGGCAACGGTCGCGAATTTTCCCCACGGCGTGTTGCCACCATTGATCGCCGTGCAAGCGGTAGCAGCTGCCACTTTCAAGCGGTCGCATGGCGACGACGTGTAGTTCAAGGCGGCGCGCGCACCTTCGGACGCCGCGAACGTCAAGTTCTGCTGGATGACGAAAATCATCCCAAACGTGACAATCGCGTAAAAAATCAGAAAGAACAGCGGAAATACGAATGCGAACTCGATTGCCGCTACCCCCCGTTGCCGTCGCCAATTGCAGGATTGGCGCGTTTGCTGCCAGCGGGCCATCACGTTCCCCTTACAAGCATCAGATGCAAAAGCCATGCGGCAGCAGGCAGTACGAGAAACGCTGCGTAAGGCGTAGCCCGCCGACCGCCGAGCGCCATCGCGGGCGTACCACGCCGCCACAGTGCCCCGAACGGTGCATCCGCCAGCAGAATCAAAACGAGTACATGAACACCCGCGGCCAAACTCGCGATAACCCACAGCCATAGCAGCGCATACACGCCACACCACGTGCCAAGCACGGCAAAGATTTTCACGTCTGCAGCGCCCATAACGCGCGACAAGAACAGCGGGAAAAACACGATTAGCGCGACCAACATGCCGATCAGCGCCTGCATTGGGGAGACAGCGAAAGGATTTGCGTTTAGAAAAGCACCGCCCATCCCACCGCAGAGCCCCGCCAAAACAAGCGAATTTGAAATACGCCGGAAACGGATATCGCTGACCGAAACGAGTATCGTCCAGATCAGAAATACCCCAATGAAAACAAGACGTGTCATGACGCCGCAACCGACCACAACCAGAAAAGCAGGCGAATCACTGAGACTATCCGCCCGCCCCGAGTCGAAAGACGACAATAAAGATCCGTGCTTTACGTGCCCCAGCAGTCCTTGCTTGGCGTCGTCATGCAGGTACCAATTTTGGTAAATGTGGAGCTGAGATCGGTGCCCAACCCCGAAACGGCACCTATGATTGCCACGGCAATAAGACCCGCAATCAGCCCATACTCGATCGCGGTAACCCCGTCTTCTTCCTTGAGGAAGCGCTTGATGAGTGCTTTCATTTTTTAATTCCTCGTGCCTGTATGTACGTTTTTTGGCCTTTTATACGTTGTACATCCCCGCATATCCGGCCCTTGCCCCGCGTCGTTCGTTACACCTGTATAACGACAACCGAGTGCGCTTTCTTTATATGTCACCCCGAGGGGCATGTATCACTATTTGATGCAAGTTAACATTCGCGATAGTGCCCTCCTCGAACGCAGTGTACCGAATTGTACATTTGCTTACATCTGCTCCGGATTCTATATCCGATCCTATTTGAATTCCAACCTCTTTTAAGAATGAATCGAAAAAAATTTCCGGAGCACAGCGCACTTGTACGGCGTTTCGGTACGACTTACACATAGGACTTACGATAGGTTAGATGTGCATACCTAATCCACCAGTAAAAAAACCGGACCACTCGCAGGGTCTTTACCAGCCCTACGTTACGCCGCACGCGTAACGCCAATGATGTGACGTTACGTTACAAAACGGCCGAAACCGTTCTCTCTCGACCTTTTTTAAACAATCTCAACAATCTTTCAATTACACAAACTCCTTTCCCGACAAGGAATTGCCGCGTTTAAAACCGATCGTCGGATCATCGACCATCGAAATGGCACGACAGTTGCAGAGTAATCCCCGCATCACTCAACACAACATCAGCTTCAATGCGAGGACGAAATGGACATTCAGGTTATCCCTCATGGCACGCTCCGGACGACTATGATTGCGGCCACCGTGGCAGCCATGCTTTCCCTCTCCGCATGCGGCGGCTCCGGGTCCATCAGCAAGGGGCTCAGCGGCGGCTCGAGCGCCGGCGGTGGAGACTCGATCTCCACGTCGGGTGGCGGCACCTCGGGCGGCACGTCCGGTTCGACGAGCGGCAGCACCTCGGGTAGCACCAGCGGCTCGACCAGCGGCAGCACGTCCGGCTCGACGAGCGGCAGCACCAGCGGGACGACGAGCGGAACGAGCAGCGGCACAAGCGGCACCTCCGGTGTGTCGTCGAACGCGGTGGGAAAGGTCCTCGCAAGCAGCAGCAACCTCATCACGGATGTCGGCGGCACCGTGTCGAACCTCGGCTCCGTGATCGCCGGCCAGTCGCTGCCCGGCGTCAACCCGGCCACGACGCAAGCGGCAGGCGGCATCGTGCAGAACGTCGGCGGCGCGGTAACGGCGCTCGGCAATGGCCTCGGCAACGGCCTTGGCCAGCTCGGCGCGACGAAAGACCCGGTCGGCGTCACGGTCGCCAGCACGGGCGGTGTCGTGAACCAGCTCGGCGGCGCAGTCACGCAGACCGGCAACCTGGTCACGAGCCTCGGCAGCGGCCCCCTGTCACCGCTCGCCCCTGTCACCGGCGCGGTCGGCGGCCTCGTGACGCAAGTCGGCAATGCGGTATCGAACGGCGGCACCACGCTGTCCAACGTGCTGTCGACCGGCCCGATCCAGCAAGTCACGCAGACGGTCAGCTCGGCGATCACGCCGATCACGACGATGGTCGGCCAGACGACGCAAACGATCGGGACGGCCACCGGCCTCGGCGCCCCGGTCAACATGCTGCTCGGCACGATCGGCAACGGCGCGAACCAGGGCGGCGCGCTGATCGCATCGACGGGCGGCAACCCCGTCACGACCGGCCTCGGCAACACCGTCTCGTCGACCGGTAATACCGTGAAGACCGTCGGTGGCCTGCTGACGGGCAACACCGGCGGCGCGACCAACCCGCTCGCGCCGCTCACGGGCCTCCTCACGACGGTCACCGGCACGCTCGGCGGCGCAACTGGCGGCACCAGCAGTGGCCCGCTCGCCCCAGTCACCGGCCTCGTCTCCACCGTCACCGGCGCACTCGGCAGCGCAGCAGGCGGCACCAGCGGCGGCCCGCTCGCCCCAGTCACCGGCCTCGTTTCCACCGTCACCGGCGCACTCGGCAGCGCAGCAGGCGGCAGCAGCGGTCCGCTCGCCCCGGTCACGGGCCTGGTCTCCACGGTCACCGGTGCGCTCGGCAGCGCAACGGGCGGCACCGGCGGCAGCAACCCGCTCGCTCCCGTGACGGGCGCGGCTTCCGCTGTCACCAGCACGGTCGGCGTACCGGCATTGAGCGGCACCACGGGCGCCGTCACGAACTCGGGCTCGGGTTCGAATCCGCTCGCGCCTGTCACGTCGCTGATCGGCGGCCTGCTCGGCGGCACGCACGGCAAGTAATCAGGCATCCATTCATCGACAAGACAGTAAGGAGTCCTTTATGTCCCAGCAACGTTCCATTACGACGGCCGCCCTGCGCCAGTGGCGCGTACCACTCACCGCCTTCGCAGCAGCCTGCCTGCTCGCCGCATGCGGCGGCAACAGCGTGAGCACACCGCCGACCAGCAGCAACGGCGGCAGCTCCAGCGGCACGAGCGGGACCAGTGGCACGAGCGGCACCAGCGGTACGACGACCGGCACCAAGGGCGTCATCAGCACGGTCGGCCAGACCGCTACCGATCTCGGCAGCACGGTCGGCAACATCAGCGTGCCGGGCCTCGGCGACGGCGTGACAAAGGGCGTCGGCAGCACCCTGGCCGGCACCGGCACGATCGTCGGCGCGGCCGTCGATGCTGTCAGCAACGGCCTGGGACAGATCGGCACAACGAAGGATCCGGTCGGCACGACGGTCGCCGGCCTCGGGAATGTCGTCGGTGCGACGAGCAACACCGTGTCCGGGCTGAGCTCGACGGTCAAGGCACTCGGCACGGGGCAGCTCGCGCCGCTCGCCCCGGTGACGACGCCGGTCGGCACCGTGCTCGACACCGTAGCCAACGGCCTCGGGGCCGCCGGCACGACGATCGGCTCGACACTGTCGTCGGGTGCCGTGCAGCAAGTAACGCAACCGCTCAGTTCGGCAATCACGCCGCTGGTGATTACCGCGGGCCAGGTCACGCAACAGGTCGGCACGACCACGGGCCTCGGACAACCGGTGTCGGGCCTGCTCGGCCAGGTTGGCGGCGCAATCAGCTCGGCAGGCAAGCAGGTCGGCAGCACGTCGAATCAGCCGCTCGTCGGCGATGTCGGCCAGCTCGTCACCACGGTCGGCAACACCGTCACCAACGCGGGCGGCCTCGTGAACCCCAACGGCCCGAACGGTGCGGCACCGATCCCCGGCCTGATCACGAGCCTCGTCGGCGGCTCGACGACTACCGTCCAGAACGGTTCGTCGTCGGGCTCCAGTTCGACCAATCCGCTCGGCGGCCTGCTGTCCGGTCTCGGCTCGACGCCGCTCGGTTCGCTCACGGGCGCAGTTGGCGGTGCAACGGGCAACTCGGGCGGCAATCCGCTCGCGCCGGTCACCGGCCTGGTCTCGACGGTCACCGGCGCGCTGGGTGGCGTCGGCAGTTCGAGCGGCAGCAGCCCGCTCGCGCCGGTCACGGGCCTCGTGTCGACGGTGACGGGCACACTCGGTGGCGCAACGGGTGGCACGGGCGGTGCAAACCCACTCGCGCCTGTCACCGGTTTGCTGAATACTGTCACCGGAGCAGTCGGCGGTGCAGCAGGATCCGGGGCTTCGTCGAGTCCGCTCGCGCCGGTCACGTCGCTCATCGGCGGCGTGTCGGGGACGGCATCGTCCGGCAACTCGACGAGTCTCCTGGCACCGGTAACGGGACTGTTGGGCACGCTGGGTAGCGTTGGCAAGTAAGAAGGAGGACGGTCGCGCCTTTGCAGCCGGAGCGGGAGGCGCGGCCGTACAGACACAACCGGCACAATGCGGCACGCGGCGCGACACCTCGGTGTTGCGCGCCCGCATTAGAAAAGAAGACGAAAAACAAGGCCTACGAGGAAGAACAATGAAATCCAGACTCGACAGATGGATGATGCTGCTCGCCATCGCGGCAGCAGGCACGGCACACGCACAGACGCGCGCGGCGGGCAACCCGCTCGATTCCCTCCCCCAGATCAACGCGCCGAAGAAAGGCCCGAGCGTCACCGTGCAGGTCGCGCCGCAGGCACCGCAACTGCAGGAACTGTTGTCGCGGCACCTCACGCCGAGGACGTTCCAGGTTGAAGGCGTGAAGTCGGTGCCGTTCGACGAAATCTCGCGTCGCTTCACGCCCCTCGTCGGCAAGGACATCACGATCGGCGATCTGATCGAAACCGCCAACGGCGTGACCAAGCTGTACCAGGATCGCGGCTATGCGCTATCGTTCGCGTTCATTCCCGCGCAGACGTTCGAGAATGGCGTCGTGCGCGTCACGGTCGTCGAAGGCTACGTGTCGGACGTCAAGGTCACCGGCAAACCCGGCGCGATGGAATCGAAGATCCGCGCGATCGCCGCGCACATCACGGCCGATCGCCCGCTGCGCCGCGCGACGTTCGAACGCTACGTGAATACCTTTGGCCTCCTGCCCGGCGTCACGGTGAAGGCCAACGTGCCACCGCCGCAGACGACCGACGGTGCGACGACGCTCGAACTGGCCGTCGACCGCAAGGCATTCAACGTCAGCACCGGCATCGATTTCAATCACCCGGGCGTCCAGGGACTCATCACCGCAACGGAGAACGGCCTCACCTCGTTCGGCGAGCAATTGAGCATTTCCGCGCTGGTGCCGCCCGGACGCGACAAGCAGACCTACGTCGCATTCAGCGGCGCGGTGCCGGTCGGCAGCAGCGGCCTGGTCACACGCCTCGACGCCAGCACGTATCGCGGCAAGCCGACCGACAACCCGGGCCTTCCGTCGACCGTCGAGCGCACAGTCAAGAACGAGAAGCTCAGTCTTTCGGCATCCTATCCGTTGCTGCTGAACAACCAGCGCAGCCTGCTCGGCACCGTGTCGGGCTATGCGTCGCACAACGAAGACCGCTACCAGAACAAGATCACCGGCAACAGCATCGACACGCGATCGCAGGTACGCGTGCTGCAAATGCAGCTCGACTACACGAGCGTGTCGGCCAAGCAGGTACAGAAACTCAGCGTCAACGTCGCGAAGGGCTTCAACATTCTCGGCGCGTCGAAATCGCAGGACATTACGATCGGCTCGAACACGACGTCGGGGGACAGCCCGATTTCGCTGACGTTCGTGCGCACCGGCGCGACCTTCACGCAGACCAACGAATGGCCGTTCAAGATCGGCACGTCGGTCTCGCTGACCGGCCAGTACAGCCCCGACTCACTGCCGACGTCGGAACAAATCTCGTTCGGTTCGACGCGCTACGCGCTCGGCTACCAGCCCGGCGAAACGTCGGGCGACTCGGGCTGGGGCATGTCGCTGGAGGTGAACCGCGGCTTCACGCCGGGCTGGACGTACATGAAGTCGATTACGCCGTACATCGCATACGATATGGCGCGCGTATACCTGCACACGGGCACGCCGTCGCCGAGCCGCCTGTCGTCGGTCGGTATCGGCGTGAGGTTTTCGGACAGCCGCTACTACAGTCTCGACCTGAATATCGCGAAGCCTGTCGGCGATGCACCGGTTGAAAGCGCATCGCGCAGCCCGCGCGTGAATGCTGCATTCTCGTATCAGCTCAACTGATCAGTCACCAAACAGTCCGTGTCTTGCGGGCTGTTTCGATTAGAGTCCCCTCTATCAAACGCAGCGCGCGGTTTCACGTATTCTGGCAAAGCTCGCAACATGACCGCCCCATGCAGACGGTCGTGCGGGCGCATCGAACACGACATGAAACAAGGAGGAAGACGATGATTCAACTGACCCGCCCGTTGCGCGCACTGGCTGTCGCAAGTGCCTTGCTCGCTTGCGCCGCCCCCACGTTCGCCCAGACCGATAACCCCATCGGCATGTGGCAGACCATCGACGACAACACGCATCAGCCGAAGGCACTCGTGCAGATCGCCGACGACGGCGACGGTTCGCTGTCGGGCAAGGTCGTCAAGGGCCTCGGCGCCAACGACACGCCCGATCGTCGCTGCACTGCATGCACGGACGAGCGCAAGGATCAGCTCATCAAAGGCATGACGATCATCAAGGCGATGAAGAAGGACGGCGACCACTGGGACGGCGGCAACATTCTCGACCCGGAAAACGGCAAGGTCTATAAGTGCAAGATGTCGCTTGAGGACGGCGGCCAGAAGCTCGTCGTGCGCGGCTACATCGGCGTATCGCTGCTCGGCCGATCGCAGACCTGGGTTCGCGCACAATAACGCGACGCTCGACGCAATGAAAAATCGGCCTGCGACGTCGTCGTCAGGCCGATTTTGTTTTGGTGTGGGCGTGAATGAAATCGAACGACATCACGCTGCGTGCTTCAGCGTGTCCGACGCATAGCCGCCCGGTGCACGATATACCGGCGCTGCGGCACTCCTCACCTCGGCCGCTTTCGATTGCGCATGCTTGCGCATCCGCGTGGACAGTTCGTTGCACAGATTCGCGCCTGCGTCGCCATACAGCTCGCGCATCACCTGCATCAACGTGCCGGTCTCGTGCCAGACCTTGAAGCGGCGATGGCATGTCTGGTACGAAGGGTAACGACGCGGCATCGCAGACCACGTCGCACCGCTATAGATGACCCAGAGTACGCCGTTCAGGACCGCGCGGGTGTTGGCCAACGGTCGGCCGCGCAACTCGGTGCGCGGCTGCATTTCAGGCAGAAGCGGCACGACGCAGTGCCACTCGTGGTTTGTCAGATCGCGATACGGTGTCATGGACATCTCCAGCCTTAGGAACCATGACACAACGATATCGGCTGGCCTCAACGATGAATATAAGACATGTCCGAAAATACCCGGAGATCGCCAGAATTTGACCGGAATTGACGGTTGAAGCCGCCACCTGCCGAAGACCGCGATCAGGTCAACGAAGTATCGACGATGCGGCGCGGCGTTTCGAGATACTCCTTTGACTGCATCTCGACGATCCGCGATACCGTGCGTGCGAACTCGTTCGCCATCGGCCCTTCGACGTACAACTGCTCCGCCGGCACCGCCGCGGACATCAGCAGCTTGACCTTGTGGTCGTACAGCACGTCGATGAGCCAGGTGAAGCGCCGCGCCTCGGACGCCATGCGCGGCGACATCTGCGGCACTTCGGACAGCACGATCGCGTGAAAACGGCTGGCCAGCTCGAGATAGTCGTTCTGCGAACGCGGGCCGCCGCACAACGTCGCGAAATCGAACCAAACGACCCCGTCGGCCTTGCGCAACGCCTTCAGCTCGCGCTTCTCGATATGCAGGATCGGGCTTTCGTCCGGCACCGCGGCGAGCTTCGCGAATGCATGACGCAGTTCGCGATCGGCATCCGCACCGAGCGGCGTGTGATACATCTGCACCTGCGCGAGCGTGCGCTGGCGATAGTCAACGCCCGCGTCGACGTTCAGCACGTCGAGCTTTTGCTTGATCAGCGCGATCGCCGGCAGCATGCGGTCGCGATGCAGGCCATCGGGATACAGATCGTCGGGATCGTAATTGGACGTCATCACGAACTGCACGCCGTTGTTGAACAGGCGGTCGAGTAGCCGGTACAGGATCATCGCGTCCGCGATGTCCGACACGTGGAATTCGTCGAAACAGATCAGCCGGTAGCGCTTCGCTATGCGTCGCGCGAGTTCGTCGAGCGGATCGGCCTGCCCTTTCAGTTCCTCGAGTTCGCGGTGCACTTCGCGCATGAATTCGTGGAAGTGCAGGCGCGTCTTTCGCTGCACGGGCACCACCGCGTAGAAGCTGTCCATCAGGAAGCTCTTGCCGCGGCCGACGCCGCCCCACATGTAGACGCCGCGCGGCAGGTCCGGATGATTGATGAGCTTCTTGAACGCGTTCGAGCGGCGCGCCTTGTAGTCGACCCACTCGTCGAAGCAGTGCTGCAGGCGATCGACGGCCACGCGCTGGGCGGGATCGGACTGATAGCCGCGCGTGGTCAATTCGCGCGTGTAGTATTCGGTGACGTTCATCGGGCAAACCGGAAAAAACGAAGGCGAGCGGGAAACCCCCGCCCGCCTTCGTCATGAGACGGCTGCGCCGGCCGACGGCCGGCCGGCACTATACCGCGCTCAGCTGTTCAGCGAGCGCTTGTCGACGGCGAGCGCCGCTTCGCGCATCACTTCCGACATCGACGGGTGCGGGTGGCAGATACGGGCGATGTCTTCCGACGCCGCCTTGAACTCCATCGCCACTACGGCTTCCGCGATCAGGTCCGACGCATTCGCCGCGATCACGTGCACGCCGAGCAGTTCGTCGGTCTTCGCGTCGGCGATCATCTTCACGAAACCGTCCGGTGCGTTCATGCCGAGCGCGCGACCGTTGATCGAGAACGGGAACTTGCCCGACTTGATCTCGCGGCCTTCGGCCTTCAGTTGCTGCTCCGTCTTGCCGACCCATGCGATTTCCGGGTACGTGTAGATCACCCACGGAATGCAGTTGTAGTCGATGTGCGGCTTCTGGCCGTCGATCACTTCCGCGACCAGCACGCCTTCGTCTTCCGCCTTGTGCGCGAGCATCGGGCCGCGCACCACGTCGCCGATCGCGTAGACGTTCGGCACTGCGGTACGGCAGTGGTCGTCCACGTCGATGAAGCCACGCTCGTTCGCCTTCAGGCCGATTGCCTCGAGGCCGAGGTTGTCGGTGTTCGGCACGCGGCCGACCGACACGATCAGGCGGTCGGCATCGAGCGTCTGCGCGTTGCCGTCCTTGTCCGTGTAAGCGATCGACACGCCGTTCGCGGTCGTCTTCACGTCACCGATCTTCACGCCGAGATGAATGTCGAGGCCCTGCTTCTTGAACAGCTTGGCCGCTTCCTTCGCGAGCGCTTCGTCGGCTGCGCCGAGGAACGCCGGCAGCGCTTCGAGCACCGTCACTTCGGCACCCAGGCGACGCCACACAGAGCCGAGCTCGAGGCCGATCACGCCTGCGCCGATTACGGCGAGCTTCTTCGGCACCGAGTCGAACGTCAGCGCACCTTCGTTGTCCGACACGATCTTGTTGTCGACCGGGATGTTCGGCAGGTGACGCGCCTTCGAGCCCGTCGCGATGATCACGTTCTTCGCGGTGACGACTTCGGCTTCACCCTCGCCGCTCACTTCGATCTGCACGCCGGCGTCGGTCTTGCCGGTGAACTTGCCGTGGCCCTTCAGCCAGGTGATCTTGTTCTTCTTGAACAGGAACTCGATACCGCTCGTCATCTTCTCGACGATCGCGTCCTTGCGGCCGAGCATCTTCGCGACGTCGATCTTCACGCCGTCAACCGTGATGCCATGGTCGGCCAGGTGGTGCGACGTATTCTCGAACTCTTCCGACGACGCGAGCAGCGCCTTCGACGGGATGCAGCCGACGTTCAGGCAGGTGCCGCCGAGCTTCAGCGCGCCGGCCGGGTTCTTCCACTTCTCGATACAGGCAACGGTCTTGCCGAGCTGCGCGGCGCGAATCGCGGCGATGTAGCCGCCGGGGCCGGCGCCGATCACGACGACGTCAAATTCCTTGGACATGACAATCCTTTCTACTTGTACACCCGCACGCTCGCGCGTAGACGCGAGCGTGCCGAGCGGATCAATGCGGTGAGACTTGGCTTACAGGTCGAGCAGCAGGCGTGCCGGATCTTCCAGCGCATCCTTCATCGCGACGAGCGACAGGACTGCTTCGCGGCCGTCGATGATCCGGTGGTCGTACGACAGTGCCAGGTAGTTGATCGGACGGATCACGATCTGGCCGTTCTCGACAACCGGGCGCTCCTTCGTCGCGTGCACGCCGAGGATGGCCGACTGCGGCGGGTTGATGATCGGGGTCGACAGCATCGAGCCGAACACGCCGCCGTTCGAGATCGAGAACGTACCGCCCGTCATTTCCTCGATCGACAGCTTGCCGTCCTTCGCCTTCTGGCCGAATTCGGCGATCTTCTTCTCGATCTCGGCGAGGCTCAGCTGGTCCGCATTGCGCAGGATCGGCACGACCAGGCCGCGCGGCGAACCGACCGCGATACCGATGTCGAAGTAGCCGTGATAGACGATGTCGTTACCGTCGATCGACGCGTTCACGAGCGGGAACTTCTTCAGCGCGTGCACGGCCGCCTTCACGAAGAACGACATGAAGCCCAGCTTCACGCCATGTTCCTTCTCGAATTTGTCCTTGTACTTGTTACGCAGTTCCATGACCGGAGCCATGTTCACTTCGTTGAACGTCGTCAGGATCGCGTTGGTTTGCTGCGATTCGAGCAGACGCTCGGCGATACGCGCACGCAGGCGCGACATCGGCACGCGCTGTTCCGGACGGTCGTTCAGCCACGTCGCTGCCGACGCCGGCACCTTCACTTCCGGCAGCGCCGGCTTCGCAGCGGCGGTTTTCGCCGGTGCGGCGGCCGGAGCGGCCTTCGGTGCGCTGCCTGCGGCCAGCGCATCGCCCTTCGTGACGCGGCCGTCGCGGCCCGAACCTGCGACGTCGCCTGCCGACAGGCCCTTCTCGGCCAGCAGCTTGGCTGCGGCCGGCGATGCGGTTGCCGACGATGCGACTGCGGCAACCGGCTGTGCTGCCGGTGCGGCTGCAGCAGGCGCTGCCGCCGGCTTCACTTCGGCGGCGCCTGCCGCTGCTTCGGCAGCACCGGCCTTCGCTTCGGTGTCGATCGTCGCGATGATCTGGTCGGCGACCACGGTGTCACCGTCGTTCTGCAGCACTTGCGCAAGCACGCCCGCAGCCGGTGCCGGCACTTCGAGCACGACCTTGTCGGTCTCGAGTTCGATCAGGATTTCGTCTTGAGCGACTGCTTCGCCCGGCTTCTTCTTCCACTGCAGCATGGTGGCTTCCGAAACCGACTCCGAAAGCTGGGGGACTTTGACTTCTACGATAGCCATGTGATTTTCCTGGATGCTTAATCTGGGTAATGACGAGGTTCGTGCGACTCCTTCGGCCAGTGCGGCGCGCAACGCGCCCGGCGGGCCAAAAGAGACGGGAAAGCGCCACGCGCCTTCCCGTTTCGCTTCCGTCGGTTATTTCGCGATCGATGCGCTCTTCAAGCGGCCGAAAGCACCTTCGATGAGGGCCTTCTGCTGCTCGTAGTGCTTCGCGTAGTAGCCAACCGCCGGCGAGGCCGAAGCCGGACGGCCGCTGTATGCCAGCTTCTGCCCTTCCTTCATGCCTTCCTTCAGATGGTGCTCGACGTAGAACCAGGGGCCCTGGTTCTGCGGCTCGTCCTGCACCCAGACCACTTCAGTCGCGTTCTCGTACTTCTTCATTTCGGCTTCGAACTGCTTGTGCGCGAACGGATACAGCTGCTCGATACGGATGATCGCGACGTCGTTCGCCTTCGCTTCGCGGCGATGTGCGACGAGGTCGTAATACACGCGGCCCGAGCACGCCAGCACGCGCTTGACTTTCTTCGCGTCGATGCCGCCGTCGGTTTCGCCCAGCACCGGCTGGAACGAACCCTTCGCGAGTTCCGACAGGTCCGACACCGCTTCCTTGTGGCGCAGCAACGACTTCGGCGTTGCGACGATCAGCGGCTTGCGGAACAGACGGATCATCTGGCGACGCAGCAGGTGGAAGATCTGCGCCGGCGTCGTCGGCTGAACGACCTGCATGTTGTGATCGGCACACAGTTGCAGGAAACGCTCGATACGGGTCGACGAGTGTTCCGGACCCTGGCCTTCGTAGCCGTGCGGCAGCAGCATCGTGAGGCCCGACACTCGGCCCCACTTCACTTCGCCCGACGAGATGAACTGGTCGATCACGACCTGCGCGCCGTTCACGAAGTCGCCGAACTGAGCTTCCCACAGCACGAGCGTGTTCGGCTCGGCGGTCGAGTAACCGTATTCGAAGCCCAGCACCGCTTCTTCCGACAGCACCGAGTCGATCACCGTGAACTTCGCCTGACCTTCGGCGATGTTCTGCAGCGGCACGTACGTACCGTCGTTCCAGCGCTCGCGGTTCTGGTCGTGCAGCACCGCGTGACGGTGCGTGAACGTGCCGCGGCCCGAGTCCTGGCCCGTCAGGCGCACCGAGTAGCCCGACGCGACGAGCGACGCGAATGCGAGGTGTTCGCCCATGCCCCAGTCGAGCGGCTGGTCGCCGCGCGCCATGTTGCGGCGGTCGTTGATCACGCGCTCGACGAGCGGGTGAACCTTGAAGTTTTCCGGAACCGTCGTGATGCGTTCGCCAAGGCGCTTCAATTCGGCGAGCGGCACGGCCGTGTCGGCTGCATCCGTCCACTTACGGTTCAGGAACGGAACCCAGTCGACCGCGTACTTGCTCTTGTAGTTCGACAGGACCGGATCAACGGTGTGGTGACCGTCGTCCATCGCCTTGCGGTACGCCTTCACGTAGTTGTCGGCGTCTTCCGCGGTGATCACGCCCTGCTGCACGAGCTTCTCTGCGTACAGCGCACGGGTGCCCGGGTGCTGCGCGATCTTCTTGTACATCAGCGGCTGCGTGACGGCCGGCGTGTCCTGCTCGTTGTGACCCAGCTTGCGGAAGCAGACGATGTCGATCACGACATCCTTGTGGAACTGCATCCGGTAGTCGATCGCGATCTGGATCGCGAGCACGACGGCTTCCGGATCGTCGCCGTTCACGTGCAGCACCGGCGCTTCGATCATCTTGACCACGTCGGTACAGTACAGCGTCGAGCGCGCGTCGCGCGGGTCGGACGTCGTGAAGCCGATCTGGTTGTTGATGACGATGTGCAGCGTGCCGTGCGTGCCGTAACCGCGCGTCTGCGCGAGGTTCAGCGTTTCCATCACGACGCCCTGGCCGGCGAAGGCCGCGTCGCCGTGGATCTGCACCGGCAGCACCTGCAGGCCGTCTTCGTCACCGCGACGGTCCATCCGCGCCTTCGCGGAACCTTCGACCACCGGGTTCACGATTTCGAGGTGCGACGGGTTGAACGCGAGCGACAGGTGAACCGGGCCGCCCTCCGTCGACACGTCCGACGAGAAGCCCTTGTGGTACTTCACGTCACCGGCCGGCAGGTCGTCGACGTGCTTGCCTTCGAATTCGGCGAACAGGTCGGCCGGCATCTTGCCCAGCGTGTTGACCAGCACGTTCAGACGGCCACGGTGGGCCATGCCGATGATGATTTCCTGCACGCCGCGCTTGCCCGAGTGCTGGACGACTTCGTCCATCGCCGCGATGAAGCTTTCGCCGCCTTCGAGCGAGAAGCGCTTCTGGCCAACGTACTTGGTGTGCAGATAGCGCTCGAGGCCTTCAGCGGCCGTCAGGCGATTCAGGATGTGCTTCTTCTCGTTTGCCGAGAAGTTCGGCGTCGCGCGGATCGACTCCAGGCGCTCCTGCCACCAGCGCTTCTGTTCCGGGTCGCTGATGTACATGTATTCGGCACCGATCGTGCCGCAGTACGTGTCGCGCAGACCCTTGACGATGTCACGCAGCGAAGCCTGGTCGAAACCGAAGTACAGGTTGCTTGCGCTGTACGTCTGGTCGAGGTCGCCTTCGGAGAAATCGTAGAACGCGGGTTCGAGCTCGGGAATGGCGGGACGTTCGCGACGCTTCAGCGGATCCAGATTGGCCCATTGCGAGCCGAGGAAGCGATAGGCGCTGATGAGGGACTGGACGTGCACTTGCTTGCGTGCCGCAGCCAGATTGCTGGTGCTTTCGCGCGGGATGAAGGCATTGGCCTTCGCACGCTCGGCGAACGATTCGACGATCGGGAAATGGGCGACGTCATTGGCATTCGAACCGTCCGTTGCAGGCACGTTCTGCAGCGCGTCGAAATACTCTCGCCAGTTCTCCGGCACGGATGCCGGATTGTTGAGGTATGCATCGTACAGTTCTTCAACGTACGAAGCATTGCCGCCGAACAGATAGGAGTTCAGCTGAAACTGCTTCATTACATCTGACATTTTACGCTCACCTTTCTTCGAGCTTCTCGAGAAATAGCGGGTTACTCAACCTTCCGCGACACGGCCTGACCGTTTAGCGGATTGCGAATCAAGTCTTGCTTGGAAGGACCTAAAACTTGCGTGCGCGCAGCATATCACAGAACCGTTACCGGAGTTCACGACGAAATGTGCCTGAAAGCACCACGCGACGGGGTTTTGCCGGATTGCCACGACCCGCGGGAACAGTGTTTTGCAGACAGTCCGATTGCACATCGCGCAGATGCAAAAAAGGCTGCCCGCAGGCAGCCTTTTCCGTGATGCAGCGAACGGTCGAAACGCTTAGTCGACCGCGCCTTCGCGGCTCGCGCGGCGACGCTCGTGCTCCTTCAGGAAGCGCTTGCGCAGGCGGATCGACTGCGGCGTCACTTCGACGAGCTCGTCGTCGTCGATGAATTCGACCGCGTACTCGAGCGACATCTGGACCGGCGGCACGAGACGCACGGCTTCGTCGGTACCCGACGCACGCACGTTGGTCAGCTGCTTGCCCTTGATCGGGTTCACGACGAGGTCGTTATCACGGCTGTGGATGCCGATGATCATGCCCTCATAGAGCGCATCACCCGGCTTCACGAACATGCGGCCGCGATCCTGCAGCTTCCACAGTGCGTAGGCCACGGCAGCGCCGTCGTCCTGCGAAATCAGCACGCCGTTGCGACGCTCGAAGACCGAGCCGTCCTTGACCGGCGCGTACGAATCGAAGATGTGGCTCATCAGGCCCGTGCCGCGCGTGAGCGTCAGGAATTCGCTCTGGAAGCCGATCAAGCCACGCGCCGAGATCTTGTACTCGAGACGCGTGCGGCCGCGGCCGTCCGACGCCATGTCGAGCATTTCGCCCTTGCGGCGGCCGAGCTCTTCCATCACGCCGCCCTGGTGCTCGTCCTCGACGTCGACGGTCAGCAGTTCGTACGGCTCGTGCCGCGCGCCGTCGATTTCCTGCATCACGACGCGCGGACGCGACACGGCCAGCTCATAGCCTTCGCGGCGCATGTTCTCGACGAGAATCGTCAGGTGCAGTTCGCCGCGGCCCGATACTTCGAACACCGTTTCGTCGCCCGTGTCCTTCACGCGCAGCGCGACGTTGTGGTTCAGTTCCTTCATCAGGCGGTCGCGGATCTGGCGGCTCGTCACGAACTTGCCTTCGCGGCCGGCGAGCGGCGACGAGTTGACGAGGAAGTTCATCGTCAGCGTCGGCTCGTCGACGGTGATCATCGGCAGCGCTTCCGGCGTATCGACCGCGCAGATCGTCGCGCCGATGCCGACGTCTTCAATACCGTTGATCAGCACGATGTCACCGGCTTCGGCCGACTCGACCTGCACGCGCTCGAGGCCCTTGAACGACAGCACCTGGTTGATCTTGCGGTTCAGCACGTCGCCTTCCGGGCCGAAGCGCATCACGACCGGCTGACCCGGCTTGATGCGGCCACGCGTGATGCGGCCGACGCCGATCCGGCCGACATACGTCGAAAAGTCGAGCGACGTGATCTGGAGCTGCAGCGGCGCTTCCGGATCGGCCGGGCGAACCGGCACGTGCGCGAGGATCGCCTCGAACAGCGGGCGCATGTCGCCTTCGCGAGCGGCCGGGTCGAGCGACGCGTAGCCGTTCAGGCCCGACGCGTAGACGATCGGGAAGTCGAGCTGCTCTTCGGTCGCGCCGAGCTTGTCGAACAGGTCGAAGGTCTGGTTGATGACCCAGTCGATCCGCGCGCCCGGACGGTCGATCTTGTTGACGACGACGATCGGCTTCAGGCCGAGCGCGAGCGCCTTCTTCGTGACGAAGCGCGTCTGCGGCATCGGGCCTTCGACGGCGTCGACGAGCAGCAGCACCGAGTCGACCATCGACAGCACGCGCTCGACCTCGCCACCGAAGTCCGCGTGCCCCGGCGTGTCGACGATGTTGATGTGCGTGCCTTCGTATTCGACCGCGCAGTTCTTCGCGAGAATCGTGATCCCGCGCTCTTTTTCGATGTCGTTCGAGTCCATCACGCGTTCGGCAATCTGCTGGTTCTCGCGGAAGGTGCCGGACTGGCGGAGCAGTTGGTCGACGAGCGTGGTCTTGCCGTGGTCGACGTGAGCGATGATGGCGATGTTGCGAAGGGCGCGGGTCATAGAAACCTGGAAATCGTTGAACGCGCAAACGCGCACGCTCGTTCGACACGTGCGCGCGCGTTGCAGCTTGGAAACCACGAATTATAGCACGTGCGAATGTCGAGAGCCGGACTGCCCGCTGCAACGCAACAAACAGCGCCCCCCGCCCCTTCCCTTGCGCGCTGAATCGATCCCTCAAAGCTGCCGCCAATCGACCGAAAACCCTTACCGCGACAAGGGAATTCCGGCCCACGGAGCGCGCCCTCGCCCGTTCGATTAACATTTGCCGAGGCAAGCAATTGTGCCTATACTGCTGCCTAGTCAACTATTGCAGCTTCAGGGTTTTATGCCGGATTCTCCTTCTCAATCGCCTGTTTCGCCACTGTCCTCGTATCAGATGAACGACAGCGTCGGTTATCTGATGTCACGCGTGAAGTCCGTGATGACCAACCTCGTCACGCAACGCACGCAGGAAGAGCTCGGCATCACGGGCACGCAGGCGAGCATGCTGTTCATGATCGCGGTCGGCAAGTGCTCGACGGCCGCCGAACTCGCGCGGGAATACGGGATCGACGCAAGCGCGGTCACGCGCCTGCTCGATCGCGTCGAGAAGCGCGGCCTGCTGTCCCGCGTGCGCAGCATCGAGGATCGGCGGGTCGTGCGCCTCGAGCTGACCGACGAAGGCCGTGCGCTTGCCGAGCGACTGCCGCCGGTGTTCCGCAGCGTGCTCGACGAGTTGCTGGACGGGTTTACGCCGGAAGAAGTCGGGTTCCTGAAGAGCATGCTGCGCCGCATTCTCAGCAACTATTGCGAGACCGCGGGCAGTAGCATCACGCAATAGTTGCCATAACAATTACTTTTGACAGATTAGTGTAAGGAAATCCTTGCAGTGTCCATCATTCATTCCGAGTCAGGGAACAGCGCGATGAAATCCTCCCCGTTGTTCGTGCGCGCCGGGTCGTGCCGCGCCGCCGTCGCCGCCGCGGTTGCCGCGCTGGCACTGGCGGGCTGCGCAAACTACATCGGCATCAAAAGCGACAAGCAGATCGCTCCCGCGTCGCAATTCGAAACCGCCCAGAGCCTGCCGGCCCAGGGCGGCCAGTGGCCGGCGCTCGACTGGGCAAACCAGTTCGGCGATCCGCAGTTGCCGAAGCTGATCGACGAGGCGCTCCAGGGCAACCCATCGATCGCACAGGCGCAGGCGCGCATCGCGAAGGCGTCGTCGTACATCGAATCGTCGCGCTCGAACCTGATGCCGAAGGCCGAAGCCAGCTATTCGTGGACGCGCGAGCTGTATTCGTCGAACGCGCTGTTCCCGCCCCCGTACGGCGGACAGTGGTACAGCGAGAACAACGCGCTCGCGAGCGCGTCATGGGATCTCGATCTGTGGGGCAAGAACCGCGAGCGCCTGCACACGGCCGTGTCGCAGGAAAAGGCCGCCGAAGCCGACATGCAGCAGGCGCGCATCACGCTCGCGTCGTCGGTCGCACGCACCTACAACTCGCTCGCGCAACTGTATGCGCTGCGCGACATCGCGCAGCGCGAGATCACCAATCGCCAGACGGTCGGCAAGATCACCGACGGCCGCGTATCCGCCGGCCTCGACACCAATGTTGAACGCCAGACTGCGCGCGGCAATATCGCGACGACCCAGGCGTCGCTGTCCGACCTCGACGGCCAGATCACGACCGTGCGTTACCAGCTCGCCGCGCTGCTCGGCAAGGGTCCGGACCGCGGGCTGCAGATCGCCGCGCCGGTGATGAACCCGACCGGCGAAGTCGCACTGCCCGGCAACCTGCCGGCCGACCTCGTGTCGCGCCGCCCCGACATCGTCGCCGCACGCTGGCAGGTCGAGGCCGCGATGCACGACGTGAAGGAAGCGAAGGCCGAGTTTTTCCCGGACGTGAACCTCGCCGCCGGCTTCGGCTTCGATGCGTTCGGCTGGGGCAAATTCCTGAATTTCGCGAGCCGCCAGGCGCAGTTCGGCCCGGCCATCCACCTGCCTATCTTCGATGCCGGCGCGTTGCGCGCGCAGCTCAAGGGCCGCTACGCCGACTTCGACCTGTCGGTCGCGAACTACAACCAGACGCTGATCGGCGCGCTGAACGACGTCGCGACGCAGGTCGCGTCGATTCGCGCGGTCGATCGCCAGATGGACGATGCGCAGCGTGCGCTCGATGCGTCGACGCGTGCGTACGACCTCGCCGTGATCCGCTACAAGGCCGGCCTGTCGCCGCAGCTCCAGGTGCTGACCGCGGACAGCAACCGCCTCGCATCGGAACAGACGGTGACCAACCTGAAGATGCGCCGGCGCGACATGCAGCTCGCGTTGATCAAGGCGCTCGGCGGCGGGTTCGACGCGACCGGCACGCGGCTCGCCGCACCGGACGCCGACAAGCAGACAAAACAGGCCGCCAACTGATCCGGCGCCACCACTACGCAGATACTCGAAATAACGGATGGAGAAAATCGCCATGAGCGACCCTCAACAAAACGCCGCCAGCGCACAGCCGCAGAACAACGGGAAGCGCAAACGGATGATGACGCTGCTGATCGCGGTCATCGTGATCGCGGCCATCGCGTACGGCCTGTACTACTTCCTCGTCGCGCGCTTCCATGAAGAGACCGACGACGCGTACGTGAACGGCAACGTCGTGCAGATCACGCCGCAGGTCACGGGTACGGTGATCGCCGTGAAGGCCGACGATACGCAGACGGTCAAGGCCGGCGATCCGCTGGTCGTGCTCGACCCGGCCGACTCGCAGGTCGCGTTGCAGCAGGCCGAGGCCAACCTCGCGCAGACGGTGCGCCAGGTACGCGGCCTGTTCGTCAACGACGACCAGTACCGCGCACAAGTGGCGCTGCGTCAGTCCGACCTGTCGAAGGCGCAGGACGACCTGCGCCGCCGGATGGCCGTCGCGCAGACGGGCGCCGTGTCGCAGGAAGAAATCTCCCACGCGCGCGACGCGGTGCGCGCCGCCCAGGCGTCGGTCGACGCAGCGCAACAGCAGCTCGCATCGAACCGCGCGCTGACCACGAACACGACGATCGCGTCGCACCCGAACGTGATGGCTGCTGCCGCGAAGGTTCGTGACGCGTACCTCGCGAACGCACGCAACGTGCTGCCGGCGCCGGTCACCGGCTATGTCGCGAAGCGCTCGGTGCAGGTCGGCCAGCGCGTGTCGCCGGGCAATCCGCTGATGTCGGTCGTGCCGCTGAACGCAGTGTGGGTCGACGCGAACTTCAAGGAAGTCCAGCTCAAGCACATGCGCATCGGCCAGCCGGTCGAACTGACGGCCGACATCTACGGCTCGTCGGCCGTCTACCACGGCAAGGTCGTCGGCTTCTCGGCCGGCACGGGCTCGGCATTCTCGCTGCTGCCGGCGCAAAACGCGACGGGCAACTGGATCAAGGTCGTGCAGCGCCTGCCGGTGCGTATCGAGATCGATCCGAAGGACCTCCAGAAGCATCCGCTGCGCATCGGCCTGTCGATGCAGGTCGACGTCGACATCAAGGACGAGCGCGGCGATCAGCTCGCCAATGCGCAGAACACCGTCTACGAGACCAACGTGTTCGCGAAGTACGGCGACGAAGCCGACGCGGAGATCGCGCGCATCATCGCCGAGAACGCCGGCGGCAATGCGCCGGCACCGGCCGCGGCGAAGTCGAACGGCGTCGCCAAGATGATGTAACGGCTACGATTCCGGAAAAACTACCGACATGGCACAGGCTCCTGTCTCCCACCCGCCCCTGCAGGGCGGGCAACTCGTGCTCGGGACGATCGCGGTATCGCTCGCGGTGTTCATGAACGTGCTCGACACGTCCATCGCGAACGTCGCGATCCCGACCATCTCGGGCGACCTTGGCGTGTCGTCCGACCAGGGTACGTGGGTCATCACGTCGTTCGCGGTCGCGAACGCGATCTCCGTGCCGCTGACGGGCTGGCTGACCGACCGCTTCGGACAGGTTCGCCTGTTCCTCGCATCGATCATCCTGTTCGTCATCTCGTCGTGGATGTGCGGGCTGGCGCCGAGCCTCCCGTTCCTGCTCGCGTCGCGCGTGCTCCAGGGCGCGGTCGCGGGGCCGATGATTCCGCTGTCGCAATCGCTGCTGCTGTCGAGCTACCCGCGCGCGAAGGCGCCGATGGCGCTCGCGCTATGGTCGATGACGACGCTGATCGCACCGGTCGCGGGCCCGATCCTCGGCGGCTGGATCTCGGACAACTATTCGTGGCCGTGGATCTTCTACGTGAACATCCCGGTCGGCATCGCTGCCGCGCTGGCCACGTGGTCGATCTATCGCACGCGCGAATCGACGGTGCGACGCGCGCCGATCGACGGTGTCGGCCTCGCGTTGCTGGTGCTGTGGGTCGGCTCGCTGCAGATCATGCTCGACAAAGGCAAGGATCTCGACTGGTTCGCGTCGACGACGATCATCGCGCTCGCGCTGATCGCGGTCATCTCGTTCGCGTTTTTCGTGATCTGGGAGCTGACCGCCGAGCACCCGGTCGTCGACCTGTCGCTGTTCCGCATGCGCAACTTCACGGGCGGCACGATCGCGCTCGCGGTCGGCTACGGGCTCTACTTCGGCAACCTCGTGCTCCTGCCACTGTGGCTGCAAACCCAGATCGGCTACACGGCAACCGATGCAGGCCTCGTGATGGCGCCCGTCGGACTGTTCGCGATCCTGCTGTCTCCGCTCACCGGCAAGTTCCTGCCGCGCACGGATCCGCGCTATATCGCGACCGCCGCGTTCCTGACGTTCGCACTGTGCTTCTGGATGCGCTCGCGCTACACGACCGGTGTCGACGAGTGGTCGCTGACGTTGCCGACGCTCGTGCAAGGCATCGCGATGGCCGGCTTCTTCATCCCGCTCGTGTCGATCACGCTGTCCGGCCTGCCCGGCCACCGCATTCCCGCGGCATCGGGCCTGTCGAACTTCGTGCGGATCATGTGCGGCGGTATCGGCACGTCGATCTTCCAGACCGCGTGGGATCACCGGAACAATTTCCACCACGCGCAACTGGTCGAGCAGACCAACCCGTACAACCCGACGTTCAACCAGGCCGTCACGCAGATGGGCAACCTGGGGCTGACACAGGACCAGGCGCACGGCCTCATCAACAACATGGCCACTCAGCAGGCGGCTCAACTCGGCGTGAACGATCTGTTCTACATCTCGGCGGCGATCTTCGTGCTGCTGATCGGACTGATCTGGATCACGAAGCCCGAACGCGCGGGCGGCGGCGATGCGGGTGCGGCGGCGTCAGCTGCGCACTGAGCACCACGCTCGAACGAGCGCGCCAAACAAAAAGCCCGGTCGATTTCGACCGGGCTTTTTTCGTTCCGACGACGGCGCTTGCGCGCCGCGCATCATGCAGCCGTCACGACGAGGCGTTCGGGCGCGAGCACGCCGTTGGCCTTGCGCGCCACACCGAGCAGTCGCTCCGCGTCGTACACCCGCACGCGCTCTCCCTCTGCCGCGTCGATCGAATCAAGCGCAGACAGCGGCAGGCGCTGGCCGTGCAGGAATCGTTTCGCGCTGGCTTCGTCGAGACGCACCAGCGGAAATGTCGACAGCAGCGCGTCGACCGGCTGAAGCCACGCGTCGCGCGCCGCTTCGGCAGCGTCGGACAGCGCGTCGAGCGTCACCGCATGCTCGAGCGTCAGCGCGCCGACGCACGTGCGACGCAGCATCGTCAGATGCGCGCCACAACCGAGCGTTTCGCCGAGATCTTCGGCCAGCGTGCGCACATACGTGCCCTTGCTGCAGGTCACCCGAAACGTCACGTCCGGCAGCTCGCAGGCGAGCAGCTCGAGTGCATGGATCGTCACATTGCGGCCTTCCCGTTCGACGGTCTGGCCCGCGCGCGCATATTCGTACAACGGCTTGCCGTCACGCTTGAGCGCCGAATACATCGGCGGCACCTGCACGATCTCGCCGGTAAAGTGCGCGAGCGCCGCCTCCACCGCCGCCCGGTCGCATTCGACGGCGCGCGTGTCGAGCACGTCGCCTTCCGCGTCGCCGGTGGTCGTGCGCACACCGAGACGCATCGTCGCTTCGTAGGTCTTGTCCGCTTCCAGCAAGTCCTGCGAGAACTTCGTCGCCTCGCCGAAACACAGCGGCAACAGGCCCGAGGCCAGCGGATCGAGCGTACCGGTATGGCCGGCTTTCTTCGCGAGAAGCAGGCGCTTCGCGCGAATCAGGGCGTCGTTGCTCGACAAGCCGACCGGCTTGTCGAGCAGAAGGACGCCGTCCAGCGCGCGCCGCGGCACGCGTGGACGCTGAGGAGCTGCAGTCGTCATAGGGCGCGCGCGCTCAATCGTCCTTCGCGGGCGCGTCGGCTTCGTCGTCGTCCTTCGCGCGCGTCGAGTTGGCTTCCTTGATCAGGCGCGACATCTCCACGGCCTTCTCGATCGTCTGGTCGTAATGGAAATGCAGCGTCGGCACCGTATGAATGTGCAGACGCTTGAACAGCAGGTTGTGCAGGTGGCCCGACGCGTGATTCAGCGCTTCCTGCGTCTTGTCCGGATCGCCGGTGAGCGCCGTGAAATAGACCTTCGCGTGTGCGTAGTCCGGCGTGAGCTCCACGCTCTGGATGGTCACGATGCCGATGCGCGGGTCCTTGACCTCGCGCATGATGAGTTCGGACAGATCGCGCTGAATCTGGTCAGCAATCTGAACGTTGCGATTGGGGGAAGTACGTTTCCTGGACATGATCGATCCGTGATCCGTTTATCAGGATAAAGCGGCGAGCCGTTAGCACGCCGCCATGAAAATGGGCGGGACAAGCCCAAGCCTGCCCCGCCCCATGAGTCGATACGCGATGATTACAGCGTACGTGCGACTTCGGTCACTTCGAAGACTTCGAACTGGTCGCCTTCGATGACGTCGTTGAAGTTCTTCACCGACATACCGCACTCGAAGCCTTGCTTGACTTCCTTCACGTCGTCCTTGAAGCGCTTCAGCGATTCGAGTTCGCCCGTGAAGATCACGACGTTGTTGCGCAGCACGCGAACCGACGACGAGCGCTTGACGATACCGTCGGTGACCATACAGCCGGCAACCGTACCGACCTTCGGCACCTTGAACACCTGGCGTACCTCGACCATGCCGGTTATAACTTCGCGCTTCTCCGGCGCCAGCATGCCCGACATCGCGGCCTTCACCTCATCCACTGCGTCGTAGATGATGTTGTAGTAGCGGATGTCGATACCGTTTGCTTCGGCCAGCTTGCGCGCCTGTGCATCCGCACGCGTGTTGAAGCCGATGATGACCGCCTTCGATGCCGTTGCCAGGTTGACGTCGTTTTCGCTGATGCCACCCACCGCGCTGTGCACGATCTGCACGCGCACTTCGTCGGTCGACAGCTTGAGCAGCGACTGCACGAGCGCTTCCTGCGAACCCTGCACGTCTGCCTTGATGATGAGCGGCAGGTTCTGCACTTCGCCTTCGCCCATCTGCTCGAGCATGCTTTCCAGCTTCGCGGCCTGCTGCTTCGCCAGCTTGACGTCGCGGAACTTGCCCTGGCGGAACAGCGCGATCTCGCGTGCCTTGCGTTCGTCCGGCAGCACGATCACTTCCTCGCCAGCACCCGGCACTTCCGACAGACCCTGGATTTCGACCGGGATCGACGGCCCGGCTTCCTTCGTCGGCTTGCCGTTCTCGTCGAGCATCGCACGCACGCGGCCATAAGCCGTACCTGCCAGCACGATGTCGCCGCGGTTCAGCGTACCCGACTGCACCAGGATCGTCGCGACCGGGCCTTTGCCCTTGTCGAGCTTCGCTTCAATCACGATGCCCTTCGCCGGCGCTTCGACCGGTGCCTTCAGTTCCAGCACTTCGGCTTGCAGCAGCACGTTCTCGAGCAGGTCGTCGATACCGACACCCGTCTTGGCCGACACCGGCACGAACGGCGAATCGCCACCGTATTCTTCCGGCACGACGCCTTCGGTGACCAGTTCCTGCTTGACGCGATCCGGGTTCGCTTCCGGCTTGTCGATCTTGTTGATCGCGACGACGATCGGCACGCCACCCGCCTTCGCGTGGGCGATGGCTTCCTTCGTCTGCGGCATCACGCCGTCGTCAGCTGCCACCACCAGCACCACGATGTCGGTCGCCTTCGCGCCGCGTGCACGCATTGCCGTGAACGCTTCGTGACCCGGCGTATCGAGGAACGTGATGACGCCACGCGGCGTATCGACGTGATAAGCGCCGATGTGCTGCGTAATGCCGCCCGCTTCACCCGCTGCAACCTTCGCGCGGCGGATGTGATCGAGCAGCGAGGTCTTGCCGTGGTCGACGTGACCCATCACGGTGACGACCGGCGGACGCGGCAGCTGCTCCGCATCGGTACCGGTCTCGCCTTCGACCAGCAGCGCTTCCGGATCGTCCAGCTTCGCGGCAACCGCACGGTGGCCCAGTTCCTCGACGACGATCATCGCCGTTTCCTGGTCCAGCACCTGGTTGATCGTGACCATCTGGCCCATTTTCATCATCACCTTGATGACTTCGGAGGCCTTGATCGACATCTTGTGCGCGAGATCGGCAACCGAAACGGTTTCCGGCACGTGCACTTCACGGACGATCGGCTCGGTCGGCGCCTGGAACGACGATGCGCTGTCCTGGTGACGGCCGCGCCCCTTCGGGCCGCCGCGCCAGCCGCGGTCGACGCCGCCGCTCGAATCGCCGCGCGTCTTGATGCCGCGGCGCTTGGCCGCGTCGTCCTGCCAGCCGCCCTTGCCGCCACCCGGCTTCTTGTTGCGGTCGCCCGCACCTGCCGGAGCCTGCGTCGTCGCCGGCGCTGCACCTGCCGGCTTCTTCACGGCCGGACGCGCTTGAGCGCCTGCACCCGCCGGCTTCGCCGGCTTGTGCAGCGTGCCCTTCGCTTCAGCCGGCTTCGGCGGTTCCACCGGCTTCGGCGGCTCGACTGCCTTGACCACTGCCTTGCGCGGCGTGTTCATCATTTCGCGAATCGCGCGTGCTTCGGCTTCTGCCGCCGCGCGACGCTTGCTGATCTCTTCCTGCTCGGCGCGCGCCTTGTCCGCCGCCTCGCGGGCAGCGTCTTCGGCCTTCTTCGCCGCTTCGCGCTGTGCCGCACGTTCTGCGGCTGCGCGTGCTTCATCCTGCGCGGACTGCGCACCTGCCGCTTCCTGCTTGGCCTCGGCGGCCTGCTGGGCAGCAGCCTGCTGAGCTGCGGCGGCTTCGGCCGCGACGCGCTTCGCCGCAGCTTCTTCCTCGGCGCGACGACGCTCGGCTTCAGCCGCTTCCTCGCGGGCACGACGCTCTGCTTCTTCGCGCTCGAGTCGCTCCTGACGCTCGCGCAGTTCCTGCGCCTGCTTCTCGAGCAGCTCGGCCTCGCGGCGCGCCTCTTCCTCGCGACGCTTCAGTTCTGCGTCGTCGTCCGCTTCGGCGACCTGCGCCTGACCCTGTTCCGCACCCTCGCTCACTTCGTCGCGCTTGACGAACGTGCGCTTCTTGCGGACCTCGACCTGAATGGTGCGAGCCTTGCCCGTCGCGTCAGATTGCTTGATCTCCGACGTATGCTTGCGGGTCAGCGTGATCTTGCGCTTGTCGCCGTCGGTTGCGCCATGCGACTTGCGCAAATGATCGAGCAGACGCGCCTTGTCCGCTTCGGACAGCGCATCGTCTTCACTCGCTTTCTGGACGCCCGCTGCCTGCAGCTGCTCGAGCAGCACACCAGCAGGCATTTTCAGTTCCGCGGCAAATTGGGCTACGTTGTTACTCGCCATTCATTCCTCTTAGTGCAAGGACCGATTCCTTGCTGTTAGCATCGGGTCAGGCCATACGGCCGCCATCAAATCAGTGCGCCATGGTCATTTCTCACTGGAACCAATGTTCACGTGCTTTCATGATCAACGCCTTAGCGGCATCCTCTTCCATCCCGGTCATGTCGACCAGTTCATCCACAGCCAGCTCGGCGAGATCGTCGCGCGTCTGCATGCCATGTTCGGCCAGCTTCGCGAGCAACTCCGGCGTGACGCCGTCGAGGCCCTTCAAATCCAGCGCTGCATTCTCGACCTTTTCTTCATTCGCGATCGCCATCGTCAGCAATGCGTCGCGGGCGCGGTTGCGCAGCTCGTGCACGGTATCCTCGTCGAATGCCTCGATTTCGAGCATTTCGTTGAGCGGCACATAAGCGATTTCTTCAAGACTCGTGAAGCCTTCGTCGATCAGGATGTCGGCAACTTCTTCGTCGACATCGAGACGCGCCATGAACAGCGCACGCAGTCGGTCGCGCTCTTCACCCTGCTTCAGGGCGGATTCGTCCGGCGTCATGATGTTGATCTGCCAGCCGGTCAGTTCGCCGGCAAGGCGAACGTTCTGACCGCTGCGGCCGATCGCGACAGCCAGCTCGTTCTCGTCGACGACGACGTCCATCGAGTGCTTTTCTTCATCGACGACGATCGACTGGACGGCTGCCGGCGCGAGCGCGCCGATCACGAACTGGGCGGGATCCTCCGACCATAGCACGATGTCGATGTTTTCGCCACCGAGCTCGTTGCGCACGGCCTGCACGCGGGAACCGCGGATGCCGACGCAGGTGCCGATCGGATCGATCCGCTTGTCGTAGGCAATCACGCCGATCTTCGCGCGCACGCCCGGATCGCGAGCGGCTGCCTTGATTTCGAGCAGGCCCTGCTCGATTTCCGGCACTTCCATCTCGAACAGCTTCATCAGGAACTCGGGCGCCGTGCGCGAGAGCTCGATCTGCGGGCCGCGCGCGGTGCGGTCGACCTTCGCGATGTACGCACGCACGCGATCGCCCACGCGCAGGTTTTCCTTCGGGATCAGTTGGTCGCGGCGCAGCAGCGCTTCGACACGGCCCGATTCGACGATGAAGTTGCCCTTGTCGAGGCGCTTCACCGTGCCCGTCATGATCTTTTCGCCGCGCTCGAGATAGTCGTTCAGGATCTGTTCGCGCTCGGCATCGCGCACCTTCTGCAGGATCACCTGCTTGGCAGCCTGCGCGCCGATACGGCCGAACTCGATCGACGGCACCGGCTCCTCGATGAATTCGCCGACTTCGACGCCGGGCTTCTGTTCACGTGCTTCGAACAGCAGGATCTCGCGATCCGGCTCCTGCAAGCCCGCCTCATCGGGCACGACGAGCCAGCGACGGAAGGTTTCGTGCTCGCCGCTTTCGCGATCGATATGGACGCGGATTTCGGCGCCTTCGTCGAACAGCTTCTTGGAAGCGGACGCGAGCGCAGCCTCGAGGGCGCCCAGCACCACATCCTTGTCGACGTTTTTCTCGCGCGCCAGCGCATCCACCAGCATCAACACTTCGCGACTCATTATTTGCGGCTCCTAAAGTCAACTTGCGGAATCAGGCGGGCTTTGTCGATATCGGCCAGCGTGAAATCCAGCATGGCCGCCTCGCCCTTCTTCCTCTCAAATTCCAAACCGATCGTTTCGCCATTCGGCGCGTGCAGAATGCCCCGGTACGTCTTGCGCCCGTCCAGCGGCTTTTTCAAGGTCACGGAAACTTCGCTGCCGGCGAAGCGCTCGAAGTCGGCCAGCTTCTTCAACGGGCGGTCGAGCCCCGGGGACGAGACTTCGAGCCGTTCGTAATCGATGTTTTCGACCGTCAAGACGTGCTGGAGCTGACGCGTGACCTTTTCGCAATCTTCGAGCGAGATGCCGGCAGGCTGATCGATATAGATGCAAAGCATGCCGCGCCCGGTGCGCTCGAGATCCACCAGCTCGTAGCCGAGCCCGGTGACCGTGGTTTCTATCAGTTCCGTCAGTTGCACAGTGTCCTCTCAGGTGTTCGCGCCCGCCGCTCGCGATTCACCCGCGGGCGCGCGCCTTAGCCGGCGCAGGAAGCGCTACCCGAGATGCCTAACCGTTTCAGCAAAAAAAAATGGGCGGAACGCCCATCTTCTTACTGGTGGTCGCACCTGAGCCGCACATTGAATCCGTACGCCCAGCGACTCCGCGATTATAGCGATTTTTGGCGCAAACGCCAAGCCAGCCGGTAAAAGCAGCGTCCAGCCCGCCTTTACCGACCAAAAATGCGAAACCGGACTGTCCGACCTGGCGGCACAATCCGGCAGCGCAATATATATGCAGTCAAAAATATGCAGTCGAAAGCAAACCGCATAAGGCGAGATGCCGACCCAACCAGATTCACGCCAGTCTCGTCGGCACACCGGCGGCTTGCACCGCCGTACGCCAGAAACGCTCAACGGCCGCGCGAGCGATTGCGTTGCGGACGCTGGCCGCCGCGTGCGCCACCACCGCCGTTGCCGGCGCCTTCCGCGCGATTGCCGTTGGGATTGCGGTTGCCGCCCTTGTTGCCACCTCGCTTGCCGCCCGCAGCACCTTCGCGCTTCGGACCAGCGCCATACGACGCACGATTGCCGTCGACATCGCGACCGCCCGAACGATTGCCATAGCCCGACGGCGAAACCGGCAGGCTGCCGTAGCCGCTCAGGCCCGGCAGGCCAGGGGCACCGCGCCGGCCACCGCCGCGACGCGGCTGGTCGAGCTGGCCATGCGTCGTCAGCACCGGCTCACGGCCGATGAAACCCATCGACGTCTGCATCGGATCCGGCTGGCGGCGCTCGGCCTGCCCACCGCCACCGCGCTTGCCCTTCTCCTCGGACGGCGCCTTCAGGCCAACCGTCGCCATCAGCTTGCGCACCTGCGCCTCGTCGAGCTCCTCCCAACGACCGCGCTTCAGGCCGCGCGGCAGCGGGATCGGGCCGTGGCGCGTACGGATCAAGCGACTCACCATCAGGCCGGCCGCCTCGAACATCCGGCGCACTTCGCGGTTGCGGCCTTCGGCCAGCGCAACGTGATACCAGTGGTTCGTGCCTTCGCCGCCGCCGTCGCGGATACGCAGGAAGTTCGCCGGGCCGTCGTCGAGCTCGACGCCATGCAACAGCTTCTGCCGCATCCCTTCGGACAGCTCGCCGACAACGCGCACCGCGTACTCGCGCTCGACGCTGTAACGCGGATGCATGAAGCGGTTTGCGAGATCGCCCGACGTGGTCAGCATCAGCAGACCTTCGGTGTTGAAGTCGAGGCGGCCCACCGCGAGCCATTTCGCCGTCTTCATCGGCGGCAGGCGGTCGAACACCGACGGACGACCTTCCGGGTCCGCATGGCTGACGATTTCGCCCGTCGGCTTGTGGTACAGCAGCACGCGCGGCGGCTTGTTCGGCAGCTTGCGCTTGACCGGCTTGCCGTTGATACGAACCTGGTCGGTCGGCATGATGCGCTGGCCGATGTGCGCAGGCTCGCCGTTCACCGACACACGGCCGGCGACGATCAGCTCTTCCATTTCGCGACGCGAGCCCATGCCGGCTTCCGCGAGCACCTTGTGGAGCTTCGGCGCGTCATCGTCCGGCGACAGCACGCGCTTGTTCGTCGGCTGACTGCGGCCGCGGCGCAACATCGGCGCACGTACGCCGCTGCCGCCCGCCGAGTTGTCCGCGTCGAAGGCCGGCGACGTCACATAGGCGAACAGATCGTCCTGCGATGCCGCATCGCCATCGGCCTTCGCCGCGCCGCCTTCACCCTTCGGCGAACCGCGCCGCCCCTGGCCGCCTTGCCCGCCCTGGGCACCCTTGGCTGTACCTTCACGCTTGCCGGCCGGCTTGCGGCCGCCCTTGGCCGCGCCTTCCTTGCGTGGCGCGCGTGCGGTGGGTTGCGCTTCCGCGGCCTCGGCCGGCTGCGCGTCCGCGCCTTCGCCGCCCTGCGACTCGCCATCGGCGCCCTTCGACTTGGCCGCCGCGCGGCGACGCGCGATCAGGCTGCGCGGGCCGCGCCGCAAGCCGCGGCGGGGACGCTCGTCACCACCCGCGGCCGGAGCGTCCTGCTCCGGCGCATCGTCGGCACGCGCGGCCTGCACGGCAGGCGCGGACGATTCAATATCGTGGATATCTGTCAAAACAACCTCAAAATGTCAGGTCTCGCGCCCGGCGCGGGCGCGGCAAGAAGTCGGCCGCGATCAGGCGCGGCGCTGTTCGGGTTCTGCTTCGTCGTCCGGCAGCGCGTCGGCGCCGATGGGCGCGCTGGCACTGCGTACGGCGTCGGCAAGACTGTCAGACGTATCGTCCAGCATCTCGCCGTCCGCGGGACGGGAGCGTGAGGCGTCGGCCTGGCCAGCCTCGCCCGGCATCTCGCCGGCCGCTTCCGCTCCGTCTCCGGCAACCGCGTCGGCGGCCGGCTTGCGATCTTCCTCGTTCCATTCCGCATGCAGCGGCTCGGATGGCCCGCCGGCCGGCGCTGCTTCGGCGCCGCCCTGTTCGGCTTGAACGCGATCAGCTTCCAGCGTATCGCGGTTCGGCATTTCCTGCGTCGACGCGATGTCCGTCGCTGCGTCGCCCGGCAATTCGTATGGCTCGTCGGTCGCCGCTTCGCCAGCGTCCGGCACCGCTTCCGCCGCCGGCGCATCGCCGTCGAAGTCCATCGCCTGCTGCGCGAGCAGCGCGGCCTCGATGTTCGCGGCGGGCTCCTCGAGCGCGGGCAGGTCGTCGAGCGCCTTCAGGCCGAGATCGTCGAGGAACTGCTTGGTCGTCGCGTACAGCGCCGGACGTCCCGGCACGTCGCGATGCCCGATCACCTCGATCCAGCCTCGATCCTCGAGCTGCTTGACCACCTGCGTATTGACCGTGACGCCGCGAATCTCTTCGATGTCGCCGCGCGTGACGGGTTGCCGATACGCGATGATCGCGAGCGTTTCGAGCACCGCGCGCGAATATTTCGGCGGCTTCTCGGGATGCAGTCGATCCAGAAAGTGACGCATCGCCGGCTTGCTCTGAAAGCGCCATCCGGTTGCCAGCGCCACCAGTTCGACGCCGCGGCCGGACCAATCCTGTTTCAGATCTTCGAGCAACGTGCGGACCGTGTCAGCCGACACGCCGTCGGCAAAGAGCTTGCGCAAATCGCCGAGCTTCAGCGGTTCCTGCGCGCAGATCAAAGCAGTCTCGAGGACGATCTTCGCCTCTTGGGTATTCATGCAGCTAGGCCAGACCCTGTGGTCAAACGAACCGGATCAACAAACAGACGAAAGGAACGGAAGACGCGCTCGCCCGATTCTGATCGGTCATATTGATGGGAGCACGAACCGGGGGCGGCGAACCAACTTCAAGCCAGGCCCAAACCGGACGGAACAGCACGGCTCAACGACGGAACCGCGTGACTGAGCGCCATATTACGCAAAATCGCCCGGTGCGTAAAGATTCGCCGAACGGCTCGCCGTCAGCACGCCTCGGGCGCTCCGTCCCCGCTTCAGCGCAGGCACGCGCCGCGAGCGAGGAAATGGCGCAAGCGCTCGACGCCCGCATCGAGCCGCACCGGATCGCATGCGTAACACCAGCGCACGAACCCTTCGCCCTCCGGGCCAAACGCGCGCCCCGGCGCCAGTCCCAGCCCTGCCTCGCGCACCAGCGACTTGCAGAACGCGAAGCTGTCGTCCGCGCCCGGCAAGCGCAGGAACAGGTACATCGCGCCCGGCGGAGGCGGCACGTCGACGCCCGGCAGCGTGTGCAGTGCGGCGACCAGATGATCACGCGCGCCGCGCAGCGCCGTGACGAACGACTTCACGAACGGTTCGCCGTCGCGCAGCGCGACTTCGCCCGCGGACTGGATGAAACCCGGCGCGCACGACGTGTTGTATTCGACCAGCTTCGACAGGTCGCCCATGACCGCCGCTGGCGCGACCAGCCATCCGAGCCGCCAGCCCGTCGTCGCCCAGGCCTTCGAGAACGAATTCACGACGATCACCCGCTCGTCGCGCGATGCGATGTCGAGGAACGACGACGCACCGGCCGCGCCGAACGCGAGCCGCTCGTACACCTCGTCGGCGACCACCCATATGCCGTGACGTCGGCAATGCGCGAGTACGGCCTGCTGGTCGTCGCGGGACATCGTCCAGCCGGTCGGATTGTTCGGCGAGTTGACGAACAGCATCCGCGTGTCGGGCGTCAGTGCCGCGAGCAGCCGGTCGACGTCGAGCCGCCAGCCCGCGTCGCCATGGCCGAGCGGTACGCATTCGACCTGCGCACCGAGGATCTTCGGAATTTCGACGAGGTTCGGCCAGAGCGGCGTGACCGCGACGACGCGATCGCCCGGACCGACCAGTAGTTGCGCAGCGAGCATCAGCGCGCTCACGCCCGAACTCGTCACGGCAATCGTCTCGGCCGCCGTCGCGCCGTGCCGCACGCTCACGTAGTCCGCGATCGCGTCGCGCAGCGGGACCGTGCCGAGGTTGTGCGTATAGAAGGTTGCGCCGTCGCGCAGCGCCGCCGCGGCTGCGTCACGAATGAATGTAGGCGTCACCCGATCGGATTCGCCGAACCAGAACGGCAGCACGTCGGGCACGCCGAAGCCGGCGTTCACCACTTCCCTGATCAGTGACGGACGCAGCGCATGGACTGCGCTGCGTGCCGCCGGCTCGCCCGTCGCCGGGCCGACCTCTGCGAAATGCCTCATCGAGAATCGCCACTGAGGAACACGGTCCGCCTAGTGTACCGGCGTGCGCGGTGGATTCGCACCCTCAGTCGAGATCCTCCGCCCGTGCCGGCATCTGGCGCACAAGCTCCCAGATCGCCTGCGCGGCCGGCGACAGCGACCGGTCGCGGCGGCGCACCAGTTCGACGGTACGCTCGGTACGGGGCGTCAGTGGCCGCGCGACCAGCGTCGATCCGGCCGGCAGCGGCAGAGATAGCCACGGCTGCACGCTCACGCCGACACCGGCCTCGACGAGCCCGAATACGGTCGCCGAATGCCCGAGTTCCTGCATGACCGTCGCATTCACCCGATGGGCGGCCAGCGCAGCGTCGATCAGCGGCCGGCTTCCGGACGCATGATCGAGCAGCACGAGACGCTCGCCGTCGAGTGCCGTCCATGGCACCTCCGCCCGCGCCGCAAGCGGATGATCGGCGCGCGCGACCAGGCAGAACGAGTCGGTCATCAACGGTTCGCACACGAGATCGGCGACGGCGAGCGGCCCGATGACGACGCCGAAATCGACCTCGCTCGACTTCACCTTGCGCAGCACGTCGCTCTGCACGTCGTCGCGCAGGCCGAGCGTGACGAACGGGAACTGGCGCTCGGACGACGCGACGACGCGCGGCATCAGCCGGCACGCGATCGTCGGGCTCGCGGCAACGATCACGCGCCCCCGCCGCTGCTCGCCGATCTCGCGAATCTCGCGCAACGTGTCGTCGAGATCGTCGATCAGTCGGGACACGCTCGCGATCAGGTTCGCCCCGACGTCGGTCAACTGTACGTCGCGCGTCGTCCGGTCGATCAGCTTCAGCCCGAGTTCGGCCTCGAGCTCACGCACGCAACGGCTGACCGCGGACTGCGTGAGTCCGATCTCGTCGCCCGCGCGACTGAAGCTCCTGAGCCGCGCGACTTCGATGAATACGCGAAGCTGGCGCAGCGTAACGTTCATCCCCTCACCTCATCAATCGTCGACATCAATGCACAATTTTAATGCGCGAAACAGCCCCGATGTGCGAATCCGGCATCGATCGCACATGTTTCGCTGCGGTGCAATATTCGCGCAAACGCACGTGGCACGGGCGAATTGCACAAGATTGGTGATTGTCCCGATTTGCTGGCGGGTTATTTTGGCGTCTTATACGCCCCTAGCTGACTTAGCCGTTAGCCCGCTGCCAAGCGGCTCTCGAGGGGATCGCCTCCGACATGGCACACATCGTGCATTACCTGACGCACAGGGCGCAGGTTTTCGTCGGACGGAAGGCAGAGATGCCGCTGCCGGCCAACCGGACGCCCCCACCCGGCACTCGACGTTCGAGTGCTTGAAGAGTGCGCGGCGCAGGGCAGCGCACCGGAGTTAGCTTCGCTGAGGTGAGGACATGATGCTGTTCGACGATTTGAGAGATAACGAGTGGGCGCTGGTCGAAGGTCTGTTTTGCTCGGAACCCGCACGGAGCGAACGGCGCGGCCGTCCGCGCGTGGAAGCACGTTCGGTAGTCAACGCCGTGCTGTGGGTACTGTCGACGGGTGAAGGCTGGTCGAAGCTGCCGGGCCGCTATCCGTCGCCGCCGACCTGCCGCCGTCGTTTCGACGAATGGCAGGCAGACGGTACGCTCGCCGAAATCGTCAAGCGACTCGGCACGAGCGGCCGCCAGATCTCATTGCGCGGTCGCATCGGGGCAAGCGCGACGAAGCCGCCGGCACCGCCGAGCCGCGATCGGCTGCGCGGTGCCTTCTGGACCAATCCGGAATCCTGGCGCGCCCCCGTGAAGATGGCGTAACGCATGCTCGATCGGGCGGCTTCGGCCGCCCGGTTTCTTTCATCGCCACGCCCGTTGCGCGGCGCTCGCGTCGTCGTCGATTACCGCTGTCGTGCCGCGATACATCTATTTACTATTATTTACAGCAAGCCTGCACTCCCGCGCTTACCTTAGCGACATATCAACAAGCCTCGCCGACGGCTTGAAGGGAGCCCCGCCATGAAACCAATGTCACTGCTCGTCGCATGCGGCATTGTCATTTCGCTGGCGCTGACCGCCCCCGCTCGCGCCGACGATCGCACAAAGCCGCCTCACCGCCAGCAAGAGCACCGGAACACCCTTCGCCAGCAACCGCCCGTCACGTCGCCCAACCGGCAGACCGTGCCGCGCGGCGATTTGCGCGGCGACATCGCCAGCAACGCGCGTGCGCGCATCAGCTCGCAGCCGTCCGACCTGCCGCGTCATCCGTAGTCCGGCAATCTGCAGGATTTCGTCAAAGAAAATTCCCGGATTCGGGAACTGCTCGACATGCGACGAGTCACATTCGTTGCCATGAGCACAGCGTGGCAACAGCAAAAGTATCCGGTACGCCCGTATCCTCGTGATACGGGCTTTTTTTTGAGTATCGCGCGCACCGCGCGCGAGAACTGGCGTGCGCCGCTACAGGCGGCTTTCGAGAATCGCCACGGCGCTCGCTTCGCTCAATGCGTAGTCGTCCATACGGCGATCGGTCCAGGAAAGCAATTTCTCGTCGCGCTCGAGGCGCGCACATTCGGCTCGACCATTATCGGTCAGCACCGCGATGTCGACCGGGGCATGGAAACCCGGTGCGGGAGCAACGGTCTTCTGCCTGACCGTGTCCATCAGCCCTAGCGACCGGAGATACTCGAACACGCCCGGGCGGCGCGCCCACGGTACCTGGCGGTACTGCACTCGTCTCAATGCGTCGAGCACCGCTTCGTTGGAATACGTGGCCATCTCGATTCTTTCTTAAAGTGCAGCGACAATGCGAAGCGGCGCGCCGGGCGGGAGCTCCGCCCGCCGATACCGCCACCGATTCTGGAGGCCGACGTTCGGCGTCGCGTCAGGGCCGGATCGTCAGCCGTCCATAAAAAGACACCATACCCCAATCAAATTGATTCTGTTCGATTCATTTGCACTTCTCTTCATCTGTTTCATGCTCTGCCGCAAGAGGCGGCGACTCATTGCGATCGCCGGTGTCGCGCTGCTCTGGCTGCTTGCGACAGGCTGGCTCGCCGCGCCGCTCATCGCGTGGACCGAGGCGGGTGTTACGCCGGTCGAGCGCCCCGACATGCACGGCCGAACGACGCTGATCATCATCGGCATCGGCACGCGGCGCGGCGAGACCGGCCTGCGGCCGCCTCCCGACGGTGAAGCACGCATTCGCAAGACCGCGGCGCTCTATCGCACGTGCCTGCAGCAGGCCACCCGCTGCACCGTGGTGATGTCGGGCGGCGACCCGCAACATCACGGCGAAACCGAGGCGGCCGTCTACGGGCGCCGGCTGGTCGCGGAAGGCGTCGCCTCCGGCGATCTCGTGCTCGAGCCGAACAGCCGTACGACCTACGAAAACGCGAAATTCACTGCGTCTATACTACGCTCACAACATGACGACACGCGCATTCTCGTCACGTCGTCTTACCAGATGCGCCGCGCATTGCTCGATTTCCGCCGCTTCGGCATCGATCCGCAGCCCGTTTATTCGAACCGCCGGCGTGCACAAACGGGCTGGCTGCCACGCTGGCACAACCTGGAAAACGCGAACCAGGCCTTGCATGAACTGGTCGGCATCGCGCAGTTCCACGTCTATCGATGGCTCGGCTGGTTTTGACGGCAATACGGACACCGAAAGCGACGGTGCCGCCCGGGATGGCATGCGCGTGACGGAATGCGCGAAGTGTTGCGCGACTTCAACGAGGCCTTGCGCTGCGCCGTGATCCGATGCACATTGATCCGTCACTTTTGTTACACTCGACACGCACTCGATTGCAGTCGCCAGACAAAACGGCAACATTCGGGTTCATCACCACTTAGCGGAGGTAAAGCAATGAAGAAGACGTCCCTGGCTATTCTGGTCGCGATGTCGGCGCTGACTGGCGCAGCGTATGCGCAAGAGAGCACGCAAATCCAGACCATCACCGATCCGGCCAAGATTGCCGAGATCGAGCAGCGCGCACAAGCGCTGCAGCAGCAGCAAGCGGCCGAAGCCGCTCAGCCGGCGATGCAGGAAGAGCATCACCAGGGCAAGAAGGCTGCTCACCACAAGGCAGCGAAGAAGGCCGCCAAGAAGGCCGCCAAGGCCGCTCCGGCAGACGCTGCCAGCCAGTAAGTTCGGCGGCACCGCATAAGCGAAAAGCCGAATCCGGGCAACCGGGTTCGGCTTTTTTGGTTGCGGCGCCTGCGCGCTGTGCTAAAGTCGCGCACCGAAATTTTCCACCCGTGCGCACCCCGGTGCGGAGGACAGCATGAGCAACATTCAACTCGACATCGAGTGGACCGAAGCAGCCACTCGCAAGATCAAGCAACTGATGCCGCGCGGCTCGGACGACGCATTCCTTGCGCTGCCGCCGATCGAGTGCCTGCCGATGGAGGGCGACGTGCTTTTCCTCGGTCCGCAAGGCAAGCAGCAGCCGTTCATCGTCGCCGAACGCCAGTATCACCACGACGGCGACGCCGACTGGACGATCATCCTGATTCTCGACGTACCGAGCGCGTCGCACTGACGCGTCGCAGCGGCCGGCAACGCGCCCGGCCGCTCCACCTCGCTCACACGAGCTTCAGCTCGCGGACCCCGAAACGATCGGCCCGGTCCGCGGCAATCCAGAATGTGCGCTGAACGCGCATGCGCGGCCAAGGCGACCTTCCCCAGCGCTCGACGAATACGAACCGCACCAGTTGGGTCGGCACGCCCTCGTGTTGGGACCTCACCAAAAAATTGCCCGCGCTTCAGAAGAAGCGCGGGCGAAACCGTCGCCCTACGAGGATAGGCGACGGGGCCATCGAGATCCGCGCGCTGCGCGGATCGTCATCGGTTGCGCCGGCGCTCGCAGCGCCGGCATCTGAAGACGTTGATACCGTTGATCAGGCACTCGCGATGCACGCTCGGCATCTGACGCCATCCTCCCTGTCCTAACGATTCGAACTTATAAAGCAGTTTGCGTGCCAGGTTAGCAGAAAAAGGCACACCATTGATCTATAAGGATATTTTTCACGTCCATGACGACGTAACACGCGCTCTGCCGCCGTAACGCGCGGATGTTACGTAACGTCAGGAGGCGGGGCCGAACGCCCGCAGACGCCCGCGTCGACGCGCGTGAAAATGAAAAAGCCCGCCGAAAGGCGGGCTTTTTCGAAAACCGGAAGCTTGCCGCGATCAGCGCAGCTGATTCACGAGCAGCCCCATGATCTGTCGGGCCGGCGACGACGTATCGATCGCACCCGAATCGTCGACGACTGCCACGCGCGTCTGGTCCGGCGTCAGCGCCTTCACATTGACGCGATACTGCTTCGCCTGCTTTTCCTTCTTGCCATGGAACAGCTGGCTCCAGAAGCCCTGCTCGGCCGCACTCAGATCCTTTGGATCGACATACCGCACGAAATACAGACCCTTCGTGCGATCGCGATCGTCGACCGTGAAGTTCGCGCGATCGAGCGCGAGGCCGACGTGCAGCCACGAACGGTCGTACGGCTCGCCGAGCGTGACTTCGGACGGCACCGCGCCCGAATCGACGTCGTTCGCTTGCGACGACGTACGCGCAACGTTCTGCGCAGCGATCGCCGCGGCAGCAGCCTTCGATGCGTCGGTATCGGCCTTCTTGTCCTTCGGCACCGTGTTGTCGTTGATGTTCGCGACCGGCGGCTCGCCATTCTTCGCACGCTGCTCGTTCTGCGCGAGCACCGCCATCAGCCGCTTCAGGTATTCCGTCTCGAGCGCCGGATCGTTCGGCTTCGCTTCCCACTTGCTCGAATCGTTGTTCGCGCCGGTGATCGCCTCGCGCATGCCCTTTTGGCTGATGAACACGTAGGTGCCGCCGTTCGGATCCGAATCGAGGCGCGTGCGGTACTTGTTGCGCTCCGCCGTCACGTACGAATTGCCCATCGCCTTCGAGATCACGCTACGGATCAGACCGTCGTTGATCTGCGGATGGGTCTCGTTCCAGTCGGTTTCCATCACGCCCTTGTCGCGCTGGTCGACGACGAGCAGGAAACCCTGCTCCTGCCAGAAACGGCGAACTTGCGGCCAGATGTCGGCGGGCTTCTTGCCGTCGATCACGAGCCAGCTCTCGGTGCCGTCGCGCTGGATATGCATGCCGACCACGGCGGGCGCGACGGTGTCCGTCGCGGGCGCGGCGTGCTGGACCTGCTGAAGCGCAGACAGGGAAGTCGCGCCGCCCTGTGGCGGCAGCGAGCGCTGATCGGCCGTCTCGTCGAGCATGTTGGGCGGCACTGCGAGCGACGCTTCCTTCGATTTCGAATCGCTCTTGTAGTCCACTTTCGTGGGCGACGACGTACCGCAACCGGCGACGAGCGCACCGGTGGCGAGCACTGCAGCGAACCGCATGGTAAGACGAAGATCAGTCATGTTCGGGGAATCCTCTTCCGCTAAATCACGGCGCTTTCCGTGGATCAACCCTGCATTTTACCGGGGCCGCGCCGGGATGTGCAAAAAAGCGACGGGCAAGAAAAAACCCGCGTCAGCCTGAACTGACGCGGGTTCTTTGTCTGGTCGGGGCGAGAGGATTTGAACCTCCGACCACCTGCACCCCATGCAGGTACGCTACCAGGCTGCGCTACGCCCCGAAAGAAAAAAATTATAACAGACAGTTTGTCGATTTAGAACGGGTCGCATGCATTTTGTGCATGTTCCTGCGAAATTTTTTGCGAGATGGCGTGACGAGACGTGACGGTTCGATGCTCACTGCTTGCGCGCGACACAGATGACCGTGAGGCCCGCCACCCGATTGAACCGGAACATCGGCAACTCGACCCGGCAGATCAGCTTGAGCAGACCGTTGACGGCCGGATGGTGCCGGCGCAATTGCGACGCCGGCTCGCGCGGTTGCCGACGCACCCGCTCGCTTAGTCGCAATGCCGCCGCGAGCGGAAACGTAAGGCCGAAGTAGTATGCCCCGTGCTCGACCTCCAGCCCCGCACGACGCGTGACGTCTTCGAGGCCGTCGAGCGTATACCTGCGCTTGTGCTCGAGAAAATCGTCATGCGCGCTCCAGAGGAACTGAAACGCGGGAACCGTGATCAGGAACCGGCTACCCTTCGGCGCGCCCGCCACATAACGGGCAAGCAGCCCGACATCGTCATCGACGTGTTCGAGAACATCCATCAGCAGCACGAGATCGGCATCGAATCGATCGACGGCACGGCGAAAATGGACGGGCTTGCCGGCCGCCTCACCGTCGGTATCGTCGGCATAGCTCGTATCGACACACCACGCCTCCGTCGCCTGCGTGCGCTCGAGCAAATGCTTGGAAAAGAAACCCGAGCCCGCGCCAACGTCGAGTATGCGATTCGCGTCCGACGTGCCCAGGAACCGGCGGATCGCGCTCGCCTTCGACGCGTAGTACCAGTGATCGCCTACATCCGCTCCCAATACGTCGAGTTCCTTCAGATCCATGACGCCTCCCCCGTGTCGGACACCATGCTTTGATCCATCCCGCTACCGATGCCGATCTTACCGCGCCGCAGCCGTTGCACGTACAGCAAGTTGCGCGAATCGCACCGGCAACCCGCATCGCGTCCTAATCGAAAAGGACGATGGCCGTTTCGCCGCGGATCGCTACCGTGCGCTTACCCGGCGCGAGATCGACGCGCACGGCGCATCGTCCGACTGTATGCCGATCGATATGGCACGTCTGCGCTTCGCCGCGCGGCGCGGCATACCAGCAACGGCTTCGGTCGCAACCGCGGTCGCAACGTCCTGTCACCGTCTCCGACAAAGGCCAGTGAATGAATCAGAAAAACGAAATTTCCCGTCGACACTTTCTCCGGCTGGGCGCCGGCACGCTCGGCATCGCGCTGGGAAGCGCGTCACTTCTGTCCGCGTGCGGCGGCGATTCGATCGCGGTCGCCCCCGTCACGATGCCCAGGCTCGGTTCGGCAGCGAACTTTCGCGACACCGCGGGACCAGACGGAACGGGCTATGCCACCGCAAGCGGCGCAATGACGAAAAAAGGCGTGATCTACCGGTCGCCCGCGCTCGCGTTGTCCGCGGCCGACCTCGCAACGGTCGATACGTTCGGCATCACGCAAGTCTGCGACCTGCGCACGCCTTCCGAGATCCACGCGCAGCCGGATGTGCCATTGGCAGGCGCCACCTGGCAGAACCTCAACGTGCTCGGCACCGCCAATCTCGGCCCGCTTCCGACCAGCGGCACGACTGCCTCGGCCTTCATGCAAAGCATGTATCGGGCGTTCGTGACGTCGGAAACGGCACGGACGAGTTACCACTCGCTATTCGCCGGCTTTGCCGCATCCGGCGGCAACCTGGTCGTTCACTGCACGGCCGGCAAGGATCGCACCGGCTGGGCGACGGCCATTCTGCACACGATCCTCGGCGTTCCGCGGCACACGATTTTCGCCGACTATCTGCTGACCAACGTCTACAGCGCGTCGGAAATCACCACCTATGTCGCGCAAGCGCAGAAGAGCGGCGGGCAGGACGCGGCCGACATGATGGCCGCGCTGCAAAGCGCGCAGACCGCCTATCTGCAAGCGGCATTCGATCAGGTCGTCACGTCGTACGGCTCGATGACGTCGTACATCGATAACGGCCTGCAGCTGGACCAGACGACGCAGAATGCGATCCGGCAACGCATGCTGGTCTGATTGGCCGGGCAGGCGGCGATAGCGAAACCATGTCCGTCGCCGCGCAGTCGCCTGCGCCCCGAATCGAACGCGCCCTTCATCCGGCACGGAAACCCGCGTCAGCCCATGCCGACGCCGGATTTGCCGATCGGCGCAGTGCGTGGCGTCAGCCTCGACCGCAAAACCAAACGACCGTTTGATCTCGGCGCCCCGCCACCGTGAATCCATTGTCCTGTCGTGCACCGACCGGCATTGCCCGGACCACCGCTGTTTGGTAACGCCGCTCTAGCGGGCTATGCCACACTGCACGGCATCGACATCCGCGCCGTGCATCGGCCGCGCGCCGTCGTCGATCACGACAAGACATGGAGACAGACGATGCGGAATGCGGTCCGGCGCGGCCATCGCACGCCTTTGGCAATTTTCGACTGGATGGCCGGCCCGCGACGCGCGGCCGCCTCGGTCTCACACGGCACCTCCCGTGCGCTCGGCTGCGGCACGCTCGCGCTCGCGCTGCTCTGCGCCGGCTGCGCGGAACCGGCTGCGCAGCGCGACGGCAACGCCTCGGTCGCCTCGACGAAGATCGAGCGCGCCAAAGCCGAACGCCTCGCCCGTGAACAGCAGATCGCCCGCACCGTACCGTCGCTCGCGTCGATCAGCCTCACGCAGCCGCGCCCGTTCACGCTGCGCGACTCGGGCCAGAACGGTGCGATGACGTTTCTGCGCGATGTCGATTTCCGCATCGTCAACAATCTCGGCTTCTTCATCCACCAGTTGTCCGCGACACTCGTGCCGACGCAGGCCGGCGCACCGATCGTGTTCGACGATCCGACGAGCTTCGAGATCGACGTGCACGAAGGCACGGTCACGCTCGACGACGCGAAGCTGACCGCACTCTTCAATACCTACATCTTCGGTTACCGTAACGCACCGCTGCGCAAGCTCGCGGTATCGGCCGGCGACGGCGTGATCCATCTGCAAGGCGAGATGCAGCGCGACGGCTGGGTGCCGTTCTCGCTGACCGGCACGCTCGCGATTCGCGACGGCAGCCAGCTCGTGTTCCATCCGACCGGCGTGCGCGTATCGGGCATCAATGCACAGCCGGTGATGCGCGCGGCCAACGTGAAAATGGCCGACCTGCTGAAGGTCGAGACGCCGATCGCGCGGCTCGCGGGCGATGACCTCGTAATGTCGGTCGACAAGCTGATGCCGCCGCCGCGACTGAAGATCAGGATCACAGCGCTGCGCGTGACGCCGGCCGGCCTCGACCTGACGCTCGACGACGGCTCGCACGCCGGCTTCGCACTCCCCGCGAATGCGCCGCAACAGGCGATGTACATTCGCGGCGGCGACGTGAAGTTCATGCGCTCGATGCCGATGAACGCCGACATCCTGATCGGCCCGGTCGACCCAACGAAACGCGACCAGAATTTTGTGTTCGACCTGTACCACTATCGCGATCAGGTATCGGCCGGCTATTTCAATTTCGACGAAAGCGGCGCGATGGCAATCCGGATGCCGTCGTATGCGGGCCCCGCGAGCGGCGCCGCGCTCGGCAATGCGGCCGCTCGCCTGAACGACAGCTTCCTCGCCGCGCAGCAGAATGCGTTGCGCGACTCGCGCCAGCACTGGGAAGCGTTTGCGCTCGCAGCCGGCGCCGCGCAGCCCGGCATGCAGAAAGTCTCCATGCGGCGCTCGTCGACCACGCCGTTCAACGAGCGGCACGTGTCGAACCGCAACCCGACGATCCATCTGCACAACGTCGACTTCAACCTGTCCGGCGACATCGGCTTCCATGTCGAGGATCTCGACGTGCAGCTCGTCGCGAAACGACCCGGCGAACCGGTCGACCTCGACGATCCGAACCAGTACGACATCCGCATTCTCGGCGGCACGGTCGTCGAATCGTGGAAGGCGATGTCGGCGCTCTTCAACAACTATCTGCTCGACTATTCGCCGCGCTCGCTGAACGACCTGCAATTGAGCGCGGATGGGCAGGACCTGCGCGTCCAGGGCGGCATCAAGCTCTGGAATCACGTGCCCGGCGTGTGGCTGCCGACCGACATGAAGGGCTCGCTGTCGGTACTCGACGACCGGCACCTCGCGTTCAAGCCGTCGCAGGTGTCGGTACTCGGCATCCCGCAGGCAAAGCTGCTGCGCTCGCTCGGCATCGAGCTCGCGGCGCTGACACCGCTGCAGCGCCGCGGCGCGCGACTGCGCGGCGACACGCTCGTGCTCGACCAGTACACCGTATTTCCGCCGCCGATGCTGAACGGCAAGCTCGGCCAGGCGACGGTCGAACGCGACGGACTGCGCCTCACGTTCCGGCGCGCCACCGACGCACCTGTGCCGAAGCGGCCGCAGATCGACGCATCGAGTTACATGTGGATGGAAGGCGGCGACATGAAGATGTTCAACGTGCTCGAACTGAACGTGCGCGCGCTGATCCGGAACTCGGCCGAAACCGGCCCGATGCGTTTCGACCTGTACGACTACCGCAGCCAGGTCGCGCAGGGCTCGGTGCGGATGCTGCCGGACGGCACGCTGGTCGTCGACATGGGCAAGCCGAATCCGCTCGCGTCTCGCTGATATCGCGAACCCGCATGCATGAAAAAGCCCGGTGGCACTTCATTTCGCCAACCGGGCTTTTTGCCGATTCGAGGTCGCACTCAGTCGTGCTTCAGTCCGTCGATTACATCAAGAAGCGCCTGTCGCAACGCGATCACGTCGACCGTCGCACCCGGCTTGCCAGGCGCCCGCACATCGGTGGCCGGTACGTCGGATTCGTCCGGTGCGGGGGCAGCGCGTTCGCCGCCCGGCGAATCGAGCCGGTTGCGCGCCCCGTTGATCGTGAAGCCCTGTTCATACAGCAACTCGCGAATCCGACGGATCAGCAGCACTTCGTGGTGCTGGTAGTACCGGCGATTGCCACGCCGCTTCACCGGCCGCAACTGCGTAAATTCCTGTTCCCAGTAACGCAGCACATGCGGCTTGACCCCGCATAGTTCACTGACTTCACCGATCGTGAAGTAGCGCTTCGCGGGAATCGGAGGCAGGACGACTTTCTCAACCGTAGTGGTCATCGTCGGTTAACCGTCGGTAAAGGGTGCGCGGCGGTCGCGCGGAGACGTCGGCGCGGGGCGTTACTCCGTGCCGTTTTCGACCAGCGCCTTCAGCTTCTGGCTCGCGTGGAAGGTTACCACCCGGCGGGCCGCGATCGGAATCGCCTCGCCCGTCTTCGGGTTGCGGCCCGGACGCTGCGGCTTGTCGCGCAGTTGGAAGTTGCCGAACCCCGACAGCTTGACGCTTTCACCGTTTTCGAGCGCGTCGCGGATCACTTCGAAAAACGCCTCGACCATGTCCTTCGCTTCACGCTTGTTCAGCCCGACACTGTCGAACAACAGCTCCGCCAGTTCCGCTTTCGTCAGCGTCGGCGTCTCGGCGGACGCCGGCGCCGAAGCGTCGCGGTTCATGGCGCTGCGTTGCGCCGTCAGGAGGGCTTCGAATTCACTCGAGGTCATGTCGTTCATATCTGCCATACAGCGCGTTAAACCAAAACTTACGATAGGGAAAAGCCACCCGCGAACGGGCGGCCCTTCTCCTTAGCCGCGCAGACGAGCACCGGCACGCGCCATCCGCTCGACCAGCGTCTGGATCGCCTGATCGACGACCTCGTCCTGTAGCGTGCCAGCCGCATCCTGCAGCGTCACGCGGAAGGCAAGGCTCTTCTCGTGCGCGGCAAGGCCACCGGAAGTATTTGATTTTGCACGAAATTCGTCGAAGAGTACAACCTTCTGAACGAATCGGCAGGCGTCTTCGGCCAGTGCCTTCTTCATTTCGTCGAAAAGTGCCTGAACCTCGACCGCCTGATCGACCACGACCGCGATATCGCGCCGTACCGGCGGGAATTTCGACACGTCGGTCGGTGCCGGCAACGCACGCGCGATCAGCGCGTCCGCGTCGATTTCGAACATCACGGGCGCGTGCGGCAGCTCGTACTTCTGCATCAGGCGCGGATGCAGCTCGCCGATCCAGCCGACCGCGCGGCCATCGACTTCGATGCGCGCGCTGCGGCCCGGATGGAGGGCCGGATGTTCGGCCTTCACGAAGCGTGCGGCGGCCGGCGCGAGCAGCGCCTCGAGATCGCCCTTCACGTCGAAGAAATCGACCGGGCGGGTCGCCACGCCCCACTGCTCGTCGACCGCCGGGCCGTACGCGAGCGCGCCGACACGCTTCGGCTGCGTGTAGCCTTCGACGGTCAGTTCGCCGGCCTTCACCGACGGATCGGCGAGGAACACGCGGCCCGCCTCGAACACACGCACGCGATCCGCGCGACGGTTCAGATTGTGGCGCAGCACCGAGATCAGGCTGCCGAACAGCGTCGTGCGCATCACCGACAGCTGGCTCGCGATCGGGTTCAGCAGGCGGATCGGGTTGTCGTTGCCAGCGAAATCGTGCTCCCATTCCGCATCGACGAAGCTGAAGTTGACCGTTTCCGCATAGTCGCGCGCCGCGAGCGCATGACGGATGTCATGGATCGAACGTTGCGTCTCGTTGGTTGCGCGCATCTCGCTCGTCGCGACCGGCGGACGCGCCGGAATCTTCTCGAAGCCGTAAATGCGCGCGACTTCCTCAATCAGGTCTTCCTCGATCTCAATGTCGAAGCGGTGCGACGGCGGCGTGACCAGGAATGCGTCGTCGTCACGCTCGAACGGCAGGCCGAGGCGCGTGAAGATGTTCGCGATCTCGTCGGCGTCGATCTTCACGCCAATGATGCGGTTCGCGCGCGACACGCGCATCTTCACCGGTGCGCGCTGTGGCAGGTTCACCGCCTGATCGTCGACCGGGCCGGCCTTGCCGCCGCAGATCTCGAGAATCAGTTGGGTAATGCGCTCGACGTGCTCGACGGTCGTCGCATAGTCGACGCCGCGCTCGAAGCGATGAGCCGCATCGGTCGAGAAGTTGTACTTGCGTGCGCGACCACGGATGCTGTCCGGCCACCAGAACGCGGCCTCCAGGTAGATGTTCGTCGTGTCGAGCGTGACGGCCGTGCTGTCACCGCCCATGATGCCCGCGAGGCTTTCGACCTGACGGTCGTCCGCAATCACGCCGACCGTTTCGTCGAGTTCGACCGTGTTGCCGTTCAGCAGCTTCAGCGACTCGCCGCGCTTGCCCCAGCGCACCTCGATGCCGCCGTGGATCTTGTCCAGGTCGAACACGTGCGACGGACGGCCGAGCTCGAACATCACGTAGTTCGAGATGTCGACGAGCGCCGACACGCTGCGCTGGCCCGAGCGCTCGAGGCGCTCGACCATCCATTGCGGCGTCTTCGCGTGCGCGTTCACGCCGCGGATCACGCGGCCCGAGAAGCGGCCGCACAGATCAGGGGCGGCGATGCGCACGGGCAGCGTCTCGTCGAGCTCGACGCGCACCGGACGGATATCGACCGGCGTCAGCGGCGCGCCGGTGATCGCGGCCGTCTCGCGCGCGATGCCGAATACCGACAGGCAGTCGGCCTTGTTCGGCGTCAGCTTGATTTCGAAGATCGTGTCGTCGAGATTGAGCGTGTCACGGATGTCCTGGCCGATCGGCGTGTCTTCCGGCAGGATCAGCAGGCCGCTGTGGTCCTCGGACAGCTTCAACTCGCGCGCCGAGCACAGCATCCCCTGGCTCTCCACGCCGCGCAGCTTCGACAGCTTGATCGCGAAAGGCTTGCCGCCCTCTTCTGCCGGCGGCAGTTCCGCGCCGACCAGCGCGACCGGCACCTTGATGCCGGGCGACACGTTCGGTGCGCCGCACACGATATTCAGCGTCGCGCCGGTGCCGGCGTCGACCTGGCAGACATTGAGCTTGTCCGCATCCGGATGCTTGACGACTTCGAGCACGCGCCCGACGACGATCTTCGACGTCGGCGGCGCAGCCTTGCTCAGCGATTCGACTTCGAGCCCCGCCATCGTCAGCGCGTGCGACAGTTCGTCGGTCGTCAGCTGCGGGTCGACAAAGGTTCTCAACCAGGATTCAGGGAATTGCATGGATGTCTACGTTCGAAACAGGTTAGATCGACGCCCGGGCCCCGTCGGAAACGTCCGGCGGGGCGTGCGCGGGCACATGTCGGCGCGGCGCGTGCGTTATGCGAACTGGCGCAGGAAACGCAGATCGTTCTCGAAGAACAGCCGGAGATCCTGCACGCCGTAGCGCAGCATCGTCAGGCGCTCGAGGCCGCTGCCGAACGCAAAGCCGATGTAGCGCTCGGGATCGAGGCCCATGTTGCGGATCACGGTCGGATGCACCTGCCCCGAGCCCGAGATCTCGAGCCATTTGCCGGCGTTCTTGCCGTGCTCGAACATCATGTCGATCTCGGCCGACGGTTCCGTGAACGGGAAATACGACGGACGGAAGCGCACGAGGATGTCGTCGCGCTCGAAGAATTTCTTCAGGAAGTCGGTATAGACGCCCTTGAGGTCGGCGAAGCTGATGTTTTCGTCGATCCACAGCCCCTCGACCTGATTGAACATCGGCGAGTGGGTCGCATCGCTGTCGACGCGATACGTACGGCCCGGCGCGATCACCTTGATCGGCGGACGGTTCATGCGCGCGTAACGCACCTGCATCGGGCTCGTGTGCGTGCGCAGCAGCAGCTGGCGGCCGTCGGCATCCTTGCCTTCGACGTAGAAGGTGTCCTGCATCGAACGCGCCGGATGGTTCTCCGGGCTGTTCAGCGACGTGAAGTTGTACCAGTCGGTCTCGATTTCGGGACCGTCGGCCACGTCGAAGCCGATCGAGCGGAAAATCTGTTCGACGCGCTCCCACGTGCGCATCACGGGGTGCAGGCTGCCTGCACCGGCGCCGCGGCCCGGCAACGTGACGTCGATCGCCTCGGCGGCGAGGCGCTGGTTCAACAGCGCGTCGGCGAGCGCCTGGCGGCGAGCGGTCAGCGCGGCTTCAACCTGCTGCTTCACGACGTTGATGCGTGCGCCTTCGGTCTTGCGTGCTTCGGGATCGAGCTTGCCGAGGCCCTTGAGCAACTCGGTCAGCGCACCCGACTTGCCGAGAAATCGTGCTTTCTCGTTTTCGAGCGTGGTGATGTCGGCAGCCTGTTCGAAGGACTGCTGCGCGTCGGCGACAATCTGGTCCAGATCCATAGATCCCATCATTTCCAACGTCATTCGGTCTTGGCAAGCAAAACTGCTCACCAAACAAAAAAGGGGCTCGGAAGAGCCCCGTTTTCGCTGCAGCGGCCGAGACTACCGGAACATCGCTGCAACTCACCACGCAGTGCTAATTTCGCAATTAGGCTGCAACGGCGGCTTTCACCTGCTTGACGATCGCAGCAAAAGCAGCCTTGTCGAACACCGCCATGTCGGCCAGGACCTTACGGTCGAGTTCGATCGACGCCTTCTTCAGGCCGTTGATGAACACGCTGTAGGTCATGTCGTGCTGGCGGACTGCCGCGTTGATACGCGTGATCCACAGTGCGCGGAACACACGCTTCTTGTTGCGGCGATCGCGGTACGCGTACTGACCAGCGCGCATCACCGCCTGCTTGGCGATGCGGTAGACGTTATTGCGACGGCCGCGATAACCCTTGGCCAGGTTGATGATCTTCTTGTGGCGGGCCCGTGCGGTTACCCCACGTTTGACTCGAGGCATGTTTCTCTCCTTAGAGTATCAGTTGAGGGGTTACGCGAACGGCAGCATCGCGCGGACGGAGTTCAGATCGGAATCATGAACTGCCGTTGCGCCGCGCAGGTGACGCTTGTTCTTCGTGGTTTTCTTGGTCAGGATGTGACGCTTGAAGGCTTGACCGCGCTTGACGGTGCCGCCCGGACGCACCACGAAGCGCTTTGCAGCACTCTTCTTGGTCTTCATCTTAGGCATGACGAACAACTCCAGTTTATTTGATGGCGATGGGTGTGCGGTTGGCTTGCGCCCTTGACCCGCCCTTCGAAACCCAGTCCACTTGTGTACGGCGAACCGCTTGCGCAGCCGCCGTCATTGTTGGCGCGCCGCCCTGACCGGGCAACGCACCGAACCACTTTCGAACCTGCGCGCGTGGCGCGCGGGCCCGTTACTTCTTTTTCTTCGGCGAGAGCACCATGATCATCTGGCGCCCTTCCATCTTCGGCATCTGCTCGACCTGGCCGACTTCCTCGAGATCCGTGCGCAGACGCTCAAGCATCCGCATGCCGATCTCCTGGTGAGCCATTTCGCGGCCGCGGAAACGCAACGTGATCTTCGTCTTGTCGCCCTCTTCGAGGAAGCGCACGAGGTTGCGAAGCTTGACGTTGTAGTCACCGTCATCGGTACCCGGGCGGAACTTGACTTCCTTCACCTGGATGACCTTCTGCTTCAGCTTCGCTTCGTGCTGCTTCTTGGACTCCTGATACTTGAACTTGCCATAGTCCATCAGACGGCAGACCGGCGGAACCGCTTGCGGCGCGATTTCCACCAGGTCAACATCCAACTCTTCCGATTTACGGAAAGCATCAGTGAGTTTTACGATACCGAGCGGTTCGTTCTCGATCCCGACCAGACGCACTTCCGGCGCAGTGATTTCACCGTTGATGCGATGCGACGACTTATCAGTAGCGATGTTACGTTTCCTCTAAAAATTAAAAAAACGAGCCGCGCTGCCAGGGCGGTTACTTGAACGAGCGCAGGTCTTCCTGCAGACGCTCAACGAAGGCTTCGATCGGCATAACGCCAAGATCGACGCCGCCACGGGCACGCACGGCTACCGTTTGCGCATCACGCTCCTTATCACCCACGACGAGGAGATAAGGCACCTTTTCCAGCGTGTGCTCGCGTATTTTATAACTAATCTTCTCGTTGCGCAAATCGGCCGCCACTCTAACCCCTTGTTTTTGCAACGTTTGGGCCAGAGATTGTGCATATTCCGCCTGACTTTCGGCGATATTGAGCACAACTGCCTGGAACGGCGCGAGCCAGACCGGCATCGCACCGGCATGGTGCTCGATCAGAATACCGAGGAATCGTTCCATCGAACCGACGATCGCACGGTGCAGCATCACCGGCCGGCGGCGGCTGTTGTCTTCCGCGACGTACTCGGCACCGAGACGCTCCGGCAACACCATGTCGAGCTGCAGCGTGCCGCACTGCCACGAACGGCCGAGCGCATCCTTGATGTGGTATTCGATCTTCGGACCATAGAACGCACCTTCGCCCGGCAGCTCTTCCCACGACAGGCCGCACGCCGTCAGCGCGTCGCGCAGGCCCTGCTCGGCGCGATCCCACGTTTCGTCCGTGCCCGCACGCTGGTCGGGGCGCAACGACAGCTTGATGTCGATGTGCTCGAACCCGAAATCCTTGTACACGCTCATCGCCAGCGTATTGAACGCGATCGACTCGGCGATGAACTGCTCTTCCGTACAGAAGATGTGCGCATCGTCCTGCACGAAGCCGCGCACGCGCATCAGGCCATGCAGCGCACCCGATGCCTCGTTGCGATGGCACGAACCGAATTCCGCGTAGCGCAGCGGCAGGTCGCGGTACGAGCGCAGGCCGTGCTTGAACACCTGAACGTGACCCGGACAGTTCATCGGCTTGATCGCGTAGTCGCGCTTCTCCGACTCCGTCGTGAACATGTTCTCGCGGTAGTTCTGCCAGTGGCCCGACGCCTCCCACAGCGAGCGGTCCATGATCATCGGCGTCTTGATCTCGAGGTAGCCGGCATCGTTCACGCGGCGGCGCATGTACTGCTCGACCTGCTGCCACAGCGCCCAGCCCTTCGGATGCCAGAACACCATGCCCGGCGACTCTTCCTGCATGTGGAACAGGTCCAGTTGCTTGCCGAGCTTGCGGTGGTCGCGCTTTTCCGCTTCCTCGAGCATGTGCAGGTACTGATCCTGGTCTTCCTTCTTCGTCCAGGCCGTGCCGTAGATGCGCTGCAGCTGCTCGTTCTTCGAGTCGCCGCGCCAGTACGCACCCGCCACCTTCATCAGCTTGAAGACCTTCAGCTTGCCGGTCGACGGCACGTGCGGGCCGCGGCACAGGTCGGTGAAGCCACCGTGCGAGTACAGCTTGATTTCGTCGCTTTGCGGAATCGATTCGATGATCTCGGCCTTGTACTTCTCGCCGAGGCTGCGGAAATAGCCGGCCGCCTCGTCGCGCGACACGACGCGGCGCGTGACCGGCTCGTCCTTCTTCGCGAGTTCCTGCATGCGCCTTTCGATCTTTTCCAGATCTTCAGGCGTAAACGGGCGATTATACGAGAAGTCGTAGTAGAAGCCGTTATCGATCACGGGACCGATCGTCACCTGCGCATCCGGATACAGTTCCTTCACCGCGTACGCGAGCAAGTGCGCGGTCGAGTGACGGATGATGTCGAGACCGTCGGCATCCTTGTCCGTGACGATCGCGAGCGATGCGTCGCGATCGATGACCGTGGACGTATCGACGAGTTCACCGTCGAGCTTGCCACCAAGCGCAGCCTTCGCAAGGCCGGGACCGATCGAGGCCGCAACCTCGGCAACTGTCACCGGATGCTCGTATTGTCGAACTGAGCCGTCAGGCAAGCGTATCGAAACCATAGCAATCTCCGTGATGCCGACAGTGGGCGGCAAACCAAGCACGCGATGTAAAAGTCACGCGCGAAAATTCCGCGACAAAAAAAATGCGGCCCCGCTTTCGAGGGGCCGCATTCGATACTTCACTCAAACTGAAAGGGCGAAAACGTTCCTCGACTAGCGTCGCTCCGAAAAGGTTTCGGTCAACGTTCGCGGTGTCATAACCGTATTCGCCTTGTTCGCGTTGAGTTATTTACTGCATCAAACACCCGGAAACCGGGCATTCTCAATTCGTTGGTAGGCTCGATTGGACTCGAACCAACGACCCCCACCATGTCAAGGTGGTGCTCTAACCAGCTGAGCTACGAGCCTAGAGAAGCTAAGATTATATGGGGCTACCGATGACTTGGCAAGCGTTTTTATGCAGTCGCAGCAAAATGATCCGGCTCCCGCCCCATTATGGGGACGTCATGCCTTGCGCCCCGCCCGCACGACGCCCGGCACCTCGCCGAGCAGCGTGCATGCCCGCTGCACTTGCGCGGAATTCGACACCTCGACCGTGAACTGCATGAAGGCCGCATTGCGGCGGCTTTGCGTCTTCACGCCCACCACGTTCATCTTCTCGCGCGCGAACACTTCGGAGATGTCGCGCAGCAAGCCTTGCCGGTCGCTCGCCTCGATCATCAGGTCGACCGGATAGACGGACACGCCGCGCCCACCCAGCACGTCGGCCGACCAGGTCGTCTGCAGCACGCGCTCCGGCGCCCGTTCGGCCATCCGCCGGAATGTCGGACAGTCGCTGCGGTGAATCGACATTCCCTTGCCGCGCGTCACGAATCCGCTGATCGGGTCGGGCGGTGCCGGACGACAGCAACGCGCGAGCTGGGTCAGCAGCGCATCGACGCCGACCACCAGCACGCCGGTCGACGCGCCGTGCGCGACACTTGCCCCGCTGCTGCGCTTCTCGAAATCGGCGGGAGCCTCGGGCGCATGCTCGGGCGGCGGCGCATCGGACAGCGCGTGCTCGACGTTGCGCAGGCTGAACTCTTCCTTGCCGACGACCGAGAACAGTTCCTCGGGCGACTTGAAGCCGAGCTTCGCGGCGAGGTTGTCGAGGTTGACCGACGTCTTGCCCTCGCGCTGCAGCGTCTTTTCGACGAGCGCGCGACCATGCGCGATGTTCTCTTCCTGCTCGATCGAGTTGAACCACGCCCGCACCTTCTGTCGCGCGCGCGGGCTCTTCAGATAGCCAAGCTGCGGGTTCAGCCAGTCGCGCGACGGTCCACCCTCCTTCACCGCGACGATCTCGACCGTCTGACCGTTCGCGAGCGACGTGTTCAGCGGCACCATCACGCCATCGACGCGCGCGCCGCGGCAGCGATGGCCGAGCTCGCTGTGCAGGTGATACGCGAAATCGACCGGCGTCGCGCCCTGCGGCAGCGCAATCACGCGCGCCTGCGGCGTCAGCACGTAGATGTGGTCGTCGTCGAGCGACGTCTCGCGCAACTGGGCCCATGCCTGGTCACCCGATACTTCGGTGCCGTCCTCGACGTCGTCCTTCCATGCGAGCAGTTGGCGCAGCCACGCGATCTTCTCGTCGTACTTGTCGCTCGCCGAGAACTGGCCGCCATAGCCGCGCGCGCCCGCTTCCTTGTAGCGCCAGTGCGCGGCGACGCCGTACTCGGCGAAGCGGTGCATTTCCTGTGTGCGGATCTGCACTTCGAACGCACGCCCGTCGTCGCCGATCACGACCGTATGCAGTGACTTGTAACCGTTCGGCTTCGGGCGCGAAATGTAGTCGTCGAATTCCTTCGGCACCGGTTGCCACAGGTGATGCACGATGCCGAGCACCGCGTAGCAATCCTTGATGTCCGGCACGATCACGCGGAACGCACGCACGTCGTACAGCTCGGAGAAGTCGAGTTCCTTGCCGCGCATCTTGCGCCAGATGCTGTAGATATGCTTCGGCCGCCCGCTCACGTCGGCCGGGATGTGCGCTTCCGCCAGTTCGTGCTGGAGCCGCTCGATCGCTTGTGCGACGTACGCCTCGCGTTCGACGCGTTTCTCGTCGAGCAGCCTCGCGATGCGCTTGTAGGTGACCGGATCCTCGAAGCGGAACGCGAGGTCCTCGAGCTCCCACTTCAGTTGCCAGATGCCGAGACGGTTCGCAAGCGGCGCATAGATCTCGAGCGTCTCGCGCGCGACGTCGGGCGGCGGATCGATCTTCGCCGCCGCGTAGTAGCGCAGCGACTGCAGCCGCGACGCCAGGCGGATCAGCACCACGCGGATGTCCTGCGCGAACGCGAGCAGCATCTTGCGCAGCGCCTCGATCTGCGTACGCCGCTCCTCCGCGGCGTCGCGCCCGGCGTCGGGCATCGCGTTCTGCGCGGCGCGCAGGCTGACGGTACCGAGCCGCAGCAGCTTGCGCACATCGGACACGAGCCGCGCGACCTCTTCGCCGAACCGTTCGGTCAGCTCCCGTTCGGGGTCGTTCAAGTGCGGCGTCAGCACGAACAGCGCGGCCGCCTGCATTGCATGCGGATCGACGTTCAGCGTGCGCATGATCGCCGCCGTGCCCGCGGAGTGATCGGCGAGCAGTTCGCCCGACGACAGGCGCGCGTCGCCGGCCCGCTCGCGAACGAACGCGAGCACGTCATCGAACGACGGCGCCGCGACGGAAGAAGCGGAAACGGACTCGGTCATCGCACTGCCTGGCGTATTGCGGTCATCGTGATGCTTCGCTCAGCTCCGCTGCGCGGCGACGACGACGATCTCGACGAGCAGCGCCGGATCCGCGAGCTTCGCCTCGACGGTGGCACGCGGCGGCGTGTTGCCCTGCGCGACCCACGCGTCCCACTCCGCGTTCATGCCTTCGAAGTTCGCAAGATCCGAAATGTAGATCTGCACCGACAGCAGATGCGCCTTGTCGCTGTTCGCTTCGGCGAGCAGGCGGTCGATGTGGCCGAGCACTTCGCGCGTCTGGCCCTTGATGTCCTGGGTGGTGTCTTCGGCGATCTGGCCGGCCAGATACACGGTACCGTTGTGGATCGCGGTTTCGGAGAGACGGGCCCCGACGTGGTGACGAATGACTGCCATGGAATGTTCCGGTCGTTTGAATGGGTGAAGAATCGGCGACGACGCGGCCCGCATGTCGCCGAACCACACATTATGACGCGTTTATGCGTCGCCTTCGACGAAAAACCGCCGTGCGAGCGCAATCTGGTCGGCGCTCAGGAATGCCGGTGCGTGCCCCGTGCCGGGAATTTCCGCCTGCGCCACATGCCGGCCGCGGCGCACCATCTCGGCGACGGTCTCGCGCGACAGCAGGTCCGACTCGGCGCCGCGCACGACCAGCAGCGACGCATCGGTCGTCTCGATCGCGCGCCACAGCGCGGCCTCGCCGAGCGCGGCCAGTTCGGGCGTCGTCGCCTTGAACGGCTCGGCGATGCGCGGATCGTAGCGCATCGTCCAGCCGCCGTCGGGCAACTCGCGCAGCAACGGCCCGTTGATCTCGCGCCATTCGTCGCCGGTCAACGCACCAAACGGCAGCGACAGCGACGTCAGATAGTCGACGCCCTCCTGCTCGGTCGCGAAGCGCGGCTGCACGCCGAGGTATTCGCCGATGCGCGTCAGCGAATCGGGTTCGATGCGCGGGCCGACGTCGTTGACGATCATCCGGCGCAGCGGCGAACCAGGGAGCCCCGCGAACGCCATGCCAATCAGCCCGCCCATCGACGTGCCGAACCAGTCGACCGACTCGACGTCGAGCCGCGCGATCAGCGTGACCATGTCGGCCACATATTGCGGAATCGCGTAATGCCGCGGATCGGCGAGCCAGTCGGAGCGGCCTCGCCCGACGACGTCGGGGCACACGACGCGATACGTATCGGACAGCGCGGCGGCGAGCCGGTCGAAGTCGCGCCCCGAGCGGGTCAGGCCGTGCACGCAGACCAGCACGCGCGAATTGGCGGGGTCGCCCCATTCGGTGTAGGCGACATGATGAAGGCCGGCGGCGCTCGCACACTGCACGCGTCGCTGACGGGGAAGCGGAGGATTCGTTGAAGTTGTTGGCATCGTTGGCATCCTGTCGAACGTGGGCGGCGCGGCGGGCAACGCTTGCGCCGCCTGATGCAAACGATTGTAAACCGCTTCGTAACGGCGGGGCGTCACGCGCCGGCGGTCATCCGGCGCATCGTTCGCAACGGCTCACGCGCCGAGGCGCCACGCGTCGCGCAATTGCTCGCGCAGGAAATCGACGAATGCGCGCACGCGCAACGGCACGTGACGACCGCCGGGATAGACGGCATGAAGCGGTGCTGCGGGCGCCGCGAACGCCGGCAGCACGCGGACAAGCCGACCGGCCTCGAGATCGGCACCGACGTCCCAGATCGACTTCAGCGCAATGCCGGCACCCTCCAGCGCCAACGTACGAGCCGCACCGCCATCGTTCGTCAGCAGCGCGGCCGTCACCTCGACCGTCACCGCACCCTGCACACCTTTGAACCGCCACTCCGTCCGCGGCTGGTCGCCCATCACGATGCATCGATGTGCACGCAGCTCGGCAGGATGGGCCGGCAGCCCGTGCACGGCAAGATAGCTCGACGACGCGCAAAGCACGCGATGATTCGGCGCCAGTTCGCGCGCGATCATCGTCGAATCGGCGAGCCTGCCGATCCGCACGGCAATGTCGATATCCTGCGCGAGCAAATCGACGATCGTGTCGGTCAGCATCAGCTGCACGGTCAACTCCGGATGTTGACGCTGAAACGCCGCGACGAGCGGCGCGATCCGCAGGCGGCCGAGCTCGCCGGGCGCCGTCAGGCGCAGCATGCCGCTGACCGTGCCGCGGCGGTCGCTCATCAGCGTTTCGGCGCGATCGACCTCGGCCAGGATGCGCAGCACCTGCGCATGGAACTGCGCGCCGTCGTCGGTCAGCGTTTGCTGCCGTGTCGTCCGGTGCAGCAGACGCACGCCGAGCTGCGATTCCAGATGCGCGAGCCGCTTGCTGACGACGGACAGCGACAAGTCCAGCTCGCGCGCCGCCGCAGACAGGCTGCCAGCCGACACGATTCTCGCAAAGGTATCGAGCGCCGGGAGATCATCGATCAGCATCGCGGCACCGCGCCTCGCCAATCCTTTCCATTTTTCGAATAATTCATTCGTTTTTATCCCGTATTTGCGTTGCAAACGGAAACCTACCATACCTGTTCCGCGTCGTCGCTCGGCGCCATTCACAGGACACCCGAAACCATGTCGATCCACCTTCCTTCGGTCGCTCGCCCAATCGCCCGCGTCATCGCTGCGGCGGCCTGCGTCGTTATGCTGTCGCCTGCCGCATCCCGCGCCGCCGACCTCGTCGAGCCGCAGAGCCTGACCGTCGCGGCCGACGTGCCGGCCGCGCAGGCACGCGCGCAAATCCTCGCCGCACGTCGGTATGGCACGTTCTGGGATACGGGCGATGCCGCCCTCGCCCGCACGGCGCTCGCCGCCGATTTCATCGATCGAACGCTGCCGGCCGGCCGCGCACAGGGCGTACCGGGACCGCTCGCGGCATCCAGAACCATGCGCGCAGCCATCCCGGACCTGCATTGCAACATCGAACAGATGATCGTCGCGGGCGATCGTGTCGTCATGCACCTGCATTTTCGCGGGCATTTCACCGGCACTTTCAATGGAACGACCGGAAACGGGCAGACGGTCGACTTCATCGCGACCGACATCTACCGGATCGATCACGGCCGGATCGCGGAAAACTGGCACATCGAGGACAACCTGACGCTGATGCGCCAGCTCGGGCTCGTCGGGTGACGGAGGAGACGATGACTCACAGCGACTACGATTCGGTGACGCATCCGGCGCGCCGCACGTTTCTTGCCCAGGCGAGTGCCGGGCTGGCGGCCGGCATCGCGATGGCCGCGGGCGCCTCCCGGCCGGCAACGGCTGCGCCGATACCGGGTCCCGCAGGGATGGACGCCGGCGGGTTCTGGCCGGACGATATGCGGCTCGTCATCTCGATCTCGATGCAGTTCGAAGCCGGTGGACAACCGCCCAAGGGCGCGGACAGTCCGTTCCCGTCCGTCGAATTTCCACCGTCGGTGCCGGTCGACCTGGCGTCGGCCACGTGGTTCGCGTATGGCTATCGTGAAGGGATTCCACGCCTTCTCGACCTGTGGGACCGGCACGGCGTGAAAGTCACGTCGCACATGATCGGAGAAGCCGCTCGCCGGCACCCCGAACTCGCACGCGAGATCGTGTCGCGCGGCCACGAAGCGGCCGCGCACGGACCGACATGGCGGTCGCAATTCGCGATGAACCGCGACGACGAGCGCCGCTTCCTCACCGAAGCCCGCGACATGGTCGAAGCGGCGACGGGACGGCGCCCGATCGGCTACAACTGCAACTGGCTGCGGCGCGGCCCGCATACGCTGTCGCTGCTGCAGGAGCTCGGCTACGTGTACCACATCGACGACGTCAGTCGCGACGAGCCCTTCATCGAGACCGTCGACGGCCGAGATTTCGCGGTCGTCCCATACACGCTGCGCAACAACGACATCCTGCTGATCGAAGGCCGCAACTACTCGCCGACGATGTTTCTCGAGCAGATCAAGCTGGATTTCGACCAGTTGTACGCGGAAGCCGGGCAGCGGCGCAGATTGATGTCGATCAGCGCGCACGACCGGATCAGCGGCACTCCGCAGATGGTCCGCGCGTGGGACGCATTCCTGCACTATGCACGCTCGCATCCAGGCGTTGCCTTCATGCGCAAGGACGACATCGCCCGCTTTGCGTTGCGCAGCCGGTCGACGCTGCGCGAAGCCGAAACGATCTGACCGGCTTCCACCCCGCTCATCACTTCGGGAAGACCATCATGAATGATCCGCTCAACGGAAAGAAAGTCCTCGTCGTCGGTGGCAGCTCCGGCATCGGCGCCGCCACCGCGCAAGCATTCGCACAACGTGGCGCCGTCGTGACGATCGCGTCGCGCGACCCGGCCAGGGCAGGCGCGGGTATCACGGCAGGCGGCCACATGCGTACCGAAGCGCTCGACATCACCGATACGGCGGCCGTCGATGCGTTCTGCGCGCGTGCCGGCCAGTTCGACCACGTCGTGATTTCGGCCGCGAAGACAGCCACGGGCCCGATCCGCGCACTGCCGCTTGCCGACGCGCAGGCCGCGATGGACAGCAAGTTCTGGGGCGCATACCGCGTCGCCCGCTCGATCGATATCGCACCCGGCGGTTCGCTGACCTTCGTGTCGGGTTACCTCAGCGTACGGCCGAACGCATCGTCGGTGCTGCAGGGTGCGATCAACGCGGCGCTCGAGGCGCTCGCCCGCGGCCTTGCTCTCGAGCTGGCGCCCGTGCGGGTGAATACCGTATCGCCGGGCCTGGTCGCGACGCCGCTGTGGAACAAGCTCGCGCCCGATGCACGCGACGCGATGTACGCCGGCGCCGCCCAGCGCCTTCCGGCACGCCGCGTCGGCCAACCGGAGGACATAGCGAATGCGATCGTGTATCTGGCGACAACGCCTTATGCGACCGGTTCGACGGTGCTGATCGACGGCGGCGGCGCGATCGCATGACGCAGCCATGACAAAACGCCCCGCGCTCCTGACGGAACGCGGGGCGTCGAGAGATGCGGGACGACGGCCCTCAGGCGACCGCGCTCACGTCGAGCGGTGCGCCCGTCTTCGCCTGGATCTCTTCCGCGCTCACGCCGTCGGCGAGCTCGAGCACCTTCAGACCGTCCGGCGTTACTTCGATCACGCCGAGATCGGTGATGATCAGGTCGACCACGCCGACGCCCGTCAGCGGCAGGTTGCATTCGTCGAGAATCTTGTGCTGGTCGCCCTTCGCGACGTGCTCCATCAGCACGACGACGCGCTTGACGCCCGCGACGAGATCCATCGCGCCGCCCATGCCCTTGATCATCTTGCCCGGGATCATCCAGTTCGCGAGGTCGCCCTGCTTGCTGACCTGCATCGCGCCGAGGATCGCGAGGTTGATGTGGCCGCCGCGAATCATCGCGAACGAATCGGCCGACGAGAAGATCGACGAGCCCGGCAGCGTCGTGACGGTCTGCTTGCCGGCGTTGATCAGGTCGGCGTCGACTTCGTCCTCGGTCGGCGACGGACCGATGCCGAGCAGGCCGTTCTCCGACTGCAGCCACACCTCGACGCCCGCCGGCACGTGGTTCGCGACGAGCGTCGGCAGGCCGATGCCGAGGTTCACGTAGAAGCCGTCCTGCAGTTCCTTCGCCGCGCGCGCGGCCATCTGGTCACGATTCCAGGCCATGTCAGTCTCCTTTCGCGCGTACGACGCGTTGTTCGATGCGTTTCTCGGGCGTCGCGTTCAGCACGATGCGCTGCACGAAGATGCCCGGCGTGTGGACCTGGTCCGGATCGAGCGTGCCGTTCTCGACGATCTCCTCGACTTCCGCCACGGTGATCTTGCCCGCCATCGCACACATCGGGTTGAAGTTGCGCGCGGTGCGGCGATAGATCAGGTTGCCGGACTTGTCGGCCTTCCACGCCTTCACGAGCGCGACGTCGGCCGTCAGCGACGGCTCCAGCACGTAGTGGCGATCGCCGAACTGGCGCGTTTCCTTGCCTTCCGCGATCACGGTGCCGTAGCCCGTGTTCGTGAAAAAGGCGGGGATGCCGGCGCCGCCCGCGCGCAGCTTCTCGGCGAGCGTGCCCTGCGGCGTGAATTCGAGCTCGAGTTCGCCGGCCAGGTACTGGCGCTCGAACTCCTTGTTCTCGCCGACGTACGACGAGATCATCTTCTTGATCTGGCGCGTTTCCAGCAGCAGGCCGAGACCGAAGCCGTCGACGCCCGCATTGTTGCTGATGCAGGTGATGCCCTTGACGGCGGAATCGCGCAGCGCGGCGATCAGCGCCTCGGGAATCCCGCACAGGCCGAAGCCGCCCACCGCGAAGGTCTGTCCGTCGCGGACGATCCCTTCCAGCGCGGCAGCCGCGCTGGGATAGACTTTGTTCATCTGTATGTCCCTTCCTCTATGGAAACCAGCAAAACCGGTTCACGCGCCCATTGGGCCGCAAGCCCGCCGCCTCATTCTATGCATGCACGGCGAACCCTGCGTCGATGCGCGCTGTTTTTATATCGCGACAAACCGCCGCGAGATGCCCGAAAGGGTACGATGCGGCGCAGATACGGCACAATACGCAAAAATACATAAGCATTTGCCTCCGCTTGCCCGCGCCATGCCCGCTCTCGATTACCAGACTGCCTTCCACCTCGCGCCACTCGGCCTCGTAATGTCGCGCGACCGCGTGATCGTGGACTGCAACGACGCGCTCGCGTCGATCTTCCGCTGCACGCGGGCTGACCTGATCGGAAAGTCATACGAGGTGCTCTATCCGTCGCCGGACGAATTCCAGCGCATCGGCGAACGCATTTCGCGCGTGATGATCGCGAACGGCACCTACGCCGATGACAGAATCATGAAACGGGCCGACGGCGAGCTGTTCTGGTGCCACGTGACGGGCCGCGCACTCGACCGCACCGCGCCGCTCGCGGCCGGCGTCTGGACCTTCGAAGACCTGAGCGCGACGCGCCGCGTCGCTGTCGAATTGACGCCGCGCGAACGCGAGATCGCCGCGCAGCTCGCGACCGGCAAGACCAGCAAGCAGATCGGACGCGTGCTCGATATCAGTTCGCGCACGGTCGACATCTACCGCGCGCGGCTGATGCGCAAGTACGGCACGAACAATACGCCGGAGCTGCTGCAGCGCCTGCTCGGCCAGTAACACGCGCCCCGCAATGGCAATCGGCCGCATGACGCGGCCGATTCGGGGGGATCATCAGGAAATGGCGGCACACCGGCGCCCGCGCGCCGGGTCCGATGCCGCGGCGCTCAGTCGATCTTCGCCGCGAGCGCACGCTCGATCGTATCGCGCAGCAGTTGCGGCAGCGGCACCGACTTGCCGAGCGCATAGTCGACCCACACGCAGCGTGCATTGCCGCGCGCATAGACGTGTTGCGGATCGTCCGCGCGGGTCAGCTCGAAACCGGTGTCGAAGCTGCTGCGACCCGGCTTCGCGGCCGACATCTTCGCGATCACGTCGCCCGGATAGTGCAGTTGCTTCAGGAACTCCATCGACGCCGTGACGATCACGGGCCCCTGCCCCTCGCCGTTGCCGCCCGCGATGCCGAGTTCCTCGAACCACGAGATCCGGGCCTGTTCCATGTAGCGGAAATAGACCGTGTTGTTCACGTGGCCGAACGCGTCCATGTCGCCCCAGCGGATCGGCATCGACATTTCAAATACGGGGGAATATTCGCTCATCGCAGTCTTCTTTGTTGCTGAATGTCATCCACTCAGGAGAGGCCGAAGCCGTCGTCGGCGGAGATAATCGAGCCATTGATGAACTGCGACTCGTCGGCCGCGAGCAGCAACAACAGCCCGTCGAGATCCTGCGGCTTGCCGACGCGCCGGCGCGGCAGCATCGACTGCAGCTTCTGGCCCTGCTCGGTTTCCCACAAGTAATGATTGATTTCGGTATCGATATAGCCCGGACAGATCGCGTTGACGTTGATCCCGTGGCGGCCCCATTCGAGCGCCATCGCACGCGTCATCTGCACGACCGCCGACTTGCTCATCGCATACAGCCCGATCTGCGGGAACACGCGCAGACCGGCCACCGACGCGATGTTGATGATCCGGTACGGCGGCTTGCCGTTGCCGTTCGCACGCATGATCATCCGCTTCGCGACCTCCTGCGCGACGAAGAATGCGCCGCGCGTGTTGGTGTCGAACACGAATTCGAAATCGGCCGGCGTCACGTCGACGAGCTTCTGCATCGTCGAGACGCCCGAATTGTTCACGAGGATGTCGATCGTGCCGGCCTCAGTCTCCGCGTGCGCGATGGCCGCCTTGATGCTCTGCACGTCGGTGACGTCGAGCGACACGACGTGCGCGGCACCGCCCGCCGCCTCGATCTCCGCACGCAGCTCCTTCAGGCGCTCGACGCGGCGGCTCGCGAGCACGACTTTCGCGCCGGCCTGCGACAGCACCTGCGCAAAGCGCTGCCCGAGGCCGCTCGATGCACCCGTAACCAGCGCGACCTTGCCTTCCAGATTGATCGATCGACCCATTGCACATCCCCTTTCGATGTCGTTTCGCCGCGACGGGCGCCCTGTCCTGCGCAGCATAACCCTAGCACATAAAATAGAACGATCGTGCTAATCTATTCGCATGCTGTTGCGGCAAGCGTTTTGTTTCGCAGACAATACGCTCCCGAATAAAAGCATTCTAACGGTTAGAGGAACGCCAATGACCCCCGCAAGCCTCATCGAGCAATACGGCCCGCGCGAATCGATGGAATACGACGTCGTGATCGTCGGCGGCGGCCCCGCCGGGCTGTCGGCGGCGATCCGGCTCAAGCAGCTGGCCGCCGAGAAAGGCACCGAGATCGGCGTGTGCGTGCTGGAAAAGGGTTCCGAGATCGGCGCGCACATCCTGTCGGGCGCGGTGATGGATCCGCGCGCGATCAACGAACTGTTCCCCGACTGGAAGGAACGCGGCGCGCCGCTCGATGTCGAGGTGACCGAAGACCGCTTCCTGTTCCTGTCCGAGAACAGCGCGATCACCACGCCGAACTGGGCGCTGCCCGCCAACTTCCAGAACCACGGCAACTACGTGATTTCGCTGGGCAACGTGACCCGCTGGCTCGGGGCACAGGCCGAGGCGCTCGGCGTCGAGATCTTCCCCGGCTTCCCGGCCGCCGAGATTCTGTACAACGACGATGGCTCGGTGAAGGGCGTGGCCACCGGCAACATGGGCGTGGGCAAGGACGGCGAGCCGACCGAGAACTTCCAGCTCGGCATGGAGCTGCACGCGAAGTACACGCTGTTCGCCGAAGGCTGCCGCGGCCACCTGGGCCGCCAGCTGATCTCGAAGTTCAAGCTCGACGCGAACGCCGATCCGCAGGCGTACGGGATCGGCATCAAGGAGCTGTGGGAAATCGATCCGGCCAAGCACAAGCCGGGCCTCGTGATCCACACGGCCGGCTGGCCGCTGAAGTCCGATACGTACGGCGGCTCGTTCCTGTATCACATGGACAACAACCAGGTCGTGGTCGGCTTCGTGGTGGGCCTGGGCTACACGAACCCGTACCTGTCGCCGTTCGAGGAATTCCAGCGCTACAAGACGCACCCGTCGATCCGCGCATTCCTCGAAGGTGGCAAGCGCGTGTCGTACGGCGCGCGCGCGATCACGGCCGGCGGCCTGCTGTCGCTGCCGAAGACGGTGTTCCCGGGCGGCGCGCTGATCGGCGACGACGCGGGCTTCCTGAACGCATCGCGGATCAAGGGCAGCCACGCGGCGATCAAGACCGGCATGCTGGCGGCCGATGCCGCGTTCGACGCGGTGCAGGCCGGCCGTCAGTCGGACGAGCTCAACGCGTACCCGGATGCGTTCAAGCAATCATGGCTGTACACGGAGCTGTATCGCGCGCGCAACTTCAAGCAGTGGATGGCCAAGGGCCTGTACCTCGGCACGCTGATGGTCGGGCTCGAGCAGAAGGTGATGGGCGGCAACGTGCCGTGGAGCTGTATCGCGCGCGCAACTTCAAGCAGTGGATGGCCAAGGGCCTGTACCTCGGCACGCTGATGGTCGGGCTCGAGCAGAAGGTGATGGGCGGCAACGTGCCGTGGACGCTGCACCACAAGCATGCGGATCACGAGATGCTGAAGCCGGCATCGCAATGCACGCCGATCGAGTATCCGAAGCCGGACGGCAAGCTGACGTTCGACCGGCTGTCGTCGGTGTTCATCTCGAACACGAACCACGAGGAAAACCAGCCGGCGCACCTGACGCTGAAGGATGCGAGCGTGCCGGTGAACGTGAACCTGAGCACCTACGCGGGCCCCGAGGGTCGCTTCTGCCCGGCGGCCGTCTATGAGTTCGTGAAGAACGACGACGGCAGCGACCGGCTGGTGATCAACGCGCAGAACTGCGTGCACTGCAAGACCTGCGACATCAAGGACCCGACGCAGAACATCGTGTGGGTCACGCCGGAAGGTGGCGGCGGGCCGAATTACCCGAACATGTAACCTGCCGGAAAACGCCGCCTCGCACGGCGTTTTTTTCGTCCGTTCGACAGCCGGCTTGCCCTGCCCGCCATCCGGCGTGCGATTCACGCAGGGCACGCCGGCCGCGTCAGCGCGCCGCGATCCGCCGACGGAAGTGCTCGGTACCGGACACGATCTTGTCGAGCACGGCGTCGAGCGCCCAGAAGCGCTCGCGCACGTCGTAGTCGATCGCGCGGCAACGAATCGACGCGAACGTGCCGATCCGCTGGTGATAGATCTTCGCAAGCGCCGGGTAGCCCAGCGCTTCCGACACCGCCGACACCACCAGGAACGTCGACAACTCATCGGCGAGTGCCGGATCCGAGCCGCCCTGCGTGCGCAACCAGCGATACAGATCCGGATGAAAGTTGGTGAACACGCCGTTGAAGCCGGCCGAGCCCGCCTTCATCGCATCCCACGCGATCGCGGCGTTCGCATTCAGGATCTTCAGCGGCGATCCCTCGGCGAGCGCAACGCGCCGCTTCACCGTCTCCAGGTCGCAACTCACGTCCTTGAGCATCACGAAGCGGCCGGTGTCGATGCACGCACGCAGTTCATCATCGGACAGCAATCGGCGGTAAGGCGCCGGGCATTCGTACAAGCCGAGCGGCAAATCCGACGGAAGTCGCGCAAGCAGCTTGTGAAGATGGTCGAGAAACGCGGCGCTGCCCTTGCGCTGCGGGTCGAGGCGGTTGGTCACGAGCACGACGCCCTGCGCCCCCGATTCCGCCGCCGCGCACAACTCGGCGGCCTGCGCATCCAGATCTTCGCTGATGTGGCCGGACGCGACGACGGGCACGCGCCCGGCCACGCGTTCGACCACGAAACGCGCGAGCTCTGCCCGTTCGGCCAGACTCAGGAACTGCATCTCGCTCGATTGCGCGACCGCGAACAACGCATCCGAGCCGTGCGCCAGATACCATTCGATGAGTCGCTCGAGCCCCGCGTAATCGATCGCGCCGGCGTCGTCGAACGGTGTCAGCATCACCGGTACGATCCCCTCGATGGTCGCGGTCGACTGCTGATGGTGTTGCATCTGTTTTCTCCTTGCTTCAGTAAATGCGCGATGTAGACGCGGTGCTCAGGCCGGCAGCGCGCCGGGCGCGGCACTCGAGGCCTGTTCGGGAATCGGCTTGCGAACCAGCAGCAGGTAGGCGATCGCACCGGCGAACGCGATTGCCGCCGCCGTCAGCAGCGCCGGCACGAACGACCACTTCTGCGCGATGACGCCCGTCAGGATCGGCGCGAGCGCCCCGCCGATGAAACCGCCGAAATTCTGGATCGCGCCGAGCGATGCGACGCGGCTAGGCGGCGCGGCCGCCGTCGCGAGCGCCCACGAACATGCCGATGCCGCATTGGCGAGAAAGATTACGACCGAAATGCACGCGAGCGCGACGGTGTTGCTCTGCACGAGTGCGGCCGGAATCGTGAACGCGACCATCCCGAGCATCGCGACGACCACCGCGTTGCGTCGGCTCACGACCGGCGAGCGGCTGCGGCGCGTGACCAGGTCCGACAGCCAGCCGGCGACCAGCGAGCCGACGAATCCGCACAGGAACGGCACCGACGCCGCAAATCCGGTGCGAATGAGGCTCATGTGACGCTCCATCGTCAGATACCCCGGCAGCCAGGTCAGGTAGACCCAGTTCAGATACACGGAACCGAAGAATCCGATCAGCATGCCCCAGGTCGTGCCGTGCGAGAACAGGCTGCGCCAGTCGGCGAAGGTCAGTTTCGGCGTGGCGACGGCCGGCTGCGCACCGGCATCGAGATACGCGCGTTCCGCCGCAGTCAGCTGCGCACGCGCGGGATCGCGGTACAGTGCAAACCAGATGACGGCGACGATGAGGCCGAGCGCCCCCGTCGCGACGAACGCCCAGCGCCAGTCGAGCGAGGCGACGAGCACCGACAGCAGCAACGGTGCGAGTGCGGTGCCGAGCGGCGATGCCGCGTTGAAGATCCCGGTCGGCGTCCCGCGTGCACGCAGCGGAAACCAGTTGCTCACCACCCGCGCCGCCGACGGGAACTGCGGCGCCTCGCCGATGCCGAGCACGATGCGCGCGACGATGAACCAGCCGAAGGTGGCGACGATGCCGCCCGCCGCCTGCGCAAGCGACCAGACGATCAGCCCGACGCCGAGCAGCCGGCGCGGTCCGATACGATCGACGAGTCCGCCGACCGGGAACTGGCACAGCGCATAGCTCCACGAAAATGCCGACAGCAGCAAGCCCATCTCGGAAAGCGACAGACCGAGATCGTTCCGGATGGCCGAACTCGCGACGGCCAGCGTGCCGCGGTCGAGATAGTTGACGATCCCGCTCACCATCAGCAGCGCGAGCGCGATACGTTGTCCGCGCCGGATGCGTGGCGGCGCAGTCGGAACAGCATGATTCTCGTTCATTGCGTTTGTCTCCATTGTCCTGAATGGTTGCCGGGCTCCGGCCCTTTCCGTCGTCGCGGAATCTATACGGCCGCACGCTCCACTTCTTCGCGTGTCGGAATCGAGGTCTGCGCGCCGTAGCGCGTCACGCTGATCGCGGCCGCACGCTGGCCGAACGCAATTGCGTCGTCCATCGATGCACCGCTCGCCCGCGCCGCGGCGAACCCGCCGACGAAGGTGTCGCCGGCCGCCGTCGTATCGACGGCGACCACCGCCATGGCCCGATGGCTGCCGTGTCCTGCACTCCCGCGCCAGCAGACGCCGCGCGCGCCAAGCGTGACCAGCACGTTGCCGACGCCCTTCGCGCACAGCGCATCGGCGGCGCGTACCGCCGATGCGTCGTCAGCGACCGCGATGCCGGTCAGCGACTCCGCTTCCGTTTCATTGACGACGAGGTAGTCGATTCGGGCCAGCAATGCGTCGAACAGCGGCCGGGCAGGCGCCGGATTGAGCAGCACGGGCGTCCGATGTGCGATCGCACTGCCGATGGCGCGCGCAACGGTCTCGATCGGCACCTCGAGCTGGCACACCATCAGTGCCGCGCCGGCAATCACGTCGCGCGACGCGTCGATCAATGCGGCATCGAGGCATGCATTCGCGCCGGGCACGACGACGATGCTGTTCGCCCCGTGTGCGTCGACCGTGATCGTGGCGACCCCGGTTACCTCGCCGTCGATCCGGTGCAGGTGCGTCACGTCGATGCGCTCCGCCGCGAGCGCGTCATGCAGGCGTGCCCCGAATGCGTCGTTGCCGACGCAGCCGATCATCGCGACGGATGCACCGAGGCGCGCGGCGGCCACCGCCTGGTTCGCCCCCTTGCCGCCGTGGACGGTCTGGAACGAGCTGCCGAGCAGCGTTTCTCCCGGTACGGGCAGACGCGGCGCGCGCGTGACGAGATCGACGTTGACGCTACCGACGACGGCGATTCGGGGTGGCTTTCCGTGATTCATCATCGAATGTAACCGCTTACATTTGCAGCAAACAAAATGGCCGGAAAGGCCGACGTCGACGAAAACTTCGCAATACGGTTGGAACCTGTGTCTGACATAATACGGATTGGCATCAAGATAGCGCTTACATTCTCACAGGCGAGACCGGGAATGCAAGCGGGACCACGATGAATCGAGGGTAAACGATGGCGTTTTTGAGAACGTGCGCGGTCTGCGCGGCAGCCGCGGCCAGGGGCAACCGATGAGCACGCCTCCATCCAGCGGCGGCACGGCGCGCGCGCGGCGCGGCAGCGGCCGGTCGGTGCTTGGCGATGTCGCGAAACTCGCCGGCGTGTCGACCGCGACCGTTTCGCGCGTGTACAACGATCCCGGCAAGGTGTCGGCTGACGTACAGCAGCGCGTGCGCGATGCCGCACGCGCGCTGAACTGGATTCCGAACGCCGCCGGCCGCGCACTCGCGTCGACGCGCACCCACATCACGGGGGCGATCATCCCGACGCTCGACGACCAGGTGTTCGCGTCGCAGGTAGCGGGAATGCAGGCGGTCATGGCCGAACACGGCATCACCCTCTTTCTGGGCTGCTCGAATTACGACCCGGCGCAAGCGCTGGCGCAGGTGCGCGCGATGCTGTCGCGCGGCGTGGAAGCCGTGTCGCTGGTCGGTGAAGCGTATCCGCCGGAAGTATTCGAGCTGCTCGGCCAGCACCGCGTGCCGTATGTCGTGACCTACGCGTATCGCGACGGCAGCCCGCACTGCTGCATCGGCTTCGACAACCGTGCGGCATTCGCGCAGCTCACCACGCACCTGCTCGACCTCGGTCATCGCGATTTCGCGATCATCATGCAGCCTAGCGCGGACAACGACCGCGTGCAGGCCCGCCTGCGCGGCATTCACGACACGCTTGCCGCGCGCGGGCTCGCGGTCCGTCCGGTACACCAGCACGAGGGCGCGGCCACGATCGCGTTCGGGCGGGCGAGCCTGCGCGCGATTGCCGACAATGGAACGACGCGCCCGACGGCCGTGATTTGCGGCAACGATGCGCTCGCGCTCGGCGCGCTGCTCGAGGCGCAGGCGCTGGGCATCGAGGTGCCGTCGCAGTTGTCGATCACCGGATTCGACGACGTCGCGCTGGCTCGCGAAATCCGGCCGTCACTCACGACCATGTGGGTCGACACCGCTGCGATCGGGCGCAAAGCCGCCCACGCGCTGCTCGACGCACTCGAGAACGGCGAAGCCGGGCCCGGTTGCGCGGTACTGCCCGAACTGCGGGTGCGTGAGTCGGCCGCGCCGCCACAGCCGGCAGCCCAATGAAAACGGGGCGCCCCAGGCGCCCCGTTTCGCATCGTGTCGGTTACCGGCGAATCGCCGGCGCCGTCGTGTCAGGTCGCGCTGCCCGCGATCTTCGGCGTCGGCGTCTCGACGTCGCCGCACTGCGCGCGATGGCGCAACGCATGGTCGATCAGCACCAGTGCGAGCATCGACTCGGCGATCGGCGTCGCGCGAATGCCGACGCACGGGTCGTGGCGGCCAAAGGTTTCGACCGTCGCCTCTTCGCCGGCCTTCGTGATCGAACGGCGCGGCGTGCGGATGCTCGACGTCGGCTTGATCGCGATCGACACGGTGATGTCCTGCCCGGTCGAAATCCCGCCGAGCACGCCCCCCGCATGGTTGCCGACGAAGCCGGCCGGCGTCAGTTCATCGCCGTGCACCGAGCCGCGCTGCGCGACGCTATCGAAGCCCGCGCCGATCTCGACGCCCTTCACCGCGTTGATGCTCATCATCGCCTTCGCGATGTCCGCATCGAGACGGTCGAATACCGGCTCGCCCCAGCCGACCGGCACGCCCGATGCAACGACGTCGATGCGCGCGCCGATCGAGTCGCCGTCCTTGCGCAGCGCGTCCATGTAGGCTTCCAGTTCCGGCACGATCGCCGCGTTCGGCGAGAAGAACGGGTTCTCGCGCACATGCGACCAGTCGACGAACGGCACGTCGATTTCGCCGAGACCGCTCATGTAGCCGCGCACCTCGACGCCGAAACGCTCGCGCAGCCACTTCTTCGCGATCGCGCCCGCCCCGACGATCGGCGCGGTCAGGCGCGCGGACGAACGGCCGCCGCCGCGGTAGTCGCGAATGCCGTACTTCTGCCAGTAGGTGTAGTCGGCATGACCGGGACGGAACGTCTCGACGATGTTGCCGTAGTCCTTGCTGCGCTGGTCGGTGTTGCGGATCAGCAGCGCGATCGGCGTGCCGGTCGTCACGCCTTCGAACACGCCGGACAGGATCTCGACCTCGTCGGCCTCCTGGCGCTGCGTCACGTGCCGCGACGTGCCGGGCTTGCGGCGATCGAGCTCGACCTGGATGTCGGCTTCGGTCAGCCCCATGCCCGGCGGGCAGCCGTCGATCACGCAGCCGATCGCGGGACCGTGCGATTCGCCGAAGGTCGTGACAGTGAAAAGCGTGCCGAGGGTATTGCCGGACATGATGGAACCGCCCAAATAGAAATGGGCAAACCGATGCGCTGCCGGGGCCGCAGGCAGGCCGATCGTTTGCCGGTCGAGAAAAAGGGGTAAACCGCTATTATGCCAGCCGTCCGGGGGCCGCGGGCCGTGTGAACCGTTCAGACCACACGGGCCGGCGAGGAATGCGGCCCGGCGCGGCGGTCGTCACCCGCGCCGTTCGGCCGAACAGGCCGGTTCGCGGCGGCCATCAAAGCCGCGGCACGATGCCGTCGGGCTCGCCCCGCTTATTTGCGCGCGCCGCGCAGTTCGGTCACTGCGGCCTGCAACGCCTCGGGTGTCGCAACCGATGCCGGCATCGGCTCGCCGACCGCGAGCGTCAGCCGGCTCATCACGCCGCGCTTGATGGGCCGCGGCATCCGCGCATCGGCATGACGGGAGAAATAGCTGCCCCACAGCCCGCGCAGCGCCATCGGAATCACGGGCGCCGGCGTGCGGCCCAGGATCTCGGTGATGCCGTGGTGGAACGTGTTGATGTCGCCCGTCTTGGTCAGCTTGCCCTCGGGGAAAATGCACACGAGTTCGCCGTCCTTCAGCGCGGCCTCGCACGCGTCGTACGCACGCGCGAGCATGTCGGGATCCTCGTGGCGTGGCGCAATCGGGATCGCTTTCGCATGCCGGAACACCCAGCTCGCAAAGCGCGTCTTGAAGATCCGGTGATCCATCACGAACCGGATCGGTCGCGGGCTCGCGGCAGCCAGCACGAGCGCATCGACGTAGCTCACGTGGTTGCACACGAGCACGGCCGCGCCCTCTTCCGGGATCCGCTCCGCATGCACGAGGCGAATCCGGTAGAACGTGTGCACGAGCACCCACGCGACGAAGCGCAGCAGGAACTCGGGAACGAGCAGGTAGATGTACGTCGCGACGACGACGTTCAGCAGCGCGGTGACGAGGAACAGGCCCGGAATGTCGACGCCGGCCTTGGTCAGCCCCATCGCCATCAGCGCCGACAGGATCATGAACAGCGCGTTCAGGATGTTGTTCGCGGCGATGATCCGCGCACGGTGGGTCGGCGCGCTGCGGCTCTGGATCAGCGCATACAGCGGCACGCTGTAGAAACCGCCGAACATCGCGAGCAGGAACAGGTCGGCCAGGATGCGCCAGTGGCGCGCGCCGGCCAGGAACTCGCCGACCGACAGCAGATGTCCGGGCGACGGCAGCGAGCGGCTCGCGAAATACAGCTCGATCGCGAACACGCTGATGCCGATCGAGCCGAGCGGCACGAGGCCGATCTCGACGCGCCGCTGCGACAGCCGCTCGCACAGCAGCGAGCCGAGGCCGATGCCGACCGAGAACGTCGCGAGCAGGACCGTGACGACGTCGGGGCTCGCGGACAGCACGTCCTTCGCGAAATTGAAAAACGACGTGAGGAACGTCGCGCCGACGAACCACAGCCACGAGATGCCGAGCAGGCTCAGGAACACGGTGCGGTTCTGCCGCGCGAGCCCGAGGTTGCGCCACGTCTCGCTGAACGGGTTCCAGTTGATCACGAGATCGGGCTGCGGCGCCGGCGTTGGCGGCACACGCTGCGCGACGAGCCGCCCCGCGAGCGCGATGACGACGACGCTGACGGCGAGCACGCGCTCGCCGCTGCCTTCGATGCCCGCGGCCGCGCCGCCGATGATCGTCCCGATCAGGATCGCGATGAACGTGCCCATCTCGACGAGGCCGTTGCCGCCCACCAGCTCATGGTCGCCGAGGTGCTGCGGCAGGTACGAATACTTGACGGGGCCAAACAGCGTCGAATGCATCCCCATCATGAACGTGCACAAATACAGCAGCGTCGCGCTGTGCGTGACGAAACCGGCCGCGCCGACCAGCATCAGCGCGATCTCGAAGGTCTTCACGAAGCGCGTGAGCGTCGCCTTGTCATATTTGTCGGCGATCTGGCCGGACGTGGCCGAGAACAGCACGAACGGCAAGATGAAGATCGCGGAAATCAGGAACGCGGCCGTCTTCGCATCGACGCCGGAGAAGCGCGCGGTGTGATAGGTGACGAGCGACGTGAAACCGATCTTGAACACGTTGTCGTTCAGCGCACCCAGGAACTGGGTCGTGAAGAACGGCGCGAAACGACGCTGACGCAACAGCTCGAACTGCGACGCGTGGGCGCGTCGTTCGCCGCGCGACGCGGAAGAGACTTGCGTGTGATCGCTCATGCGGAATACGCGCGCATCGTCTGGGCGAAGCTGCGCGGGCCTTGTGTTGTTGTCGAAAAAACGGCGGCGCAGGCTGAACCTGCGCCGCCGTGCGCCGAATGGCAGCGCCCGCGCGTCATGGCACCGGGCGCGACGTGTTTCACGACTTGTGCGCTTCGGCTTCCGATTCGGATTCCGGCCAGTCGCGGATGTACGCCTTCAGCATCCGGTTCTCGAAGCTCTGCGCCTCGACGACCGTCTTCGCGACGTCGTAGAACGAGATGACGCCCATCAGCACCTTCTTGTCGAGCACCGGCATGTAGCGCGCATGGCGCTCGAGCATCATCCGACGCACTTCGTTGACGTCGGTTTCCGGCGTGCACGTGAGCGGCTCGTCCATCACCTTGCGCACCTGCACGTCGCCGATCGCGCCGCCGTTGACATGCAGGCGCAGGATGATCTCGCGAAACGTCAGCATCCCGACGAGATCGCCGTACTCCATCACGACGAGCGAACCGATATCGTGTTCGGCCATCGTATCGACCGCTTCGCGCAGCGGCTTATCGGGCGTCACCGTAAACAGCGTGTTGCCCTTCACTTTCAGAATATCGCTGACGCGCATCGTAGTCCCCTCGTGCTTGAATGCAAAATCTCTTTCGATCCTATCGGAAAGCCTGCCAAAAGGAAAGCGCAGGCCCCGCGCGGCGCGGCCGCCCCCGCTTGCGGACACGGGCCGCCCGCCGCACAATGACTGCATGGACGGCGGCCCGAGGAGACGGCCATGGCGCATACGCATTCGGAGCAATTCGCCAGCTTCGCTGATTTCTATCCGTACTACCTGAACGAACACCAGAACCTGATGTCGCGGCGGCTGCATTTCATCGGCTCGCTCGGCGTGATCGGCTGCGTCGCGATGGCGATCGCGACGGGCTACTGGCTGTGGCTGCCGGCAGCGGTCGTGTGCGGCTACGGATTCGCGTGGGTCGGACACTTCTTCTTCGAGAAGAACCACCCCGCCACGTTCCGGCACCCGATCTACAGCCTGATGGGCGATTGGGTGATGTTCAAGGACATCTGCACCGGCAAGATTCCGCTCTAACACCCGCCCGGCACCGCGTCACGCCGTTTTCGGCGGCCGCGCGTGCGGGTCGGGCGCCCCATCGGGCACCGGCCCGGGCTCGGTCGCCGCCGGCTGCGCCCCCGCCAGCCGGTGCGCGGCGATCAGCGACGCGAGCGATACATCGAACCGGTCGTTCGACAGTACCTCGAGCAATGCCGCGCCTTCGACGTGGCTGCGGCGCCGCTGCAACTGGTAGGTCAGTTCCGTGCGGTCGATCACCAGCACGTCGAACAGTTGCGCCAGCGTCAGTTGCTCCGGGTTCGCCAGCAGGATGTAGCTCGGCGCGAGTTCGCCGCCATCCAGCCGCGCGATCCATTCCCGTTCCTCCATCGTCAGCAGCAGCCGCTGCGCGGTTTCCATGTCGCAGCGCAGCATGGTCGCGAGCCGGATTGCCGTATAGCCCGCCTTGCCGACTGCGCGCGCCTCGGCCAGCCGCGCGAGCAATTCGAGCGCGTCGAGCAGATCGCTGCCCGGATAGTGGATGCGATGGAACTGGCCGACGCGGATCGCGGGCAGCGCGGACGCCACCATCGCGCCGAGCAGCGCGACGAACCAGCTCAGGTACACCCACAGCAGGAACACCGGCAGCGCCGCGAACGCGCCGTAGACGGCCGTATAGGTCGGAATGCGCCGCACGTAATAGCCGAAGCCGCGCTTCGCGAGCTCGAACGCGATGGCGGCGAACAGCCCGCCGATCACCGCGTCGCGCCACGCGACCGTGCAGTTCGGCAGGTACACGTACAGCAGCGTGAACGCGAGCACGGTCAGCGGCAGCGACGCGAGCGCGAGCAGCCACTCGACGATCGACGTCGACGGCGCGGCGCCGGTGAACGCCAGCGATTGCGTAAACAGGTACGACGAGATCGACAGGCTCACGCCGAACAGCAGCGGACCGAGCGTGATCAGCGCCCAGTACGCGAGCACGCGCTGCGCGAACGGCCGCGGCTTGCGCACCCGCCAGATCAGGTTGAATGCGGATTCGATCGTCATCATCGTCATCACCGACGTGACGACCAGCACGATCAGGCCGGCCGTCGTCAGCCCCTTGGCCTTCGACGCGAACTGGTTCAGGTACTTGAAGATCTGGACGTTGAACTGCGCGGGCATCAGGTGATCCGCGAGGAAGCCCTGCAGCGAGATCTGGAACGACGCGAACATCGGGAACGCGGTGAACAGCGCGAACGCGACCGTCACGAGCGGCACGAGTGCCAGCATCGTCGTGAACGTGAGGCTGCCCGCCACTTGCGGGATGCGATCCTCGGCGCTGCGCCGGGCCGCGAACTGCGCGAGGCGCTTGATGGTGTCGAGATCGACGCTCAACTTCGGCAAACGGTTTCTCCTTCTCGATGCCGCGCGCCCGACGGCGCGCCGCCGCCGCGCTGCGCGACGACTTCAGCCCCTATAATAGCCGCTCGATCCAGCAGGGGCCGACTGCACCGGGCATGCGCGCGGCCGCACGCGGCCCCGTCGCCCATGAAAGACATCCTCGTCCTCTATTACAGCCGTCACGGCGCCACGCGCGATCTCGCGCTCGCGATCGCGAACGGCATCGACAGCGTGCCCGGCATGCAGGCGCGCATCCGCACCGTGCCGCCCGTCTCTACAGTCTGCGAAGCCACCGCCCCCGACATCCCCGCCGACGGCCCGCCGTATGCGGAGCTGCGCGATCTCGAGGAATGCACCGGCCTCGCGCTCGGCTCGCCGACCCGTTTCGGCAACATGGCCGCCTCGCTCAAGTATTTCCTCGACGGCACGACCCCGCAATGGCTGTCCGGCGCGCTGACCGGCAAGCCGGCGAGCGTGTTCACGTCGACCGGCAGCCTGCACGGCGGCCAGGAATCAACGCTGCTGTCGATGATGCTGCCGCTGCTGCATCACGGGATGATGATCGTCGGGATCCCGTATACGGAATCCGCGCTCAGCACGACGCGCACCGGCGGCACGCCTTACGGCGCATCACACGTGTCGCCGCACGACCGCAGCGCGCCCGCAGGGCTGTCGGCTGACGAAAAGGCGCTCGCGGCCGCGCTCGGCGTGCGGCTCGCCCGCGCGGCGGCGGCGCTGTCCGCCGCCCACGCTACCGGGGCCGCATGAACGCGCCCGCCCGCCCCACCGTCGCCGCCCGGCCGCACTACGCGCGGGCCGCCGCCGCGTGCCTGGTCGCGCTGATCGCGCTGTCGCTCGCATGGGAGCTGTGGCTCGCGCCGCTGCGCCCGGGCGGCTCGGCGCTGATGCTCAAGGCCGTGCCGCTGGCGCTCGCGCTGCCCGGCGTCTGGCGGCGTAACATCTATACGGTGCAGTGGGCGAGCATGCTGATCCTCGTCTATTTCGCCGAAGGCATCGTGCGCGGCATGTCCGACCGCGGGCTGTCCGCGACGCTCGGCTGGTGCGAGACCGCGCTCGCCGTCGGCTTCTTCGTGGCCGCGCTTGCCTACGTCGCGCCGTTCAAGCGCGCGGCGAAGAAGCAGCGCGCTGCGTCCTGACCCTTACGCGACCGAACGTGATGATTTCTCCCGACGCCTTCGTATCCGCCTGCCGCGACGCGATCGGCGCAGCCTGCGTGCTGACCGATCCGCACGACACCGAACCGTTCCTGACCGACTGGCGCCGCCGCTACAAGGGCAACGCGTGCGCGGTGCTGAAACCGGCCGATACGGCGGAAGTCGCCGCGCTCGTGCGACTTGCGAACACGCATGGCGTCTCGCTCGTGCCGCAGGGCGGCAACACGGGCCTGGCCGGCGGCGCGACGCCCGACGCGAGCGGTGCCCAGGCCGTGCTGAGCCTCGCGCGCCTGAACCGCGTGCGCGCGCTCGATCCGCACAACAACACGATCACGGTCGAAGCCGGCGTGATCCTCGCCGACGTGCAGGCGCGCGCCCGCGAAGGCGGCCGGCTGTTCGCGCTGAGCCTCGCCGCCGAAGGCAGCTGCACGATCGGCGGCAACCTGTCGACCAACGCCGGCGGCACCGCGGTGCTGCGCTACGGCAACGCACGCGAGCTGTGCCTCGGGCTCGAGGTCGTGACGCCGCAGGGCGAGATCTGGGACGGCCTGCGCGGGCTGCGCAAGGACAATACCGGCTACGACCTGCGCGACCTGTTCATCGGCGCGGAGGGCACGCTCGGGATCATCACGGCCGCCGTGATGAAGCTGCACCCGCTGCCGGCCGCGCAGGTCACCGCGCTGGCCGCGCTCGAGTCGCCGCACGCGGCGCTCGACTTCCTCGCGCTCGCGCAGCGCGCGGCCGGCCCGCTGCTGACCGGCTTCGAGCTGATGTCGGACTTCTGCATGCAGCTCGTCGGCAAGCACTATCCGCAGCTGCGCTACCCGTTCGACCGCACGCATGCACAGACGGTGCTGCTCGAGCTGTCGGACAACGAGAGCGAAACGCATGCGCGCGCGCTGTTCGAGAAGCTGATGGAAGAGGCGTTCGAGGCCGGGCTCGTGGTCGACGCGGTGGTCGCGGAAAATCTCGCGCAATCGCGCGCGTTCTGGGACCTGCGCGAACACATTCCGCTCGCGCAGGCCGACGAGGGACTCAACATCAAGCACGACATCGCGGTGCCGATCTCGTCGATCGCGCGCTTCATCGACGAAACCGACGCGGCGATCCAGCAGGCCGCGCCGGGTGCGCGGATGGTCACGTTCGGCCATCTCGGCGACGGCAACCTGCACTACAACGTGCAGACGCCCGAAGGCGGCGATCCGAAGGCGTTCCTCGCGGCATTCCAGAAGCCGATCAACCGCATCGTCTACGACAACGTGCACCGCCACCACGGCACGATCAGCGCGGAACACGGGATCGGCCAGTTGAAGATCGACGACGCGCAGCGCTACAAGTCGCCCGTCGAAACGGCGCTCATGCGCACGCTGAAAACCGCGCTCGACCCGCGCGGGCTGATGAATCCCGGCAAGGTCCTGCGCTGAAGCCCCCACCCCGGAGCGATGTCCATGAGAGTTCGCGTCCTGTCCGACCTGCATCTCGAAAGCAACCAGCCCGACACGATCGCGCATGCCGACGCGGATCTCGTCGTGCTGGCCGGTGACATCCACAATCACGCGGAAGGCCTGCGCTGGGCTGCCGAGACGTTCGATCCGGGCGTGCCGGTGGTCTACGTGCCGGGCAACCACGAGTACTACGACGGGGAATTCGGCGCGCTCGAAACCGCGATGCGCGACGCCGCGCATGCGATCGACAACGTGCATTACCTGAACAACGGCGTGTACGTCGATCCGGCACAGCGCTTTCGCGTGCTGGGCACGACACTGTGGAGCGATTTCTCGCTGTTCGGGTCGGACGATGCGAGCGTCGCGCACGCGATCGAGGCCGGCATGCGCGTGATGCTCGATTTCAAGGGATTGATCCAGGTGACGTGGCCGCACGACGCGGCACTGCATGCCGCGCAGACGCCGGAGCGGGATTTCACGCCGGCCGACGCGATCGCGCTGCACCGGCAAAGCCGCGCGTGGCTGGAGGCGCGGCTCGCGACGCCGTTCGCAGGCCGCACGATCGTCGTCACCCATCATGCGCCGCACCTGCGCTCGCTGGCGGAGCGTTATGCGGAAGACCTGGCGTCTGCGGGATTCGTCACGGACATGGCGGAACTCGTGCGGCCGCCCGTGGACCTGTGGATCCACGGCCATACGCATACTTCATTCGACTACGTGACCGACAGCGGCACGCACGTGGTGTGCAACCCGCGCGGCTATATCCACCGGCGCACCGGTGAGCTGGAAAATCCCGCGTTTGCGTGGGACAGAGTGGTCGAGCTCGGCTGAACGCCGAGCCAGCAAGCCATCGGGCCGCGCGATGCGGCCCTCCCCGTTCTGAACAGCTGTCCGATCAGCGATCGGTACGGCGCGATCCGTTCGACGGCGCGCGCACCCGCACCGGCACCGGCTTCATCCGCGCCTTCATCGCGCGCAGCAGATCGCGCGTCGCCGCGGCGGCAGCGGCCGCGCCAAGCAGAATTCCAAGGCCGATCATCAGTTGCGTATCCATTACGACTCCGGGTGTGGGCAGATCCAAATCTTCTCTATGTTTCAACAGTATCAAACTGTCTGCCGTCCGTTGGTAAAAAAATGTTGCGTGAACGACAAATCTCGTCAGATTGCGCGCGGCCGCGCCGTCATGTCGCAGCCGTGAACTGCGCGAGCGCGGCTTCGTCGGCTGCGAGCGTGGCCGGCAACTCGTCGCGCAGGAAATCGACCCAGGTGCGAATTTTCGCGTCGAGGTACTGGCGCGATGGATACAGCGCATAGATGTTCATCACGTGCGACCGGTATTCGTGCATCACGCGCACGATGTGTCCGCTGCGCAGCCCGCCGATCGCCGAATAGAGCGGCAAGCCGCCGATCCCCATCCCTTCCCGCACGGCCACCGCGAGCGCCTCGGCGACGTTCACGCGGAACGGCGGCGCCGTGATCGGAATCACCTCGTCGCCACGCGGCCCCGACAGCGACCACTCGTCGAAGTGAAAACCCGGCGCGACCATCCCGAGACAGACGTGCTGCTCGAGATCCGCGGGCGTCTGCGGCACGCCGTGCGCGTCGACATAGCCCGGCGACGCGCACACAACGCTGTAGCTCTCGCCAAGCCGCTGCGACACGAGCCCCGAATCGGGCAGGTCGCGGCCAACGACGATCGCGACGTCGTACCCCTCGTCGAGCAGGTCGGGCATCCGCTGCGCGAGCGTCAGCTCGACGTGTACGTCCGGATAGCGCTGCCGATAGCGCGCGATGGCCGGCACCAGGTAGTGCTGCCCGAGGCTCGTGAAGCAGTGGACCTTCAGCTTGCCCGACGGGCGCGCGTGCGCATCGCCCGCTTCGGCTTCGGCCTGGTCGACGTACGCGAGGATCTGCTCGCAGCGCTGCAGGTAGCGCTCGCCCGCTTCGGTCAGCGCGATCCGGCGTGTCGTCCGGTTCAGGAGGCGCGTGCGCAGGTGCGACTCGAGGTCCGACACGGCGCGCGACGCATAGGCGGTCGTCGAATTCATCTGCTGGGCGGCCGCGGTAAAGCTCCCCGCGTCGACCACACGGACGAATACCCGCATGTTTTGTAACGTATCCATCCCATTACCCGTTTGAATCCGGATGGATTGTTGCACAGGGGCGAACAAATATTATCTCAGGATTCGTAAAAATGACTTGCACCGTTGTCCATTTATTCAGGAATCACTGAAAAATATAATCGCATCCGACTCATCTATATCCGAAAGGGAGAAAATCGTGCGGTCTCCGGCAACAAAAGGGACGCTGGCACTGGCGGTTCTTGCAGTCTCATTAATAATGGCCGGATGCGCGAGCATGGGCGACAACAAGCCGCAGTCCGCCCGCATCGAAGCGAACGCGCTCGACGCGGGCGCTGCCATTCGCGCGGCCGACCGCGATGCCGGCTGGCCCGCGTCCGACTGGTGGCGCGCATACCGCGATCCGCAGCTCGACGCATGGATCGCCAACGCCCAGGCCGGCAACCCGACCCTCGCGGCAGCCGAGGCCCGCGTGCGCGAAGCGCAGGCGATGGCGCGCGTGGCCCGTTCGGCGGAATTGCCGCAGATCAACGGCAACCTGTCGCTGATGCGCCAGCACTGGCCCGACAACGTGTTCTACGGTCCGGGCCCGCTCGCGAACGCCGATACCTGGAACAACACCGGCACCCTCGGCCTGTCGTACCACCTCGATTTGTGGGGCAAGGACAAGAACGCGACCGAGCGTGCGCTCGACACCGCGCATGCGACCGCGGCCGACGCCCGGGCGGCGAAGCTCGAGCTCGAGGTCAACGTCGTGCGCGCGTATGTCGGCATGTCGATGAACTACGCGCTGCTCGACCTCGCGCACGAAACGTTCGAACGCCAGCGCTCACTGGCCGATCTCGCGCACAAGCGCCTGCAGGCCGGGCTCGGCACACAGCTCGAAGTCAGCCAGGCCGAATCGACGCTGCCCGACTACGAGCGCCAGATCGACAGCTACGAAGAAGCCATCCAGCTCGCGCGCCACCAGCTCGCCGCGCTCGCGGGCAAGGGCCCGGGCGCCGGCGACACGATCAAGCGGCCGAGCCTGTCGCTCGACGCGCCGGCCGGCCTGCCGTCCGCGCTGCCGGCCGACCTGCTCGGCCGCCGCCCGGACGTCGTCGCGGCCCGCTGGATGGTCGATGCGCAGGCCCGCGGCATCGATGTCGCGAAAGCCGCGTTCTACCCGAACATCGACCTGCTCGCGACGGTCGGCGGCTTCGGCGTGACCGCGCCGTTCACCGACTTCCTGCGCGCGATGAACGGCGGCTGGACGGCCGGCCCCGCGCTGTCGCTGCCGATCTTCGAAGGCGGCCGCCTGCGCGCGCAACTCGGTGCGGCCGACGCCGGCTACGACCAGGCGGTCGAGCGCTACAACCAGACGGTCGTCAGTGCGCTGAAGGACATCGCCGACCAGGTCGTGCGGATCCGCTCGCTCGATACGCAGAAGAAGGACGCCGCGCGCTCGGTGGCCGCCAACGACCGCAGTTACCAGCTGTCGCGCGAAGGCTTCCGCCGCGGGCTGACCGATTACGTGAATGTGCTGGTCGCACAACAGCAGCTGCTGCGCGCCCAGGAGACGGCGGCCCGCATCGACGCGGAACGCCTCGCCGCGCACGCGCAGCTGATGGCCGCGCTCGGCGGCGGCGTCGAAACGGGCGAGGACGGACGGGGCGGCCATCCGTCGCACGACGAATCCGCCGCGGGTGCCGCCGCGCCGACCGCCGCATCGGGTGCGAAACCCGTCGCGGCCGTCGCCCGGCCCGCGCAGGTCGCGACGGCCGGTGCGACCGCCGCGCCGGCCGCACGGTAACGCGGAGCGACCGTCATGCCAGCCTCCTCCCCCGCTTCCACGCACGCCGGCGGCCCGCTCGCGGCCTGGTACGCCGCGTTCGGCGACTGGGCCCGCAGCGACGGCGCCGCGTGGCTCTATCTGTTCAAGGCCCTGCTCGCCGCATTCATCGCGACCGGCGTATCGATGCGGCTCGACCTGCCGGCGCCGAAGACGGCAATGACCACGGTGTTCATCGTGATGCAGCCGCAAAGCGGCGCCGTGCTCGCGAAGAGCTTCTACCGGGTCGCCGGCACGATCTTCGGGCTGATCGCGACGCTCACGTTCGTCGGGCTGTTCCCGCAGCAGCCGCAGCTGTTCCTGCTCGCGGTCGCGCTGTGGATCGCACTGTGCACGGCCGGCGCCGCGCGCAACCGCAACTTCCGCAGCTACGGCTTCCTGCTCGCCGGCTATACGACCGCGCTGATCGGCCTGCCCGCGTCGCAGCATCCGGACGGCGCGTTCATGAGCGCGATGACGCGCGTGTCCGAGGTCATCATCGGGATCGTGTCGGCCGGCGTCGTCAGCGCGCTCGTGTTTCCGCAGTACACGGGCGAGCAGATGCGCACGACAGTGCGCACGCGCTTCGGCAGCTTCGTCGACTACGTCGCGGCAGCCCTGTCGGGCAAGCTCGACCGCGCGCACATCGAGACGATCCATACGCGCTTCGTCGCCGACGTGGTCGGTTTCGAAGCCGCGCGCAGCATGGCCGTGTTCGAGGATCCGGACACGCGGATGCGCAGCGGCCGCCTCGCGCGGCTGAACAGCGAATTCATGAGCGTGTCGAGCCGCTTCCACGCGCTGCACCAGCTGATGAACCGGCTGCGTGCGGCCGGCGCACAGGCCGCGATCGATGCGATCGAGCCGTACTTCCGCGAGATCGCGCCGCTCCTGACCCGCAATGGCGAACCCGTGCGCACGGCGGCCGACGCGGCGCGCGCGGCCGAACAGCTGCTTGCATGGCGCGACGCGCTGCCGCGCCGCATCCGCGCGACCCGCGCTACGCGTCGCTGTCGACCGCGACGCACGAGCGCGAACGCTGGATCGAGCGCTACGAGCCGCGCACCAACGCGACGGCGATGGTGATCGCGGCGATTCGCACCGCGACCGTGATCCTCGTGCTCGGCTGGTTCTGGATCGCGACCGCGTGGCCGAGCGGCGTGACGATGACGCTGACGGCGGCGGCCACCTGCGCGCTCGCGTCGTCGACGCCGCGCCCGACCGCGATGTCCGCGCAGATGGGCATGGGGACCGCGCTGGCCGTCTGCACCGGTTTCCTGCTGATGTTCGGCATCTACCCGCACATCGACGGCTTCCCGCTGCTGTGCGTGGCCCTCGCGCCGCTGCTCTCGATCGGCATCTACATGACGTTGAAGCCGAAGCTCGCGGGCTACGGGATGGGCTACCTGATCTTCTTCTGTTTCCTCGCCGGCCCGGACAGCGTCACGCACTACGACCCGACGAGCTTCATGAACGATGCGCTCGCGCTGGTGCTGTCGATGCTGGTCTCGGCGATCGCGTTCGCGGTGCTGTTCCCGCCGACCGCGCCGTGGCTGAAGAAGCGGCTGTTCGCCGACCTGCGCCACCAGGTGGTCGCGGCATGCCACGCACGGCTGGCCGGGCTGCGCACGCGCTTCGAGAGCGGCGCGCGCGACCTGATGTACCAGGCGCATACGCTGTCGACCGACCAGCCCGACGTGCAGCGCGACGCGCTGCGCTGGATGTTCGCGGTGCTGGAAACGGGCAACGCGGCGCTCGACCTGCGCGCCGAGCTGGCGACGCTGCCGTCCGACCCGCGCTATGCGCCGACGACGCCGTGGCGACGCACGATCGAGACGATGCGCACCGCGCTGTCCGCGCTGTTCAGCAGCAAGCCGAACGCGGAGCGCTTCGACGCAACGCTCGCCGCGGTCAACGCCGCGATCGACGCGACCCGGCAGACGCTCGAGGCGTTCACGCCGTCGCGTGAGGAGCGCCACCGGATGCAGCGCATCCTGAGCCATCTGCATTTCGTACGCACGGCGCTGCTCGATCCGGAATCGCCGCTCGAGCCGCTCAACCGCAACCGCCCCGTGCGTCCCCAACAAGGAGCCTCGTCATGATGCCGCGTGAAATCGCCATTCTCGATGCCTACATGCCCACGGTGGTCCTGATGTTCGTCCTGGGCGCGCTGGCGACCTGGGCCGTCGACCGCCTGCTCGCCTATACGGGCCTCTACCGTCTCGTCTGGCACCCGTCGCTGTTCCGCGCGTGCCTTCTCGTCTGCATTTGCGGCGGACTGAGTCTTGCCGTTTACCGTTGATTCCGAACCATCATGATTCTCAGAAAACTCTTCGGCTTCGTCGCGACCGCCGTCATCCTCCTCGTCGCGATCCTGATCGGGCGCTCGCTGTGGGTGCACTACATGGACGATCCGTGGACGCGCGACGGGCGCGTGCGGGCCGAGATCGTCAACGTCGCGCCGGACGTGTCGGGTGCGATCGTCGAGCTGCCCGTGCATGACAACCAGCTCGTGAAAAAGGGCGACCTGATCATGCAGATCGACCCGTCGCACTACCAGATTGCGGTCGAGCAGGCACAGGCGGCCGTCGCCGCCCGCCGCGCGGAACTGCAGATGCGCCGCGACGACGCGGCCCGTCGCGCCGACCTCGACGCGCTCGTCGTGTCGAAGGAAAACCGCGAGAACGCGGCGCACAGCGCGTCGAGCGCCGACGCGCAGTACCAGCAGGCGATCGCCGCGCTCGACGCCGCCAAGCTCAATCTCGAACGCACACGCGTGGTCGCGCCGGTGGACGGCTACATCACGAACCTGCAGACGTTCAAGGGCAACTACGCGGTGGCCGGCCAGGCGAAGCTCGCGATCGTCGACAGCCATTCGTTCTGGGTCTACGGCTACTTCGAGGAAACCAAGCTGCCGCGCGTGAAGATCGGCGCACCGGCCGAGATGCGGCTGATGAGCGGCGGCGTGATGAAGGGCCACGTCGAGAGCATCTCGCGCGGCATCTACGATCGCGACAATCCGCAAAGCCGCGACCTCGTCGCGGACGTGAACCCGACCTTCAACTGGGTGCGCCTCGCACAGCGCGTGCCGGTGCGCATCAAGATCGATGAAGTGCCGGCCGACGTGGTGCTGTCGGCGGGCACGACCTGCACGGTCATCATCGACCCGGACAAGCAGAAGAAGTCGTAACCGCCAGCGGCCGGGCGCTTACGCCGCGACGCGAAAGCGTCCGACCAGCGCCTTGAGCGCCTGCGCCTGCTCGTCGAGCGCATTCGCTGCGGCGGCCGCCTGTTCGACGAGCGCCGCGTTCTGCTGGGTGCCTGCATCCATCTGCGTGACGGCGCGGCCGATCTCGTCGATCCCGGCGCTCTGCTCGTCCGATGCCGCGGAAATCTCGGCGATGATGTCGGTCACGCGCTTGACCGCCCGCACCACGTCGTCCATCGTGCGACCCGCATCGTGCGCGAGCGCCGCGCCGTTCGCGACGCGTTCGACCGATGCGCCGATCAGCGCACGGATCTCCTTCGCCGCGGTTGCCGCGCGCTGCGCGAGCAGCCGCACCTCGCCCGCGACCACCGAAAAACCGCGCCCCTGCTCGCCGGCGCGCGCCGCTTCGACCGCCGCGTTCAACGCGAGAATGTTGGTCTGGAACGCGATTCCCTCGATCGTGCCGATGATGTCGCGAATGTTCTTCGCGCTGTCGTCGATCTCGCTCATCGTCGCGACCACGCGCCCGACGACTTTGCCACCCGCCTCCGCGACGGCCGATGCATTGGCCGCGAGCGCGCTCGCCTGCCGCGCGTTTTCGGCGTTCTGCCGCACGGTCGACGTGAGTTGCTCCATGCTGGCCGCGGTGCGCTCGAGCGCGACGGCCTGCTGCTCGGTGCGCCGCGACAGGTCGAGGTTGCCGGTCGAAATCTCGCCGGACGCGGCCGCGATCGCCTCCGCACTGACGGCGATCTCGCCGACGGTCGCCGCGAGCCCGGTCTGCATGTCGGACAGCGCACGCACCATGCTGTCGCGGTCGTGCCGGCCGAGTGGAATCGGCCGCGTGAGGTCGCCGCGCGCGATGTCGGCGGCAATCGCCTTCGCCTCCGCCGGCTCGCCGCCGAGCTGTGCCGCGAGGCGGCGCACGACCCGTTCGGCGATCATGACCGCCAGCACGATCAGCGCGGCCGTCATCGCCGCGATCATCGCGAACGACGACGAGAAGATCGTTGCGGACGCATCGAGCGTCGCCTTCGACTTCGCGCCACGCGTCTTCACGAGCATCGCGACGAGCTTCTCGAGCTTGCCGGTCTCGACCAGCAGCGACACGTCCTGCGTGCCGACCTGCCAGTTCATCTGCGACAGGTCGAGCGGCTGCGCACGCACGAGCGCGACGAAATCGCGCAGATGGCCGCTCCACGTGCCGACCGCCATCGAGAACGCGCGCAGTCGCGCGGAATCATCCGCATCGGCCGGATCCGCGTAACGCTGCAGCGTCGCGAGTGCCTGGCCGATCGACGCGAGCCCCGCGCCGACCTCGGCGCCCAGGTCGTCACGCTCCTTCGCGGTGGTTGCGGTCAGCAGCATCTTCTGCGCGCGGCTCGCGCGCAGCACCTCGGCGCGCACCTCCTCCGCCGCGCGGCTCGCGACGTGCCCCTGCTCGTAGACTGACGCGATCGACGCGTTCAGCCTGCTGATCTGCCACAGCGAAAACACGCCGATCGCAAGCGTGCCGGCCAGCAGGATCGCGAACGCTGCGCGCAACGTCGCTTTCACGGTCCACGGCCGGCGTTCGCGCCGGGCTGCGCGCGGACGTCGTGCGGCGAGTCCGGCGGCTGCGCCGGATGCGCTGGTGGCCGCGCCCGGCTGCGGATGCAATGGTGCTGCTTTCATCGATATATCCCCGTATTGATCACGCCGCCGGAAAGGTCGGTTCCGGCGGTCCCCGCGATGGCTGGCCAGGCCGCGCGTCCTGTGCCCGCCCGGCTCGTGGCCGGTGCCGGGCGCGGCGCGCCTCTGTTGTCGTTGCGTCGTTCTACGGCCGCCATCGGCCGACCTTGAGTCGGGACTAACACCGAGCCGGCCCCACGCGGCCCCGTCGACAGGCGGACGCGCCGCCTGCGTTATACCCGGCCAAAAAAAGGGGGAATGACCGAATCGTCACATCAATGTCTGAATCGCGACAAAACTTGGCCTGACATTCTCGATACGCCACATTACACTTCTTTGACGCAACAACGATTCGAACGCGCCGATCCCCATCAAAGCGCGTCCCGCCACCTCAACTCGCTCAGCTCACATGGAAACCAGCCTCGATACGGGCGCCGGCACCGCCGCCGTCCAGCCGTCTGCGCCACCCGCCGCGCGCACCGTCTATCCGGTGCTCGGCGCGATCAGCTTCTCGCACATGCTCAACGACATGATCCAGTCGTTGATCCTCGCGATCTATCCGATGCTCAAGAGCCAGTTCGCGCTGTCGTTCGCGCAGATCGGCCTGATCACACTGACCTACCAGATCACCGCGTCGCTACTGCAGCCGCTCGTCGGCCTGTACACGGACAAGCGGCCGAAACCGTATTCACTGCCGGTCGGGATGGGCTTCACGCTCGCGGGGCTGCTGCTGATGTCGGCCGCGCAGAACTTCCCGACGCTGCTGGTGGCCGCGGCCCTGGTCGGCTGCGGCTCGTCGGTGTTCCATCCGGAATCGTCGCGCGTCGCGCGGATGGCGTCGGGCGGCCGGCACGGGCTCGCGCAGTCGCTGTTCCAGGTCGGCGGCAACGCCGGCTCGGCACTCGGGCCGCTGCTCGCCGCGCTGGTGATCATCCCGCATGGCCAGCACAGCATCGCGTGGTTCTCGGCGGCCGCGCTCGTCGCGATGGTCGTGCTCACGCAGATCGGCCACTGGTACAAGAAGCATCCGTCGATGAAGAAGAAGGCGGCGGCGGCCGGTCATCCGACGCTGTCGCAGGGCCGCGTGCTGGCCGCGATCGGCGTGCTGGTGCTGCTGGTGTTCTCGAAGTACTTCTACCTCGCGAGCATCAACAGCTATTTCACGTTCTACCTGATCGACAAGTTCCACCTGTCGGTGCAGGCCGCGCAGATCCACCTGTTCGTGTTCCTCGCGGCCGTGGCGGCCGGTACGCTGATCGGCGGGCCGGTCGGCGACCGGATCGGCCGCAAGTACGTGATCTGGGTGTCGATCCTCGGCGTCGCGCCGTTCACGCTGCTGCTGCCGTACGCGAACCTGTTCTGGACGAGCGTGCTCTCCGTGATCATCGGCGTCGTGCTGGCGTCGGCGTTCGCCGCGATCCTCGTCTATGCGACGGAGCTGATGCCCGGCAAGGTCGGGATGGTCGCGGGCCTGTTCTTCGGCTTCGCGTTCGGCCTGGGCGGCGTGGGCGCCGCCGTGCTCGGCCAGCTCGCGGACGCGACGAGCATCACGTTCGTCTACAAGGTGTGCTCGTTCCTGCCGCTGATCGGCGTGCTGACGGTGTTCCTGCCGAACCTCGAAAGCAGCCGGCGCAAGAAGGCGTGATGAAACGGCCGCGGCATGCGTGCCGCGGCCGGTGGCTCAAGAACGTTACGAAGCGTTTCGCCAAACAGCTATCGATGCCGGGACTCTCGCATGCGACGGTCGAATATTCGAGCGCCCAGCCAGACCAGCGCCAACGCGATCACGAAACTGACGCCGAGCATGGTACTGATCAGGATGTCACCCTGGCCGTGAACACCGAGCGTCTCGAACACGTTGAACAGCGGTTCAAACGCTCGCCAACCGGCGCCGCTTTGAAACCAGTCGTCCAGAGGAGAATTCGCCAGGCCGAGATAGACCGGAATCGTCAATGCGACCGCGGCGAGCAGACGAAGAAGCGCTTTCATTGGACGACCACTCGACCGTAGTGCTTCATCCCGGTGCCTGGAATCGTGCCGACGGCCTGCGACTTCAGGAACTTGCGAAGCGCATCGAACTGGGTTTTGTTCGGTAGCGTGATGCAGCCTTCGCTGATGCCCCAGTATCCGACGGGATGCAACCGGAAGTGGCCGCGCCGGATGCCGTTGATCGACGTCCAGTCGTCGATCACACCATCGTTGCGATACAACGCGAACCAATCCGCGCGATGAGTACCGGCAAGCAGATCGGAGCGAAAGTCGTTCAACCACCCCATGCGTCCACCGCTCTGGCGATCCACGATGTAATAAACACCGGCCGGCAACGGCCCGTCGTTGGGAACGGTTGTCGAATTCGGATCATTGACGTATCGACCATTGCCGCTGAACGCGGCGACTGCCCCGAAACCCGTGCAATGCAGGACGGACGAGCGTTGACGGTTCAACGAGAAAGTACATTCGTCCTGACTGCCCCAACTTCCCGGGCAGCCGTGAGAGCTTAATCCATCATGGACCCTTCGTCATTGCAGCGCCCAAGCACGGCGCGCCTCCCTACATGATTGCCGCGCCACGCTCCGTCGCATGCAGCGTCAGAAACCGCTTGAGGATGCCGGACGAATAGCTGCTCGCGATCGCCGACAGGAAGTGCGAGAACGACTGCGTCGCGTGGTCGTCGGCCGTGTCGGAGATCGTGCGCACGAGGGCGAACGGCACGTCGTGTTCGGCGCACACCTGCGCGATCGCCGCGCCTTCCATCTCGACCGCGAGCGCGTCCGGCAGCGCGTCGCGCAACGCGACGACTTCCCGCTCGCTCGACACGAAGCGGTCGCCGCTGATGATCAGCCCGCCGTGCAGCGTCGCGCCGGCCAGCCCGAAGCGCTCGGCGAACTGCGCGCCCTCCTCGGCGACGAACAGCGCGCAGGCAGCCTTCAGGCGGGCCGTCAGTTCCGCGTCGGTCGCAAACCGCGTGATGCCGAGCAGCGGCACCTCGTAGCGCGGAAACAGCGGCGACGCATCGAGGTCGTGCTGCAGCAGCGTATCGGCGACGACGACGTCGCCGACGCGTACCGTGCGCGACACGCCGCCCGCGACCCCGGTGAACACGATGCCGGACACGCAGAACACATGGATCAGTGCGCTGACCGTCGCGGCAGCCGCGACCTTGCCGACCCGCGCGAGCGTGACGACGCAGGCCGCGCCGTGCACGGTACCGACGTGGTAATCGCGGCGGCCGAGCGTGATCGTCTTCATCACGCCCTCCGCGCGCATCGCGGCGATCAGGTCGCCGAGTTCCTCGGGCAGCGCGGCGAGAATGCCGAGCGGGCGCGTCGAAACCGTTTCAACCATGTCGATGCTCATCATTCCACCGCTTGCAGTTTCGCGACCGCCAGCGCGAGCCACTTCTCGCCGTGCCGCTTGAACTTCACCTGCGCCTTCGCATCGGCGCCGTTGCCTTCGAGCGCGGTGACCGTACCTTCGCCGAACTTGGTATGGAAGACCTGCTGGCCGACGCGAAAGCCGGTATCGGCCGCGCGCTGCTTGTTCGCGAACGCCGGCAGCGGCGCGGAGACCGCGGCATCGACGACCTGCTCGCGACTGCCGCCGCCCGGTCGCGCGAACCAGTCGCGCCCCCAGCCGGCATTGTCCGAGCGGCCACCCCAGCGCGAGCCCGCCTCGACCTTCGGCGTCAGCCACTTCAGCACGTGCTCAGGCAATTCGTCGAAGAAGCGCGAGCGCACGTTGTAACGCGTCTGGCCGTGCAGCATCCGGCTCTGCGCGAACGACAGGTAGAGCCGCTCCTTCGCGCGCGTGATCGCGACGTACATCAGCCGGCGCTCTTCCTCGAGGCCGTCCGATTCGAGCACGCTGTTCTCGTGCGGGAACAGCCCTTCCTCGAGGCCGGTGATGAACACGGCCGAGAATTCGAGCCCCTTCGCCGCGTGCACCGTCATCAGTTGCACGGCATCCTGGCCGGCCTGCGCCTGGTTGTCGCCGGCTTCGAGCGATGCGTGGGACAGGAAGCCCGCGAGCGGCGTCATCGTGTCGGGGTTCTGCGCGGGGTCGTCGAGCGGCGCCGGATCGAGCACGTCGACCGACGGATCGTTCGCGTCCACGCCGATTTCCGGCGCCGCGATCGCACCCGCGCGCAGCGGAATCGAGCGGGCCGGCGCGTCGAGCCCGTAGCCTTCCTCGCTGACGAACGCGGTGGCCGCGTTCACGAGTTCCTGCAAGTTCTCGAGGCGATCCTGGCCTTCGCGCTCGCCCTGGTAGAAATCGGCGAGGCCGCTCGCGCGCACGACGTACTCGACCGTCTCCGGCAAGCTCATCTGCTGCGTCTCGGCGCGCATCTTCGCGATCAGCGTCGCGAACGCGCCGAGGCTCGTGCCGGCCTTGCCGGTCACGTAGGGAATCGCGGCGGCCATCGAGCAGTCGTACAGGCGTGCGGCGTCCGCGAGCTGCTCGATCGAGCGCGCGCCGATCCCGCGCGTCGGGAAGTTCACGACGCGCACGAACGCGGTGTCGTCGTTCGGGTTGTCGATCAGGCGCAGGTACGCGAGCGCATGCTTCACTTCCTGGCGCTCGAAGAAGCGCAGGCCGCCGTACACGCGATACGGGATGCCCGACGTCATCAGCGTGTGCTCGATCGCGCGCGACTGCGCGTTGCTGCGATACAGGACCGCGACTTCGCTGCGCGACATGCCGGTGTTGATCAGCGAGCGGATCTCCTCGACGATCCAGCCGGCTTCCTGCGCATCGGTGCTCGCCTCGTACACGCGCACGGGCTCGCCGTGGCCGGCGTCGGTGCGCAGGTTCTTGCCGAGGCGGTGCGCGTTGTTCGAGATCAGCTGGTTCGCCGCATCGAGGATGTTGCCGTGCGAGCGGTAGTTCTGCTCGAGCTTGATCAGGTTGCGCACGCGGAATTCGTCTTCGAAGTCGCGCATGTTGCCGACGTTCGCGCCGCGGAACGCGTAGATCGACTGGTCGTCGTCGCCGACCGCGAAGATCGCGTTCTCGCCGCCCGCGAGCATCTTGAGCCACGCGTACTGCAGCTTGTTGGTGTCCTGGAACTCGTCGACGAGGATGTGCTTGAAGCGCGCCTGGTAGTGCGCGCGCAGCGGCGCGTTGTACGCGAGCAGCTCGTAGCAGCGCAGCAGCAGCTCGGGGAAGTCGACGACGCCCTCGCGCTGGCACTGCTGGTCGTACGCCTGGTACAGCTCGACGAACTTGCGGTTGAAGTTGTCGGACGCGTCGACCTTGTCGGGGCGCAGCCCTTGCTCCTTCGCGTTGTTGATGAAGTACTGGACGTTCTTCGGCGGATATTTCTCGTCGTCGACGTTCGCCGCCTTCATCAGCCGCTTGATCGCCGACAGCTGGTCGGCCGTGTCGAGGATCTGGAAGGTCTGCGGCAGGCCGGCGTCGCGCCAGTGCGTGCGCAGCATCCGGTTGCACAGGCCGTGGAACGTGCCGATCCACATCCCGCGCGTATCGATCGGCATCATCGCCGACAGCCGCGCCATCATCTCGCGCGCGGCCTTGTTCGTGAAGGTGACGGCCAGCACGGTGGCCGGCGATGCGTAGCCCTGCTGGATCAGCCACGCGATGCGCGTGATCAGCACGCGGGTCTTGCCGCTGCCCGCCCCCGCGAGGATCAGCGCCGGTTCGTTCGGCAGCGTGACGGCGGCATATTGTTCAGGATTCAGATTGGCGAGCAGATCGGGCATGGAGCGGCAGCGGACGTGCGAGAAAAATGCGGACCCGCCATTATAAGTCGGTCGCGCGATGCCTTTCCGATCCGTTCGATCACACGCCGCCGCCGCGCTGCGAGCGCGTCGCGACGGGCCCGCGCGGGCAAGGCGATAGCTGGTCGATGTGCATCCATTTATAATTGTTGGATTCGGCATCCAATTCACGCATTTTTCGGCAGATTTCCAACCATGAGCGACAGCACGCTTGCGAAGAGTTTCGAGCCCCACACCATCGAGTCCCAATGGGGGCCGGAGTGGGAAAAACGCGGCTATGCCGCCCCGGCATTCGACCCGACCCGCCCCGATTTCGCGATCCAGCTGCCGCCGCCGAACGTCACCGGCACGCTGCACATGGGCCACGCGTTCAACCAGACGATCATGGACGGCCTCGCGCGCTACCACCGGATGCTCGGCGAGAACACGCTGTGGGTGCCCGGCACCGACCACGCGGGGATCGCGACCCAGATCGTTGTCGAGCGCCAGCTCGATGCGCAGGGCGTGTCGCGCCATGACCTCGGCCGCGAGAAGTTCGTCGAGCGCGTGTGGGAGTGGAAGCAGCAGTCCGGCTCGACGATCACGGGCCAGGTGCGCCGTCTCGGCGCGTCGACCGACTGGTCGCGCGAATATTTCACGATGGACGACAAGATGTCGGCCGCCGTGCGCGACGTGTTCGTCACGCTCTACGAACAGGGCCTGATCTACCGCGGCAAGCGGCTCGTCAACTGGGATCCGGTGCTGCTCACCGCGGTGTCGGATCTCGAGGTCGCGAGCGAGGAGGAAAACGGCCACCTGTGGCACATCCGCTACCCGCTCGTCGACGGCTCGGGCTCGCTGACCGTCGCGACCACCCGCCCCGAGACGATGCTCGGCGACGTCGCGCTGATGGTCCATCCGGAAGACGAGCGCTATGCGCACCTGATCGGCAAGCTCGTCACGCTGCCGCTGACGGGTCGCGAGATCCCGGTGATCGCCGACGACTACGTCGATCGCGAGTTCGGCACGGGCGTCGTGAAGGTCACGCCTGCGCACGACTTCAACGACTACCAGGTCGGCCTGCGCCACAACCTCGCGCCGATCGAGATCCTGACGCTCGACGCGAAGATCAACGACAACGGCCCCGCGCAGTATCGCGGCCTCGACCGCTTCGACGCGCGCAAAGCCATCGTCGCCGACCTCGACGCAGAAGGCTTCCTCGACTCGGTGAAGCCGCACAAGCTGATGGTGCCGCGCGGCGACCGCACGGGCGTCGTGATCGAGCCGATGCTGACCGACCAATGGTTCGTCGCGATGACGAAGCCGGCGCCGGAAGGCACGTTCAACCCGGGCAAGTCGATCACCGAAACGTCGCTCGACGTCGTGCGCAGCGGCCAGATCAAGTTCGTGCCGGAAAACTGGACGACCACCTACTACCAGTGGCTCGAGAACATCCAGGACTGGTGCATCTCGCGCCAGCTGTGGTGGGGCCACCAGATTCCCGCGTGGTACGGCGAGAACGGCGAGGTGTTCGTCGCGCGCAACGAGGAAGAAGCGCGCGCGCAGGCTGCCGCAAAGGGCTATGCCGGCGCGCTCAAGCGCGACGAGGACGTGCTCGACACGTGGTTCTCGTCGGCGCTCGTGCCGTTCTCGTCGCTCGGCTGGCCGAACGAAACGCCTGAACTGCAGCACTTCCTGCCGTCGTCGGTGCTCGTCACGGGCTTCGACATCATCTTCTTCTGGGTCGCCCGGATGGTGATGATGACGACGCACTTCACCGGCAAGGTGCCGTTCCATACCGTCTACGTGCACGGCCTCGTGCGCGACGCGGAAGGCCAGAAGATGTCGAAGAGCAAGGGCAACACGCTCGACCCGATCGACATCGTCGACGGCATCGATCTCGAAACGCTGGTCGCGAAGCGCACGACGGGCCTGATGAACCCGAAGCAGGCCGCCACCATCGAGAAGAAGACGCGCAAGGAATTCCCGGACGGCATCGCCGCGTTCGGCACCGACGCGCTGCGCTTCACGATGGCGTCGATGGCGACGCTCGGCCGCAACGTGAACTTCGACCTCGCACGCTGCGAAGGCTATCGCAACTTCTGCAACAAGCTGTGGAACGCGACGCGCTTCGTGCTGATGAACTGCGAAGGCCACGACTGCGGCAGCGACAAGCCGGAAGTGTGCGGCGCGGGCGATTGCGGCCCCGGCGGCTACCTCGACTTCTCGGCGGCCGACCGCTGGATCGTGTCGCTGCTGCAGCGCACCGAGGCCGACATCGCCAAGGGCTTCGCCGATTACCGCTTCGACAACATCGCGACCAGCATCTACAAGTTCGTGTGGGACGAGTACTGCGACTGGTACCTCGAGCTCGCGAAGGTGCAGATCCAGAACGGCACGCCGGAACAGCAGCGCGCGACGCGCCGCACGCTGCTGCGCGTGCTCGAAACGGTGCTGCGCCTCGCGCACCCGATCATCCCGTTCATCACCGAGGCGCTCTGGCAGAAGGTCGCACCGCTCGCGGGCCGCTATCCGCAAGGCAAGGTCGAGGGCGAAGCGTCGCTGATGACGCAGGCGTATCCGGTCGCGAACCTGCAGAAGATCGACGAGGCGTCCGAGCAATGGGCGGCCGACCTGAAGGCGATCGTCGACGCGTGCCGCAACCTGCGCGGCGAGATGAACCTGTCGCCGGCGACCAAGGTGCCGCTGCTCGCAGCCGGCGACGCCGAGCGCCTGCGCTCGTTTGCACCGTACGTTCAGGCCCTCGCGCGCCTGTCCGACGTGCAGATCCTCGCGGACGAAGCGGCCCTCGACAAGGAAGCGCACGGCGCGCCGATCGCGATCGTGGGCCCGAACAAGCTGGTGCTGAAGGTGGAGATCGACGTCGCGGCCGAACGCGAGCGCCTGTCGAAGGAAATCGCGCGCCTCACGGGCGAGATCGCGAAGTGCAATGCGAAGCTCGGCAACGAGGCATTCGTCGCGAAAGCGCCGCCGGCCGTGGTCGAACAGGAGCAGAAGCGCGTCGCCGATTTCCAGAGCACGCTGGAAAAACTGCGCGCCCAGCTCGATCGGTTGCCTGCGTAACAAACCGTAAGGTCGTTTGCGTTCACTATAATCGGAACGTGAACATAGACCATCTGACAAGTCGATTACAGGAATAAAGGTTCGATCATGTTGAAAGTCACCAAGGCGGTATTTCCCGTTGCCGGTCTCGGCACGCGGTTCCTCCCGGCAACGAAGGCGAGCCCGAAGGAAATGCTGCCGGTCGTCGACAAGCCGCTGATCCAGTACGCGGTCGAGGAAGCGATCGCCGCGGGCATCACCGAGATGATCTTCGTGACCGGGCGCAGCAAGCGCGCGATCGAGGATCACTTCGACAAGTCGTACGAAGTCGAGGCCGAACTCGAGGCGCGCGGCAAGGAAAAGCTGCTCGAGCTCGTGCGCAGCATCAAGCCGAGCCATGTCGACTGCTTCTACGTGCGTCAGCCGGAAGCGCTCGGCCTCGGCCATGCGGTGCTGTGCGCGGAAAAGCTCGTGGCCGACAACCCGTTCGCGGTGATCCTCGCCGACGACCTGCTCGACGGCAACCCGCCCGTGATGAAGCAGATGGTCGACGTGTTCGACCACTATCACAGCTCGGTGATCGGCGTGGAAGAGATCCCGCCGTCGGAGACGAAGTCGTACGGGATCGTCGACGGCAAGGAGTGGGAAGAGTCGATCGTCAAGATGTCGGCGATCGTCGAGAAGCCTGAGCCGGAAGTCGCGCCGTCGAACCTTGGCGTGGTCGGCCGCTACATCCTGAAGCCGCGGATCTTCCAACACCTGCGCGCGCTGAAGCCGGGTGCGGGCGGCGAGCTGCAGCTCACCGACGCAATCCAGGCGCTGCTCGCCGACGAACAGGTGCTGGCCTACAAGTACCAGGGCACGCGCTACGACTGCGGCAGCAAGCTCGGCTACCTGAAGGCGACGGTCGAATTCGCACTGCGCCACCCGGAAGTCGGCACCGAGTTCGACGCGTACCTGCGCGCGCGCGGCAACGCGCAACCGGCCGCCTGAACGCGGCACGGGCCGGCCTCGCCTTCCCGGCGGGCCCGCCCTCACCTCACGGCCGGCGCGTCAGCGCGTAGCGGCCGACTTCACCGAGACGACGCCCGGCATTGCGCCCGCGTCGTCTTTTTTCGTCTTCACGAGCCAGCCATCGCCCTGCTCGAACGGCAGCTTCGCAAGCGCGCTCTTCACGAGCGTCGACGCGGCCTGCTGCGTGCCCGCATCGCGATCGCGCAGCGACGCCGATACGCGATAGACGTCGGCGCCCGAGCTCGCGTCGACGAAACGCAACGTCAGCACGTGGCGGTACACCTTGCCCGCGAACGGCAGCGCGAACGGCGCCGGCCCGTCGACGGTCACGCACGCGCTGCTCGCGGCGCCGCATTGGTCGGCCGTCGCCGCGACCGACGCCGGCTGCGTCGCATAGGCGATCGACAGCCGGTAGCGCGCGGCCTTCCCGGGTTGTGCGTCGAAGCCGCGGTGCGCGAGCTCGTCGCGCACGAGCGTCTCGATCTGCCGGTACTCGGCATCATCGGCCTGAGCGGCCGTGCGGACGAAATCGTAGCCGTGCGCACCGGATGCGAACGCATTCGGCTGCCCGAGCGCGCTCACGCCGGTCGTGACGCCAGCGCAACCCGTCAACAGCAACGCCGCCAGCGCGGTCGCTGCCCATTCCTTTCTCATGACTTCCCCCAAATGCCTGCCGTCGTGCCCGGCCCTGTCAGGTGGACGGCTCGTCGATCGCGGGCAGCGACACCGTCACCGCGGTGCCGATACCCACTTCGCTGTCGACCGTCACGCTGCCGCCGTGGCGCGTGACGACCGTCTTCACGAACGCCATGCCGAGCCCGGAACCCGAGATTTCGGGCCGCTCGCCGGCATGGAACCGCTTGAAACGCTCGAACAGATGCCGCTGATCTTCCGGCGCGATGCCGTACCCCTGATCGCGAATCGTACAGAACATCCGCTTCGATGCATGCTCGATCGTCAGCGTACACGCGATCACGGTGTCGGACGGACTGTATTTGACCGCATTGTTCAACAGGTTGACGAACGCACGCGTGATCAGCGAGCGGTCGGCGCGCATCCAGCCCATGTCGGTGCCGACGTCGGTGTCGATGCGGATGCGCTTCGCCTGCGCCTGCGGCCAGACTTCGTCGCTCGCGTCGATCAGCACGTCGACGAGGCTCGTCGGTTCGAGCTGGTACGTCTGCGACTCCGCGCGCGCCAGTTGCACGAACTCGTCGGCAAGCAGCAGCGCACGGTGCGCATACCGCTCGATCCGCGCAAGCAGCCCGCGCATCGCGTCGGTTTCGACGCGTTCGCGCTCGATCTCGACGAGCGCGAGAATCGACGACTGCGGCGAGCGCATGTCGTGCGACAGCAGGTGCAGCGCCTCCTCGCGCTGCCGCTCGGCCGCATGGAGCTCGGTCACGTCGACGAGGCCGGCGATCCAGCCCGTCACGCGGCCCTGCGCATTCGTACATGCCGCGTAGCGTAACAGATGGTCGAGCCCGTCGCGGTCGCGCACCTCGATGCCGCGCGCCATCGCGTCGTATTCAGCCTCGAGCGTCGGGTCGAGCGCGGCCGGCCAGTGTTCGCGGATCGCGACGTCGTGTTCGACGTTGCCGTCGACGGTCTTCATGAAGGTCAGCTCGCCGAGCGCGGCGCGCAGCGGCCGCCCTTCCGGCAACGGCAGCGCGAGCCGCGACCCGTAGCGCTTCGCCGCATGGTTCGCGATCAGCACGGTCCCGGCCAGGTCGGTGACGAAGATCGGCTCCGGCATGCTGTCGAGGCTGTCCCACACGAAGCGCTTCATGTCCTGCACGCGCTGCGCGGCCTGCGCCATCAGCGCCATCTGCCGTTCGAGCGCGTCGCCGCCGACGCTGCGCGTGCGCGGCGCCTCGGGCAGCAGGTGCGGCTCGTCGGCCAGCCGCTGCAGCTCGCGGCGCAGATACGACATCGTCATTTCCAGGCGGCGCCAGTTCCAGATCGGGTACACGGCGATCAGCCCGAAGATCGCGGGCGCGGGCGACAGCCATATGCGCGCCCCGAACAGCAGCGCCAGGCTCGCGACGACGGCCAGCGCGGCCAGGCTCAGCGTCAGCAGCAGCGCGCGCCACGGCGACAGCATCAGGAAGCCGCCCAGCAGCACGGCGAGCGGCAGCAGCGACGCGGCGAAGAGCCCGACGCGCGACGCGGGCAGGATCGCGCTGCCGGTCGTCAGCATGTCCAACACGTTCGCATGGATGTACACGCCGGCGAGCGGGCCGAAATCGCCCGACACCGGCGTCGCGAAGCGGTCGTAGAGGCCGGATGCGGTCACGCCGACGACGACGATCTTGCCGCGCAGCGCGTCCGGCTTCACGCGCCCTGCGAGCACGTCGTCGAACGACAGCGTCGGATACGCGGGCGTGTTGCGACTGAACGGAATCAGGTAGCGGCCCTCGCCCGTCGCGTCGCGCGACAGGTCGTGCGCATCCGCGCCGGGCGCACCGCCGGCCGGATGCAGCCGCCCGGCCTGGATCGCACGATAGACGGGCACCATCAGCTGCGGCCAGCGCACACGCCCGTCGCTTTCGAACAGCGCGACACTGCGCACGATGCCGTCGGGATCGACTTCGAGATTGATGTGGCCGAGCCCCATCGCACGTGCCGACAGCTCGGCCACCGGCGGATCGACGGTGCGCGTGCCGTCTGCCTGCTCGGGGCTCAGCAGGACAGGCAGGAAGGTCGGCACATGGGCCATTGCGTCCGCAAACGCGCGATCCTCGGGCGATTGCTCGGTAAACAGCACGTCGTAGACGACCGCGGCCGGCTGCGCACGCACCAGCGCGTCGAGCAGCCGCGCATGCACGCTGCGCGGCCATGGCCAGCGGCCGAGTGCGGACACGCTCTGGTTGTCGATGTCGACGACGACGATGTCGGGCGACAGCGGCAGGCTGCGCAGCATCAGCAACCGATCGTAGATCAGCCCGTCGACGCTCGTCGACAGCCGGCCGAGCGCGCACGCGAGGATCACCGCGATCCCGAGGCAGCCGATCGCGATCCACTCGATCAGGAAGCGGCGGCCGAGGCGCCGCCGCGGAGAAACGGAGTCGGTTTTCATGCGCCGCGGGTCAGCGCGACAACGTGAACGCGCTGACCGGACTCGTCTTCTGATAGAACTTGCCGCCTTCGAACTCCTCGACCGTCACCGCCCAGTAGTAGTCGCCGGGCGGCAGATGCGCAACGGTGATCTTGCGCGCCTGCAGGCCGACCTGATCGACGACGGGCGCGCTCAGGTCCTTCGAGCGCGACAGCACGAACCGATAGTGCGCATCCTTGCCCGAGCCGTTCGGCGACCAGCGGAATTCGTAGCCGCCGGCGCCGGGTGACGCGGTCGCGTCGAGCCCCATCTGGCGCCGCTCGAACGCATAGGTGCGCGGCAAGCCTTCGAGGCCGTTGGCGTCGATCGCGGCGACCCGCACGAAGTACGTGCCGTTCGGCACGTCGCGGAACACCGCACGCGGCGTATCGGTATGCGTTTCCCGGAACAGGTCGAGCATCCCCGCGTCGTGCGCGAGTTGCAGGCGGTACGCATGCGCATCGGTGAGCGGCGCGATGTCGAACGCGACGTCGGGCTCGTCCTGCACCTTGTCCGGGTGCGCGAGCGCCGGTGCGGGCAGCAGCTGGACGGGTGCGCCGACTGCGCCGGACGACGTCGCGATGCTGCCGAAGTTCGCATGCACGAGCGTCGGGTCGGCCGGCTGCCGCTTGCCCGCGACGCCGACGGTGCCGTCGAGCACTTCGACGCGCGTCGCCGCGTTGCCGGCCGCGTCGTAGTTCACGCGAAACCGCGTGCCGCGCACGCCAGCCACGACCGATGGCGAACGGATCTGGAAACGGTCGTCGCGCTTCTTCAGATGCGTGACTTCGCTGTCGACCGAGCCGCGCGTGAGTTCGAACTCGCGATCGAGCGTGCCGGTCAGCACGGTGCGGCGCAGCGTCTTCAGGTCGAGCTGGCTGTCGGGGGGCAGGCTCATGTGCGTGCCGTCGACGAGTTCGAGCGTCACGAAGCCGTTCGCGCCGGTGCGCACGCGGTCGCCCTCGCCGAGCGCCGCATCGTTCGCGAGCGGCGCGTAGGCGTCGCCGGACGCGCGCTCGGCCGTGCCCTGCACCGCGACGACGCGCGCGGTCAGCTTTTCCTTGCGCAGCCGCGCGACCGGCAGCTTCAGCGCGATACCGGGCTGCAGGTGCTTCGGAGCCGGCACGCCGTTGATCTGCTGCAGCAGTTGCCAGTCGTCCGGACCCTGCAGATAGCGCGCGGCGACGTCGTACAGCGTGTCGCCGGCGTGCGTACGGTAGACGACCATCTTGCCCGCGGCAGCCGGCGGCTGCGCGGCGGCCTGCTGTGCCGCGAACGCAAATGCGACCGCGCACGCCGCGCGCAGTGCCGCCGTGTGCAAGCCCGCCGCGGGCCGCGTGATTCGCGTGGTCACTCCGGTTCTCCCTGGCCGACCCGCTCGAGCCGGTAGCCGTAGCCGTAGATCGGCGCAAGGCGATAGCCGTTTTCCGGCCGCAGACCGAGCTTCGTGCGCAGCATCGAGACGTGCGTGTCCATCGTGCGCGACGGGATGTCCGTCGCCTGCTTCCACACGAGATCGAGAATGTGCGCACGCGACAGCGGCCGGTCGAGGTGCTGGAACAGCAGCAGCGCGAGCTCGAATTCCTTCTGCGTGAGGCTCACGGCCTTGTCGCCGACGTACGCCTGCTTCAGGTTCACGTCGAAGCGGAACTGGTCGAACTCGCGAACGGTGGCTTCGGCGTTGACCGGATAAGCACGGCGCAGCAGCGAGCCGATGCGCGCGCGCAGGATCGGGCCCGACACGGGCTTGACCACGTAATCGTCGGCGCCGGCGTTGAGGATCTGCGTGATCCCCGCCTCGTCGTCGCGGCTCGTCATGAAGATGATCGGCAGGCTGTGCTCGGTCTGGTTCGCACGCACCCACTTGAGCACTTCCTCGCCGGACATGTCAGGCACGTTCCAGTCGAGCACGAGCAGGTCGAACGTCTCGCGCTGCAGACGCTTCTTCAGGGCCTTGCCTTCCTTGAACGCATAGCACGTGTGGCCGGCGGCCGTCAGCGTTTGACTGACGAAATCCGTCTGGGCCGGATCGTCATCCAGTACAGCAATTCTCATAGCACCCCGCAAATCGAAATCGATTCGTCCAGTTCAGCTCCCCGCGCGTACCCCGTCGCGCAACACGCGCGCGGCTTTCGACACCGGCCGGCGAGCCGTCGTTTGCCGAGCGCGCAACCTGCGCGGCACGGCGCCCCGGCGAAATATCTCAAAAACGGGGCACGGACGAACCGGCGATTTCATCATAGTAGTATGAAATTCGCCAAGAAATTGCGCGGACTACGGTCCTTTGTTCGAATAATCCTTCTCTTCGCGCGATCGCGTGCCTAGTCCGCGCCCGCCATGCCGGCCACCGGCCCGGCAAAATCGTCAGTCGACATGCGCCGCAACCGCGCGACGAGCGCCCGCTCGGGCTGCCGCAGCGCGGGCTGCCTCAGCATCCGCTCCAACTGGCCGCGCACGCGCTCCCACGCCGGCGCCGCATAGTCGGGCTGACTCGCCGCCCACGCCTGTGCGAGATCGAACACGCGCTCGATCGTCGCACCGCAATACGTGAGGCCCGCGCGGTCGTCCTGCGCGGCGTCGCGCAGCCGTTCGTCGAGCGATTCGGCCAGCCACGGCATCTCGGCCGCCGCCGAATCGGCATACGCCTCCAGCGCGGCACGCGCGTGGCGATCCTGTTGCGGGTCGAGCTCGATCCGGCTCGACCCCGTCGCGCACGCGGGCGCGAAGCGTTCCGCTGCGGACGGACTTCGAATGGTCCCTGGTCTGAAGGACATGCTCTCCCCGTTTCTGCGACGGCAGCGTCAGGCAGCCCCCCGTGCCCGCCTCGCATGACGTACCGTGGCCGGCGCATCCATCCGGGACGGACGACCGGCCGGGCCAGTATAAGCAGCCGGCCGTGCGACGAGGTTTAAGAATTGTCAGAGGCGGCGGAGGCGCGGCCCGCCCGGGTGCTGCGAGAGGCGCGTGATGCGTGCCGTCAGCGGCGGCGCATCAGGAACACGAACGTCTTGTCCTGGGTCGTCACTTCGACGATCTCGTTGCCCGTCTGCTTCGCGAACGCGGCGAAATCGCGCTGCGAGCCGGGATCGGTCGCGAGCACCTTGAGGATCTGCCCGCTCTCCATATCGGCGAGCGCTTTCTTGGCGCGCAGGATCGGCAACGGGCAATTGAGCCCGCGCGCGTCCACTTCCTTGTGAATCTGCATCGGCTGTCGACCTTCGAATGACGCGCCACACGGGCGCTGGAGGAAGCGGCGATTTTACCGCAGCGCGACCGCGGCTGCCCGGGCGGCCGGCCATGCGACGCGGCACGCCCGCGCTCGTCCCGCCAAGCGCGCGTCAGGCGCCGGAGAAACCGCCCGCGAGCCGCTCGCGCAGGTGCCGCACGAGCGCGCGCACCGCGCTCGGCACGACCGGGCTGTACGGCCGGATCGCGAAGATGTGGTCGCCGAATGCGCCCGACGGCCGCCAGCCGTCGAGCAGCGCGACGAGCCGGCCGGCGTCGAGATCGCGCTGCGCGCTGAAATCCGGCAGCAGCGCGATGCCGAGCCCGCCGAGCGCGGCCTCGCGCATCGCCTCGCTGTTGTTGGCCGCGAAACTGCCGCGCACCGGCACGCTCACGCGCTGGCGGCGCCGGCCGTCCGGCTCGAAGCTCCAGGCGGCCGGCTCGTTGTCGCGCAGGTAGCACAGGCAGCTGTGGTCGACGAGTTCGCTCGGGTGGCGCGGCGCGCCGCGCGCGTCGAGGTAGTCGCGGCTCGCGACCAGCAACGAACGCGTGTCGCACAATTTCCACGCGACGTGGGTCTGCGGCGCGGTCGTCGTATGGCGGATCGCGAGGTCGAAACCCTCCTGCGTCAGCGAATGCAGCCGGTCGGACAGGTCGAGCTCGATGTGCACGCCCGGATGCTGCCGCAGGAAATCGGGCAGGTGCGGCACCACCTGCTGGCGCCCGAGCGCGACGGGCGCCGTCACGCGCAGTAGCCCGCGCGGTTCGCCGGCCAGGTCCTTCACCCGTGCGAAGTGCTGGCCGATCGACTCGAACGCGTCGCGCGTGCTGTCGACGAGCGTCTGCCCCGCGTCGGTGAGCCGCACGCTGCGTGTGGTGCGCCGCACGAGCGGCACGCCGGCCGCCTTCTCGAGATCGGCGATGCGCTGGCTCATCGCGGCCTTGCTGATGCCGAGCCGCTGCGCGGCGGCCGTGAAACTGCCGGCCGCGGCCAGCACCGTCAGCGAATGGATATGCGGCCAGAGCGCCTGGACATTTTGCTGATTCATCCACTGATTATTCAGAATTCTGAACAGTGAATCAAGCTGCGCGGCCTTCTCCCGCCCCGCCGCTTTGCCTAGACTAGGTTCCGTCCACCCCCATCCCCAGGAGACACGATGAACCCGGTTCCCGCCTACACGTCCGACGCCGACGTCGGCCACTACATCGACGGCGCGTCCGTTGCCGGCCGCAGCGGCCGCTTCCAGGACGTCCTCAATCCCGCGCTCGGCCGCGCGGTGCGCCGCGTCGCGCTCGCCGACGGCGACGAAGTGCAGCAGGCCGTCGCCTCCGCCCACGCCGCGTTCCCGGCCTGGGCCGCGACGCCGCCGATCCGCCGCGCACGCGTGCTGCACCGCTTCCTGCAGCTGATGAACGAGCACCGCGACACGCTCGCGGCGATCATCACGGCCGAGCACGGCAAGGTGTTCTCCGACGCGCAGGGCGAAGTCGCGCGCGGCATCGACATCATCGAATTCGCATGCGGCGTGCCGCAATTGCTGAAGGGCGACTTCACCGACCAGGTCAGCACCGGCATCGACAACTGGACGATGCGCCAGCCGCTCGGCGTCGTCGCGGGCATCACGCCGTTCAACTTCCCGTGCATGGTGCCGTGCTGGATGTTCCCGGTCGCGCTCGCGACGGGCAACACGTTCGTGCTGAAGCCGAGCGAACGCGACCCATCGGCTGCGCTGTTCATCGCCGACCTGCTCACGCAGGCCGGCCTGCCCGCCGGCGTGTTCAACGTCGTGCAGGGCGACAAGGGCGCGGTCGACGCGCTGCTCGACCATCCGGACGTGCAGGCCGTCAGCTTCGTCGGCTCGACGCCGATCGCGGCCTACGTGCAGCAGCGCGCGGTGCAGTCGGGCAAGCGCGTGCAGGCGCTCGGCGGCGCGAAGAACCACCTCGTCGTGATGCCCGACGCGAACATCGAGCAGGCGGTCGATGCGCTGATCGGCGCCGCGTACGGCTCGGCCGGCGAACGCTGCATGGCGATCAGCATTGCGGTGCTGGTCGGCGACGTCGCGGACAAGATCGTGCCGGCGGTGGCCGAGCGCGCGCGCAAGCTGGTGATCGGCGACGGAATGTCACCGGAAGTCGAGATGGGCCCGATCGTCACCGGCGAGGCGCTCAAGCGCATCGAAGGCTATATCGAGCAAGGCGTCAGCGAAGGCGCGCAGCTCGTGGTGGACGGCCGCGGGCTGCGTGTGCCGGGTCGCGAGGAAGGCTTCTTCACCGGCGGCACGCTGTTCGATCATGTGAGCCCCGACATGCGCATCTACAAGGAAGAAATCTTCGGGCCGGTGCTCGGCTGCGTGCGCGTGAAGGACTTCGGCGAAGCGGTCGACCTGATCAACGCGCACGAGTTCGGCAACGGCGTCGCATGCTTCACGAGCGACGGCGGCATCGCGCGCGAATTCGCGCGGCGCATCCAGGTCGGCATGGTCGGCATCAACGTGCCGATTCCGGTGCCGATGGCATGGCACGGCTTCGGCGGCTGGAAGAAGAGCCTGTTCGGCGACATGCATGCGTACGGCGAGGAAGGCGTGCGCTTCTACACGCGTCAGAAGTCGGTGATGCAGCGCTGGTCGTCGAGCATCGGCAAGGGCGCCGAGTTCGCGATGCCGACCGCGAAGTAAGCGTCGTCGACGCGCCGCCCGCCGGTCGATTCCGCGGGCGGCGGCCGAATGCAAGGCCGGCGTCAGCCGGCCTTCGTGCCGTGCGCGCCGTCCGAGGTCGGCAGGTACGACAGCTCGAGCCGGTACGCGAGCGCGACGAACAGGCTCTGCGCGAGGCCCATCGTCGCGGTCAGCGCGCGGAACCCGAACGTCTCGCTGTCCTGCACCATCAGCGTCACCTCGGCCTCCCGCGCGAGCGGGCTCATCCGGCTGTCGGTGATCGCGATCAGGCGCGCACCGCGCTGCACGGCCTGCTGCGCGACCTGCACCGTCTCTTCCGCATATGGCATGAACGAGATCACGATCATCACGTCGCCCTCGCGCACCGAGCGGATCTGCCCGAGATGCATGCTGCCGAGCGCGCTGAACAGGCCGATGCGCTTGTCGGTGTGCTGCAGCGCATAGTCGAGATACACGGCGATCGGAAACGCGCGCCGCGAGCCGGCGATCCAGATCGCCTGCGTGTCGGCGAGCAGGTCGACGGCCTGCGCGAGCGCCTGCGGATCGAGCGTCTGCCGCAACTGCTGCATCCCGGCAATGCTGCCCTTGATGAATTCGTCGGCGATCTGCTCGGGTTGCAGGCTCGACGAGCCCGATTCGATCACGTCGCGCAATCGCAGGTTGTACGCGCGGCCCGGCGCGATCTGCTGGGCCAGGCCCTCGCGGAACAGACGCTGCATCTCGGAGAAGCCGGAGAAGCCGAAATGCTTCGCGAACCGCACGACGGCCGACGGCTGGACGCCGCACGCCTCCGCGAGCGACTGGATGCCTTCCAGGCCAAGCTGGTCCCGATGCGTTTCCACGTGACGCGCAATCACCTTCAGGCGATTGCTGAGGCCGTCGTATTCCTGCGTCAGATGCTGCAGGAACTGCTCGACGGTGGCGGGAGGTTTCTCGGATGAACTCATCGGATAGCGCGAAGTTGACGGCCCCGGTGCGCGCGCAGCTGACGGCCGCGGCCCGGGACTCCCCTGAATACATGCATGAAGGGCGAATTTAATCACGTTTGCGGCACGGCCCGTGCCGCACGCTCGCTCCCACGCGCTCGATCATCACCTGCACACGCTCCATGTGCTGCTGGAAACAATTTTCCAACGTGCTCGCGGCGTCGTAAAGATTAGGGCGTCTACCAAGGCCGGCGGCCGATGCGGCACGCCGGCTGGCAACGCTCAACGATAGTCGACCCACACGCCGCCCGCGTCGGCGGAACGCACGCAATTCTCGACCCACCGCACGCCTTCGACGCCCGCGTGAACGTCCGGAAAGCGGATGTCCTTCAACGCTTGTGCGTCGCCGCGATCGGCTGCGTCCATCGCGAGCGCGAAGCGCGCATACAGGTTCGACCACGCATCGAACAGCCCTTCCGGGTGCCCGGCGCCGATGCGATCCTCGCGCAATGCGTGCGGATGCAGATAGCCCATCCCGCGATCGAGCACTTGCGCGGGCTGCCCCTGGATTTCGTAGCGCAACTGGTTCGGATGCTCGTCCCACCATTCGACGCTCGCCTTCGAGCCGATCACGCGCACCTTCTGCCCGTGCATCGAGCCGGCGTTCACCGCGCTCGACCACACGTAGCCGATCGCGCCCGTGTCGTATTCCATGATCGTGAACGCGTTGTCCTCGAGCGGCGCGCGGCTCTTCACGAAGCTCTGCCGCGAGCACATCAGCCGGCGGATCTTCAGCGCGGGCGCCATCACTTCCGAGATGTACAGCGGGTGCGTGCCGATGTCGCCGAGCACGTAGCTGGGGCCCGCGAACTTGGGGTCGACGCGCCAGCGTGCGGCCGCGCTTGCGGCTTCGACACCCTCGCTGTGAAAGCCGTGCGCGAACTGCATCTGCACGATGCGGATCTCGCCGAGATCGCCGCGCGCGATCATCTCACGCGCCTGCTCGATCATCTGGTGTCCGGAATAGCCGTACGCGACGCCGACGATGCGGTTCTTCTCGACCGACAGCCGCTGCAGTGTCTCGGCCTCCTCGGTCGTGAAGCACAGCGGCTTCTCGCAGACCACGTGCAGCCCCGCGTTCAGCGCCGCGCGGCAGATCTCGAAGTGCGTATTGTTCGGCGTCGCGATCGACACCGCGCGGATGCCGTCGGCGCGCTTCGCCTCGGCGTCGAACATCGTCCGGTAGTCGGAGTAGCAGCGCTCGGCGTCGACACCGAGCTTCACGCCGAACTGCCGGCCGCGCTCGGCATCGATATCGAACGCGCCGGCAACCAGCTGGAAGCTGCCGTCGCGCACCGCGGCCGACCGGTGGCTGTAGCCGATCTGGCTGCCGAGGCCGCCGCCGACCGTGCCCCAGGGAATCGAATGTCCGAGCAGAATCTGTCCGTCGATCATGATTGTCGTGTTCCTGTCCGTGTTCAGGTGTTCAGAGGTTCAGGCAGTCGGTCGTTCACGCGAATCCGGCCGACGCGGGACCAGCGCGCAGATCTCGCGCGTCTGGCGCAGCGGGTTCGGCAGGTTCTCCGGCGACACCAGATCGTCGAAGATCGTGCCGGCAGTGATGCCCAGGCGCTGCCGGTCGAGCTCCGCGCTCACCACGTCGAGTTCGAGCGGGAGGTAGCCGCGGGGGCCCGAGCTCGATGCCCGACGAATAGCCGGCCTGCGCGGCGTCGGCGCGCACCTGCCGCCACGGCGGCTGGTGCGGGTTGCTCATGTCATCGACGCCCCGGCAGCGAGGTGCGCGGCCAATCCGCATCGTCATGTCGGTCAGTCCGGCACGAAGGCGGCACACGGCCGCGCGCGTAGCCGCATGGCCGCGGGTCAGCCGCGATAGAACGCCGGACGCTCGGCCATCGCGATCGGCTCGACCGCCCCGCTTTGCTGCGCGCGCACGCACGCGTCGGCCGCGACCGCCGCCGCGTAGCCGTCCCACGCGGACGGGCCGGTCAGCGCGCCCTGCCGCACGCCGTCGATGAATGCCTGCAGCTCGACGTCGTACGACGCAATGAAGCGCTCCTTCCAGTCGGTCATGATCTCGACCGATTGCCGCGCCGCATGCTTGAGCCCGACGGCCGGCGGGTCGGGCAGCTTCGCGATGCCGTTCTCGCCGACCACCTCGCACTGGATGTCGTAGCCATACTGGCAGTTGACGAAGATCTCGACGTCGATGCGCACGCCGCTCGCGGTTTCGAGCAGCACGATCTGCGGATCGGCGAGATGCGCGCTCGCATGGCGCGTCTTCTTAGGGTAGACGACCTGTGCGCTCGCGTAGTCCTCGCCGAGCAGCCAGCGCAGCACGTCGAGCTCGTGGATCAGTGTGTCGGTGATCGCCATGTCGGTCGTGTAGCGCTCACCGACCGACTGGTTGCGGTGTGCGCAATGCAGCATCAGCGGCGCGCCGATCTCGCCGCTGTCGATCACGCGCTTCAGCGCGCGATAGCCTTCGTCGTACGGCCGCATGAAGCCGACCTGCACGAGCCGGCGGCCGTGCGCGACCTCGGCCTCGACGATCCGCATGCAGCCTTCGGCGGTCACCGCGAGCGGCTTCTCGCAGAACACCGGCTTGCCGTGCGCGATCGCGTCGAGCACGAACGCTTCATGCGTCGGCCCCCACGACGTGACGAGCACGGCCTGCACGTCCGCGGCCGCGACCACGTCGTGGCCGTCGGCGTAGATTTCCGCGTCGAGCCCGTACGTCGTCACTGCATCGCGCGCCTGCTGCGGATCGATGTCGTTGACGGCCACCACGCGTGCACCGGACAGCGTGCGCGTGAGCCTGCGAATATGGTCCTGGCCGATCGCGCCGCAGCCGATCACGCCGATTTGCAAGGTCATCCGGATATCTCCAGTCTGTCGTTCATCAACGGCGCGGCCCGTGCCGCGCCGGTCTGCAATGGGTCAGGCAACGGGGCGACCGCGGGCCAACAGCGGGTCAGCGCGCCGCGTGCTCGAAATGGCGCTCGACGTAGCGCCGGACAGCTTGATCCGGTCGTAGCCGAGCTCGGCGAACGCGTGCGGCAGCCGGTCGAGCGGCAGGTCGCGAATCATGCAGGGATCCAGAGCAATCTTCATCTTCTTCCCGGTCGCTGTCGGCATCGATCGCAACCGCTCAGCGGCGCGACTTCTTGTTGCGGTACTGGTCGGCGATCACGGCCGCGACGATGATGGCGCCCTTGACCATCTCCTGGTAGTACGCGTCGATCCGGATGAACGTGAAGCCGGACGTCATCACGCCGAGGATCAGCACGCCGATCACGGTGCCCGTCACGCGTCCGAGGCCGCCCGACAGCGACGTGCCGCCGATCACGACGGCCGCGATCGCGTCGAGCTCGTACATCACGCCCATGCCCGACTGGCCGGAGATCGCACGCGCGGCCGTCACGGTGCCGGCGATGCCGCTCAGGAGGCCCGCGATCGCATAGACGAACACCAGGTGGCGCGTCACGTTGATGCCCGACACGACGGCCGCGTGGCGGTTCGCGCCGATCGCATACGTGTATTTGCCGAAGCGCGTGTAGCGCAGCACGACGTGGAAGATCGCGGCCACCACGACGAAGATGATCACCGGGTTCGCGCCCGCGCCGATCGCCGCGAACTGGTCGGTCAGCATCGACACCGGCATCCCGTTGGTGAACCACTTCGCGAAGCCGCGCGCGGCCACCATCGTGCCGAGCGTCGCGATGAACGGCGGGATGCCGGTCAGCGCGATCAGCGAGCCGTTCAGCAGGCCGACCAGCAGCCCGACGCACACGCCCGCCAGCACCGGCCAGATGATCGGCAGGTCGGTCAGGTGCGGGAACACCGCGCGCGGAAAATCGGACACCTGCGCAAGGCTGGCCGACACGACGGCCGCCGCGGCGACGACCGACCCCGATGACAGATCGATCCCGCTGGTGATGATCACGAGGTTCACGCCGACCGCGATGATGCCGATCACGGCCATCTGCAGCACGATGATCTCGAGCCGTTCCGCGTTGAACAGGAAGCTCTGCCCGACGACGATCCAGCCGATCACCTCGAAGAACAGGCTGATGCCCACCAGCACCAGGAAGATGCTCAGTTCGGGCGGCCACTTCGCGTGCCGCGTCTTGATCGTCAGGGACTGCGCGTCCGCGACCGGATTCAGGTTGCCCATTTCAGTTGTCTCCATGCTTGTTGCGGCTCAGCGCGAGGCCAGGTCCATGATGCGGACCTGGTCGGCGTCCTTGCGTTCGACGATGCCGGTCATCCGGCCTTCGTGCATCACCATCACGCGATCGCTCATGCCGAGCACCTCCGGCATCTCCGACGAGATCATCAGTACCGCGACGCCCTTGCCGGCGAGCGCGCTGACGAGCCGGTGGATCTCGGCCTTCGCGCCGACGTCGATCCCGCGCGTCGGCTCGTCGAGGATCAGGATGCGCGGCTGGGTCAGGAGCCAGCGGCCGATCAGCACCTTCTGCTGGTTGCCGCCCGACAGGTTCTGGATCTCCTCGTGCAGCCCGGGCGTCTTCACGCGCAGCATCCGGCTCATTTCCTCGCAGTCGCGCTTCAGCTGCGCCTGCCGCACGAAATTGAACTTCACGTAGCGGTTGCTGAGCACGGCCGCTTCCATGTTCGCGAGCAGGTCGAGATTCAGGAAGCAGCCGGTGTCCTTGCGGTCCTCGGTGAGGAAGGCCATCCCGTGCTTCATCGCCTGCGCGGGCGTCGTGATGCGCACCGGCTTGCCGTCGATCCGGATCTCGCCGGCGGTGGCCGGCACGACGCCGAACAGCGCCTCCGCGACGTTCGAGCGCCCCGAGCCGACGAGGCCGGCCACGCCGAGAATCTCGCCCGCGCGCAGCTCGAAGCTGACGTCGCGGAACACGCCGTCGACGCCGAGGTTCTTCACGGCCAGCACGACCTCGCCGATCGGCACTTCTTCCTTCGGGAACATCTGCGTGATCTCGCGGCCGACCATCATCCGGATGATGTCGTCGCGCGTGACGTCGGTCGACGCGTGCGTGCCGATGTACTTGCCGTCGCGGAACACCGAGAACTCGTCGGCGATCTCGAACAGCTCGTTCATCTTGTGCGTGATGTAGACGATGCCCTTGCCCTGCTCGCGCAGCTGGCGAATGATCCGGAACAGGTGCGTGACCTCCTTCTCGGTCAGCGCGGAGGTCGGCTCGTCCATGATCAGCACGTCGGAGTCGAACGACACGGCCTTCGCGATCTCGACCATCTGGCGGCTCGCGACCGTCAGCGTGCGCACGTCGGCTTCCGGGTCGATGTCGATCGACAGCCGCTCGAACAGCGCGGCGGTGCGGCGGCGCAGCTCGGCATGATCGATCAGGCCGAAGCGGTTCTTCGGTTCGCGGCGGATCCAGATGTTCTCCGCGACCGTCATGTACGGCATCAGGTTGAGTTCCTGGTGGATCATCGCGATCCCTCGATCGAGCGCGTCGAGCGGGCCGTTCAGCACGACGGGCTCGCCGTTGATCAGGATCTCGCCCTGGTCGGGCGTGTAGACGCCGGCGATGATCTTCATCAGCGTCGACTTGCCGGCGCCGTTCTCGCCCATCAGCGCATGCACGGTGCCGCGGCGCACGCGGAACTGCACGCCGTCGAGCGCGACGACGCCGGGAAACGACTTGCCGACGCCGCGCACCTCGAGCAGGCAATCGGCGGCGGGCGCACCGGGCGAACCGGGTGCGGCGCACGAGGCGGCCGGCGCGCTTTCGCTGGCCATCGAGCGCGCCATCCTGGCTGTAAACATGGACGTTCCTCGAAAGTCACACGCGAACCCGGACGCGCCGGGCTCGCGCAGTTCAGCGGAAAAACCGGTCAGTGCTTCGCGTACTGGCTCATGTTCTCCGGCGTGACGAGCTCGAACGGCACGTTCACGAAGCGCTCGACGGGCTGCTTCTTCGCGAGCTTGAGCGCAGCCGCGACGGCCTGCTGCCCCTGCCCGGCCGCGTTCTGGTAGACGGACACCTTCAGCTCGCCGCTCTTCATCGCCGCGAGCCCGTCCGGCGTCGCGTCGATGCCCGCGACGACCGTCTTCGGCGTCAGCTTGCGCGCGGCCTTCAGCGCGTTGATCGCGCCGATCGCCATTTCGTCGTTGTTCGACACGATCGCGTCGAACTTGGTCCCCGAACTCAGCCAGTTCATCGTGATGTCCTGGCCCTGCGTGCGGCTCCACTTGCCTTCGCGCTTGTCGACGATCTTCATGCCGGAACAGTCCTTGGACGCGATCACGTCCTCGATGTCCTTGGTGCGCGCGCGCGCCGACTCGTTGGACAGCTCGCCCATCAGCACGAGGATGTCGCCCTTGCCGCCGAGCAGCTTGCACACCTGGCGCGCCTGCAGCGTGCCCGATTGCTTCTCGTCGGACGCGACGACCGCGACGCCGGCCGGCAGCTTGTCGAAGTCGACCGGCTTGCGGTTCACGTAGACGAGCGGGATCTTCGCGGCGGTCACCATCTTCGTGATCTTCGGCGTCGCGTCGGTGTCGACCGCATTCACGATGATCGCGTCGACCTTCTGCGCGATCATGTTCTGGACCTGGCTCAACTGCTTGCCGACGTCGTTGCCGCCGTCCTCGATCTGCACGGTCGCGCCGTCCTTCTTTGCCGCGTCGCCGATGCTGTTGCGCAGGATCGTCAGGAACGTGTCGTCGAACGATGCCATCGTCACGCCGATCTTCTCGGCATGCGCGAGCGGCATGGCCAGGATCGCGGCGGCCGCGGCGGCCATCAGCTTGGTCTTCATGATCACTCTGTCTCCTCTCATCTCCGGGGGCGGAAAGCGGCGCGTTGCGCGCCGTCGGGCCGAGTCCGATCCGGACTCAAGCATCCGGATGAAACTGTAGATCACTTCCTCGAAAATTTGGAAATTTATTTCTACGTGATTTCACCTAGGGAACTGGATTTCCAAAAAGTCTAGACTCCGTTCCGTAGCCCGATTCCTCGCGGCAGGTATTCCCGTGTCGTGCCGCACACGTGACGGAGCGCCGTCGCAGGATCGGTCCCCCAATCTGCCGGCAGGGTCGCACGCCGGCCGCGAGCGTGATACGTGATATGAGCCCGTTGAACTTTCCGACTGACCGCCCCATCGATCTCGCCTGCCTCGGCCGCGTCGCCGTGGATCTTTACGCGCAGCAGTACGGCAGCCGCCTGGAGGACGCACGCAGCTTCCAGATGTATCTCGGCGGCTCGTCGGGCAACGTCGCGTTCGGCGTCGCCCGGCTCGGGCTGAAGACCGCGATGATCTCGCGCGTCGGCGACGAGCAGATGGGCCGCTTCGTGCGCGAGACGCTCGAGCGCGAAGGCTGCGACACGAGCCAGCTGCAGACCGATCCGGAACGGCTGACCGCGCTGGTGCTGCTCGGGCTGAAGGATCGCGACACGTTCCCGCTGCTGTTCGTGCGCGAGAACTGCGCGGACATGACCGTGCGCGCCGACGAGATCCGCGAGGACTTCATCGCCGGCTGCCGCGCGCTCGCGATCACCGGCACCCATCTTTCGACACCCGGCACCCGCGAAGCGTCGCTGACGGCATTGGCGTATGCGCGCCGCCACGGCGTCGTGCGGATCCTCGACATCGACTACCGGCCCGTGCTGTGGGGGCTGACCGCGCGCGGCGCCGGCGAGAACCGCTATGTGCCGGATGCGCACGTCACGCGGCAGTTGCAGCAGGTGCTCGGCGAATTCGACCTGCTGGTCGGCACCGAAGAGGAGTTCCTGATCGCGGGCGGCGTGCCGCACGACCTGATCGCATCGCTGCAGGCCGTGCGCCGCGCGAGCAGCGCGGTGCTGGTGGTCAAGCGCGGCGCGCTCGGCTGCTGCGTGATCGAGGGCGACATCCCCGCCCGCATCGACGATGCACCGACCTTCCACGGCGAACGCGTCGACGTGCTGAACGTGCTCGGCGCGGGCGACGCGTTCCTGTCGGGCCTGCTGTCCGGGCTGCTGCGCGGGCGCGACTGGGCCGAATCGACGCGCATCGCGAATGCGTGCGGCGCGATCGTCGTGTCGCGCCACGCGTGCTCGGCCGCGATGCCGACGCCCGCCGAACTCGCGCACTGGTTCGGCGGCAGCCGCAACCCGCAGGTGGACGCCGATCGCACGCTGGCACACCTGCATCGCGTGACGGTGCCGCGTCGCGAATGGGACGACCTGTGCGTGATGGCGTTCGACCATCGCAGCCAGTTCTACGAACTCGCGGTGCAGGCCGGCGCGGACGAAGCGCGGATCAAGACGCTGAAGCGCCTGCTCGTGCGCGCGGCCGAACAGGTCGAGCGCGATCGTCATATCGAAGGTCATGTCGGCGTGCTGATCGACGGCGGCGCATACGGCAGCGACGCACTCGCATCGGCCACCGGCCGCGGCTGGTGGGTCGGCCGCCCGGTCGAGCTGCCCGGCTCGCGGCCGCTGTGCTTCGACGACACGCGCTCGGTCGGCTCGTCGCTCACGCACTGGCCGACCGAACAGGTCGTGAAGTGCCTGGTCCACTACCACCCGGACGACGACGTCGACCTGCGCGTCGCGCAGGAGCAGCGCGTGCTGGAGCTGTGGGAAGCCACGCGCGCGAGCGGCAACGAACTGCTGCTGGAAATCATTCCGCCGCGCGCGGTCACGCCGGCCGGCACCGAGGACGACGCGGTGCTGCGCACGGTCGCGCGCTTCTACAACCTCGGCGTGATGCCCGAGTGGTGGAAGCTCGCGCCGATGAGCGCCGACGGCTGGGCGCGGCTCGAGGCGCTCGTGGCCGAGCGCGACCGCCATTGCCGCGGCGCGGTGATCCTCGGGCTGAACCAGCCGCTGCAATACCTCGTCGACAGCTTCCGCTCGGCGACCAACCCGATCGTCAAGGGCTTCATGGTCGGGCGCACGCTGTGGGCCGACGCGTCGCTGCACTGGCTTGCCGGCCGGATCGACGACCAGGCGCTGATCGACGAAGTGGCCGGCAATTTCGCGCAGCTGGTCGACGCGTGGCTCGGCCGCCGTGCCGCCGCGCGCGCCGCCGCAGCCGCCTGATGCCGATGCCCGTGATGACCACCCGACTCTTCATGATCGACAAACGATGACCACCACCGTGAGACTGACCGTCAGCCAGGCGCTCGTGCGCTACCTGGCCGCCCTGCGCGCCGAAGTCGTCCAGCCAGACGGCCGCACCGAGATCCTGCCGTACTGCGGCGGCGTGTTCGCGATCTTCGGCCACGGCAACGTCGCCGGGCTCGGCGAGGCGCTGCACGCCGAGAAGGACCGTCTGCCGACGCTGCGCGCGCATAACGAGCAAGGGATGGCGAATGCGGCCGTCGCGTTCGCGAAGGCCAACTTCCGCCAGCGGATGATGGCCGCGACGTCGAGCATCGGCCCCGGCGCGACCAACATGCTGACCTCCGCCGCGCTCGCGCACGTCGGCCGGCTGCCGCTGTTGCTGCTGCCCGGCGACGTGTTCGTATCGCGGCTGCCCGACCCGGTGCTGCAGCAGGTCGAGGATTTCGAGCAGGGCGACCTCAGCGCGAACGACTGCTTCCGGCCGGTGACGCGCTACTTCGACCGGATCACGTCGCCCGAGCAGTTGCTCGTCGCGCTGCCGCGCGCGATCCAGGTGATGACCGATCCCGCCCAGTGCGGGCCCGTGTGTCTCGCGCTGCCGCAGGACGTGCAGACCTTCGCATACGACTGGCCCGAGGATTTCTTCGCGCCGCCGGTGATCCGGATGCGCCGGCCGCCGGCCGACGCGCTCGAGCTCGCGGAAGCGCTCGACGTGCTGAAGGCTGCGAAGAAACCGCTGATCGTCGCCGGCGGCGGCGTGCTGTACAGCCAGGCGTGGGACGCGCTGCGCGCGTTCGCGGATACGCACGGCGTGCCGGTCACCGAATCGCAGGCCGGCAAGGGCAGCCTCGCGTGGGACCACCCGCTGAACCTCGGCTCGATCGGCGTGACGGGCTCGCCCGCCGCGAACCGCGCGGCCGCGCAGGCCGACGTGGTGCTCGCGGTCGGCACGCGCCTGCAGGACTTCACGACCGGCTCGCACGCGCTGTTCGGCCATGCGACGCTGCTGAGCCTGAACGTGCAGCCGTTCGACGCGGGCAAGAAGCGCGGCCGGCAATTGATCGCCGATGCGCGCACGGGGCTCGGCCAGTTGTCGGCCGCGCTCGCGGGCTGGCAAGCGGAGGCGGCGTGGACCGCCGCAAACCGCGACCAGGCCGCCGCGTGGCATGCGCGCGTGACCGAACTGACCACCCGCGTGCCGAAGGACACGCTGCCGTACGACGCGGAAGTGATCGGCGCGGTGCGCGACTCCGCGGCCGACGCGGGGCGCGACAGCGCGCGCGACGATCTCGTCGTGTGCGCGGCCGGCACGCTGCCGGCGGAGCTGCACAAGCTGTGGCGCAGCGGCATGCCGGGCAACTATCACATGGACTATGCGTACTCGTGCATGGGCTACGAGGTCGCGGGCGGCCTCGGCGCGAAACTCGCGCGGCCCGAGCGCGAAGTGATCGTGATCGTCGGCGACGGCTCGTACATGATGCTCAACGCGGAGCTCGCGACGTCCGTGATGCTCGGCCGCAAGATCATCGTCGTGATCCTCGACAACCGCGGCTACGGCTGCATCGAGCGGCTGCAACTGAATTGCGGCGGCGCGAGCTTCAACAACATGCTCGACGACTGCGTGCCCGAAGGCGGCGAACGCTCGACGATCGACTTCGCGATGCATGCGCGCGCGATGGGCGCCGAAGCCGTGCACGTGCGCGACGTGGGCGAATTGCGCCGCGAAATGAAGCGTGCGCGCGCGGCGAAGACGAGCCAGGTGCTCGTGATCGACACGACGCACGCGCGCACGACCGCGGACGGCGGCGCATGGTGGGAAGTCGCGGTGCCGCAGGTGTCCGCGCGCGCCGGCGTCGAACGCGCGCACCAGACGTATCTCGACGAGAAAACCCGGCAGCGGCGCTGATTCGTTTCCCTGCCCCGCCCCGCGAAAACAACATTCGAACCAAGGAAGCACGTCATGAGCTGGAACGTTCGCATCGGTATCAATCCCCTGTCGTGGATGAACGACGACCTGCCGTCGCTCGGCGGCGAGACGCCGCTCGAGACGGCGCTGAAGGAAGGCGCCGAGATCGGCTATGCGGGCTTCGAGCTCGGCAACAAGTTCCCGAAGACCGGCCCCGAGTTGAAGGCGAAGCTCGCCGAGTTCGGGCTCGTGTGCGTGTCGGGCTGGTATTCGGGCTTCCTCGCGGAAGTCGCGCCGGGCATGAGCGATGCCGACGCGCTCGCCGCCGAGATCGAGCGCTGCCGCGCGCACATGACGAAGCTGCAGATCAACGACGTGAAGGTCGTGGTGTACGGCGAATGCGCGGGCACGATCCAGGGCAGCATCGACACGCCGGTCGCGAAGCGGCCACGCTTCGTCGACGATGAATCCTGGCGGCGCTACGCGGCACGCCTCGACGCATTCGGCGCACACCTGCTCGAGACCTACGGGATCAAGCTCGCCTACCATCACCACATGGGCGCGTACGTCGAATCGCCGGACGACGTCGACCGCCTGATGGCGCTGACCGATCCCGCGAAGGTATTCCTGCTGTTCGACACGGGCCATGCGTACTTCGGCGGCGCGGCCGATCCGGTCGCACTGTTGAAGAAGCACGTGGCACGCGTCGTGCACGTGCATTGCAAGGACGTGCGCCCGCAGGTCGTCACGCAGGCGCGCAACGGCGGCTGGAGCTTCCTGAACGGCGTGATCAACGGCACCTTCACGGTGCCGGGCGACGGTGCGCTCGATTACGAAGCGACGCTGCGCACGCTGAAGGACGCCGGCTACGAAGGCTGGCTCGTCGTCGAGGCCGAGCAGGACCCGGCCGTCGCGCCGAGCTATCAGTATGCGAAGAAGGGCTACGAGTCGCTGCGCGCGATCGTCGACCGATTGAGCGCGTGAGCCCTGTCATCTCATCGAGGACCCTCACCCCATGACGATTTCTCCCCTGCTGGTCAAGGCATCCGCCGACCGCGAAATCTGCAACGTGACGCCCGAGTCGGCCGGCTGGAAACACGTCGGCTTTCGCGCGCTGCGCCTGAAGGCCGGCGACACCGAAACGCTCGACACCGGCGCGCGCGAACTGTGCGTCGTCGTGCTCACCGGCACGCTGCGTGCCGAAGTCGACGGCGAAACCTACGACGCGCTCGGCAAGCGCGACAGCGTGTTCGAGGAAGTATCGCCGGACGCGCTGTATGTGCCGGGCGGCAAGACCGTCACGCTGGTCGCGACGCGCGACGCGGAAGTCGCGCTGTGCACCGCGCCTTACGCGAGCGGCGACAAGCGCGTGCAGCGCCTCAACGGCGAACGGATGCGCCGCGCGATGCGCGGACAAGGCACCAACACGCGCTACGTGTGCGACATCCTGATGGGCGACAACCCGGCTGCCGACCGGTTGCTCGTCGTCGAAGTGATCACGCCCGCGAGCCATTCGAGCAGCTATCCGCCGCACAAGCACGATCGCGATGCGGCGCCCGACGAAACGTCGCTCGAGGAAACCTATTACCACCGGATCGATCCGCCGCAGGGCTTCGCGTTCCAGCGCGTGTACACGGACGATCGCAGCCTCGACGAAGCGTGCGCGGTCGAGAACCACGACGTCGTGATGGTGCCGCGCGGCTACCACCCGGTCGTCGCGCCGCACGGCTACAACCTGTATTACCTGAACGTGATGGCCGGGCCGAGCCGCGCGTGGGCGTTCAAGAACGATCCCGCGCACGAATGGATGCTCGACGCGGCGCCCAAGCGCTGACGGTTTGATGCGCTGAACGATCGACGGCCGGCGCGCGACGCAGCACGCGCGCGCACGAGCCGGACTTGCGACGACACGGAGCCGCCATGGCAATCCCCTTCCCGCGCTTCGCACCCACGCCCTTCCGCGACCCAGCGTCGGCGCCGATGCTGCCGCGCTTCGATGCCGACGTCGCACGCCGGCTCGGCGACATCGCGGTCAATCTCGCATCGCGCCGCGGGCTGCCGATCGCGGTCGGCATCGCCGGTGAAACCGCACCGCTGTTCTATTGCGCGCTCGACGGCAGCCGCGCGGACGACAGCGACGCGATCCGCCGCCGGCAGAACACGGTGTTCCGTTTCGGCGCCAGTTCGCTCGAGGTCGGCGCGCGCTTTCGCCGCGCCGGATGGTCGTTGCAGTCGCAGGGATTGTCGGACGCCGACTATGCGCTTGACGGCGGCGGCGTGCCATTGCGGCTTGCCGGCGGCGGGATCGTCGGCGCGATGACGATCGCAGGGCTCGACGACGAACGCGACCACGCGCTCGTCGTCGAGAGCCTGCGCTGGCATGTGGGCGCGAACGCGCTCGCGATGATCGCGTAGCGGCGCGCGCCGACTCGCCCGGTCAGTGCAGCCCGCCGCTCGCGACGAGGCGCTCGCCGGTCATCCAGCGTGCATCGTCCGACGCGAGGAACACGGCGACCGACGCGATGTCGTCCGGCTCGCCGAGGCGGCCGAGCGGCGTCTCGCTGCGCACCTGCCGGTCGAGGTCCGAGCCGATGATGCCCGCGCTGTGCGTGCCTTCGGTCACGATCATCCCCGGGTTGATCGCGTTCACGCGAATCTTGCGCGGGCCGAGCTCGAGCGCGAGCACGCCCGTGATCGCGTCGACGGCGCCCTTGGTGCCGCTGTACACGGCACTCGCGGGCGGCGTGATGCTCGTCACCACCGAGCTGATGTTGATGATGCTCGCGCCTTCGCCGAGATGCTTGACGGCCGCCTGCGTCGTCAGCAGCACGCCGAACACGTTCGTATCGAACTGCCGGCGATAGTGCTCTTCGGTGATCGCCTCGATCGGCGCGAATTCGTAGACGCCGGAATTGTTGACCAGCACGTCGAGACGGCCGTACGTGTCGATCGCGGCATCGACGATGCGCTGCGCATCCGCTGCCTTCGACACGTCGCCGCCGACCGCGACCGCGCGGCCGCCCGCTTCGACGATCGCGCTCACCACGGCGTCGGCGCCTGCCTTGCTGCTCGCGTAGTTGACGACGACCGACGCGCCTTCGGCGGCCAGCGCCTTCGCGATCGCGGCGCCGATACCCTTGGACCCGCCCGTGACGATCGCTACCTTGCCTGCCAGCTTGCTCATGATTTCATTCCTCAGTCGGAATACTTCGATGGATGGGTACCGGTCGCGTGTGTCGCGGCGCACCGGCCTTGCTGGCAATCTTCGCGATTAGCGCGGCGACGATAAAGCGGCTCGACGCGAATTGACTGGCGGGGTTTGCCGAACAATCGGCCGGCGTGAGGTCAGCCGGCACTCAACCACGCACTGACGACGTCGCCGCCGAGCCCGTCGAGCGCGCCGTCGTAGACGATCCGACCCCGGCCCATGACCGCGACGCGCTGCGCAAGCCGCGGCGCGAGCTGCAGCCGCTGCTCGATCAGCAGGATCGCGACGCCGTCGGCCTGCAGCGCGGCGAGACACGCGCCGACCTCGTCGACGGCCAGCGGCGCGAGCCCTTCAGCCGGTTCGTCGACGATCAGCACGCGCGGGCGGCCCGCGAGCGCGCGCACCAGCGCGAGCACCTGCTGTTCGCCACCGGACAGCCGCCCTGCCTTCACGTCCGCGCGCGCGGCCAGCAGCGGAAAGCGTGCGAACAACGAGTCGAGCGCGGTGCGTTCGGCCGCGCCGCGTGCCCCGCGCAGCCCGAGCCGCAGGTTGTCGCGCACGCTCAGCAGCGGAAACACGTCGCGGCTTTCGGCGACGTAGGCAACGCCGCGTCGCGCGATCTCGAACGTGCGGGCGCCCGCGCATTCGATTTCGGCGATGCGCACCGAGCCCGCGGTGCGCACGAGCCCCATCACGGCCTTCGCGAGCGTCGAGCGGCCCGAGCCGTTGCGGCCGAGCAGCGCGAGCGTCTCGCCCGGCGCGAGCGCGAGATCGACGCCGTCGAGCACGGGCTGCATCCCGTACCACGCGCGCAGGCCGCGAATGTCGAGCAGCGCGCTCATGCGTCCTCGCCGAGATAGGCGGCGCGCACGGCCCGGTCCGCGCGGATCGCGTCCGGCGCCCCGGTCGCGACCACCGTGCCGCGCACGAGCACCGTGATGCGCTCCGCGAAGCCGAACACCGCATCCATGTCGTGCTCGATCATCAGCACCGTGCGGCCCTGCGTCGTCGCGCGGATCAGCGCGATCATCCGCGCCGCCTGGTCGCGGTTCATGCCGGCCGTCGGCTCGTCGAGCAGCAGCGTACGCGCGCCGCTCGCGAGCGCGATGCCGAGATCGAGCGCGCGCTGTTCCGCATAGCCGAGCTCGCCGGCCGGCACATCGCGCCGCGCATCGAGGCCGATGTCGTGCAGCACGCGCGCGGCCGCGCGATCGACCGACGCCGATTCGCGCAGCCGGTTCCACCAGCGCCGCCGCTCGGCCGGCGCATGCAGCGCCGCGCAGCGCAGGTTGTCGAACACGGTGAGCCGCGCGAACGCACTCGTCTGCTGGAAACTGCGGCCGATGCCGAGCCGGCTCGCGACGACCGGCCCGCGCCCGCGCAACTCGACGCCGTGCAGCACGACGCGTCCGCGCGTCGGCCGCGTCGCGCCGGCAATCACGCCGAACAGCGTCGACTTGCCCGCGCCGTTCGGCCCGATCAGCGCGTGACGCTCGCCGGCCGACACGTTCAGCTCGATACCGTCGAGCACGGTCTGCGCGCCGAAGCGCTGCACGATCCCGTGGAGCGCGATCGCGTTGCCGTTCATCGCTCGCCCTCCCGCTTGCCATGCCCGTGGTTCATCAGCCGCGCGCGCCAGCCCCACAGCAGCGTGCCGATGCCGGCCGCCGAGCACGCGACGACCCAGCCGGCCGGCGCATCGGCGTCGATGCCCCACGCGCCGAACGCGATGCCCGTGCCGTCGTCCTGCGCAAAGCGCCACGCATAGCCGAGCTCGGCCACGCAGACGATCGCGACGCCCCAGAACACGCATGCGCCGATGCCGCACAGCATGCGCCAGCGCTCGATGGCCGGCGTGTCGCGGCGCAACGCGTGCACGAGCGTCTGCGCAATGCCGGCGATCCCGCCCGGTGCCGCGACGACGACCGCGACGAACAGCACGCCGAGATAGAGTGCCCACGCACGCGACACGCCCGCGACGACCACGCTCAGCATGGTCAGCACCACGGCGCCGGCCGCCGGCCCGAAGAACGTGCCGGTGCCGCCGATCACCGCGGCGATCAGCACGGTCGCCGAACGCGCCATCGACACGCTGTCGGGCGTCGCGATCTCGACGTCGATCAGCGTCAGCGTGCCGGCAATGCCCGCGAAGAACGACGCACAGGTGACCATCGCGAGCCGCACGCGGCGCGGCTCGGTGCCGAGCGCGGCGACGCGCGCGGGGTTGTCGCGCACCGCGTTCGCGAGCCGCGCGAGCGGCGTGCGCGTCAGCGCATGCATCGCGAGCGCCGACACGATGCACCATGCGGCGATCACGGCGTAGGCCTGCGTTTCAGCGCCGAAATGCCAGCCGCCCCATGGCGTGCCGCTCGCGCGGTCGATCGGCACGCCGCCGAGGCCGCCGAACCATGCGGGCACGCTCCATGCGGCGGCCGCGACGCATTCGCCGAGACCGAGCGTGATCATCGCGAACACGGTGCCGGCGCGGCGTGTCGCGAGCAGGCCGGCCATGAACCCGAAGCCGGCGCCTGCCACGCCGCCGACGAGCGGCAGCAGCGGCAACGGGCCGCCGACACGATTGAACCAGTGCGCGGCGGCGAATGCGCCGAGGCCCGCGAACGCGGCGTGGCCGAACGACAGCAGCCCCGTCGTGCCGAGCTGCAGGTTGTACGACAGCGCGAGCACGACGAGCGCGGCCGTCTGCGCGAGATAGCCGAGCACCGCGCCATGCGGCCACAGCCACGCGGGCAGCGCGATGCACGCGGCGAACAGCACCCAGCGCAGCGCGCCGGCCAGCGCGCGGCTATCCATCGACACGCTCGCCGAACAGCCCGCGCGGCCGGGCAACCAGCACCGCGACGAGCAGCAGGTACGGGACCAGCGGTGCGAGCTGCGCGATCGACACGGCAGCGACGCTGTCGGGCAGCGCGACGCCCGCCCACTGCGCGAAGTCGCGCAGCGACGTGTCGCTGGAGGCCGCGAAGGTCTGCGCGAAGCCGACCGCGAGCGATGCGACGAACGCACCGCCGAGCGAACCGAGCCCTCCGATCACGACGACCGCGAACACCACCGACCCGACGGTCTCGGCCAGCGCCGGCTCGATCACCGCGAGCGGCGCGCCGATCACGCCGGCCAGCGCCGCGAGCGCGGTGCCTGCGCCGAACAGGCCCGTCATCACGCGCGGCACGTCGTAGCCGAGCGCCTCGACGGCCGCGCGATGCGTGAGCGCGGCGCGCACGACGAGCCCGATGCGCGACGCGCGCAACAGCGCGCCAAGCGCGACCAGCATCGCGGCTGACATCGCCATCATGAAGAGCCGGTAGCGCGGCAGCGCGAGGCCGAACACGTTCACGGGCGCCCCGTCGAACAACGGCGGCACCGGGGCCGGCAGCGGCGCGAGACCCCACAGCAGTTTCGCGCCTTCGCCGATCAGACAGGCGAGGCCGAAGGTCAGCAGCAGCTCGCTCGTGTGACCGCCGCGCGCCTGCACGCGGCGCAGCAGCCAGCGCTCGCAGCCGGCGCCGAGCAGCCCGACCGCGAGCGGCGCGAGCACGAGCGCGGACCAGAAGCCCGCGCGGGCCGCGATGCCGTAGCCGACGTATGCGCCGAGCATGTAGAAGCTCGCATGCGCGAAGTTGAGCACGCCCTGCACGCTGAAGATCAGCGTCAGGCCGGCGGACAGCATGAACAGCAGCAATCCGTAGCTGAGACCGTTGAACGCCTGGAGCGCGAACGCGTGCACCGCCACGCGCCCGTCAGCCGGCGAGCGCTTCGAGCGCCGCGCGCAGCGCGGCCGGCAGCGCGACCGGGCGGCGCGTGCCGCGATCGACGTACACGTGCACGAAATGCCCCTGCGCGGCCGGCGCGGATTCCCCCGCCGCGAACAGCCCGATTTCGTAGCGCACGCTCGACGTGCCCAGCTTCGCGACGCGCAGCCCCGCATCGACCGACTGCGGAAACACGAGCGGCGCGAAGTAGTTGCACTGCGTTTCGACCACGAGCCCGATCGTCTGCCCGTGCTCGACGTCGAGCACGCCCGCGCGGATCAGGTATTCGTTCACGACGGTGTCGAAGTAGCTGTAGTAGACGACGTTGTTCACGTGCCCGTAGACGTCGTTGTCCATCCAGCGGGTCGTGATCGGCAGGAAGTGGCGGTAGGCGTCGCGCGGACGCGGCTGCGGCTTGTCGGACATGGCGATGGCGGTCAGGACGAGAAGGACGTCGCGCGGCGGCCGTGCGGGACGGCACGCCGGCGAACGGCGGGATGCCGCGGCGCGACCGGGCGCGGCGCGGCGGATGAAATGCGGGGAGCGGTGCGGCCCGTCACTGCCCCGCTCGATCGACGAATTCGAAATCGAGGCCGCGCGCGCGCATCCAGTCGGCCAGCGCGTAGCCGGTGCCGGCGCGCCACGGGCGCAGCAGCGGCGGATCGACGAGCCGGTACTCGAGCAGCTCCGGCGACAGCGCGACGGTGCCCGAGGCGCGCACGTGGTACGCGATGATCAGCTCGTTCTTGCGGATGAACTCATAGACGCCGACGAGCGTGACCTGCTCGGCCTTCAGCGCGGTTTCCTCGAACACCTCGCGCGCGATGCCGTCCTCGGGCGTCTCGCCGTTCTCGAGGAAGCCGGTGATCAGCGCGAACATCCCTTCCGGCCAGGCCGCGTTGCGCGCGAGCAGGATCTTGCCGTCGAGCTCGACGATCGCGGCCACCACCGGCAGCGGATTGTTCCAGTGCACGTAGCCGCACGTATCGTCCGGGCAGGCCTGACGCACGCGGCCGCCCTCGTGTTCGGGGTCGGCGCGCTCGGTCAGCGGGCGCGCGCAGCGCGGGCAAAAACGGTAGTCGGCGATGGTCATCGATGGGGATCTGGCGGACGTCCACGGCGGCCCGCAGGCCGACTCGCGCGCCCGCTCGGCGCGGGAAAGGCTTCATTCTAGCGAGTTTGCCCGCGCCGCAGACGATCCGGCCCCGATGACTTCAGGGTTGCGCGCGCCCGCGTGCGGCGGTCGCCGCGAAGCCGGCGGCACCGACGAGCAAGGCGCCGGCCGCGACCCACAGCGCTGGCGAGAACGACCCGAAGCGCGCGGTCAGCGGCGCCGCGACAAGCGGCCCGAGAATCTGCCCGACCCCGTACGACGCGGTCGCATAGCCCATCAGCCCGGCCGCACGTTCGCCGTGCAGGCGCCGCGCCTCGCGCATCGCGAACAGCGTGATCGCGGTGAACGGCAGGCCGAGCAGCGCGCTGCCGACCGAGAAGCCGGCCGCGTTCGGCCACACGATGCCCGCCGCGATCCCGAGCGCCTGCGTCGCGCAGCCGGCGGCGAGCAGCAGCCGGTTGTCCCAGCGGGCGGGCAGCCGCGCGGCGGCGAGCGCGCCGACGATCAGCGCCGCGCCGAACATCGGCCAGAACAGGTCCGGCCACGGCGAACCGGCCGGCAGCGCGGCGCGCGCGATCACCGGCAGGAACGTCGCGGTGATGATGTAGCCGAAGCCCGGCATCCCGTACAGCAGGACGAGCCATGCGGCGTCGGCCCGATGGCGCCGCGCGTCGTGCGGTGCCGCGGCCGTTGCCGCCTGCCGGGCGGGCGCGGCCGGCGACGCAACTGCCGCCTGCGGCGCGCTGCCGAACGTGCGCCAGATCGCGACCGACAGCACCGCCGACAACGCCGCGAAGCCGAGCCAGCCAGGCGCCGCGCGATGGCCGGCCAGCGCGCTGCCGATCAGCCCCGTCAGCACGATGCCGACGCCTGGCCCCGCGTAGATCACCCCGCTCCATTCGGGCGCGTGCAGCTCGGCGAGCCGCCGCAGCCCCCATTGCGACACGAACACGAACGTCCATGCGCTGACGACGCCCGCGACGAAGCGCACCACGAGCCACACGGAGAGCAGATGGCCGACGCCCATCGCGGCGGTCAGCAGCACGGTGGCGACGAGCCCGAAGCGCACCATCCGCGCGGGCGCGAAGCGCACCGCCGCGCAACTGACCGCGCCGATGAAATAGCCCGCGTAGTTCGCCGACGCGAGCCAGCTGCCGGCCTTCAGGCCGATCGAGCCGTCGGCGAGCATCAGCGGCAGCAGCGGCGTGAATGCGAAGCGGCCGACGCCGAGCGCGACCGCAAGCCCGATCATGCAGGCGAGCGCGGCCGCGCGGGCGCGGCGGTCGGCGTCATCGGACAAGTGCGCGCCGGCAACGGCGCTCGGAGCATCGGAACGGGACATGGCAGCGTGGGCCGTGCGCGATACGCGCCGGCCGGAACAGGAATCGGAATGCCGGTATCGTAGCTTGACCAAACGTTCTCGAAAAATGAATAATCAAGATTCCACATATCTCCCGGAGAGAATCATGGATCTGGCGGCGCTGGCGATTTTCCGGGCCGTCGTGCGCGAGAACGGCGTGACGCGCGCGGCAGCGAAGCTCCATCGCGTGCAGTCGAACGTGACGACGCGCATCAAGCAGCTCGAGGAGGAGCTCGGCGCCGCGCTGTTCGTGCGCGACGGCCGCCGGCTCGTGCTGACACCGGCCGGGCACACGCTGCTGCCGTACGCGGAGCGGCTGCTCGCGCTTGCCGACGAGGCGCGCGACGCGGTGCGCGAGGATACGCCGCGCGGGCGGCTGCGGCTCGGCACGATGGAAAGCACGGCCGCGAGCCGGCTGCCGACCGTGCTCGCGCGCTATCACCATGCGTGGCCCGACGTGTCGCTGGAACTCGTGACGGGTACGACCGGCTGGCTGATCGACAAGGTACGCGACTTCGAGATCGACGCGGCGCTGTTCGCGCGTCCGCCCGCGCCGGACACGCTGCCCGACACGTTCGAGATGGTGCCGATCTTCCGCGAGGACCTGGTGCTGCTGACGCCGCGCGGCCATCCGCCGGTGCGCACGCCGCGCGACGTGATCCTGCCGACGCTGATCGCGTTCGAGCGCGGCTGCACGTACCGGAAGTACGTCGAGCAATGGTATGCGGCACACGGGATGAAACCCGCGCGCGTGCTCGAACTCGGCTCGTATCACGCGATCGTCGCGTGCGTCGCGGCCGGCGCGGGCATCGCGGTCGCGCCGCGCTCGGTGCTCGACCTGCAGCCCGAGACCGGCAACGTCACGGCCCACACGATCGCCGAGCTCGAAGGGATCGATACGGTGCTCGCGTGGCGGCAGGGCTACGCGTCGGCGGCGCTGGCGGCGCTGCGCGATGCGTTGGGCGACGCTGCGCGGGAGACGGTAGATGCGGTGAAATCGCGCGTGGCGACGCCGGTTTGAGGCGGATGGGTGGGCGCCGTTCCCAGTACTCGGAACCCGCTCCAATCGCACGTAAACGCAAAACGACCCGACCGGCACATCTGCCGATCGGGTCGTTTTTTCGTGAGATGCGATCCGGTCAACGAAACCGCATCGCCTCAGCCGTGACGATCAAAGACGCTCTTCGACCCAGCCCTTCACGCCCGCGAGCGCGCCCGGCAGGTTCGCCGGTTCCGTGCCGCCTGCCTGCGCCATGTCCGGACGGCCGCCGCCCTTGCCGCCGACCTGCTGCGCGACGAAGTTCACGAGCTCGCCGGCCTTGACCTTCTTGCTCGCATCCGGCGTGACGCCCGCGATCAGGCTGACCTTGCCGCCTTCGATGGCCGCCAGCACGATCGCCGCGCTCTTCAGCTTGTCCTTCAGCTTGTCGACCGTCTCGCGCAGCGTCTTCGCGTCCGCGCCGTCGAGCGTCGCCGCCAGCACGTACACGCCGCCGACTTCGATGGCCTGCTGCGCGAGCTCGTCGCCCTGGCTCGATGCGAGCTTCGACTTCAGCGCGCCCAGTTCCTTCTCGAGCGACTTCACCTGATCCTGCACCTGCGCGATGCGCTGGGTGAGCTCCGACGGCTGCGCCTTCAGCGCGGCAGCCGCTTCGTTTACGCGCGCGTCGAGTTCCTGCACGTAGCGCACCGCGTTGTCGCCGGTGATCGCCTCGACGCGGCGGATGCCGGCCGCGACGCCGCCTTCGACGACGATCTTGAACAAGCCGATGTCGCCGGTGCGATGCACGTGCGTCCCGCCGCACAGTTCGCGCGAGAAGCCGAGGTCGAGCACGCGCACTTCGTCGCCATACTTCTCGCCGAACAGCGCCATCGCGCCGCCCTTCACCGCTTCGTCGTACGGCATCACGCGCACGATACCCGGCGCGTTCGCAAGGACTTCGTCGTTGACGATCTGCTCGACGCGACGGATTTCGTCGTCGGTCAGCGGAGCGTTGTGCGCGAAGTCGAAGCGGGTTTTCTCCGCATCGACGAGCGAACCCTTCTGCTGCACGTGCGCGCCGAGCACTTCACGCAGCGCCTTGTGCATCAGGTGGGTGGCCGAGTGGTTGCGCTGCGTGCGCGCGCGGCGGCGCGCGTCGATTTCCGCGCGCAGCACGTCGCCGATCTTCAGCGTGCCCTGCTCCAGCGTGCCGTGGTGGCCGATCACGTCGGCCTGCACCTTCAGCGTGTCGGCCACCGCGAAGCGCGTCGCGGCGTTCGCGAGCACGCCCTGGTCGCCGACCTGGCCGCCCGATTCCGCATAGAACGGCGTGTGGTCGAGCACGACGACCGCATCCTGGCCGACCTTCACTTCGTTGACCGACGAACCGTCGACGTACAGCGCGACGACCTTCGCGTCGTCGAACGCGATTTCCTCGTAACCGTGGAAGGTGGTCTTCGCACCCGTGTAGTCAAGGCCCTGTGCAGCCTTGAACTTGCCGGCCGCGCGCGCCTGCTCGCGCTGGCGCGCCATCGCGTCGTCGAACGCCGGCTCGTCGACCGTCATCCCGCGCTCGCGGCACACGTCGGCCGTGAGGTCGAGCGGGAAGCCGTAGGTGTCGTGCAGCTTGAACGCGAGTTCGCCGTCGAGCACCTTGCCGCCCTTCGCCTCGACGTCGGCGAGCGCGGCCTCGAGGATCGACATCCCGTGCTCGATCGTCTCGAAGAAGCGCTCTTCTTCCTGGCGCAGCACGTCGGTCACGCGCTGCTCGGCTTCCTTCAGCTCCGGATAGGCTGCGCCCATCTCGGCGACGAGGTCGGCCACCAGCTTGTGAAAGAACGAGCCCTTGCGGCCGAGCTTGTAGCCGTGGCGGATCGCGCGGCGCACGATGCGGCGCAGCACGTAGCCACGGCCTTCGTTGCCGGGAATCACGCCGTCGACGATCAGGAACGAGCACGCGCGGATGTGATCGGCGATCACCTTCAGCGAGTTGTTGGTGAGGTCGCTGATCTCGGTCACGCGCGCGGCGGCCTTGATCAGGTTCTGGAACAGGTCGATCTCGTAGTTGCTGTGCACGTGCTGCAGCACCGCGGCGAGGCGCTCGAGGCCCATGCCGGTGTCGACCGACTGCTTCGGCAGGCGCGTCATGTTGCCCTGCGCATCGCGGTTGAACTGCATGAACACGAGGTTCCAGATCTCGATGTAGCGGTCGCCGTCTTCTTCAGGCGATCCCGGCGGGCCGCCCCATACGTCCGGGCCGTGGTCGTAGAAGATTTCGGTGCACGGGCCGCACGGGCCGGTGTCGCCCATCGTCCAGAAGTTGTCCGACGCGTAGCGCGCGCCCTTGTTGTCGCCGATCCGGATGATCCGCTCGGCCGGCACGCCGACTTCCTTCGCCCAGATGTCGTACGCTTCGTCGTCTTCCTGGTAGACGGTGACCCACAGCTTTTCCTTCGGCAGCTGGTAGACCGTGGTCAGCAGCTCCCACGCGAAGCGGATCGCGTCGTGCTTGAAGTAGTCGCCGAACGAGAAGTTGCCGAGCATCTCGAAGAACGTGTGGTGGCGCGCCGTGTAGCCGACGTTCTCGAGGTCGTTGTGCTTGCCGCCCGCGCGCACGCTGCGCTGCGCCGTGGTGGCGCGCGAGTACGGACGCGGGTCCGTGCCGAGGAACACGTCCTTGAACTGGACCATGCCCGAGTTCGTGAACATCAGCGTGGGGTCGTTACCGGGCACGAGGCTCGACGAGCGGACGATCGTGTGGCCCTTCGATTCGAAGAATTTGAGGAATTTCTCGCGGATTTCGGCAGCTTTCATGGCGTGCGGGGAATGTCTGGCTGAGACGGCTTCAAACGCCGGCCGTCCTCGCGGACGCACGGCGGGCAAATATCGTAAACGGTCGATTATACGATACAGACCGGCTAAAGACCGGCCGCCCGGACGGCAGCGGCCCGCCGCGCCGGACGACCGGCCTGGGCCACCCGCGCGGCCGATTCGCCTTAAGATGCTCGGCATGCCAATCCGCCTTGCTCCGGCCGGGCGAGCCACAAAAGGAGACGATTCGACGATGGGTGCCCTGAGCCATATCCGCGTGCTGGACCTCACCCGCGTGCTCGCGGGCCCGTGGTGCGCGCAGACGCTTGCCGATTTCGGCGCGGACGTGATCAAGGTCGAGCGCCCCGGCGCCGGCGACGACACGCGCCACTGGGGGCCGCCGTACCTGAAGGACGCGACCGGCGCCGATACGGCCGAGGCCGCGTACTACCTCGCGGCGAACCGCAACAAGCGCTCGGTGACGGTCGACATCGCGACGCCCGAAGGCCAGCAGATCGTGCGCGAGCTCGCCGCGCAGAGCGACGTCGTGCTCGAGAACTACAAGGTCGGGCAGCTGAAGAAATACGGGCTCGACTACGAATCGCTGCGCGCGGTGAAGCCCGACCTCGTCTACTGCTCGGTCACGGGTTTCGGCCAGACGGGCCCGTACGCGCATCGCGCGGGCTACGACTTCATCGTCCAGGGCATCGGCGGCTTCATGAGCATCACCGGCGAGCGCGACAGCGAGCCGGGCGGCGGCCCGCAGAAGGCCGGCGTCGCGATCGCCGATCTCGCGACGGGCCTCTATTCGACGATCGCCGTGCTCGCCGCGCTCGCGCACCGCGATCGCACGGGCGAAGGTCAGTACATCGACATGGCGCTGCTCGACGTGCAGGTCGCGCTGCTCGCGAACATGAACACCAACTTCCTCGCGAGCGGCAAGCCGCCGGTGCGCTGGGGCAACGCGCATCCGAACATCGTGCCGTATCAGACGTTCCAGACGAGCGACGGCTGGATCATCGTCGCGGTCGGCAACGACGGGCAGTTCCGCAAGTTCGTCGAAGCCGGCGGCCGGCCCGAGCTGGCCGACGACGCGCGGTTCGCGACGAATCCTTCGCGCGTGCGCCATCGCGACACGTTGGTGCCGATCCTCGCGGAGATGGTGAAGACACGCGGCAAGGCCGACTGGATCGGCGCGCTGGAAGCGGCCGGCGTGCCGTGCGGGCCGATCAACGAACTCGACGAAGTGTTCGACAACGAGCAGGTGGTCGCGCGCGGGATGCAGGTGTCGCTGCCGCACCCGTGCGGCGCGGACGTGAAGCTCGTGCGCAATCCGATCCGGATGAGCGCGACGCCGCCCGATGCGCGCACCGCCCCGCCGCTGCTCGGCGCGCAGACGGAAGACGTGCTGCGCGACATGCTCGGCTACGACGATGCGCGCATCGCGGCGCTGAAGGCGAAACAGGCGATCTGAGCGCACCGGCACGGCAGCCGCGCGGCGCCGTTAGGGCACGCGCGGCGATGTGCGCGGACGCGGCCTCGCAGCGGCCGGACCGATTGGCTGATCGGTCGACGCGAACGCGCGCCGACTCGCTGACGCCGATTGGTGCCGGCTAACGCCGACTCATTACGACTCGTGCCGACTCCCGCAAACTAACGCGCAAGCGCGTCGAGCCAGCCGCGTGCGTCGGGCCAGTCGCCCAGTCCGCTGTCCGCGTTGATGTGGCCGCGCGGGCCGAGGTCATGGAAGGTGCTGCCCCACGCGTGCGCGCAGCGGCGCGCGAACGCGAGCGAACCGTACGGATCGTCGCTGCTCGCCACCACGCGGGTCGGAAACGGCAGCCGCTCGTGCGGCACCGGCCCGAAGCCATGCGCATCGGCCGGAAACGCCGGCCCGGCCGGATCGGGCAACGCAACGAGCAGCGCGCCGCGCACCTTCGCGAGTGCGGCCGGCCGCGCGTAGCGGGTCGCCCACCACGCGGCGGTCAGCGTGCCGAGGCTGTGCGCGGCGATCGTCACGTGGCCCGGTGCGGCCTCGACCGCGCGGTCGAGCGCGAGACACCAGCCGTTGCGGAACGCACGGTCCCAGTCGGGCATCGCGACGCGCACGAAACGCGCGTCGGCACGCTCCCAGCGGCTTTGCCAGTGGAGCGGGCCGGAGTTGCCGTAGCCCGGCAGCACGAAAACGAGAGAGTCGCTCATGGAAGGTTCGTCGACGAATGAAGTCGTTATGTGATGTCGACGAAGTGTCGCACACCCGCTCCTCCCTGATGCTGCCTGTCGAATCGCGGAATGGATGTGCGAGAAACCGTGGGGCGTGACGCGTTGAGGATGCCGTCACGCCCGGCCGGCGCTCACGCGCCGGCTTCGATCAGCGCACGCCGGCGCCGACCAGACCGCCTGCCGCGGCGCCGGCGACCGTGCCGACCGGGCCGCCCGTGATCAGGTAGCCGAGCGCGCCGCCCGCGGCCGCGCCGATACCGGCGTTACGTTGCGTATGCGTCATCGCGCATGCGCCGAGTTGCGACAGGGCCGCGACGATTACCGCGGTACGAACGAGAAAAGTGGTCTTCTTCATCATGATTGTTGGGTTCCTCCCGCCAGGCAAAAAGTACCCGTGGCGGCATTGAATCGGTAAAGCCATCATAGGAAAACCCAAACGCGCCGGGCAATCCGATTTACGTCGTGTTACAGCCGACACACTATGGAGATATTGCGATCCGCGTCGCGAACGCACCCGCGCAGTGCCGCAACCCGCGCGGGACGGACCCCGGTCAGGTAGAATTACAGGATTAAACCGGCGCGACGCGCCGACACAACCTGACGCCAACCGCATGAGCACCGAACGTAACGACGCCCCCGCGGCTTCCAACTTCATCCGCAACATCATCGACGACGACAACCGCACCGGGAAATGGGGCGGCCGTGTCGAAACGCGCTTCCCCCCCGAGCCGAACGGCTATCTGCACATCGGCCATGCGAAGAGCATCTGCCTGAACTTCAGCGTCGCGCGCGACTACGGCGGCGTATGCCACCTGCGCTTCGACGACACGAACCCGGAAAAGGAAAGTGTCGAGTACGTCGACTCGATCGTCGACGCGGTGCGCTGGCTCGGCTTCGACTGGCGCAAGGATGCAGTCGATCATCAATATTTCGCGAGCGACTACTACGACAAGCTGTACGAATTCGCCGAGCTGCTGATCCAGCGCGGCCGTGCGTACGTCGACAGCCAGAGCGCCGAGGAAATGCGCGCGAACCGCGGCTCGCTCACCGAAGGCGGCAAGCCGTCGCCGTTCCGCGAGCGCTCGCCCGAGGAAAACCTCGACCTGTTCCGCCGGATGAAGGCCGGCGAGTTCAAGGAAGGCGAGCACGTGCTGCGCGCGAAGATCGACATGGCTTCGCCGAACATGAACATGCGCGACCCGGTGATCTACCGGATCCGCTACGCGCACCACTACCGCACCGGCGATGCCTGGTGCGTGTATCCGATGTACGACTACACGCACTGCATCTCGGATGCGCTCGAGGGCATCACGCACTCGCTGTGCACGCTCGAGTTCGAGGATCACCGCCCGCTGTACGACTGGGTGCTGAACGAACTCGCGGAAGCCGGCATGTTCACGCGTCCGCTGCCGCAACAGATCGAATTCTCGCGCCTGAACCTCACGTATGCGATCACCAGCAAGCGCAAGCTGCTGCAGCTCGTCACCGAAGGTCACGTCGAAGGCTGGGACGACCCGCGCATGCCGACGATCGTCGGGATCCGCCGCCGCGGCTTCACGCCGGAGAGCATCCACCTGTTCTGCGAGCGGATCGGCGTGACGAAGGTCGATTCGTGGATCGACATGAGCGTGTTCGAAGGCGCGCTGCGCGACGACCTCGACGACAAGGCGCCGCGCACGGTCGCCGTGCTCGATCCGCTGAAGCTCGTGATCGACAATTATCCGGAAGACCTCGAGGAAGCGTGCACGGCCCCCGTACATCCGCATCATCCGGAGCGCGGCGTGCGCACGTTCCCGATCTCGCGCGAGCTGTGGATCGAACGCGAGGACTTCGTCGAGAACCCGCCGAAGGGCTATTTCCGCCTGTTCCCGGGCAACAAGGTGCGCCTGCGCTACGGCTACGTGATCGAATGCACGGGCTTCGACAAGGACGCCGACGGCAACGTGACGGCCGTGCACTGCACCTACTTCCCGGACAGCAAGTCGGGCACGGAAGGCGCGAACAACTACAAGGTCAAGGGCAACATCCACTGGGTCAGCGCGAAGCATGCGCAGCCGGCCGAGGTGCGGATCTACGACCGGTTGTTCAAGGAGCCGCACCCGGACGCGGGCGGCGCGAACTTCCTCGAGGCGCTGAACCCGAATTCGAAGAAGATCACGCAGGCCTACGTCGAACCGGGCGCCGGCGACGTCGCACCGGAAACACACTTCCAGTTCGAGCGTCACGGCTATTTCGTCGCCGATCGCGTCGATTCGAAACCGGGCAAGCCCGTGTTCAACCGGATCGTCGGGCTGCGCGACAGCTGGGGCAAGCCGGCCTGACGGCCTGCGGCGCACGCGGCGCACGGCTTCGGGCCGTCGTCGCGCGACGATAAAAAACCGGCCTTCGGGCCGGTTTTTTATCGCGTGCGCGCCATCCGCGGAATCGACGCAGCAGCGCTCACGCGCCCGTCAGCCGCCGATGCAGGTCCGCGAGCGGCAGCGTCGTGCGGAACAGCCGCGCAAGGCTGCGGCTCGCATAGGCGTCGACGTCGCCGGGCGCGGTCCAGCGATACGCGTCCATCTCGGGAATCAGCGAACCGTCGCGACGGCTCGGAAACAGCGACGTGCACGTGCAGTGCGCGGGATCGATCTCGTCGTCCGCGACCTGCACCGCGAACAGGTGCAGATCCTTGTCGTGACGGTATGCAAAGCGGCCGAGATCGAGCAGTCGCGCCGGCGCGAGCTCGATGCCGGTTTCCTCGCGCAACTCCCGCAGCGCCGCGTCGGCCGGCGACTCGCCGGGCTCGCCCTGCCCCTTCGGGATGTCCCAGTGCGTGGTATCCGTCGCATGCGCGAGGAATACGCGGCCAGCCCCGTCGAGAATCACGACGCCGCACGATACCGTGCGCGGCGCACCGCTGCGCTTCATCGCACGCGTGCTCAGCGCTTCTGCAGCTGCCACTTGCCCGCGGCGGTCTTGCAGAAGACCGGCTTGAGCGTCATCGTCTGGCCCTTCGCGGCGATGTCGGTGGCGATCTCGCGGCAGGTCTTGCCATCGCTCTCGGACGTCGACGGCGTGAGCTTCGCGTCGATCTGCGTGCCGCGGCCGCTGCTCTGCCACGTCGTGGTCTCGCCGTCCTTGCCTTCGTCACGCACCTGCGCGACGGCCTTGGTCAGCGACGCGCGGTCGGTCTTGCTGAAGTAGGTCAGCGGCGTGTCGTTCAGGAAGCCCAGGTTGCTTTGCGCGTGGACGGGCAGCATCGCGGCTGCGCACGCGGCGCCGGCCAGCACGCGCGTGACGACGGAAAGGGATGCACGCATCGACATGTGTTGTTCTCCTTGGATGTTCGATCGAACGGCGCGGCGCGCGGCCGGCTGAACCGGCACGCGCCACGCCCGTCAGCGAGCGAGCATAGCATGCGTGCCGCGTGCGACGCTTTCAGCGGGCGGCCTGCGTCGACGCCGGTTGATATCCGTCAGTCAGCGTGTTCAGGAACGCGATCACGTCCTTGATCTCGGCCGCGTTCAGCGCGGGCGCGTCGCCGCGCTTGCGGTCGAACGGTGGCTCGCGGTTGATGTTCGGCCAGTAGCGCTTCGGCAGGTCGTCGTAGACCTGCACCTTGCCGTGCACGACCGGATAGAACTTCTCGGGATGGATGTCGCGCTCGACGTAGAAGCGCATCACGTCCTCGAGCGAGTGGTACACGCCGTTATGGAAGAAGGTCTTGCGCAGCGCGACGTTGCGCAGCGACGGCGTGCGGAACAGCCCGCAGAATTCGTCGCGGCCCTTCAGGTCGGTGCGCTCGGGGCCGCACGCGCCGAGATCGTGGAAGCGCGGATCGCGATTGACCGGCAGCGCGCGGTTGCGCGGCACCGCGATCGCGATCAGGCCGAAATCGCTGAACTGCGGCGGCGTGCCGTCGAGCGCGCGCTGGCTGATGTGGCAGCTCGCGCAATTGCCCTTCTTCTCGTCGTTGAACAGCTGCAGCCCGCGCAGTTCGACCGGCGTAAGCTGCGCATGCCCGGCGAGGTAAGCGTCGTACTTGCTCGAATACGGCGAGAACAGTTCGGGCGTCTGCTCGAACGTCTCGAGCGCGCGCAGCACCGCCTTGAACGCGGCCGCGTCGTCGTCGAGCACCTGCACGCCGAACACCGCGCGGAACTCGTCCGCGTACGGCGCGGCTTTCACTGCCCGTGCGACCTTCGCGGGCGTGCTGTTCATCTCGAACGGCGACGTGAGCGGAATGCGCGCCTGCTCGGCGCCCGTGTCGACGCGGCCGTCCCACGTGAGGCCGCCCGTCGGGCCCGCATCGACGCTCTCGTCGCCTTCGTCGTCGGAATCGTGAAAGTGCTCGGTGAATTGCGGCACGCCCTGCAGGTACTTGAGCGACGGCACCGCGCGAAACCCGGACCGCTTCATGTCGTCGCCGCCGAACTGCACGGCCAGCGCATTCGGCGGGCCGAACGCATGCTCGGGGCTATGGCACGACGCGCACGCCAGCTTGCCGGAACCTGACAGCGTAGGGTCGAAGAAAAGTTGCTTGCCGAGCGCCGTCATCCGGCGCACGCCTTCGTAAACTTGCGCGCGGGTCTGCGGCTGGTTCGCGGCGACCACCGGACCACTCGCCACAATCGTTGCGGACGCAACCTGTTGCGCGGCACCCGATGCATGCGATGCGCCTGCGGCCTGCGCGGTCGACGTGCCGGCACCCGGCTGTCCGTCACAGCCGGCAAGGGTCGCAAGCGCGGTGGCCAGCGCGAGCGCACCGGTCAGATGCAGCCACGAGCGCGCAAGCGCACCGGCTGCCGATTGGCGAGGCTTCATCGATTCGTCGGAAAGAGGGTTCATGAGCGGCCGGAGTTTATGTCAACCGCATGACCATTCCATGACGCCCCACTGACAGGCAATCGAAAGGACGCCTACACCCGCCTGTCAAATCGCCCCCTGAAAATGCTTACAACCGGACACGCGACGGCCACCTTCGAGAACCGGCCGCAAACGGATGCTCCGGTCCCCCACGCGACAAGAGAGATGAGAGTAGAACGCATGAAAAACCACGCCTGGATTCGCTTTACGCCGATCGCCGTTGCGGCGGCCGCCGCCCTCACCGCCTGCGGCGGCGACGACGTGCAGCAGCAAGGCCTGTCGACGGTGAAAAACGTCGTCGTGATCTATGCGGAAAACCGCAGCTTCGACAACCTGTACGGCAACTTTCCGGGCGCGAACGGCCTGCAGAACGTGACGGCGGCGAGCGCGCAGCAGAAGGACCGCAACGGCCAGCCGCTCGCGACGCTGCCGAAGGTCTGGAACGGCCTGACCGCGAAAGGCGTGACGCCGGCCGTGACCGAGGCGATGACGGCCAACCTGCCGAACGCACCGTTCGCGATCGACGATCCGAAGGGGTTCAACACGTCGATGAGCCTGACGACGCGCGACCTGTATCACCGCTTCTACGAGAACCAGATGCAGATCAACGGCGGCAAGAACGACATGTTCGCCGCCTGGGCCGACTCGGGCGGCCTCGTGATGGGCCACTACACGCCCGACGCGTCGAAGCTGCCGCTGTGGAAGATCGCGCAGCAGTTCACGCTCGCCGACAACTTCTTCATGGGTGCGTTCGGCGGCTCGTTCCTGAACCACCAGTACCTGATCTGCGCGTGTGCGCCGTTCTATGCGAATGCGGACAAGAGCCCGGCGGCCGGTTCGATCTCGGCGGTCGCCGCGGACGGCAAGTCGCTGCAGCTCGCGAGCAACTCGCCGGCCTCCGCGCTCGACGGCATTCCGAAGTTCGTGAACTCGGGCAACCTGACGCCGGACTTCTACGCGATCAACACGATGCAGCCGCCGTACCAGCCGAGCGGCAACAAGGCCGCATCGGGCGGCGACCCGAACCTCGCGGATCCGTCGGCCGCGACGACGCTGCCGCCGCAGACGCAGCAGAACATCGGCGACCTGCTGACCAACGCGGGCGTGTCGTGGGCGTGGTACAGCGGTGCGTGGAGTCAGGCGCTGCAGGCCGCGCAAAGCGGCATCGCGAACGTGATCTACGGCCCGAACATGACGGCGCCGAACTTCCAGCCGCACCATCAGCCGTTCAACTACTACGCGAACCAGGCACCGGGCAGCACGAACCGTGCGCAGCATCTGCTCGACGGCGGCACGGACGGCAGCGCGTTCATCAAGGCGATCGACGCGGGCACGCTGCCGCAAGTCGCGTTCTACAAGCCGCAGGGCAACCTGAACGAACACCCGGGCTATACGGACGTCGCGAGCGGCGACCAGCACATCGCGGACGTGCTCGCGCACCTGCAGGCGAGCCCGCAGTGGAAGAACATGATCGTGGTCGTCACGTACGACGAGAACGGCGGCTTCTGGGATCACGTGGCGCCGCCGAAGGGCGACCGCTGGGGCCCGGGCACGCGGATTCCGGCGCTGATCGTGTCGCCGTTCGCGAAGAAGGGTTTCGTCGACCACACGCAGTACGACACCGCGTCGATCCTGCGCTTCATCACGCGCCGCTTCTCGCTGCCGCGCCTCGCGGGCCTGCAACAGCGCGACGACGCGCTGAAGGCGAACGGTGCGCAGCCGATGGGCGACCTGACGAACGCGCTCGCGCTGTCGCCGAACCTGTAACGTGTAACGACATCACCGTGAACGGGCCGGCCGCGCTGCCGGCCCTGACGAACGAAGAGCGGCCCCGCGGGGCCGCTCCTTTTTCATGCGCGCGCTCGCATCCCGCTCATGTGCGTGCGAGATCGGCACCATCGAGCGCGATCGCCAGAATCATCGCACCCGCATTCGGCGGCATCGGTCGTCCGCTCGGACGGAACACGCGATCCCCGCGCGCGATCCGCGCCCCCGACAGCGCGCAGGTACCGGCCTGCCGTGCGCGCCCGGGTTTCCAGTGCTGCTCGCCGAAATGCGCACGCCCCGGTTCGACCCAGCGCACGAGCAGCAATTGCGACGAGCGCTCGAGCACCCGCACCTGCGGACGAACCGTCGACACGTGCGGACGGTCGAGCGCGGCAGCCAGGATCATCGCGTTCGGATCGGCCGCCGCGCGCCCGCGCGGGCTGAAAACAACGTCGCCGCAGACGATCTTCTCGCCGGACAACGCGCAATGCCCCGAACGCAGCGCTCGCCCGGGCGACCAGCGCTGTTCCGCGCGACCCGCCGCATGCCAGCGCACGATCAGCAGTTCGTCCGAATAAGCCAGCACCTGCACCCGCGCGCTCATGCGACACCGCCCACCGTGCAGCCATGCGACGGCGGACGCGCCGCGGCACGCACGCTACCACCCATACTTCAGCTCGACGCCGACGTAGTCGGCGTTGTGCCCGCCCGCCTGCCGGATCGCATCGCCGACCTGGAAGTGCACGGCCTCGACCGCGCCGATCAGGTTCGCCGCGATCGTCCAGTCCGCGCGCAACTGCACGTACATCCCCGTCCACAGGCCGCCCTTGCCCGCGGTGCCCGGCACCGCGACATTCGCCTGCTGATAGACGGCGTCGCCGGTCGTCTCGCGCCACTGGAAGCCGAGCGCGCCGAGCAGCGACAGGTTCGGCGACGGCTTCAGCGTCACGGACGGCTTCACGTGGATCAGGTTCGAGTAGCCCGTGTAGCCAGCCAGCGTGAAGTAATAGCCGTTCGGAAACAGCGGGTTGAACGTGCCGACGCGGCCGTCGTGCGGATGCCGGTCGCCCGATGCCGCATCGACCTGCAGCGCGATACGCGGCGACCATGGCGCGTCGAGCCGGTAGCCGGCGATCGAGCCGACGGCCCATGCACCGATCGTGTTGTTGCCGACCGTCCCGGTCTGCAACATCGTCTCGAGATCCCAGTCGAAGCGGCCCTGCGTGCCCGTGTAGCGCAGGTCCCACACGTCGCGATGCTCGGGGCCGCTCGCATCGAGAAAGCGCGCGTTGCTGCGGTTGTAGCGCGACCAGTAGCCGGACAGGTCGCCCGGCCCGACCGACTGCCGCTCGAAGCGCACGCCGCTGAACGTGAGGTCGCGATTGGACACGTCGTCGAAATCGGATGCGCTGCGGTTCTGCACCGGCTGCGTCGCATAGCCGATGAAGCGCCACTTTCCGTATTCGTAATCGGCCCAGACCGCATCGAACGCCTGCCGCACGTTCGGGCCGTCGCGCGCGGCGATGAAACGCTGCAGGTCGAACGCCATCTCCTGCCGGCCGACGCGGAGCTTGAACGTGCCGCCGCCGAGCGCGCCCGTGTAGGTCGCGAACGCCTGTTCGAGATCGAGCGGGTTCTTGTCGACCGGCGCGATCGTGTTCTTGCCGAACGCGCGATCGTCCTGCAACTGCACGAAGAACTGCCAGTGCTGGCCGAGATGCGCATCGGCATGCACTTCGACGCGCTGGATCAGGTACGTATCCGATTGCGCGGAGCCGATCCCGAACAGCGGCGCGTCGTTGGTCTCCAGTCGCTCGCGCAGGTTCACGCCGAGCGACAGATAGGATGCCGGATCATTGCCGAGCGGAATGTATTTCAGCCCGTCGAGCGGCGCGCGCGGCACGCACGGGTTTGCGAGCACCGACCAGTCTTCCTGCCAGCGGTTGAACAGCACCGTCGGCCGCTTCGCCGTGCATGTTGCTGCGGTGGCGTCGCCGGTTGTCGATGTTGCTGTCGATGCCGATGCCGCCGTTTCCGCGAACGCCACGTCGGCGCTCGCGAACAACAGTCCCGCGACGATCGACAGGCGCGCGGCCCGCTCGAAGCGCCGGCCGCGGTGTCTCCGCTGTCTCCCCTGCCCCCGCCCGGTCATGCGCGCTCCTGCGCGACGGGTCCGGCCGCTTGCGCCGCACACAGTGCAAGCGTGGCGAGCGCGCCGACCGGCGCGAGCAGCGCCCAGAATCCAACGTAGCGGAAGCCAAGCGCTCCGCACGCCGCGCCGAGCGCGAACGCGACGATCGCAGGCAGCATCTTGCCGAAGCGGGCCCGCGCCGCCGCGCGTGCGCTGTCGGCCGTGCCGGCCGACAGCATGTCGACGACGTCGAGGATCGCCTGCGTGACGTTGCCCGTCATCACCGTGTTCGGCACGCCGGCACGTGCGATGACGCGCGGATGCGCGTTCTGCACGCCCATCGCGAACGTGCCGACGATGCCGGCCACCAGCACCGGCAGGCTGTCGGACTGCGTGACGGGCGTCGCCCACACGCCCGCCGCGCAGAAACCGAGCAGCAGCACGGCCTGCACCATGTGCAGCGCGCGCGTGCCCTGCCATGCCGGCCGCCCGGACAACGACCGCGCGATCAGGCTCGCCGCGATCACGCCGCACACGAACGCGGGAAACACACTGAGCTTCAGCACGACACCCTGGCCGAAGCCAGCGATGCCCGCGCCGATCAGCACGAAGTTGCCGGTCACGTGCGCGGTGAACAGCCCGAACAGCGCGACGAAGCTCAGCGTGTCGACGAAGCCGGCCACCGCGGCAAGGATCGTGTCCTCGTGCTTCATCGCGCCGCGCTCGCGTGGATCTCGGCAACGTAGCCGCCCGGGAACTGCACGAGCGCCGCGTCGCGGCCGTCCGACGCGAACGCCGGCACGAGCACGGTCACGCCCGCGGCTTCGGCCTTCTTCAGCGTCGCGGCGAGATCGGGCACTTCGTAGCCCGTCATCTCGCGCCCGAACGGATACGGCAGATGGCCGTCGGTCACGAGCACGGTCATCTTGCCGAAGCCCGACTCGATGCGGATGCGGCGGTACGTGTCGTTCGGCCGGCCGATCTCGATGCCTGGCGCCTTCAGGTTGTCGGACACCACCTTGCCCTTCGAGAACTTGACGAAATCGTGCACGAACTTGCGCACGCTTTGCGGCGACACGTAGACGCGATTCTCGGGGATGGTCTGCAGTGCGTCGTAGTTCGGCGCCTGCGTATGCCAGTAGAGCTGCATGTTCACGCCGCCCGTCCACGCAATGATCGCATCGCGGCCGATCGGATCGGGGAACGTGTCGACGATCACGTCGGCGCCGTGCTCGCGTGCCGACTTCACCGCGACGTCGAGATCGGTGACGAGGTAGCCGGTGCGCTCCGCACAGAACGGATACGGGATCGGCGTCTTGAAACCGAACACCGAAACCGTGCCGACCGGCGTGAGCACGAGCTGCGACATCGTCTGGCTCGGCGTCGGCGTGACCTGGAACACGCCCTGCTTCGACTTCTTGCCGCCGAACGTGGCGACGAAACTGTCGGTGAAGCGGTCGAAGTCTTCGGGCGCGACACACACGTGGGTCGTATCGTATTGCGGGCCGACGGTCACCGTCGGCGCGACCGCGGGCGGCACGGGCGGTTTCGCGAACGCCACCGGCGCGACGGCAAGGCCGCCCGCGACCATCACGGCGAGCAGCATTGAACGAATGGATTTCATCACAGGATTTCCTGGTTGTAGCATCGTCATCGAATGGAGCGGCCGTCGCCGGCCGGTTGCCGCGCATCGTCGAGCACGGTCGCGAGCACGAGTGCCGCGATCAGCCCGAGATGCTCGAAAAAGCTGTTGAGCGCCATGAAATGTTCGGCACCCGAACGGTTCCAGAAATCGTTCGCCACGACCATCGCGACGAGCGTCAGCATACCGAGGCTGCCGGCGCCGAGCCACGTGAAGCGGCGAAACACCACGCACAGCGAGCCGCCGATCTCGACCGCGATCGCCAGCGCCGCCCACAGCGCGGCCGGTTGCAGGCCGAAGTGCGCCTGCTCCGCGACCGCGCCGTCGAAGTCGAGCGCTTTCGCGACGCCGCCGAGCAGATAGGCCGACACCAGCGCAAGCCGCGCGAGCGGCAGGATCCACGGCTGCGACAGCAGCGCGCGGACCCACGCCGGGTTGCCATGGACGGTGCGCGCCGTCATGTCAGACCGCCCAGCACGAACAGCCGAACGCGCCCCAGAAGCCCTTCGCGTCCGACGTCGGCAACGTGCGGCTCCATGCGCTGGCATGCGCATGGCCGTGCATCCCGCACGCACTCGCGCAGCCGCACATCGCCGCAGCCGCCGCCCGTTGCAGCGGCGCGCCGTCGCGCTGCGTCGCNCCCCAGCCGCCATAGCCGCCGTANGCGCGCACCGGCGACCAGTCCGGCATCGCGGGCGGAATCGGCGCGTCGTGCGACGCGAACGGCCCGGCGCCCCACACGATCCGGCCGCCCACCACCGTCAGCAACGCCGTCGTATCGGCGATATCGTCCTCCGCGCACGTGAAGAAATCGCGATCCGGGACCATCAGGTCGGCCAACTGCCCGACCGCGATGCGCCCTTTCTTGCCCTCTTCGTTCGAGAACCACGTCACGTACTCGGTCCACATCCGCNGCGCGCACCGGCGACCAGTCCGGCATCGCGGGCGGAATCGGCGCGTCGTGCGACGCGAACGGCCCGGCGCCCCACACGATCCGGCCGCCCACCACCGTCAGCAACGCCGTCGTATCGGCGATATCGTCCTCCGCGCACGTGAAGAAATCGCGATCCGGGACCATCAGGTCGGCCAACTGCCCGACCGCGATGCGCCCTTTCTTGCCCTCTTCGTTCGAGAACCACGTCACGTACTCGGTCCACATCCGCAGCGCCGTTTCGCGATCGAGCAGGTTGCGCTGCGGATACANGCGCATTCCGCCAACCGTCTTGCCCGCCACGAGCCACGCGAGCGACACCCACGGGTTGTACGACGCCACGCGTGTCGCGTCGGTGCCGGCCGACACCTTGAGCCCCTTGGCGAGCATCTTCGCGACGGGCGGNGTCGCTTCGGCCGCCTGCGCACCGTAACGCTCGACGAAGTACTCGCCCTGATACGCCATCCGGTGCTGCACCGCGATGCCGCCGCCGAGCGCCGCGATCCGGTCCATCGATTGCTCGGAGATCGTTTCCGCGTGATCGAAGAACCAGTTCAGCCCTTCCAGCGGAATATCCTCGTTGACCTTCTCGAACACGTCGAGCGCGCGGCTGATGGTTTCGTCGTAGGTCGCGTGCATGCGCCACGGCCAGCGGTTCTGCGCGAGCACGCGCACGACGCCTTCGAGATCGTCTTCCATCTGCGCGGGCAGGTCCGGGCGCGCGACGCGGAAGTCCTCGAAATCGGCCGCCGAAAACACCAGCATCTCGCCCGCGCCGTTGTGGCGGAAATAGTCGGTACCGTCGTGATACTTGACGCTCTTCGTCCAGTTCACGAAGTCTTCCTTCTCCGCGTTCGGCTTTTGCGTGAACAGGTTGTAGGCGATGCGGATCGTCATCTCGCCCGCGTCGTGCAGCTTGCGGATCACTTCGTAATCGTCGGGGTAATTCTGCGAACCGCCGCCCGCGTCGATCACACCCGTCACGCCGAGCCGGTTCAGTTCGCGCATGAAGTGGCGCGTCGAGTTGTACTGATACTCGAACGGCAGTTTCGGGCCCTTCGCGAGCGTCGCGTAGAGGATCGTCGCGTTCGGGTTCGCGAGCAGCAGGCCCGTCGGATTGCCCGCGGCATCGCGCAGGATCGTGCCGCCCGGCGGCTCGGGCGTGTCCTTCGTGTAGCCGACCACCCGCAGCGCGGCCGCGTTCAGCAGCGCGCGGTCGTACAGGTGCAGGATGAACACCGGCGTATCGGGCGCGACCGCGTTGAGTTCGTCGATCGTCGGCAGGCGCTTCTCGGCGAACTGGTGTTCGGTGAAGCCGCCGACCACGCGCACCCACTGCGGCGCCGGCGTGATCGCGACCTGCTGCTTGAGCATCTCCATCGCGACGGCGAGCGAGCGCACGCCGTCCCAGCGCAGCTCCATGTTGTAGTTCAGGCGACCACGCGCACCCACTGCGGCGCCGGCGTGATCGCGACCTGCTGCTTGAGCATCTCCATCGCGACGGCGAGCGAGCGCACGCCGTCCCAGCGCAGCTCCATGTTGTAGTTCAGGCCGCCGCGGATCACGTGGCAGTGGTTGTCGGTCAGGCCCGGCAGCACCGCGCGGCCGCCGAGGTCGACGACCTTGGTCGCGCGGCCCGCGAGCGGCATCACCTCCGCTTCGCTGCCGACCGCGACGAAGCGGCCCGCGGCGATCGCCACGGCTGTCGCTGTCGGGTTCGCGCGGTCGAGGGTCGTGAACCTGCCGTTGCGGAGAATCAGATCCGGTTGGGTTTCGGTTTCGGTTGCGGTCATGTGCATCACCTCACTTCACTTCGATCAAAAGCCGATGAGCTGCTTGAAGGCGGGGACCGCCTGCACGCCGATCAACATGCCGAGCAACCCGACCAGGGCAATCAGCGGCGGTGCGGGAGAGCGAACCTTGATTGCACTGTAGATCACGCCTATCAGCAGGCCCGCACCAAGGGAAACCAGATAAGGTTCCATACGATCAATCTCCCGAACAAGTTGGCATGCAGGCGACCGCCCCGCAAGCGCTGCGCGGGCGGCGTCCGCGGGTCGACCGCGTCACGCCGCCCGCATTGACGTATCGCCGCTGCGGCGCGCGCATGGCACGCGCCGCAGCGGCATCGATAGTCGTGACTGCCTGCGTCACTTCGCCGGCACGGGCGGGAGCGACTCGTGCGGCGTCTGCGTACGCTCGGCGGCCTTGTGAACCATCGTGTACGCATAGTCGACGCCCATCCCGTACGCGCCCGAATGCTCCTTCGCGATCGCCATCACCGCGTCATAGCTCTCGCGGCGCGCCCAGTCGCGCTGCCATTCGAGCAGAACCTGCTGCCACGTGACGGGCACGACACCCGCCTGCACCATCCGCTGCATCGCGAAATCGTGCGCGGCCTGCGTGGTGCCGCCCGATGCGTCGGCCACCATGTAGATCTCGTAGTCGCCTTCGAGCATCGCGCACAGTGCGAACGTGGTGTTGCAGACTTCCGTCCACAGACCGGATNGCGGCGCGCCCAGTCGCGCTGCCATTCGAGCAGAACCTGCTGCCACGTGACGGGCACGACACCCGCCTGCACCATCCGCTGCATCGCGAAATCGTGCGCGGCCTGCGTGGTGCCGCCCGATGCGTCGGCCACCATGTAGATCTCGTAGTCGCCTTCGAGCATCGCGCACAGTGCGAACGTGGTGTTGCAGACTTCCGTCCACAGACCGGATACGACCACCTTCTTGCGGCCGTTCGCGGCGAGTGCGTCGCGCACCTTCTGGTCATCCCACGAATTCATCGACGTGCGTTCGAGCGTCTTCTGGTTCGGGAACACGTCGAGCAGCTCGGGATAGGTATGACCCGAAAAGCCTTCGCTTTCGACCGTCGTGATCGTGGTCGGGATGTTGAATACCTTCGCGGCCTTCGCGAGGCCAACGACGTTGTTCTTCAGCGTCTGGCGATCGATCGACTGCACGCCGAACGCCATCTGCGGCTGCTGGTCGATGAAGATCAGCTGGCTGTTCTGCGGGGTAAGAACTTCAAGCTTCGGATTGCTCATGGCGGTGATGTCCTTTGACGTGGAGAAAAATAAAGCCTGCCTCGCCGGCAAGGCGGGAGTGAGGGCGCCCGATGCGCCGTGCTGGGAGGTCTTCCTGCCAACGTCCATCATTCAATACGGAAACCTGCAGCAATGCCAATTAATCGTTCTGTTTTAAAACGCCCGCAAAACAGATCCTGAAAAAAACTTAAATCAATTGAATTCTCGCGCCGCGCCTCGCGTGGCCTGATAGGATCTTTTCCAACTTCGTCCGTTCCTCGGCCGTGATTTGTCCGCATCCTTCACACGGTTGTCATTCACTTCAATTTATCTTATGAAACCGTACATTGCCTCGATACTTGCCGGTATTCTCGCCGGCGTCGTCTACACGCTGATCGGCGTGCAATCGCCCGCTCCGCCCACCATTGCGCTGGCCGGCCTGCTGGGCATCCTTGCCGGCGAACAGATCCTGCCGGTCGCTCGCCGGATGCTCGCGGGCATCCACCTGAAGACCGCATGGAGCGAGGCGAAGTGCAGCCAGCACATGTTCGGCTCGCTGCCCGGCGCGCAGCCGTCCGGTGCCGCGACGAAGCGCCACGAATCGACGCCGACGTGACGATCCGTCATTGACTGGACAAAGCGGTTCACGGCGTTGACATGGCAGCGCGACGCCTCGCCTGTGGAATGCATCGGAATGTGCTGCGAGAGACCCGCCATCGATGGCGAGTCGTGCTCCGTTGCGGACGTGCGTCTTCAAGTGTGAGAATCTTCAGCCTTTAGGCGGGGAAGACGTCAACATGAAGCTGTCATTCGAAGCGCTCGAAGCGCTGGACGCGATCGACCGCACCGGCACGTTCGCCGAAGCCGCGGAACTGCTGCATCGCGTACCGTCGGCCCTGACTTACCTCGTGCAAAAGCTCGAAGGCGACCTCGGCGTCACCCTGTTCGACCGCAGCGGGCGCCGGGCGAAGCTCACGCATGCGGGTCGCGTCGTCGTCGAAGAAGGCCGGCGGCTTCTGCATGCGGCGGAACAGCTTGAACTCAAGGCGCAGCGCGCGCAGCAAGGCTGGGAAACCGAGGTGCGCATCTGCATCGACGAGATCCTGCCGTTCGACGCACTCTGGCCTTACGTGCATGCGTTCGACGGGCTGGAAATGGACACGCGGCTGCGGCTGTCCACCGAAGTCCTCGGTGGCACCTGGGACGCACTGGTTTCGCGCCGCGCGGATCTCGTCGTCGGTGCGGCGGGCGAGCCGCCGGAACTGCCCGGCATCGTTGCGCGACCGATCGGCGCGCTCAGGCACGTGTTCGCAATCGCCCCTACCCATCCGCTCGCGGCGATGCCCGAACCGCTGTCGATGGCGTCGGTCGTCGCGTATCGCGGCGCCGTCATCAGCGATACGTCTCGCGAACTGCAGCCGCGCTCGGTCGCTGTCGATGCCGGGCAGCCGACGCTCGCGGTACCCACCCTCGCGGCAAAACTGGCCGCGCAGTGCGAAGGGCTCGCCGTGGGCACGCTGCCGGATTGCATCGCGGCCCGCGCGATCGCGCAGGGCAAGCTGGTCGCCCGCCAGGTGACCGGCATGCGCGACACCACGCATTGCTACCTGGCGTGGCGCGGCGACGAAGCCGGCCGTGCGTTGCTCTGGTGGGTCGAGCAGCTCGATCGCCCCGATCTCGTCGACCGGTTCCTCGCGCTGGCGTGATCCCGCCGTGGCCGCCGGCACCCATCGCGAACGCACCGCATCGCCTTCTCGCGCCGCGCGTCCAGGCCGCGCATCGGTCTGACATAGCGTGATTGCGCCGGCCACGCGCGCCGTTACGGTTCGCGCGGCAGCGGCCCGGCCCCGTCTGCTTCATCGGCTTCACCGGCCTCGCATGCAAGCGCGTTCGCTTCCGGCCACGCATCGTGCACGCCCCACGTCGATCCGGAGGTACGTTCGGGCGCGGCGGCGTACGCGGCCAGCAGGCGAACGCGCGCATCGGCACGGAGCGACGCCGCGTCCCGATCCCGCATCGCATCGAGCGCCGCGCGCGCGCGTTCCCGACACTCGCCGACAAGCGACAGCTCGAACAGGCACGGCACCGCCACGGCCGCCAGCGCGATGCCCGTCCGGGCGTCGCCGTCCGGCGAGAATGCCCAGTCGAGCGCCGCGCGCAGATTGCCGAGTTCGCGACGAACCAGATCGAGCCGCGCGTCGGCCGGCAAACCGCCGCCGCCCGGCGCCCGCGTGAACAACCGATGGAAGTAGTGCGCATGCGCAAGTGCGGCCGCCGCGCATTCGCCGTTGTCCGCGAGTTGCTGCAGGGCGTAGGCGCGCGTCGTCGTCAGCAGCCGGTAGCGCGGCGCGCCGTGCGCATTCTCGACGCTCACGAGCGACTTCGACGCGAGGCCGGCGATCGTGTCGAGCAGATCCGCATCGCCCCCGCCCCTCGTTCCGACGACATCCCGCACCGCCTCGATCGAAAAACCGTCGCGGAACACGCCGAGCCATCGCAGCAGCACACGCTCCGCGTCGCCCAGCAAGCGGTAGCTCCAGTCGTACATGGCCTGCAGTGTCCGGTGGCGCGGCAATGCGGTGCGAAAGCCGCTGGTCAGCAGCCTGAAATGGTCGTCGAGATGCGCGGCCAGCACGTCGATACCGAGCACGGCCGCACGGGCAGCGGCCAGCTCGATGGCGAGCGGCAGGCCGTCGAGACGCCGGCAAACCGACGCCATCAGGGACACGCTGCGTTCGTCGAGCGGAAAGCGCGGGTCGGCGGCGCGCGCGCGTGCCGCGAACAATTGCACGGCGCTCGTGCCCAGCATCTCGGCTGCGCCGGCGCGCTCGTCGGGGACATCGAGCGGGGCAACCGGACACTGCCGCTCCCCGTGGATGCGAAGCGCCTCGCGGCTCGTCGCCAGCACACGCAGCCCGGTATCGGACTCGGTCAACACGGCCGCGATGCGCGCCGCCGCATCGAGCAGATGCTCGCAATTGTCGAGCACGAGCAGCATCCGGCGATGCGCGACGCTTGCCAGCACCGCTTCGAGCGTCGCCGACCGGGCCGGCAGCGCGATGTCCAACGCGTCCGCCAGCGCATCGGGGACGAATTGCGGGCACGCAACCGTCGCCAGCGACACGAACGCCGCGCCATCCGCAAAGCGTGCCTCGGCCCGGATCGCGGCTTCGATCGCGATGCGCGTCTTGCCGGTGCCGCCGGCACCGACCAGCGTCACGACGCGCGACACATCGAGCGCCGCGAGGACTTCGGCGACCATCTGCTCCCGCCCGACGAGCGCCGTCGGCGCGGGCGCGAGCCGCGACGGCGCGGGACGCACGGGGGCGCCGCCTTCGCCTCGGGCTTGTGCCTGGGCTTGTCCGCCGACGAGCCGATAGCCGCGCCCCGGCACCGTGACGATCAGATTCCGGTCGCAGGCGAGCGCCTTGCGCAACGACGCGATATGCACCTGCAGGTTGTTTTCCTCCACGATCGTGTGTGGCCACACACGCCGCATGATCTCGTCTTTCGAGACCAGCGCACCATTTGCCTGAATCAGGATTTCGAGAATTTCGAAGGCACGGCTGCCGATGCGCAACAGTTTTCCGTTCGCGCGAATTTCACGTCTGTCGAGAAAAACGTGAAGTGTTCCAATGCGGATCATGGGCGTTTCTAATCGATGGCATTTATCGATGCGCTATCCAGAGCGACTTCGATTTGGCCCCCCATGCTACGGCATCTGCTGCGTATATTGATTCGAATTATCGGAACGGTAAGGTGTTCGACGGCATTCGCTCGGCCATCGTGGCGGACCGCGCGGCATTCTTCGAGCAATTCTGGCCGTTGTTCACCGGTTCGAACCGGGCGGATTCGACGATCTCGCGCGCCGCGCTCGACTGGACTTCGTTCATGGCGTTGCAGGCCGGATTGAAGGGCACGCTCGATTGCGTCCGGGCATTTTCCGAAACCGATTTCAGGGCGGATCTCGACCAGTTCGTCGTTCAATCGCTGCGCATGCGTCAGATACAGCGCGTGCGGGCCGCCCTCGTAGACGCTCAGCGTCGCATGCGGCACGCGCGCCGCCGTGGCGGCCCCCGTCAATGCGAGCGGCGCCGTCTGGTCGTCGTCGCCGTGAATCACGCGTGTCGGTACGTCGAACTGGTCGAGATCCGCCCTGAAATCGGTTTCGGAAAATGCCCGGACGCAATCGAGCGTGCCCTTCAATCCGGCCTGCAACGCCATGAACGAAGTCCAGTCGAGCGCGGCGCGCGAGATCGTCGAATCCGCCCGGTTCGAACCGGTGAACAACGGCCAGAATTGCTCGAAGAATGCCGCGCGGTCCGCCACGATGGCCGAGCGAATGCCGTCGAACACCGCGACGTCGACGCCGTCCAGATGATCGTCGCGCCGCGCGACCAGCGGCGTCACCGATCCGATCAGCACGGCCTTCGCGACGTGGCGCGCGCCGTGCCGGCCGATGTATCTGGCCACCTCGCCGCCGCCCATCGAAAAACCGACGAGCGTCACGTCGCGCAATCCGAGCGTCTCGATCAGCGTCGCGAGATCGTCCGCCAGCGTATCGTAGTCGTAGCCCGTCCACGGCTGGCCGGACCGGCCGAAACCGCGCCGATCGTACGCGATGCAGCGAAAGCCGTTCGATGCCAGGTGATGCATCTGGACGTCCCACATGTCCGCATTCAGCGGCCAGCCGTGAATGAACACGACGGGGCGCCCCGCGCCCCAGTCCTTGTAGTGAATCGAGACGCCGTCGCGTGTCGTGAACGTACTCATGAAGTTTCCTCGGCGATGAAAAGCGTTGCGGCCGCCGGCCGCGGCCAATGAACGGTATGTCCCGCCCCCGGTCAGGAACGGGACATACCGACGATGAACCGGTCCAGTTCGGACGCGAGGATCGCCTCCCGGCAATTCGCGGGACGCTTCGATCCGCGCCACTGCGGCTTGTAGATCGCATCGCCGGTGCGAATCGGCTGGCCGGTCAGCGCGCAACGCCCCAGCGAGCGGGACTTTGCGCTGATCCAGCGCTGCTCGTCGTACCGGCAGTACGTCGGATCGCTCCACGACACGAGTACCGACGAATCGGTCTGCCGCTCGATCGCGACGATCGCGCACCGGCGGCGCGCGGCGCCGCTTGACGCACCTCGTGCATCGTCGCGATGACGGTGGCGCGCGACCTCCCGGTCGCGAAGCGGCGACGACGCGCGGCAGCTTGCACCGGGCGACGGATCGAGCAGCGTCATCACGTGCTCCCAGCGATCGAATGCGTCCATGGCGGCATATCCAGGCAAATGGCGAGAGATTCGGACGTTTCGTACCCGTGCCATCACGATCGTCACCCGCCGATGCGAACCGGCGGCGACCCGCGACGGGACGACTCGATGATGACAATAGCGGGCGGCCGCTGAAGAGTCTTGATGCGCGGCTTAATTCTTCTGGCCGCCCCGCACGCGCGCGCGGCACGACCGGTTCATGACAATTCAGCCGGATTTCAGTACAGGCCGCATGGCCCCGCGATAGGCTCCCGTCGACGTTCGTTCGCTCCCCTCATGCGCCTGCCGGCGCACGAGCGAACGCACGCCGTCTGCCCGCGAGATTGCCGCATGCGGGCAGAGCCGGACCACCCATTCCACGCGGCATCGTTCCACCGCACGTTCAAGGAGCTTCAATGCGACCCGCAGACATCGACGCCGTCCCCTCGGCACGCCGCCGAGACATGCTGCTTGCCGGCGCGACCGCCGTTGCAGCCGCCGCGCTGCCGGCCGCCGCCGCCGCTGCCGCCCCCAAACACGTCTCTTCCGCCCATCAAGGAGCCCATGCGATGAACACCATCACCACGAAAGACGGTACGCAGATCTATTTCAAGGACTGGGGCAGCGGCCGCCCGGTCGTCTTCTCGCACGGCTGGCCGCTGTGCGCCGATGCCTGGGACGCACAGATGCTGTTCCTGGTGCAGCACGGCTACCGCGTGATCGCGCACGATCGCCGCGGTCACGGCCGATCGAGCCAGCCGTCGCAAGGCAATGACATGGATACCTACGCGGACGATCTCGCCGCGCTGATGGATGCGCTCGACCTGCGCGAAGCGACGCTCGTCGGCCACTCCACCGGCGGCGGCGAAGTCGCGCACTACATCGGCCGTCACGGCACGAAGCGCGTGTCGAAGGCCGTGCTGATCGGCGCCGTGCCGCCGCAGATGGTGAAATCCCCGTCCAATCCCGGCGGCCTGCCGATGGACGTGTTCGACGGCATCCGCAAGAACGTCGCCGAGAACCGTTCGCAGTTCTACAAGGATCTCGCCGTGCCGTTCTTCGGCTTCAATCGCGCCGGTGCGAAGGCATCGCAGGGCACGATCGACGCATTCTGGGCACAGGGGATGATGGGCGGCGTGTATGGCCAGTATCTGTGCGTGAAGGAATTCTCGGAGGTCGACTACACCGAGGACCTGAAGAAGATCGACGTCCCGACGCTGATCCTGCATGGCGACGACGACCAGATCGTGCCGATCGACGATTCCGCGCGCCTGTCCGCGAAGATCGTGAAGCACGCGCAACTCAAGATCATCCCCGGCGGCGCGCATGGCATGTGCGTGGTCGACGCCGAGCGGATCAATGCCGAACTGCTCGCATTCCTGAAGGCGTAAACGTCGCCGCACGGCGCGCCGGGCCGGCGCGCCCTTCAGCTCGGTTCAGGATTTTTCAGGCCGGCGCCGGTTTCGCCGTTCCGTTGCCGCGCGCGTCGATACGCCCCTCACCGATCCAGCGCCGCTCGCCCGTGGCCGGCGCGCCGGCTCATTCGGGCGCGCCGCCCGGGCGCACGCCCAGCGCTTCGGCCTGCCGCACGAGGTCGGGCAGCGTGCGCACCTGCATCTTCTTCATGACCTGCGCCCGGTGCACCTTCACCGTGATTTCCTGCAGGCCGAGATGCGACGCGATCTGCTTGTTCATCAGGCCGGCGACCACATGGCTCATCACTTCGCGTTCGCGCGGCGTCAACGACGCGTAGGCGTGACGCAGCGTACGCAGTGCGCGATCGCGCGCGAGACGCTCGCGATCCCCGGCCAGCGCGCGGCCGACGGCCTCGAGCATCGCGTCGTCGTCGAACGGCTTCGTCAGGAAGTCGAGCGCGCCGCCCTTCATCGCCTTGACCGTGGTGGCCACGTCACCGTAGCCCGTCATGAACAGGATCGGCACGTTCAGCCCCGTGCGCACCGCTTCCTCCTGAACGGCCAGCCCGCTCTCGTCGGCAAGACGCACGTCGAGGATCAGGCAGCTCGCCACGTCGGGCCGCTCGAACGCGAGAAACGCCCGCGACGACGCGAAGGTCTCGACGTGAAAACCGGCCGAACGCAGCAGCGCGCTCAATGCGCGCCGCAGCGTTTCGTCGTCGTCGACCACATAGACGATCGACGTCATGTCCGGCGTGCTTGCCATTGCGTTCCCTGTGTAGGCGTTCCGTTCATTATCGAATGGTAAACGAGCCGGGAGCCGCGCGAAATGCCGCGCAACCGTGGCGCGGCCGGTGGACGGCGTCAGGCAGGGCGCCCGCCCGCTGCAACCTGGTCGATCAGATCGATCATGTCGTCCGATGGAAACGGCTTGCGCAGAAACGCGACCGCGCCTTGCGCGAGCGCGCGACGGACCGATTCGTCGTCGCCGTGCGACGACATGAAGATGACCGGAAGCGTCGCGTTGCGCTGAACCAGCAGGCGCTGAACGTCGAGGCCGCTCATCCCCTTCATCTTCAGGTCGATCAGCACGCAAACCGCATCGTCCGGCGGGCCGCTCGCGAGGAATTCCTCGCCCGATGCAAACGGCAACGCCGAATAGCCAGCCGATTTCAACAGGCTGGCAAGACTTTTGCGGACCGACGCATCGTCATCGATGATGCAAACCATGCCCATGAAATGAGAACCCGAAATCTGTGTCAATCCACAACGTCGCCATACCGCTCGAGCGGTATCGACAGACGTATCACGCCCACCGCCTGAGCTCGGACACCGGTTGCGCGGACGCGACCGCCGCCGGCTGCGGCGCATCCGCGCGCTCCTCCACCACGAACGACGCATACCGGGCATGAACGCGACCGGCCTCGCCGGACTCCGCCAGCTTCTCGAGCGCATAGGCGCGCACGACCTCGAGCAGCGAGTAGCGCTTCGAAAGCCCGACGGAATGGACGACCAGCAGCGATTTCGACGCCAGGCTGACCACGCAGTCGAGCACCTGATCGGCGGCCGGTTCATCGCAGGCGGCAAGCGTGCACGCCGCGTCGAGCTGGAATGCATCCGGAAACACCGCGAGACGGCAAAGCACGATGCGCTCCGCGTCGTCGAGCAACCGGTAGCTCCACTCGATCGTGGCCCTGAGGGTCTGCTGGCGCGGATGGGCCGTACGCAGGCCGCCGGACAGCGACAGGACGGACTTGTCGAGATCGGTGGCCAGCCCCTGGATCCCGAGCGATGCCACACGGGCCGCGCCGAGCTCGAGGGCGAGCGGCAGGCCGCTCAGGCGGCGGCAGATGGTCGCGATCGCGTCGAGCGTCTGCCTATCCGCGGGAATGTCGGTGCCCATCGCGCGCGCGCGCGCCAGAAACATGCGGACGGCACCGCACGCGAGGATCTCGTCGCCGTTCGCACCGGCCGGCGGCACCGGCAGCGGCCCGACCCGATACACGCGCTCGCTGGCGACCCGCAGCGGTTCGCGACTCGTCACCACGAGCAGCGCGCCGGTATTTCCCGCCGTGATCGCTTCGCAGAGGTCCGCGAGTTCATCGATGTGCTGCTCGGCGTTGTCGAATACCAGCATGACGCGCCGCCCGCCGATCGCGCGCACGACATCCGCCGGCTCGGCGGCCGGGTCGCCCGGCGCGCCGAGTGCGTCCAGCACCGCGGATTCGAGCGTCGCACCGCCCGGCCGGCCGGCGAGATCGATCCGGATCGACTCGATGCCGCAACCCGCCGACCAGGCCGCGACGACCTCCTGTGCGAGATGCGTCTTGCCGACACCGCCGGGGCCGACCAGCGTGACGAGCGCCTCGCGTTCGAGCAGCGTGTGCAGCTCGGCCGCTTCGCGCTCCCGGCCGATCAGCGGACATTTGCGCGATACGCCGCCGGCGCGTGCGCCGGGCGCCGCGTCGAACCGCTCCGGCTCGCGCTCGGTGCGGGACAGGTCGACCGGCGCCGCCAGGCGATATCCGCGGCCCGGTTCGGTCCGGATCCAGCCGTGCTTGCCGCCGAACAGCTTGCGCAGCGTCGACACGTGCACCTGGATGTTGTTCTCGACGACGATCGTGTGCGGCCACACGACCTGCATGATTTCTTCCTTCGATACGAGCCTGCCGGCCGCCTTCACCAGCAGCTCGAGGATCTCGAACGCGCGGGCACCGATATATCGCGGCTGCCCGTCGACGTAGACTTCGCGGCACTCAAGGGATACCGTCACCCGACCGAACCTGTACATGATCCGCACCCGCCCATGCTGCGTCAAACCGTGCGCCGCCTCGCGAGGCGGCCCCCTCTGCTCTGCCCCTTCGGCCGCATCGCGGCACGTCGAGGCGCATAAACGGATCGTATGGCCCGACAGGCGCGCCGACCATTATCCATAGGTTTAGTGCGGCGCCGGCCTCGGCCGTCGAGCCTGCCGCGGTTACTGCAAATTCTCGCGAGCTGACGGACAATGCACGGGCCGCCGCCACGCGCGCATTCAGCCCGGCCGATGCCGTTCTCGAGCCGCTTACACTCTGCTTCAACCCGCCTGCTACGCCATCGTGAACCCAGCCTTGCGCGCCCCGGACAACGCGAATCGAATGGATGCCGACTGGTTCGCGCGTGCCAGCCTGTCCAATGCGGTCCGCTGCGGCGACATCCTGAAGTTCGACCTGACGGACGCCGATACGGGGCGCGTGTGGTCGGCATGCCAGACCCGCTGGGAATTCGATCTGCGCTGCCGGCAATTCGAGCGCGAGTTCGCATTGAACGACGTGCTGGACCCGGCGTGGGCGCTGATTCCCGCCGCGCTGATCCGCGCGGCCGACGGCCCGGTGCTCGTTTATCCGCGCGTCGACGTACGGGCGTTCGACACGCTGGCCGACGAGCCGCTGCCGCTCGAGGTCTTTCTCGATACCGCGATCCAGGCCGCGCGCACGCTCGGCGAACTGCATCGGCGCGGCTGGCTGCACGGCGATCTGCAGCCGGCCAGTTTCGTCGTCGCGCCGAACGGCACGGTCATGCTCCGCTCGTTTGCCCATGCCCGCGACCGTCGCGCGGAACACATCGCCGAACGCACGATCCGCACGGATTTCGCGGCGTTCGCCGCGCCCGAGGTATCGGAAGGCGCGTGCGTCGACGAGCGCTCCGATCTCTATGCGTTCGGCATTACGCTGTTTCGCCTGCTGACGGGCGCGCTGCCGTACCAGGCCACGTCGACATCCGAATGGGTTTATGCGCACGTCGCCATGCAACCGACGCCGCCCACGGCCTTTCGCGAAGACGTGCCGGCCATCCTGAGCGAGCTGATCCTGAAGCTGATCGCGAAGGAACCTGCCGACCGCTATCCGTCCTGCGAAACGGTGCAGCGCGATCTCGAACGCATCCGGCACGACGGGCTGGCCTCGGGCCTCGTGGAGCCGTTCACGCTCGGCGGCAGCGACCCGCTCGCCGGCTTGCACACGGCCGACCTGCTGGTCGGCCGCGAGCACGAGTCCCGCCGGCTCGATGCGATACGCGCGACCGTCGCGCGGACCGGCGAGGCGGCCATCGTCCTGATCGACGGGGCGGCCGGCATCGGCAAGACCGCGCTGATCGAGGCTTTCACGCGCGACGTGCGTGCCGCGTCGCGCACCGCATGGTGCGCGTCGGCGAAGGTCGACCAGTTCCAGCCCGCCCGGCCCTACGCGCCCGTGCTGCAGGCGTTGCGCGCGCTGTTCGGCAGTACGCTGGCCCGGCACGACGAAATGGCGGCGATCGCCGCGCGGCTGCACGACTGCGTGGGCCGTCAGGCCAGCCTGCTGGCGCGCATCTTCCCGGAGATCACATGGCTGCTCGATGTCGAGCCCGTCGTGTTCGACCATGCCGATGCGATTCCGGCATTCCGGCTCTGCCAGATCGTCGTGAACGCTTTCCGCGCGTTCGCGGCGCCGGCCGAACCGCTGGTCGTGACGCTGGACGACATCCAGTGGGCCGACGACGCGACGCTCGCGCTTCTCGCATCGATCGCGGCCGACCCGCCGGCAAATTTCTGCATCGTCGCCGGTTATCGGAGCGGGCCGCAGCACGATCTCACGCCGGCCTTCCGCCGCTTCCTGCAGCAGCTCGACCGCACGCGCGTGTCGACCCTGACGCTCGCGCCGCTCGGCGCCGCCGAGGTCCCTCACATGCTGGCCGCCATGCTCCGCGACACGCCGGATCGGCTGTCCGGGCTGAGCGACATCGTTCACCGCAACACCGGCGGCAATCCGTTCCACATCCAGCAACTGCTGCGTACGCTGATCGACGAGCGGCTGCTCGACTACGACGCGGCGCGGCAGACATGGCAATGGTCTTCGGTCGATATCGACGCGCGCTCCCTGAGCGAGAACGTCGTCAGCCTGCTCGAGATCCGGATGCGGCGGCTGCCGCACGAATCGAGAATGCTGCTGTCGCTGCTGGCCTGCATCGGCATCGACGCCGACGATGCGCTGCTGTGCGCCGCCGCCGGCAAGACGCGCGCGGAACTCAGTTTCTGGATGGACCCGGCGCGTCAGGCCGGCCTCGTGTCGCATGCCGGCAACCGCTGGCGTTTCGTTCACGACCGCATCCTCGAGGCCGTGTACGCGCTCACCGACCGCGCGGAGCGCGCGCTGCGCCATACCCGGATCGCCGCCGCGATGCTCGCCCGCCTGGACCGTTCGTCGACCGACTGCCTGCTCGCCCTGGCCACCCAGATCGAGCAGGCGAAAGCCGCGCCGCTCGAGCACACGCTCGCGCTCGCGTTCGCGGAGGTGCTGGTCGCGGCGGCGCAGGCGGCAGCGCCGGCCGCCGCGCGCGATCGCGCGCTGTCGTTTCTCGCGTCCGCGCAATCGCTGCTCGGCCCGCAGGCGTGGCCGCAGCATTATGGTCTCGCGAGCCGGATCGGCATCCTTCGCTGCGGCCTGCTCCTCGCCACCGGCGAAACCGCGCAGGCGGCCACCGCGATCGACGAGCTCATGGCGCGTACGCGCACGCCGGCCGACCGTGCCGAGGCCCACCGGCTGAAAGCCGCGCAACTCACGGTGGAGTCGCGCTACCGGCAGGCCGTCGACGTCGCGCTGGCCGGGCTGGCGCTGCTCGGCGTGGAACTGCCCGCCGAACCGGTCGAGGCCGATCTCGCGGCGGCCTGCGACGCGGTGCAGGAGGCGCTCGACGGCCGCGCCATCCGCACCCTCGTCGACTTGCCCGTGATGACCGACACGCGCGTGGAAGCCACGATGGCGCTGTTGACCGCGCTCGAAGCCGCGATGTTCTATCCGAGCGGCGGGCTGATGCTGCTGCATTTCGCGACCATGGTCCGGCTGACCCTGCGCCACGGCGTCACCGCCGCGTCGGTGCAGGGCCTCGCGTGGTACGGCGTCAGCATCGCCCAGCATCGCGATGCGTACGAAGAGGGTTTCGAATTCGCGCAGGTCGCGCTCGCGCTGGTCGACCGCCACGGGTTCGAGCGCTATCGTTCCGCGACGTTGATCGCGCTTGACCAGGTCAGCGTCTGGACCCGGCCGCTGTCGTATGCACTCGAATGCGCGCGCGATGCGAAGGCGGCGGGCAACGCGAGTGCCGAGCTGCGCTGGATGTGCTACAGCTGCAACCACATCGTCAGCGACCTGCTGTCGATGGGCGAAGCGCTGCCCGCGATCCGCGACGAGATCGATCCGCTGCTGAAGATCGCGCGCGGCGCGCGTTACGACGACATCGTCGACCTCGTTTCGACGCAGTCGGAATTCGTCGATGCGCTGCAGCTCGGCTTCGACCGGCCGATCGGCACCTGGCGCACCCGTGCGTCGACCAGGACGCCGATGTCGGTGCTGCAGTTCTGGACCGACGTGCTCGCCGGCCAGGCGGCGTTCATCTTCGGCGACGCGGACGCCGCGCGCGCCTCGCTCGATGCGGCCGCACCTTTCGCGTGGTCGACGCCCGCCCACATCATGCAGTCCGACTTCCAGCTGTTCGGCGTGCTGGCGGGCATCGCGAGCGACGGCGGCACCACGCCGCCCGACCGGCTGCTCGAACGCTTCGCGCCGCAGCGCGCGCGCTTCGCCGCGTGGAGCGAACGGAATCCGGCGACGTTCCGCAACAAGCTCGCGCTGATCGACGCCGAGTTCGCGCGCGTGCGCGGCGAGCATGTCGTCGCGATGCAGCAGTACGAAGCCTCCGCCAGCCTCGCGGCGGAGCGCGGTTTCGTGCATGAACAGGCGCTCGCGCATGAGCTGGCCGCGCGCCACGCCGCGTCGCTCGGGCTGAGCGGTCCGGGCCGCCATCACCTGCGGCTCGCGCATGCGTGCTACCGGCGCTGGGGCGCGACCGGCAAGACGCAGGCGCTGGAGTCGCAGCACCCGTTCCTCGTGATGGATCCGTTGCCGGGCGAGCCGGCCGTGCCCGCGCGCGAGGATCTCGATCTAGCGCTCGCGATGCGCGCCGCGCACTCGCTGTCCGAGGAAATCGTGCTGGAGCGCCTGATCCAGACGCTGATGCGCAACATGATCGTCTATGCGGGCGCGCGCTACGGCCTGCTGCTGCTCGCACGGCACGACCGGCTGACGATCGAGGCAACCGCGCGCATCGCCGGCAGCGATGTCAACGTCGACATTGCGCGCCGCGAACCCACCGACGACGACGTGCCGCTGTCGATCCTGAACACCGCCGTGCGAACCCGCAAGCCGGTCGTGCTCGCGAACGCGCAACGCGAAGGCGCACCCGATCACGTCGACAGCCTGCGCGCGCATCCGACGCGCTCGCTGGTCTGCCTGCCGCTGCTGAAACAGGGCGCGCTGATCGGCGTGCTCTATCTCGAGAATGCGTTGACCAACGGCGTGTTTTCGCCGCGGCGCATCGCGATGCTGGAAGTACTGGCGCCGCAGGCGGCCAACGCGCTCGAATCCGCACGGCTCTATGCGGAACTGATCGACGAGAACGCGCGCCGGCTCGAGACGGAGGCCGCGCTGCGGCACGCGCGGACCGAGCTCGCACGCACCGCGCACGTGACCGTGATGGGCGAACTGGCCGCGTCGATCGCGCACGAGATCAACCAGCCGCTCACCAGCATCGTGACGAGCGTGGGTGCCTGCATGCGCTGGCTGCGCGGCACGCAGCCCGACCTCGGCGAAGCGCTCGCGAGCCTCGAGGACATTCGCGCGTCCGGCGTGCGGGCCGCCGACATCGTCCGCGCGTTGCGATCGCTCGCCCGCCAGGCGCCGCTCGCGCTGGCCCCGCTCGCGATCGACGCGCTGATTCGCGACATGCTGCATCTCACGGCGCCCGAAATCGACGCCAAGCAGGTCGCACTGCGCGTCGACCTGCACTGCGACGACATCCGCGTGATGGCCGATCGCACGCAGATCCAGCAGGTGATCCTGAACCTGGTCACCAACGCGCTCGACGCGATGGACGGCCCGGCCGCGTCGCGCGAACTCGACGTCGCGTCGCACGCCGGAGACGGCCACGTGATCATCCGCATCGCCGATCGCGGCGCCGGCATCGACGCCGGCATCGCCGGCCAGATCTTCGATCCCTTCTTCACGACGAAGTCGCACGGCATGGGGATGGGCCTCGCGATCTGCCGCTCGATCATCGAGGCGCACGGCGGCACGCTCGAGGCCGCGCCGCGCACCGGCGGCGGTACCACGCTGACGTTCCGGCTGCCGGTAACCACGACGCGCTAACTTCAGAACGTTTCAGCGCAGCTTCAGGAAATGGTGCCAGCGCACGCGTAGACTGCTTTCACGAGCCGTCGCGCGGGCGTTTGCCTGCGCCTGGCGCCCATCCTGGAGTGACGCATGATTTCAGCCGCACATCGTCCCGCACGTCGAATCAGGCACGAGCAGCCGGTTCGCGTGGAGCGCGCATGAAGCACAAACGACTCTGGTCCGGCTTGGCTGGCGTCGCGGTCGCCGGCCTGGCGATCGCGGCAGCCGTCATGATCCGACCGTCGATCGCGCCGATCGATCCGCCCGGGCGCGCGTCGTTCGATCCGCAACTCGTGCGGGCCGGCGCGCGCGTGGTCGCACTCGGCGATTGCGTCGTCTGCCATACGGCGAAGGACGGCAAGCCGTTCGCCGGCGGGCTGCCGCTCGCGACGCCGTTCGGCACGATCTACGCGACCAACATCACGCCGGACGCCGATACCGGCATCGGCCGCTGGTCGCGCGACGCCTTCGCGCGTGCGCTGCGCACCGGGATCGCCCGCGACGGTCATCCGCTCTACCCGGCCTTCCCGTACATTCATTTCACGCGCATGTCCGACGACGACATCACGGCCGCCTACGCGTACCTGATGACGCGCGAGCCGGTTCAGGCAAAGACACCGAAGAACGCGCTGATCTTCCCGCTCAACTTCCGTCCGCTGGTCGCGTTCTGGAACGTCCTGTTCCTGCGCGAAGGTGCGTACGCGCCGGACCCGTCGCAATCCGCGCAGTGGAATCGCGGCAAGATGCTTGTCGACGGTCTCGGCCACTGCGCATCCTGTCATTCGCCGCTGAATGCGATCGGCGGCGAACAGGCGGGCAAGGCGTTCGACGGCGGCATCGTCGACGGCTGGGAAGCGCCACCGCTCAATACGCTCGCCAATGCGGCACGACCGTGGACGCAGGCGCAACTGGTGACGTACCTGCGCACCGGCCGCGCGAGCGAGCACGGCGCGGCCGCCGGACCGATGCTGCCCGTCACGCGCGATCTCGCGACCGTGCCCGTGGACGACGTCGAGGCGATCGCCGCGTACATCCTGTCGATCCAGAGGCCGGCCAGCCCGCGAGCCAGCGCAGTCGAAGCCGCGCGCCAGCCCGCGACGCCCGCCGGACAACGCGGTGCGGTCCTGTTCCAGGCATCGTGCGCGCAGTGCCACGGGCCGGCGGCGCCGATGCAGTCGATCGGCGAGCGGCCGACGCTCGCGTTCAGCACGGCGGTCGCCGCGGACACGCCGCGCAACGCGATCCAGATGATGTTCAACGGCATCGGCTGGCATGGCGAGGACACGCTCAACTACATGCCGTCGTTCATCGACCAGTACGACGACCGCCAGATCGCGGACCTCGCCGCCTATATCCGCGAAGCGTACTCGGATCACCCCGCGTGGAACGGCATCGAAGCCATGGCGGCGAAGCTCAGAAAGGAGGACAGCACGCGATGATCACCCTCACCGTCAACGGTGCGCGGCACACGCTCGACATCGATCCGTCCACGCCGCTTCTCTACGCGCTGCGCAACGACCTGCACCTGCACGGCGCAAAGTTCGGCTGCGGCCTCGGACAGTGCGGCGCCTGTACCGTGATCGTCGACGACAAGCCGACGTTCTCGTGCCTGCTCCCGGTCTCCGCGGTCGGCGCGCGCAGCGTCAGAACCCTCGAGAGCCTCGGCACCGCCGAGCGGCCGGGCAAGCTTCAGCAGGCGTTCATCGATCACCAGGCGGCGCAGTGCGGCTATTGCATCGCCGGCATGATCATGCGCGCGCAGGCACTGCTCGAACGCAACCCGAAACCGACCGAACGCGAACTGCGTACCCACATGGAACCGAATCTGTGCCGCTGCGGCACCCACCTGCGGATCCTGGCGGCCGTGCGCCAGGTCGCGGGCCTGCCGGATCCGCAACCGGCTCGGAGCAAATTCTGATGAACGCACCCGACGACATCGACGAAAGCCGCCGGCACTTCATGGTCTCGGGCGCGCTGTTCGTCGCGTTCAGTCTCGCGCCGGCCGCTCGCGCCGCCGCCGAGGTCGTGATCGCGGACGAAGGCGCGGCCGTCCACGTAGCCAAAGCCACCGAAACGCTGGCCGGCAGCCTGAAGACGAACCCGCTGCTCGATGCGTGGATCAAGATCGCGCCCGACGGCAAGGTCACCGTATTCACGGGCAAGGTCGAGCTGGGCACCGGCGTGCGCACCGCGCTGCTGCAGGTGGCGGCCGAGGAGCTGAACATGAAGCCCTCGCTGATCACGTTCCTGACCGCCGACACCGGCGCATCGCCGGACGAAGGCCTGACCGCCGGCAGCCATACGATGGCGGACAGCGGCTCCGCGCTGCTGAACGCCGCCGCGCAGGTGCGCGCGCTGCTGGTCGACGGCGCGGCGAAGCAGTTCGGCGTCGATCCGCGCTCGCTCACGGTCGCCGACGCGCTCATCAAGGCGCCGGACGGCCGCACGATGCGCTATGGCGACGCGGTACGCATCGTCGACCTGCACCGCAACGCGACGCCGACGTCGCCGCTCAAGCCGCCGTCGACGTTCGCCGTGATCGGCACGTCGCTGCCGCGCGTCGACATTCCGAACAAGGTCACGGGCGGCGTCAGCTATGTGCAGGACATCGAACTGCCCGGCATGCTGCATGCGCGCGTCGTGATGCCGCCGGTGTACGACGCGAAGCTGCAGTCGTTCGACGAAGCCGCGATCCTGAAGATGCCGGGCGTCGTGCGGATCGTGCGCAACGGCAGCATGCTTGCCGTCGTCGCACAGGGCGAATGGCAGGCGGTCGTCGCGCAGCGCGCGCTGGCCGCCGGCAGCCGCTGGTCGGCGGGCCGCGCGTTGCCGGATCGCGCAACCGTCCATGAAGACCTGAAGCGCATCGCCACACAAAACATCGAGATCGCCAATACGCATGCGGCCGCCGCGCCCGCGGCGAAGACGCTGAGCGCCACGTTCCGGAAAAACTACCTGCTGCACGGCTCGATCGGGCCGTCCTGTTCGGTCGCGCATCTCGAGAATGGCATGCTGACCGTGTGGACCCACTCGCAAGGCGTCTATCCGCTGCGCGACGCGCTCGCCGAGATGCTGTCGATGCCGAAGGCGGCGATCCGCTGCATTCACACCGAGGGCTCCGGCTGCTACGGGCACAACGGCGCGGACGATGCCGCCGCGCATGCGGCGCTGATCGCGGCCGCGATGCCCGGCAAGCCGATCCGCGTTCAATGGATGCGCGAGCAAGAGCACACGTGGGATCACTTCACGCCGGCCATGGTCACCGAAATCAGCGCGTCGCTCGACGCCGGCGGCCGTATCGTCGACTGGAAGTACGCGCTGTGGAGCAGCTCGCACAACGAACGCATCGTCAATGCCGGCCGGCTGCTGCCCGCGCGGATGCTCGAGCCGCCGTTCGTCCCCGCGCCGTCGACGCCGATGCTGCAGCCCGAGGGCGGCGGCGATCGCAATGCGATCCCGCTGTATGCGCTCCCGAACATGCATATCGTGAATCACTTCTCGCCGACGATGCCGCTGCAGACGTCGGCCATGCGCTCGCTCGGCGCGCATACGAACGTCTGGTCGATCGAAAGCTTCATGGACGAGCTCGCGCACGCGGCCGGCATCGATCCCGTCGAATTCCGGCTGCGCCACATGCAGGACCACCGCGCGCAGCAGGTGATCCGGCTCGTCGCGTCGCACTTCGGATGGCCGCGGCCGCCGCGCGCACGCAACCGCGGCGTCGGGTTCGCGTTCGGCAAGTACAAGAACCTGATGGCCTATGTCGCAATGGCGGTTGAAATCACCGTTGTGCCAGAAACCGGACAGGTTATTCTCGATCGCGCGGAGGTCGCCGTCGATGCCGGTCAGATCGTGTCGCCGGACGGCATCCGCAACCAGATCGAGGGCGGCATCGTGCAGGCTGCCAGCTGGACGCTGTACGAGGCGCTGAACTACGACACGCAGCGCATCCGCAGCTTCGACTGGAGCAGCTATCCGATCCTGCGTTTCCAGGCCGCGCCGCAAAGCGTGAAGGTGCACCTGATCAACCGTCCCGGCGCACCGTTTCTCGGCGCGGCCGAAGCGTCGATGGGGCCGACCGCCGGCGCGCTCGCCAACGCGATCTTCGACGCGACCGGCCAGCGCCCGCGCGACATGCCGTTTGCCGGCGAAGGGCTCAGGAAGCGTATCGACGCATAGCGGCATCACACAACCGATCGCGCCGGCACGAACCGGCGCCGACTCTCGACAGGCTGGAGATTTCTGAACGATGGATACCTTGCTTTCGATGCGCGTGTTTACGCGCATCGTCGAAACGGGCAGCTTCACGCGCGCGTCGGATACGACCGGGCTCACCACGCCGCGCGTGTCCGCCCTGCTGAGCACGCTCGAACAGCACCTCGGCTGCCGGCTGCTGAACCGCACGACCCGCCGCATCTCGCTGACCGAGGACGGGCAGGCCTACTACGAACGCTGCGTCGGGGTGCTGCGCGAAATCGACGACATGGAAGCGGCGGTATCGCAGGCGCGCAACGTGCCGCGCGGCCGCCTGAAAGTGAACCTGCCGCCCGCCATGGCCAAGCAGATCATGGTGCCGGCGCTGCCCGCGTTTCTCGCCGCCCATCCGAACATCTCGATCGAACTCGGCGTGACCGATCGCCAGATCGACCTCGTCGGCGAGGGCGTCGATTGCGTGGTGCGCATCGGGGCGCTCGACGACTCGGGCATGATCGCGAAGCGGATCGGCAGCCTGACCACCTGCACGTGCGCGGCCCCCGCGTATCTCGATCGATGCGGCGCGCCCGAAACGGTCGACGATCTCGCGCAGCATGTCGCGGTCACCCACATCTCGGCCGACACCGGCCGGCCGCGGCCGTGGGACTACGTCGTCGACGGCGAAACGCGCATCGTGCAGATGTGCGGCACGGTAGCGGTCAACGATGCCGATACCTACATCGAATGCGGCGTCGCGGGCATCGGCCTGATCAAGACGTCGCTGTACCTGGTCGAGCCGTACCTGAAATCGGGACGGTTGCGCGAGGTGCTGACCGATTTCAACGCGCCGCCCCGGCCGATCTCGATCCTGTATCCGCCCAATCGGCATACGCCCGTCAAGCTCAAGATCTTCGTCGACTGGCTGGCGACCCTGTTCGCGCAGATTCCGACGCTGCAGGGCCAGCGCGGCTGAACGCGGCCGCGGCCGCGGCCCGGCGGCCCGGCGCAATGCCCGGCCGGACATGCCGGCTGCGGCCAAAGCCGCCCGCCTCTTCGCAACGACCCCTTCAGGCGTCGTTCCAGCGCGCGCCCAGCACGCGTCCGCAGAAATTCGGCCGGTGAAAGTCCGGATCGGCCCGCTCGAGCACGTCGGCGCTCCAGGTGCCGAACGTCGATGCCGGCCGGTGCGCGACCCCGCGCGCGACCGCGTCGAGGAACGCGGCGCCGAACCCGTCGCCGCGCGGGTACGCGGCGAGCAGCGCACGGCGCGCGTCGGCGGAATACGCATCGAAGCCGGTGGCCATCAGGTCCGTCGCGACCGCGGACGACAATGCGCGCGCCAGCGGCGACACGCGGGCGGCCACGCCGGGCGTCGTATGCAGCGCGATTGCGCGCCATACGTCGTCGCACATGGGCTGCGGCGACCGGTGCCGCAGCAGGAACGCGTGCGCGGCATCGGCACTGTCGAGTTCGTAGCGCGCGGTCGAGCGGCAATACGCGGGACTCAATCCCATGTTCGCGTACATCGCGGCCACGTACAGCGCCTCGGCATCGCACCTTTCGCTCGCATCGCGAGCATCGCGCGCGGCGAGCGATGCGAGCACGAATACCCGGCAAGCGTGATCGGCAATCGCGCGCGGCAGCGACGCGCGCGCGGCTTCCGCGGCCTCGATCGCGACCGTCGTCCTCGGAATGCGGACGCCCGCGACTTCGTCATCTGCCGGCGCGCACGTGTGCGCAGCACTCATCTCGTCTCCTTCTTCTGCCCCGTGCCGGGGCCGGAAAGTTGCTTATTCTTCGCTCGGCACGGGTCGAGCTGGCCGTCGCACGTGCCGGCATCCATCGCCTAAAAGGCCGCGCCGAGGCAACCGAATGCGTCGTACGGCTCGACGCGTTCCGTTGCGGCCGCATGCAGGCGCCGCACGAAACGGCGTCCGTATGCGCGCACGAAACCGGTCGCGCGGCCGGCATCGGCCGCGGCACGCGGCTGCGCCGACGCGGCCGGACGCCGCCCGCCGGTGCCGCCGAACTCGGCCACGGGCGACCACGCGGGACTCACCGGCAGCGGCGGCGGCGCCAGCGACGCGAATTCGTCGTCCGCGTGCACGACCTTGCCGTCGACGATCGTCAGGACCGACGACAGATGCTTGATGCGCGGCTCGTCGATCGTGAAGTAGTCGTCCGTCAGCACCGCGAAATCCGCATACCGGCCGGGTACCAGCGCACCCTTGCGATCGTCTTCGTTCGAGAACCACGCGCTGCCGACCGTATAGCGGCGCAGCGCCTCCATCCGGCTCAGCCGGTTCTCTTCCGGGTAGAGCACGGTACCGCCGACCGTGCGCCCGGACACCATCCAGTACAACGACACGAACGGGTTGTAGCTCGCGATGCGCGTCGCATCGGAGCCGGCGCCGACCGGCAGGCCGGCCTGCAGCATCGCGCGGATCGGCGGCGTGCGCGTGGCGGCTTGCGCGCCATAGCGCGCGACGAAGTACTCGCCCTGAAACGCCATCCGGTGCTGGACCGTCACGCCGCCGCCGAGCGCCGCGATGCGCGCGATGTTCGCATCCGAAATCGTCTCGCAATGATCGAAGAACCAGCGCAGGCCGTCGAACGGAACGTCGCGGTTCACGGCTTCGAGCACGTTCAGGAAGCGGCCGATCGACTCGTCGTACGTCGCATGCAGCCTGAACGGCCAGCGGCGCCCGACCAGCAGCCGGACGACCGCGGTCAGTTCCGCCTCGAGCGCGTCGGGCAGCTCCGGACGCGGTTCGAGGAAATTGCCGAAATCGGCCGCGGAATACACCAGCAGTTCGCCGGCGCCGTTCATCCGCAGGAACGCATCGCCGTCGCCGGGCTTCGCCAGCGTCATCCAGCGCGCGTAGTCGTCGGTTTCGTGCCCCGGGTGCTGCGCGAACAGGCTGTATGCGATGCGCACCGTCATCTCCCCGCGCTCGGCGAGCGCCATGATCGCGGCGTAATCGTCCGGATAGGCCTGCAAATCGCCGCCGGCGTCGATCGCGCTGGTCACGCCGAGGCGGTTGAGTTCGCGCATGAAGTGCCGCATCGAATTCATCTGCTCGTCGAAACCGAGCCTGGGGCCCTTCTCGAGCGCCGCGTGCAGGACGGCCATGTCCGGGCGGGCGATCAGCATGCCGGTCGGCCGGCCGGCACGATCGCGCTGGATCTCGCCGCCGGGCGGATCGGACGTGTCGCGGCCATAGCCGATCGCGCGCAGCGCGGCGGCGTTCAGCAGCGCGCTGTCGCCCAGATGCATCACGAAGACCGGCGTATCGGGCGCGATCGCATTGAGTTCGGCCGCCGTCGGCCCGCGCTTTTCCGCGAACTGGAACTCGGTCCAGCCGCCGACGACGCGCACCCACTGCGGCGCCGGCGTGCGCAGTACCTGGCGACGCAGCATGCAGAGCGCCTCGGCCAGTGTCGGCACGCCGTCCCAGCGCAGTTCCAGGTTGAAATTCAGGCCGCCGCGGATCACGTGCAAGTGCGAGTCGTTCAGCCCCGGGATCACGGTGCGGCCGTTCAGGTCGATGTGAAGCGTGTGCTCGCGTGCATGGCGCATGACCTCGTGTCCGCTGCCGGCTGCGAGAATCCGGCCGTCCTTCACCGCGAGCGCGGTCACGAACGACTGCGTGTCGTCCTGCGTCGCGATCTTGCCGTTGTAGACGATGAGGTCCGCCGATTCCGCGCATTGCGTCGCCCTAAGCACCGTCAGCCTCCCCGCTCGCGCCGCAGGCCGGCATGCGACCGCGCGCGGCATGCCTGCGGTTTGACGTTACACGGACCATCCATCCTCCCTTGAATATTGAACGATCGGCCGGCCACGGTGCGCGGGCGTGTCCCGTGCGGTCCGCACGCGCCGTCATGCCGCCGATTGCATTGCGTCGGCGGTCTCGTGCCGCATGCGCGCATCGCCCGCCGGCTGCGTCGTCTCCGGGCGGATGAAGCTCTTCACCCGCGCCAGGCGGCGCACGTCGAACGCGCGCGATTGCGGGTCGACGTGCCCGGACAGGTTGGCCACCAGCGACGACGCCTGCGCGATATGCCCGCGCTCGATCAGGTGATCGGCGAGATCGAGCGTGCCGCGCAGCGCCCACATTGCCGCGCCCTGCGCGTTCGCGGCCTGGATCGCCATCCGCAGATGCCGGTGCCCGTCCGCCTCGCACGCGATCGCGCGCTCCGCGTCGGCCGTGCGCGCCTGTTCGAGCATCACCAGCCCCCTGACCCGCAGCAGTTCCGGCACGAACAGATGCTCGCCTCGCGCGCGACAGCACGCGAGCGTCGCGTCGAGCTTCGCGCCGGCCTCGGCGGCGCGACCCGTGCGCGTCAGCCCTTCCGCATACGCGACCACCAGCGGCGCGAGCAGGCGCCGGCATCCGCTCGCCTCGATGCGTCGCAGCGCGGGCTCGAGCCGCGCCAGCCCGGCGCCGGGATGGCCGGCCTGCATGTCGAACTGCCCGGCAAGGCATTCCGCGTGGCTGAGCCAGATGTCGAACCCGTTCGCCTCGGCGGCCGATCGCAGCGCCGCGAGATAGTCGGAGATCACGTCGTGATCGCCGTAACGCAACGCGATCGGCACGGCCGCGGCGCCGAGCACGATGCACGACGCCAGCGCCGACCCGCCGCGCCGCGCGGATTCGACCGCCTGCGCACAGAGCCGCATCGCATATTCCGGCTCGCCCTGCATCCAGACGAGCCGCGCCAGCATCGTCCGGCCGAGCGTCGCAACGTCGACGCCGAGCGCCGCTACCGCGCAAGACGCCTCGCCCGCTTCGGCCAGCTCGGCCGTTGCCGCCTCCAGCCGCTCGCGCGCCTGCGCATGCTCGCCGAAGTAATGCAGCGAAGTCGCGACCATCGCGTTCGCCAGCACCCGTTGCGATCGGTCGCCGCGCCGCTCGGCGGCCCGCTCGAAGCGCATCGCATAGCGCAGCGATTCGGGAATGTCGGCGCGCGCCAGCATCGTGTTCCACAGCCCGACCAGCGCACATGCGTCGAATGCGTCGTCGCCGACCCGCCCGGCGAGACCGAGCGTGCGCTCCCACATCGCGGCGACCGTCTGCGTATCGCCGTCCGTATGCAGCAGCGCCGACGCGTAGGCGGCGCGCAACCGCATCTCGCGCGCCGCATCGACGGCTCCGAGCGCGCCGGCGTCGATTGCATCGAGCGCGCGCCGCGCCGGTATCGACGCGTCGCGCATCCGCGCCGGCTCCCGCAACGCGAGCGCCAATGCGTCGGCTTCCGGGACGGGCGGCTCGAGCGCCGCGGGCGTATCGGCCACGCGCGTGGCTTGCGCGTGAGCCGACGCGCGGGCTTCCGCTTGCGCGTGTTCATGGCGCGCATGACGCTCGGCGATGCGCTCGAACTCGCCCTCGTTGTGCAATTTCTCGAGTGCGTACGCGCGCGTGGATTCGGTCAGGCGATAGCGCGCCTGCGCGCCGTTGAACTCGACGGTCACGAGCGACTTCGCGACCAGTTCGCCGAGCACCGCGGTCATGTCGGCGGGCGACATGTCGGGATCCATCGCGACTTCGCGGGCGGCATCGAACGTGAACGGGCCGACGAAGCACGCCATCCGGCGAAACAGCGCACGCGCGGCCGGATCCAGCAGCACGTAGCTCCAGTCGAACGTCGCGCGCAGCGTCTGATGGCGCGGCAATGCGGAGCGCAGCCCGCCCGTCAGCAGGTTCAGCCGGTCGTCGAGACGCGATGCGACGATCTCGAGCCCGAGCGTCGCCACGCGCGCGGCAGCCAGTTCGATGGCGAGCGGAAGCCCGTCGAGCCGCCGGCAGATATCGCCGACCAGCCTGATGCCGGCTGCGTCGACCACGCAATCGGGCGTGGCCGCGCGAATGCGCGCCAGAAACAACTCGACGGCCGCATGACGCACGATCTCGTCGGCCGTTGCCGCGCCGTCGGGCACCGCCAGCGGACTCACGCGAAACACGGCTTCGATCGAGATATGCAGGGGTTCGCGACTCGTCACGAGCACCCGCAACGGCGCGGCACGCGCCGTCAGCGACTCGACGAGGTCGGCAACCAGGTCGACGACGTGCTCCGCGTTGTCGAGCACGAGCAGGCAGCGCGAGACGGCCAATGCATCGCCGATCCGGCCGACGGCCGGCACGCGGTCCGTTTCGAGCCCCAGTTCCGCGGCAATCGCGAGCAGCACGTCGTCGTGCGTCGCGGCGCGCGCCAGTTCCACGAACAGCACGCGCTCGCCGGCCCGGCTGCGCAGCACGTGCGCCACCCGGTCGGCCAGGCTCGTCTTGCCGATGCCGCCCGCGCCGACGAGCGTGACGACCGGCACGCGATCGATCATGTCGACGATCTGCTCGATTTCGGCCCGGCGCCCGACGAACGGAGTCGGGTGCGCCGCTTCGGCGTCCGGTGCCGCGTCAGCCGGGCGCGGCGCCACCGCGTGCGCGACGGGCGGATTCGCGATCAGCAGGTACCCGCGGCCCGGGACGGTCTTGATCAGGTCGCGGCTCGCGCCGAGCGCCTTGCGCAACGTCGCGACATGCACCTGCAGCCGGTTTTCCTCGACGATCAGGCCGGGCCAGACGGCATCCATGATGTCGTCCTTCGACACGACGGAACCGTTGGCGCGATGCAGTACTTCAAGTATGTCGAGCGCGCGCGCGCCAATACGCAGCGACGCGCCGTGACGGCGAATGTCCCGCTGCTCGAAATCCACCGATAAAGCGCCGATCTGGATCATGGCCGCCTCCAGGTTCCCCACGATGACCGCCATGTGAACGCAGCAGATCACCGGGGCGGGAGTCCGCACCCGGCCTGCCCTTCAGGGCGGGTTCAAAGTCTCGAAAAAAAGTAGGCCAAGTGTAAACCCGGTATTTTCAGAAATCTTGAAGGAAAATGCGCTGATGCCCCGCGCCGGCGGCGGCGGCCGATCAGGCGCGGCGAAAATGCGGATCGGGCGATATCATTGCGATATCGCGCGTTTGCGTGCCGATCGTGCCCCGGCATCGCGCGCAGCAGTCCGCTGCAAGCATTTCGTCAAGCAGTGGACATTTGTTCAAGTTATCTTCGGCCTATCCGGCCCGCAGTATGTACCGGACGCAAGGACGCTCGCCCGCCGTCCCACTCCGAAGGATTTTCCGACATGCCCAATCCCCTCGTCATGCCACCGGCGGCACCGCCGAAAGACACGCTCGGATGCGTGTCGAACCTGCTGTCCAAGGATATTGAAAGGTCCGCAGGCGGCCTGACGCTTCACCGCAAATGCATGCGCGGCGAACAGTTCGAGCGCATCGAGATGGCGGCCAGCGATCGCGGCTTCCTGGTCGGCGTGTCGCTGAATGACGGTCACCGGCGAACGATCTATCGCGGCTCCGACAAATCCGAGCGGTGGTTTCAGCACAACTCGATCTACGTTCGCGACTTTTCGCGGAATTTCCGCGCCGACCTGTATGGCAAGTTCGACTTCGTCCTCGTCGAGCTGTCGCATCGCTACCTGGACGACCTCGGCCGCGAGCACGACGGCCTCGAAATCGGCGGCCTGAGTTGCGCGCCCGACGTGCAGGACGCGGTGCTGGGCCACCTCGCGCACGCGGTCGCCGACAGCCTCGATGGGTCCGGCGCGCTGAACGCGTTGTTCGTCGAGCAGATGGGGCTCGCGATGGGCACGCACCTGGCCCGCCGTTACGGCAATGCGCGCGCGCGCGACCTGCAGCGCAAGGGCGTGCTGTCGCCGGCCAAGGTCGCGCTGGCCAAGGAGCTTCTGATGGAGAAGGCGGATCTCGGCGTGTCGATCGAGGAAGTCGCGAACGAATGCGAGCTGTCGCGCGGCTATTTCATCCGCGCGTTCTCGCGAACGACCGGCCGCACGCCGCATCAATGGCTGCTCGAACAGCGCGTGACCCATGCCCGCCAGCTGATCGAGACGACCGACATGACACTCGCGGAAATCGCGGTGGTCTGCGGCTTCGCGGACCAGAGCCACCTGAACCGCGTCTTCGCGCGCATCGTCGGCCATCCGCCCGGCGCATGGCGGCGCGGCGTGTCGCGCTGAGCCGCCCGTGCCGAAGGCACGCTCACACGCTGTTTCTCTCGCTATTTCTCACGCTATTGCAGCGGCGTCGCGTCGTAGTTGATGCGGCACCCGGTCGTACCGTTCGCCGTCCTTGCGCAAGTGCCCGAGCCCGGGAAACGCGATGTGCGCGGCGCCGACCCTATACCGCCTGTTCGCGTCGCGCTCGAGCACGTTGCTTAGTCGACGTCATGCCGTGACACCGAGCTTACCCGTCGGGATCCGGAATAATCCTGAGCGACACATGAATCGTTCCGAAGGCGGCCACCCGGCGCGCTCCATGCCGTCGGTCGGCAGATGGAATGCGAGCGGCATGCGGCGCATCGTTGCGATACGCACGAAGGACGACACGGACAAACGCGCCGCGCCGCGCGCGTTCACGGACGCCGCCGAAGCGCCGGCTCGCGCGCCGCACTGAATCGCACGGCGCGCCGCGTTACCAGCCGAACTTGGCTTCCATGCCCACGTAGTCGGCATTGCGCGCGCCGAGCGCGCGAATCGAGTCGGCAAGCTGGAAGTGCACGGCCTCGACGGCCAGCGCCACGTTCGCGTTCACGAGCCAGTCCACGCGCGCCTGCGCATACATGCCCGTCCATCCGCCGCCCTTTCCGGCCGTGCCGGGCACGGCCGACATCCCCTGTCCGTAGATCGCGTCGGCCGTCGTCGCGCGCCACTGGAAACCGACCGCGGTCAGCACCGTCACGTTGCTGGCCGGCTTGAACGTCAGCGACGGCTTCACGTGAATCAGGTTGCTGTAGCCCGTGTAGCCGGCAAGCGTGAAGTAGTAGCCGTTCGGGAACAGCGGGTTGAAGGTGCCCATGCGCCCGTCGCCGGGATGCCTGTCGCCCGACGCGCCGTCGACCTGAATGCCGATGCGCGGCGTGCCCGGCGTCTGCGTGAACGTGTAGCCGCCCAGCGTGCCGAACGCCCATGCGCCGATCGTGTCCGGCCCGATGTGCCCCGTCTGCAGCATCGCCTCGGCGTCCCAGTCCAGTTGCCCCGACTTGCCCGCGTAGCGCACGTCGAACACGTCGCGCCGTTCGGTGCCGGCCCCGGCGAGATAGCGTGCGTTATCGCGCGTATAGCGCGACCAGTAGGCCGACAGGTCGCCGGGCCCCACGCCGGATCGCTCGAAGCGAACGCCGTCGAATCTCAGGTGACGGTTCGACACGTCATCGAACACGGCGTCGTTGCGATATTGCACCGGGCGCGTCACATAGCCGATCAGCCGCCATTTGCCGATTTCGTAATCGGCCCACAGTGCGTCGAATGCCTGGCGCACGTTGGGCCCGTCGCGCACCGACACGAACCGCTGCAAGTCGAACGCCATCTCCTGACGGCCGATGCGGGTCTTGAACGTGCCGCCGCCCAGCTGGTCGACGTACGCGACGAACGCCTGTTCGATATCGAGCTGGTTGCGATCGACCGTCCCGACCGTATCCTTGCCGAACGGCCGCGCATCCTCGAACTGCACGAACGCCTGGAAATGCCCGGCAACGCGCAGGTCCGCGTGCACGTTCGCGCGCTGGATCACGTAATTGTCGTCGTGCGCGGCGCCGAGCCCGAACAGCGGCGCGTTGTTCAGCTCGAAGCGCTCGCGCAGGTTCGCGCCGAGCGACAGGTACGTCGACGGGTCGCCGCCCAGCGGGATGTACTTCAGCGCATCGAGCGGCTTGCGCGGCACGCACGGATTCGCGAGTACCGACCAGTCTTCCTGCCAGCGGTTGAACAGCACGGTGGGCCGCTTCGCGGTGCACGACGTGCCGTCGGCCGAGGGCGACGCCGACGACGCGTCGGCGCCGGCTGCCGTACCGGCATACGTCGCGGCGCCCGCCGCCAGTACGGCGGCCGGCAGCATGCCGCGCCACGCGCCTTTCCTCGACCGGGGTCCCATCACTTCGACCGCGCGTGGATCTCGGCGACATAGCCGCCGGGGAACTGTACGAGCGCCGCGTCGCGACCGTCCGACGTGAACGTCGGCACGAGCACGGTCACGCCGGCCGCCTGCGCCTGCTTCAGCGTCGCGGCGAGATCGGACACTTCGTAGCCCGTCATCTCGCGGCCGAACGGGTAGGGCAGATGGCCATCCGTCGCGAGCACGGTCATCTTGCCGAAGCCCGATTCGATGCGGATACGGCGGTACGTGTCGTTCGGCCGGCCGATCTCGACGCCCGGCGCGTGGCGCACGTCCGACACGACCTTGCCGCGCGAGAACGCGACGAAATCGTGCACCAGCTTGTTCGCGCTTTCCGGCGACACGTACACGCGGTTTTCCGGCACCGTCTGCAGCGCATCGTAGTGCGGCGCTTCGGTATGCCAGTACAGTTGCATGTTCACGCCGCCCGGCCAGCGAACGATCGCGTCGCGGCCGATCGGGTCCGGGAACGTGTCGACGATCACGTCCGCGCCGTGCGCGCGCGCCGACTTCACCGCGACGTCCATGTCGGTGACGAGATAGCCGGTGCGCTCGTCGCAGAACGGATACGGGATCGGCGTCTTGAAGCCGAACACCGAAACCGTGCCGACCGGCGTCAGCACGAGCTGCGACATCGTCTGGCTCGGCGTCGGCGTGACCTGGAACACGCCCTGCTTCGACTTCTTGCCGCCGAACGTCGCGACGAAGCTGTCGGTAAAGCGGTCGAAATCTTCCGGCGCGACGCAGACGTGCGTCGTATCGTATTGCGGGCCGACCGCGACGGCCGGTACACGCCCGGACGTGGACTCGACCAGATGCGTCGTATCGGCATGGGCCGGCACGCTCGCCAGCAATGCGCCGAACACGGCGGTCGTCAGCAATACCTGTCGCAACTTCGGGGCAATCATCGAGTTCTCCTTGAGCTTGCCGACGGGCGCGCGGCCCGTGCGGCGATTCGAAAGCAAGACTAGTGAAGATGCGCCTTAAAGTCATGGCGGCATCCTGAATTTTTCTGAATATGCGGCCCGGGGCATGAGGCGCCGGTGCGAGCGCCGTCCTGCACAGGACCGTCCCGCAACGGATTTCGCGGCGCGACAGGTGCCGCGTCGCGCGCCCTATCCGGGGCGCCGATCGTGCTATTTTTCAATCGATAGCTTGGGCATGCGCGCAATCGGGAGCCGTCAAATGACAGCAAGAAAACGCAGCACGCCGGCCCGCGAGCGCGGGACGAACGTCGGCGGCAATGCGGTCGCGTCGGGTCGCCGGCTCACGCCGGAAGCGCGTGAGCGGCAGATCGTCGAGAAGGCGATCGATCACGTCGCGACGCACGGCTTTTCCGGCAGCTCGCGCGGCAGATCGGTATTACCCAGCCACTGCTGTACCGATACTTTCCGAGCAAGGACGCGCTGATCGATCGCGTGTACGACGAAATCTACACATGGAATGCCGACTGGGAAGAACTGATCGCCGATCGCACGCGCTCGCTGCACGATCGGCTCGTCGCGTTCTACCGCGCGTACGCGAGAACCGTACTGCGACGCGAAGGGGTCCGCACGTTCATCTTCGCCGGGCTCAGCCGCGAGGGCTGCAACACGCGCTACCTGTCGCGGCTGCGCGACCGCGTATTCCTGCCGGTGCTGCGCGAGCTGCGGCATGAATACGACCTCGCCGAGCCGACGACCGAAGCGCGACGCAATGCGGAAATCGAGCTGGTCCGGAGCCTGCACGCGAGCATCGTCTATTTCGGTATCCGCAAGTGGATCTACGGACTGCCGGTGCCGGACGATCTCGACACCGAAATCGCACGACTGGTCGACGCGTTCCTGAACTGGTCGACGCGTTCCTGAACGGCGTGCCCGCCACGCTGGCGCAGCTCGCCGCCGGCACGAACGGCCGCCGCCGGCGCGGCCGACGCTGCGGGCGTGCCGCGCCCATCGGGGTCGCGCGGTGCGATTCGTGCCGGAACGTGCCGGTGCCGTCACGCCGGAATCGGCAAGCCGAGCCGCCAGCTCAGATTTCTGCGTGCCGGCGCCTCGCAGCGCGTGTAGAAGAAATCCGTCAGATAAATGCGCGGGCGTTCGAGCAGTCCGCGCAGAATCTTCCGTTCGTGACGATCGTAAGCTTGGTCGTCGAGATCGGGGCGCTCCGCGCGCAGGCGCCGGCCATCCTCGCGGAATCGGCTGCGGGACGCGCCAAGCACGGCCAGGTCGATGTCGCACACGAAACGGGTATCCGGGTCCGCGGCGATGCCCTGGTGGGTCGTCGCGAGAATCATCGCGCAGATCGGGTCGCACGCGCGGATTCGCCCGTCTGCCTGGTATCGGAACCAGTCCGCGCTGCGCTGTTCGTTGTCCTGCGCGCCAGGAACGAAAATCACGTCGTGGAACCAGAGCGCGAGTTCGACGGCGTCCGGTTCGGGAATCGAGCCGCGCGCCAGGTCGAGATGACGCAGGCATCGCCGGACATGCACGAGCGTATGGTAGTGGCGCGCCGGCTCCGTATAGCATCGCGCGAGCATGCGATAGACATCCTCGGCATGCGTCCCGCCGCAGTACGACCACAACGCGACGAACCGCGCCTGCGTCCGGTTCACGTTCGCTCCTTGGCCCGGGGCGCCCGCGCACGCTCGCCCCATGCCGACATTACCGCGATGCACTCAGAGAAATTCCCTGCGAATGTCGATGCTCGACCGCTGCCCGATGTGGCCGTAGTGATGCGCGAGCCACGCATCCGCTTCGCGTCGCCCGTGGTCGCACAGTTCGCTCAGGAATCCCCAGTCGGCGTTGTACTTGCTCGATACGCTCAACGCGCTCAGCGCGTCGTCCGCGCGAATGGAATGGATCAGCATTTCCTTCATCTCGCCGCGCTTGATCGTGCCTTGCTGGATCAGGTCGGTGACGAACGCGATGGCGCGCATCTCGCGCATCAGCGACGAGTTGAAACTGATCTCGCTGATACGGTTGAGAATCTCCGCCGCCGTGATGGGTATACCGCGGCGCACGAGCGGATTGATGTGCACGATCACGACGTCGCGCGTCGCGCAGTTGTAGATCAGCGGATAGATGGCCGGATTGCCCATGTAGCCGCCATCCCAGAAATACTCGCCATCGATCGAGACCGCCTGGAACAGCGTCGGCACGCATGCCGATGCCAGTACCGCGTCGGCACTGACATCCTCGCCCGTGAAGATGCGTATCTTCCCCGTCTCGACGTTGGTCGCGCACAGGTACAACCGGATCGGACAGTGCTTGCGCAGCGCATCGAAGTCGACCCGGCGCTCGAGCACTTCGCGCAGCGGATTCAGGTTGTTCGGATTGAACTGATACGGCGAAAAGACGCGCAGCATCATGTCGGCGAATGCGTACAGCGGCGAATGATCGAGCCCGAAGCTGTGCGTGCCCTTCAGCCAGGGCATCCAGCGCAGCGGGTTGTAGTGCTCGGCCGATTGCGCGACGGCCTGCCAGAAGTCGTGCAGCGCCTCGCGCGCACCGTCCTCGCCGCCCTTCAGCAGCCCGTAGGCGAGTACGGTGGCGTTCATCGCACCCGCGCTGGTGGCACTGACGCCATCGATTTCGAGCCTGCCGTCCTCGAGCAGCCGGTCGAGCACGCCCCAGGTGAATGCGCCGTGCATCCCGCCCCCCTGCAAGGCCAGCGCGATCGGTTTGCGCGGGACATCGTCGCGGCGTCTCGTGTGCGTGGTTGTCATGCCCGTCTCCTCAAGCAGCGGCAGGTCGTGGACGGCACGCGGTCACACGATGGGTGGTCGTGCGCCGCAGGTCCACTCATTCTGTTCGCGCGTCCCCCAATGCATCCAGCAGCGTTTTCGCCTCTCGCAGGTCGCTCGTGTCGAAGCCTTCCGTGAAGCAGGCGTACACCTCGGAGAGTGCTTGCCGCGCTTCCACGGTCTTCCCCTGCCGTTGCAGCAGCCGGGCGAGGTCCGACGCCGCCCGCAGTTCCAGCGCCCGGGCACCCTGCCGGCGCGCTCGCTCGATCGCTCTGTGAAAGCAGTCGACAGCCTCGTCGTCGCATTCCTGTGCCGTGCCTTCCTTGCCCGCGCCGCCAGCCAGATAGCGTCCCGCGAGCCGGTACAGCTCGGCCTCGTAGCAATGCTCGCCGGTTTTCTCGACGATCGCCATGGCCTCTTCCAGCAAGCCCCGTGCCGCGCTCTCGTCACCCGCGCGCCAGTAGCTGTCGGCGAGCAGCGCGAGCGAAAAAGGACGCTGGTCTTCGCCGCCGGCCGCGCGCTGCGCGTCGAGGCCCTGCCGCATCTGCGCGATGCCGTCCTGGATGTTGCCTTGCGCGCTCGTCGCCCAGCCTCGCAGAATCGTCCCCCACGCGAGCCAGTACGGCAAGCCGTGCTCGGTCGATACGGCAATGACCGCTTCCGCGCGCTCGGCGGCCGGCACCGGCTCCCGCCGCAGTTGATGCAAGTGCGCCGTATAGGTCAGACTGAACGCCAGAGAGGGTCCATACGCAAGGTTCTGGGCGAGCGCAAGCGCTTCGGCGCTGCGTTTGAGCGCCTGGTCGGGATACCCCTGGATCCACAGGATCAGCACGAGGAAACTGAGTGCCCGGATGCCGGGATCCACTCCGTGCGTGAAGACGTGTGCCTGATGCCGCTCCGGATCGTAGAGCGCCAGGGCCTGTTCCATGTTTGTGCGCGCCGCGCCGAAATCGCCCTGCAGAAACAAGCACGCCCCCAGTGCGCTCTGTGCTTCGATGAGGAGGCCTGAATCGTTCGCATCCTGGGCCGTACGGAGCATCTGCATGCCCAGCTCCATGCCGAGCGCATGGTCGCCGCGCACCCCGTGATGTATCCGCAATCCCAACTGCGTCGCGAAGCGTTGCGATGCCTCTCCGGTGCGCTCGCACAACTCGAGCGCGCGCCTGTAGGTCGCGCCCACCTCGGTCGCGCCATACCCGCGCACATCCATCAACACCGGCCCGAGGGAAAGCAGCAGCGTCAGCTCCCAATGCGCACGCGCGGGTGTGTCGGGCAACCCCTTCAGTAACGCCAGCGCCGCGCCGAGGTGATTCATGGCATCGTGATGGGCGGCATGGCGCAACGCCTGCTGGGCCGCACGATGCAGGTATTCGACCGCCTTGGGAATGTTGCCGCTCTGACTGTAGTGGTGCGCAAGCTCGCTGCAGTAATCGGCGATGCGCGTCGGGAACAGCACCTCGATCGCCTGCGCGGTGCGCTCGTGCAGCGTGGTGCGCCGCTCCGTGAGCAACGAGCGCCCGGCCACCTCCTGGGTCAGCGCGTGCTTGAACGAATAATTGACTTCGGGAAACGCGGGACGCTCGTAGATGAATTCCGCCGCTTCCAGATGCGCGAGCAGACGCCGCAGTTCGTCGTCCCGTGCCGTCTCGTTGCCGCAGATTCGCCGGATCAGGCTGAACGGAAACTCGTGGCCGATCACCGCGAGCGCCTGCAGCAGTTCCTTTTCTTCGATCGGAAGCCGGTCGATACGAGCGGCGAGCACGCCCTGCACGGTGGTCGGAATGTGCAGCGTCGCCGGCGTCTCGACGATGCGATAGCGCCCCGCATCGCCAAGCAGCGACTGCTCCTCGACGAGCGTCTGGACCACTTCCTCCATGAAGAACGGGTTGCCCTCCGTCTTCTCCAGAATGAGCTGCTTCAGCGGCACGAGCGAGCGATCCTCGCCGAGCAGCGCCGCGAGCAGCCCCTGCGCATCGGAGGGGCCCAGCGGTTCGAGCCGCAGCGTGCTCCAATGCGCGGCGCGCGCCCACGCGGGCCGATACTCGGGGCGGTAGTTCACCAGCAGCAGGATGCGCGCGTCCGGCACGTGGTCGATCAGGTAGGTGAGAAAGGCTTCCGTTTCACGGTCCAGCCATTGCAGGTCCTCGAACAGCAAATGGACGGGCTGATTCTGGCTCTCTCGCACGAGAAGCTGCCTGATCGCGTCGAAGGTGCGCTCGCGCCGGATCTGCGGATCCATCTCGACGAGTACCGGCCCGCCTTCGCCGATGCCAAGCAGATACAGGATGTACGGCACGAGGTCCTCGAAACTGCGCTCGAGCGCGAGCGCCTTGCCGATGACCTTTTCCCGGCAGCGCCGCTCGTCGTCCTGTGTCGTGATCTGGAAATAATTCTTCAGGAGTTCGATGAGCGGCAAGTTGGGAAACGCCTTGCCGTGCGATACCGAAAACGTCTCCAGCACCAGCACGCCACGCCGCGAACGCTCCTTGAACTCGTGGAACAGGCGAGACTTGCCGACGCCGGCCTCCCCCACCACGCCGACCACGCGCCCCTGCCCGGCCCTCATGGTCTCCAGGGCCCGGTTCAGGTGTTCCATTTCCGTTTCGCGGCCGACAAAGCGCGCGAGACCGCGGTGCGCCGACAGTTGCAAGCGCGTGCGCAACGCACCCAGGCCGAGCACCTCGTACACGCAGAGCGGCGCGGGAATGCCCTTGAGCTGCGTCGCCCCGAGCGCCTTGAACTCGAAATAGCCTTCCGCCAGCTTGTGGGTGGACTCGCTGACGAGAATCGACGTGGGCGTGGCGATGCCCTCGATCCGCGACGCGATGTGGATCGTATGCCCGAGCGGATCGTACTCGGTGTGCAAGTCGTCGGTACGGATCGAACGGACGACGACCTCGCCCGTGTGGACGCCGACGCGAATCTGCAGAGGAATGCCTTCCTGCAGACGAATGCGATCGCCGTGCTGCCGCATCGCCTGCTGCATGCGCAACGCGGCGAAAAGCGCTCGCTGTGCATGGTCTTCGTGGGCGATCGGCGCGCCGAACAGCGCGAGGATGCCGTCGCCGAGCGATTTTGCCACGTACCCTTCGTAGTAATGAACCGCTTCCATCATCAGCTCGACCACGGGCACGATCAAGCGATGCGCGACTTCGGGATCGAGATCGTGGATCAACGCGGTCGACCCGGCCATGTCGGCAAACAGCGCGGTAACGGTCTTGCGTTCGCCGGCGGGCTCGCCGCGTGCTTCCATGGCCGCGTGTTCGGCACGGATCCGCTCGGCGAGATGATCGGGCGTGTAATGAACGGGGGGCGGTGGCGGCTCCCGCCCCGATGATCGGGCAGGCGGCGGCGCAGCCGCGGGCGTAGCCAGCGACGTCCCGCAATGGCTGCAGAAGCGGGCCGCAGGCTCCGTGTCATGCCCGCAATGCGGACACGTGCGGGCCAGCACGGCCTGGCATTCCTGGCAGAACCTCGCACCGGGAGGATTCTCGGATCCGCATATCGTGCAGCGCATAAAACCCTCTTCCTGCCAAGGGTCGACATCAAAACATTATGCGCCACTCTCTGCCGGGATTCAGGCCGACTCGCGTCATGACGGATGCCGACCGGCGTGGCGTGCGCCGCTTCGGATTCGTGTCGGTGCCGATCGGGTCGCCGACGAGATGACGGTCTCCTTGACTCGAGTCAATCGTAGCGGCGATATGTTCCGTGCTTTGAACAGCGGTCGAATGTGGACATGGTCCCGCATCGTTGTGCGGTTCTGCTGCACGGTGCTCTCCCGCCCCTTTCGAGACGAAGCGCATGCGGCGCGGACCACCAAAGTACGGAACATGGATCCCGATGCAGCCGCGTGCGCACGTGCAAGCTCGTGCGCGGCGGCTGCGCCGTCGACCATCATTCGACGCGACGCCAGGCCATCGCATCGCGACGCGCTGCGCCGCGATGTCGCCCCATCTGCGTGTCAGGCCTCGCCCTTCAGCTCGATCAGCAGATCCTTCGCCGCCACCCGCTCGCCCGGCTTCACATGCACGGCCGCGATTTCGCAGTCGCGCTCCGCCGCGATGTGCGTTTCCATCTTCATCGCCTCGAGCGCGATCAGCGTCGTGCCGGCCGTCACACGCTGCCCCGGCTGCACGGCCACCGTCACCACCGAGCCCGGCATCGGCGCCGCGATGTGCAGCGGATTGCCCGGATCGGCGCGCTGCAGGCCATGGCGCTCCTTGCCCGCCTGCACGACCGTCTTCTGCTCGACCAGCGCGGAACGCGACTGGCCGTTCAGCTCGAACAGCACCTTCACGATGCCGTCCTGCGCATCGGCGTGCTGCCCCTGCAGCGACACGAGCAGCGTCTTGCCCGGCTCGATATCGATCGCCACTTCCTCCTGCGGCTGCAGCCCGTACAGGAACGCCGACGTCGGCACCACCGACGTATCGCTGTACGCGCGAACGTGCGCGTAGTAGTCGACGGTCTGCTTCGGATACATCAGGTAGGACGCCAGTTGCTGATCGTCGAGCGGCTGCTCGCACGCGGCCTCGGCCTGCGTGCGTGCCGCGTCGAGATCGACCGGCGGAATCTGGTCGCCGGGACGATACGGCGCCGGCGGCTCGCTCTTGAGCACCTTGCGCGACAGGTCGGCCGGGAAGCCGTCGGGCGGGAAGCCCAGCTCGCCCTTGAACAGCGACACGACCGACTCGGGGAACGCGAGGTCCTTGTCCGGGTTGCGCACGTCGTCCACGCTCAGGTCGTTCGCGACCATCATCAGCGCCATGTCGCCGACCACCTTCGACGTCGGCGTGACCTTCACGATGTCGCCGAACAGTCGGTTGACGTCCGCATACGCGCGCGACACCTCGGTCCAGCGATGATCGATGCCGAGCGAACGCGCCTGCTCGCGCAGGTTCGTGTACTGGCCGCCGGGCATCTCGTGGCGATAGACGTCGGCCGTGCCCGCGCGGATCTCCGATTCGAACGGCGCGTAATAGCGGCGCACGCCTTCCCAGTACATCGACGCCTCGTGCAGGCGGTCCTGATCCAGCCCCGGATCGCGTTCGCTGCCGGCCAGCGCCGCCGCGATGCTCGACAGGTTCGGCTGCGACGTGAGCCCGCTCATCGCGTCGAGCGCGCCGTCCACCGCGTCGCAGCCCGCACCGACCGCCGCGAGCACCGACGCCGCGGCGATCCCGCTCGTGTCGTGCGTATGGAAATGCACCGGCAACCCGGTTTCTTCCTTGAGCGCCTTCACGAGCGTCGCGACCGCCTGCGGACGGCAGATGCCGGCCATGTCCTTGATGCCGAGCACGTGCACGCCGGCCTGCTGCAGTTCGCGCGCGATGCCGACGTAATACTTGAGGTCGTACTTCGCGCGCGACGTGTCGAACAGGTCGCCGGTGTAGCAGATCGCGCCTTCGCACAGCATCCCGCTCTCGCCCACCGCATCGATCGCCACGCGCATGTTGCGCACCCAGTTCAGCGAGTCGAACACGCGGAACACGTCGACGCCCGCGCTCGCGGCCTGCTGCACGAAGAAGCGCACGACGTTGTCCGCGTAGTTCGTGTAGCCGACCGCGTTCGAGCCGCGCAGCAGCATCTGGAACAGGATGTTCGGCACGCGTTCGCGCAGCAGCGCGAGCCGTTCCCACGGGTCTTCCTTCAGGAAGCGCAGCGCGACGTCGAAGGTCGCGCCGCCCCAGCATTCGAGCGAGAACAGCTGCGACAGCTCGCGCGCGTAGAACGGCGCGATCGGCAGCATGTCGGCCGTGCGCATGCGCGTCGCGAACAGCGACTGGTGCGCGTCGCGCATCGTCGTGTCGGTCAGCAGCACCTGCTTCTGGTCGAGCATCCAGCTCGCGAATTTCTCCGGGCCGAGCTCGCGCAGGCGATCGCGTGTGCCGGCCGGGATCGCCACGGCCGTATCGATCTTCGGCAGCACGGGTTTCGACAACGGCAGTGCCGGCAGCGTGCGGCCGCTCATCTCGGCGTTGCCGTTCACGTTCAGCTCGCCGAGATAGCGCAGCAGCTTCGTCGCGCGATCGCCGCGCTTCGCGAATGCGAGCAACTCCGGCGTCTTGTCGATGAAGCGCGTCGTCACGTCGCCCGCGATGAAGGACGGGTGGTTGATCACGTTCTCGAGGAACTGCAGGTTCGACGTGACGCCGCGAATGCGGAACTCGCGCAGCGCGCGATCCATCCGATGAATCGATTCGGCCGCCGTCGGCGCCCAGGTCGTCACCTTCACGAGCAGCGAGTCGTAGTACGGCGTGATCACCGCGCCGCCATAGGCGGTGCCGGCGTCGAGACGCACGCCGAAGCCCGCCGCGCTGCGATAGGCGGTAAGTCGCCCGTAGTCGGGCAGGAAGTCGTTCTCCGGATCCTCGGTCGTGATCCGGCATTGCAGCGCGTTGCCGTTCAGCGGAATCGCCTGCTGTTCCGGCACGCCGGCCGCGCGCGCGACGAGCGCGCCGTCGCCGTCCGTCGCGTCCTCGGCCAACCCGATCCGGCCGCCTTCGGTGATGCGGATCTGCGCCTTCACGATGTCGATCCCGGTGATCATCTCCGTCACCGTGTGCTCGACCTGGATGCGCGGGTTCACCTCGATGAAGTAGAACTGGCCGGTGTCGGCGTCCATCAGGAATTCGACGGTGCCCGCGTGCGTATAGCCGACCGCGCGCATCAGGCGCAGCGCCGATTCGCACAGCGCGTGACGGCCGTCGCGATCGAGATACGGCGCCGGTGCGCGTTCGACCACCTTCTGGTTGCGCCGCTGCACCGTGCAGTCGCGCTCGTACAAATGCACGACCGTGCCGTGCAGGTCGCCGAGCACCTGCACCTCGACGTGGCGCGCATTGCGCACGAGTTTTTCGACGTACACCTCGTCGTTGCCGAACGCGGCCAGCGCCTCGCGGCGCGCGACGGGCAGCAGGGTCTCGAGATCGCGCTCGTTCTCGAGCACGCGCATCCCGCGTCCGCCGCCGCCCCAGCTCGCCTTCAGCATCAGCGGATAACCGACTTCCGCGGCCAGCGCCTTGCATGCAGCGAGATCGTCCGGCAGCGGCGCGGTCGCGGGCATCACCGGCACGCCGGCGGCGATCGCCGCGTTGCGCGCGGCCACCTTGTTGCCGAGCGTGCGCATCACGTCCGGCGACGGGCCGATCCAGCGAATGCCGGCGTCGATCACGGCCTGCGCGAAATCGGGATTCTCGGACAGGAAGCCGTAGCCCGGATGGATCGCATCGACTTTCGCCAGCCGCGCGACGCGCAGGATGTCGTCGATGTCCAGATACGCGGCGAGCGGCTTCTTGCCCTCGCCGATCAGGTAGCTCTCGTCCGCCTTGAAGCGATGCAGCGCGAGCCGGTCTTCCTTCGAATAGATCGCCACCGTACGCATGTTCAGCTCGGCGGCGGCACGCATCACGCGAATCGAGATTTCCGAGCGGTTCGCGATCAGGATGGACTGGATGGGGGTAGGAGTCACGGCTGCCATGGATCGTTGGGGTTGAAGAAAGCTGTCGGCGCGACCTGTCCGCCGCCGGATCGGGTGGCCGGCACGCGGATCGCGTCGTCGCGCACAGCTGCATCGGGCCGGCTGCCGGCCATCAGCATTCTTGCCACACTTTGCGCAAACGGCAATCGACATCGCGACAGCAAATGGTATCCAGCCGACCGGGCGCGAGACTCCGCCTGCGGGCCGTCGGCCGACGCATGTCGGATGAAAGGCCGGCGGCCGATCAGTCGCGAATATCGAAAGGCGGCGCGTGACCCATCCAGTCGTAATGGGGGGCGCCTTTCACCCATGCCCGGTTCGCATCGTCGCGGCGCGCGCCGTTCGAGCCCGGCCGCGCCGGCGCCCGCCGGCCATTCGCCGCGCTGTCGTTCGGCGTGCCGGCTCCATCCCGCCGCGGCACTGCGGCACCTTTTCCGACGCCCGTCATCGCGCATCACGGATCATGTTGCGCGCGATCACCAGTTGCTGGATCCGGGTCGTGCCCTCGTAGAGGCGGAACAGGGCGCACGTCGCGATAGAAGCGCGCGATACCGTACTCGGCCATATAGCCCGCGCCGCCGAAAATCTGCACGGCGCGATCGGCCACGCGCCCGCACATCCCGGACGCGAACAGCTTCGCGCACGACGCCTCGGTGCTCACCGGCAGCTTCGCGTCGCGCCGGCGCGCGGCATCCACCACCATGCAGCGCGCCGCATAGATTTCGGCCTTGCTGTCGGCGAGCATCGCCTGCACGAGCTGGAAATCGGCGATCGGCTTGCCGAACTGCTTGCGCTCCATCGCATACGTCAACGCCATCGACAGCATGCGCTCGGCCACGGCCACGCAGCATCAGGCGCGCACGAGCGCCGCGCAAGATCGTGACGCCATTGCGGCAGCCGGCTCGGCAATCGAGGCCGAGCATCCCGTGGGGAAGGTACGCAGCGCGGCCGCCGATCTTTCGTCCGCCGCCGGCTGCGGCAGGCGCGTCGAGCAAGTGCCCGACTGCGACATCCCGGGCATCTCGACCCATACGCAAACGGCTGCACGCCAACGGCGCCGATACCCTACATCCTCCCCGCCAGATGAAACCGCGACGCCGGATGCCACAGCCTGACCGACGTGGCGACGTGCTCGCCGACCCATGTGCGGCGGCTCAATAACAGACACGGTTCGCCGATTTCCATGACGAGATGCCGACGCACCTGCGCATTCGGCTTCTCCGCGTAGATCCGGAACTCCGCGCGCTGGATCGGCGCCAGCCGCACCATGTAATGGTTCGGCGTCTCGATCGTGAAATCCTGCTCCAGGTAGTCGGGAAACAATGCCGGGTTGACGTAGCGATCCTCGAACTGGATCGGCTCGTCTTCCTCGTAGTGCACGATGCGCGAATGAAACACGGGACCCGACCGCAGCCCCAGCGCATCGATCGCTTCCGGCTCGACGCTGCGCTCGATCAGCAGCACGCGTGCGCTGTGCCGGTGACCGCGCTCCGCGATCTCGTCCGCGATGTTGCGGATTTCCAGCACCGTCGATTCGTAATGCCGGCGCTCGACGAACGTGCCGGCGCCCTGGATGCGCGTCAGCACGCGCTCGGCGGTCAGCTCGCGCAGCGCGCGCGACACCGTCATCCGGGCAACGCCGAACTCCTTGACCAGTTCGGCCTCGGTCGGAATCGCGCCGCCCGGCTTCCAGTCGCCGTTCGCGATCCGCTCGACGACGTAGCGCTTGATCTGCTGGTACGCCGGCAGCGCGCGTGCCGGCACGTCGTCGCCCGATGCGACCGCCCGCCGCGCCGGTATGTATCGTTCCGTTTCGTTCATGCGCCCTCGACCGAATGAAGGTTGGATGCCCCGCCGCGCGTCACGCGTCGCGCGTCGTGCCGCTACAGCACGGACGGCGGCTCGCCCGCGACGATCCCGGCCGCGATCGCGATGTCGTCGGCAAGCGGCCGGTCGTCGTGATACGCGCTCACCCGTTCGCGCACCTGTCGCCACAGCGCATCGGTCGACGCCGCCCGCTCCGTTTCGCTCGCCTGCAGATCGTACGCCTGCGCGGCGGCCAGCAACTCGATCGCGAGCACGCGCGTCGCGTTCTCGATGATGTCGAGCGCCTTCAGCGCGGCCGGCGTCGCATGACACAGGTGATCTTCCTGCAGCCCCGATGTAATGCCGCCGTCGAGGCTCGCCGGCGCCGCCAGTCGCTGATTCTGCGCGACGAGCGCGACCGCCGTGTACTGCGCGATCATGAACCCCGAACACGTGCCGCCGGGCGCCGCGAGAAACGCCGGCAGCCCGCTCACGAGCGGATTGACGAGACGGTCCAGCCGCCGCTCGGCGATGGCCGCCACCTGCGCCATGGCCGCCGCGAGGCTGTCCATCGCCAGCGCGATGCCCGCGCCGACCGCATGCGCCTGCGAATGAACGACCGGCGCGTCGCGCGTACCGGCGACGATCGGATTGTCCGTGACGGACGCGAGCTCGCGGTCGACGACTTCCGCCGTCACCGCGAACACGTCGCGCGCCGCGCCGTGCACGTGCGGGATCGTGCGCAGGCTGAGCGGATCCTGCGTATGCCGCCCGCTCGCCGCGGCGAGCATCGGGCTGCCGGCGAGCATCGCCCGCAGGCGCGCGCCGACGTGCCCGATGCCGGGCGAGATCCGCAGCGCGAGCGACGCCGGGTCGAACGCGGCAAGCTGCCCGCCAAGATTCTCGAAGCTCGCCGCCGCGATCCAGTCGGCCCAGTCGAGCAGCCGCTCCGCGCGCGCCAGCGCGAGCGCGGCGAGCCCCGTGACGCAGGGCGTGCCGTTGACCAGGCTCAGGCCTTCCTTCGCACCGAGCGCGAGCGGTTCGCGACCGATGCGGCGCAGCGCCTCGTCGCCGCGCACGCGCTCGCCGCGATGGCGCGCATGACCGTGCCCGATGCATACGAGCCCGACGTGCGCCATGTGGGTCAGGTAGCCGACCGAGCCGTGCGCCGGCACCTCCGGCAGGCAATCGTGTTCGAGCAGCGCGACGAGCTGTTCGACGACATCGGCATGCACGCCCGAATGCCCGTGTGCGAAGTTGTTGATCGCGGCCGCGATGATCGCGCGCGTTTCGGCCGCGCCGAGCGGCATGCCGACGCCGACCGCGTGGCTCATCAGGATGTTGCGCGACAGCGTGCTCTGCTGCGCCGGCGACACGATCACGTCGCACAGCGCACCGACGCCGGTATTGACGCCATAGGCGCGAATCCCGCGCGCGACGATCTCGTCGACGAGCCCGCGCGCCGCGGCGATCCGCTCGCGCGCGGCGTCGGTCAACCCCAGCGGTTCGCCGGCCGCGACGGCCGCAATCTGCCGCCAGTCGAGCGGCCGTGCAGAACGGAATACGGTCATGACGTCCTCAGTTCGCGGCGCGGTCGTGATGGCTCGACACGAACTGGCGGAAGCGCTCGGAACACTGGCCGCCGAACAACGCATCGGGCGGCCCGTCCGAATCGACCTCGCCCTGATGCAGGAACATCACGCGATTCGACACGTGCCGCGCGAAGCCCATTTCGTGCGTAACGACCAGCATGGTGCGCCCTTCCTCCGCGAGCGAGCGCATCACGCGCAGCACTTCGCCGACCAGCTCCGGGTCGAGCGCCGACGTCGGTTCGTCGAACAGCATTACCTTCGGATGCATCGCGAGCGCCCGCGCGATCGCGACGCGCTGCTGCTGGCCGCCCGACAGGTGTGCCGGATAGTAGCCGCGCTTGTCCGCGAGGCCGACGCGCGCGAGCAGCGCCTCGGCTTCCTCGACCGCTTCCGCGCGGCTGCGCTTCAGCACGCGCAACGGCCCTTCGACGAGATTGTCGAGCACGGTCATGTGCGACCACAGATTGAAGTTCTGGAACACCATCCCGAGCTGCGAGCGGATGCGATCGACCTGCCGCCGGTCGCCCGGCTGCAGCTTGCCGTCGCGCGCCCGCTTCATCTTCAGTTCCTCGCCGGCCAGCGCGACGGAGCCGTCGTCGGGCGTTTCGAGCAGGTTCAGGCAGCGCAGGAAGGTGCTCTTGCCCGAGCCGCTCGCGCCGAGGATCGAGATGACGTCGCCTTCGTGCGCGTCGAGCGAGATGCCCTTCAGCACGTGGTGATCGCCGAACGACTTGTGGATGTTCTTGACCGACAGCGCAACGGGAGCAGCGGTGTTCATCGAATTCTCCTGGAAAGGACGGGGACGCTCAGGACGCCACGCGCCGGGGATTGCGTGTCGTCGCGGCGGGTGCGGCGGACGGCTTCGGCGCGCGCAGGTGACCGGAGAGCCGCCATTCGAGCGCACCGAGCAGGCGCACGACGATGAAGTTCAGGCCCAGATAGATGAGCGCCGCGCACACGAACACTTCGGTCGTCCTGTAGGTCTGCTGGATGATCTGCTGCGCGACGCCCGTCACTTCCCACACGGTCACGAGGCTGGCGAGCGCGGTCGACTTGACCAGCAGCACGGCTTCGGTCGAATACGCGGGCAGGCACTGGCGCAACGCGATCGGGCCGATCACGCGGCGCAGCAGCGCGAAGCCCGACAGGCCGATCGAGTAACCGGCCTCGATCTGCCCGACCGGCACGGCCATCAGCCCGCCGCGCACGATCTCGGCCGTGTAGCCGGCCGTGCACAGCGCGAGCGACAGCACCGCGCAGACGTACGGCTCGCGCAGCAGCGGCCACATGAAGCTTTCGCGAATCACGCCGAACTGGCCGAGCCCGTAATACACGAGAAACATCTGGATCAGCAGCGGCGAGCCGCGGAACACGAGGATGTACGCACGCGCGAAGCGGTTCGGCAGCCAGTGCGGCGACACGCGCATCGTGACGATCACGAGCGACAGCAGGCCGCCGAGCACGAGCGACGCGAAGAACAGGCCCAGCGTGGTCGGCACGGCCGCGAGCAGCTGGCGCAGCGTGTCGAGGATGAAGTCGATATCGATTGACATGCGTGCTCTCCGTCAGTTGCGCGCGAAATTGCGGCGGAACGAGCGACCGACGATCGCTTCGGCCCGGTTGAACACGCGGTTCGACAGGCCCGTCATGACCAGATAGAGCGCGCCGCCCGCGACGAAGAACACGAAGTACTGATGCGTCGAGTTCGCCGCGATCTGGCTCGTGCGCAGCAGCTCGGCGAGCCCGGTGACCGAGATCAGCGCCGAATCCTTCAGGCTCAGCTGCCATACGTTGCCGATGCCGGGCAGCGCGAAGCGCAGCACCTGCGGAATCAGGATGCGGCGCAGGACCATGCTGCGCGGCATGCCGATCGAGCGCGCCGCTTCGAGCTCGCCCTTCGACACCGCGAGCACGGCCGCGCGATACACCTCGGCCTGGTACGCGCCGGAAATCATCCCTACCGCGAGCGCACCGATCACGAACGGCGGCACGCCGATGAAGCCTTCCGCGCCGAACCACTGGCCGACGGTCGTGACAAGCGTCGAACCGCCGAAATAGAACAGGTAGATGACGAGCAGTTCGGGCACGCCGCGAAACACCGTCGTGTACAGGTCGCCGAGCAGGCGTGCGCTGCGGTGGCGTGACAGCTTCGCCGCCGCGATCGCCGCGCCGATCACGGCACCGACCGCGAGCGCGGCGAGCGTCAGCGCGACCGTCATCAGCGCGGCGAGCAACAGCACGCCGCCCCAGCCCTCGGTTCCGAAGCCGAGCATTTCAAGAATCGCCATGCGTGCCTCCCGGCAAGCGTTGAATGAATCCGCAGGATGCGTGCCGCCGCGCGTCGTTCGAGCCGCTCACGCGGCGGCAACCGGATACGCGCTTACGGCGTGACGTCGGTCTTGAACCACTTGTCGGCAAGTTTCTTCACGGTGCCGTCCGCGAGCGCGGCACCGATCGCCGTATCGAACTTCGTCTTCAGGTCGGCATCCTGCTTGCGGAACGCGAGCCCTTCACCCGGGCCCCAGATCGGCCCGCCGAGCTTCGGGCCCGCGAGCACGATCGATGCGTTGTCCTTCTTCGCGTTGTTCGCCGCGTAGTACGTGACGTCGTCGAACGATGCGTCGATGCGGCCCGCGACGAGGTCGAGATCACGCTCGGGCGAGGTCTTGTACACGCGGATCGACGCGATGTCCTTGAAGCTGTCGTTGATGAACTTCGTATAGACGGTGCCCGACTGGATGCCGATCGTCTTGCCCTTGAGCTGCTTGCGCAGCGCGTCGACGGTCGGCTTGTCGGCATTCGCGTCGCCGGTCAGCTTGACGATCGGCGCGCCGGGCGCGGCCTTCGGCAGGATCTTGGTATCGGTGACGGCGAAGGTCGCAGGTGTAGCCGCATACGGGCGCGAGAACAGCAGGATCTTCTCGCGCTCCGGCGTGATCGAGATCGCATCCATCAGGATGTCGAACTTGCCGGCCTGCAGGCCCGGAATCATGCCGTCCCAGTCCTGCGCGACCATGTTGCATTGCACCTTGATGCGTTCGCACACGTTGGCGAGCAGCTCCGGCTCGAAACCGCCGAGCTTGCCGCCCGGCAGCGTGAGGTTCCACGGCGCATAGCCGCCTTCGAGCGCGACCGTCACCGTCTTCCATTCCTTTGCCTGCACCGGTGCGGCGAGCGTTGCCGCCGCAGCCGCGATGACGCCGATTGCCCTGACTGCCCAGTTGATGCGCTTGCCGTTCACGAGATTTCTCCTTGCGTTGAAGTTCGCCATCCCTTCGGTGCCAGCAAGCCGCCTCAGGAATTTGTCTATACAAGCATGCAAGAAGAAAAACGGCGAGACAAGCAGCGATCAAAAAAAACCGCGTAAACGCGGGAAATCCCCTAATTTCAGGCCTCTGACGTGCCTCATCGAGGGGAATCCGGGCACGGATTTGGTGCAACCCGGGCAATCCAATCGCAAGGATGACTAGACAAATTCCGGATTCGATCGCGACGGCCGGCTGCCCGGCGTGTGAAGACGGGAAGGTCGAACCGGCTTGCACGAAGACCGGCAGCCGCCTCGCCGCGCAGCGGCGCCGCCATGCAGGCCGCTCATGCCGCGCATGAAAACTAATCGATTGTTGGCACCCCGGATCGACGCCGACAATCCGCGTCATGCCCCTCGTTCGCGGTACGGGCCACTCACCCTCCCAATCGGCACACCACGATCCATGAACCATCCAGCCACCGTCTCCTCCATCGCCGGGGCCCGCAAGGCTACGGCGGCACCCTGCCAGGCCCGCCCCCGCACCTGCGGCGAAGCGCTCGTCGACCTCCTCGAACGCCACGGTGTCGAATGCGTGTTCGGCATTCCCGGCGTGCATACCGTCGAGCTCTATCGCGGCCTGGCCGCATCGTCGATCCGCCATGTGACGCCGCGCCACGAACAGGGGGCCGGCTTCATGGCCGACGGCTATGCGCGCGTCACGGGCCGACCGGGCGTCTGCTTCATCATCACCGGGCCGGGGATGACCAACATCGCGACCGCGATGGCCCAGGCCTACGCGGATTCGATCCCGATGCTGGTGATCTCCAGCGTCAACGCACGACGCGAGCTCGGCAACGGCGACGGCCGCCTGCACGAGCTGCCGTCGCAGCGCGACGTGTTCGCGGGACTCACCGCGTTCTCGCACACGCTGCTCGACGCGGCCGACCTGCCGCAAGTCCTCGCGCGCGCATTCGCGGTCTTCGCCAGCGCGCGGCCGCGGCCCGTGCATATCGAGATTCCGCTCGACGTGATCGTGATGCCGGCGCCCGCGCTGTCCGACGCCCCGCCCGCGCCGCCCGCGCGCCCGGCACCGGACGCGAACGCGCTGGCGGCGGCCGCCGACCTGCTCGCGCACGCGCGTCGGCCGCTGATCCTGGCAGGCGGCGGCGCCATCCACGCGGCCGCGGAATTGCGCGAACTCGCCGAACGCCTGCAGGCACCCGTCGCGCTGACCATCAACGCGAAGGGCCTGCTGCCGGCCGGCCATCCGTTGCTGATCGGCTCGACCCAGTCGCTGCCGGCCACCCGCGCGGCGATCCGCGACGCCGACGTGGTGCTCGCCGTCGGCACCGAGCTTGGCGAAACCGATTACGACGTCGTGTTCGACGGCGGCTTCGCGATCGACGGCCGGCTGATCCGCATCGACATCGACACGCAACAGCTGATGCGCAACGCCCGCGCCGAAATCGCCATCGCCGGCGATTCGCGGCTCGCGCTCGGCGCGCTGTCGACCCGCCTGCATGAACGGCCGGCACCGACACCCGAGGCCGACTGGGGCGCGCCGCGGGTCGCCGCCGTGCGCGCCGCGATCGCATCCAGCCACGACGGCGCCGCACAAGCGCAGGCGCTGCTGATCGACACGATCGTCGCCACGCTGCCCGGCGCGATCATCGCCGGCGATTCGACCAGTCCCGTCTACGTCGGCAATTTCACGCACGATGCGCCGGCACCGCGCAGCTGGTTCAACTCGTCGACCGGCTACGGCACGCTCGGCTACGGGCTGCCCGCCGCGATCGGCGCAAAGCTCGCCGCACCCGCGCGCCCGGTCGTGTGCCTGATCGGCGACGGTGGCCTGCAGTTCACGCTGCCGGAGCTCGCGAGCGCGGTCGAGGCGCGGCTCCCGGTGATCGTGATCGTCTGGAACAACCGCGGCTATGGCGAGATTCGCAAATACATGGTTGCGCGCGACATCACGCCGGTCGGCGTCGATCCGTATACGCCCGATTTCCAGGCGCTCGCACGCGGCTTCGGCTGCGCGGCGCACACGGCCGCCACACCCGGCGCGCTGGCCGCCGCGCTGCGCGACGCCACCGCGCGCGCAATCCCGACCGTGATCGAAATCGACGAGGCAACCTGGTTCGGACAGGTGCAGCGATGAGCACGACACCCGATCTCGCATTCGATCCGCCGCTGCACACGCGCCACTTCATCGACGGTACGTGGCGCACGAGCGTCGACGGCGCGACGTTGCCCGTCGTCGATCCGTCGACGGAAGCCGTCCTCGCCGACGTCAGCGCAGGCGCTGAAGCAGACGTCGAGCACGCGGTGCAAGCCGCGTCGCGCGCGTTTCCCGGCTGGAAGCGCACGACGGGCGCCACGCGCGCGGCCCTGCTGCGCGCAATCGCGCGCGGCGTCGACGCGCGTCGCGCGCGGCTCGCCACACTGCAGTCGCTCAACAATGGCAAGCCGTTCGCCGAAGCCGAAATCGACGTCGCGGACGTGATCGCCACCTTCGACTACTACGCGAGCCTCGCGGAGCGCCTCGACACGAACGGCGAAACCGAGATCGCGCTGCCCGGCGACGACCATCGCGCGTGGATCCGGCGCGAACCGGCCGGCGTCGCCGCGCTGATCGTGCCGTGGAACTTCCCGATGGTCACGACCGCGTGGAAGCTCGCGCCCGCCCTCGCGGCCGGCTGCACCGTCGTGCTGAAGCCGTCCGAGATCACGCCGCTGCCCGAGCTCGAACTCGCCGCGATCGCCGCCGAAGCGGGCTTGCCGCCCGGCGTGCTGAACGTGGTGACCGGCACCGGCCACGACGTCGGCGCCCGGCTGTGCGCGCATCCGCTCGTCGCGAAGGTGTCGTTTACCGGCAGCACCGCGGTCGGCGCGCAGGTCATGAAGACGGCCGCGGACACGATCAAGGGCGTCGGCCTCGAGCTCGGCGGCAAGTCGTCGATCATCGTGTTCGACGACGCCGACCTCGATCACGCGGTCGAGCTCATCGCGGGCGGCGGGCTGTTCAACGCCGGGCAAATGTGTTCGGCGACTTCGCGCGTGCTCGTCGCTGCGCCGCTTGCCGACGACCTGATCGCGCGCGTCGCGCGGCGAATCGACGCGACCGTCGTCGGCCCGCCGTTCGCCCCCGGCGTGCAGATGGGGCCGCTGACGAATCGCGCGCAATACGAACGCGTGAAGCGTCACATCGCGCAAGGCCAGGCCGACGGCGCGCGGCTCGTGACGGGCGGCGGCACGCTCGACGGCCCCGGCTTCTTCATCCGGCCCGCGCTGTTCGCCGACGTGCCGGCCGACAGCGCGCTATGGTGTGAAGAAATCTTCGGGCCGGTGCTGTGCATCCGCCGATTCGACACCGAAGACGACGCGATCGCGGCCGCCAACGATACCGAATACGGGCTCGTCGCGACCGTCGTCACGCGCGACGCGGCACGCGGCAAGCGGGTTGCCGACGCGCTCGAGGCGGGCGTCGTGTGGATCAACACGCCCCAACTGATCTATCCGCAAACCTCATGGGGCGGCTACAAGCGCAGCAGCATCGGACGCGAGCTCGGTCCTTTCGGGCTGGCCGCGTTCCAGGAGATCAAGCAGGTCATGATGCCGGCCCGCTGAGGCCGCCGGCCCATGCGTTTATGTCATGCCGCGCATGCGGATATTTCGTTTGTTGCGGAAATTTGACCTCCCTACAGTTCATCCACACCCCACGCCGCAGTTCGGCGACCGGCATCGAACCACACGGCATCGTTCATCAGGAGACGGCCATGCAACACTTCAAGGCGGGAAGAAGGCAGGTGATCAAAACCCTCGGCACGGCACTCGCCGCATCCGCCCTTCCGATGCCGTTCATCAGTACTGCGAAGGCACAATCGAAGAGCTTCGCGGGCAAGACGCTGCGCCTGCTCACGTGGTCCGACGATACCGGCGCGGCCGCGCTGCGCAACATCGCGGAAAGCTTCAGCAAGCAGACCGGCGCACGCGTGATCGCCGATCGCGCGGACGGCACGTCGGGGATGGTCGCGAAGGTCAAGGCCGCGGGCGAGCGGCCGACCTACGACGTCATCACGCTCGCCGGCGTCGGCGCGGCAGGGCTCGCGGATGCAGGCCTGCTCGCGAAGCCGGACCTGAACCGGCTGCCGAACCTGAAGGACGTCGCGCCGCAATACCGCACGGGCGCGAACGGCTTCGGCATCGGCTACCTGCTGTGGTCGGACGGACTGATCTACAACACGGCGACCGTGAAGAGCGCACCGTCGAGCTACGAGGCACTGTGGGATCCGAAGTATGCGGGCCGCCTGTTCCTGCCGCCGCCCGAGTGGGCCGAAGCGGTCGACCTCGCGATCATCGCGGCGAAGCTGGCCGGCGGTTCGCAGCAGAACATCGATCCGGGCTTCAGGAAGCTCGCGCAACTGAAGGACCGCGTGATGACCCTCGGCGAAAACCCGAACCAGGTTGCCGACCTGTTCCGCACCGGCTCGCTCGACATCGGCGGCATCTATTCGCCCGCGTTCTTCCCGGACCAGATCCGCAAGCCGGACTACAAGATGGGCGTGACGTACGGGATGAAGGAAGGCTTCGCGACGCAGCTGATGTTCACCGTGATCCCGAAGGCACACCCGGGCGACCTCGACCTGATCCACGCGTTCATCAACCATTCGCTCGACGCGGACGTGCAGGGCCGAATGGCGGCCGACGTCCTGAATGGCCCGGTGAACGGCAAGGCCGTGATTCCCGCGGCAAGCCGCGCGTTCGTGCCGTCACCGCAGCAGATCGCGGAGAAGGCCGTGCTGCATGACGACAAGGCGCTCGCGGCCGTCCAGCCGGCATGGATCAAGCGCTACACCGGCCTCTTCGCGGCGTAACGCCATGACTTCCCTGTCCTCCTCCCACGACGCCGCGCCGGCCGTTACTGGCGCGGCCGGCGCGGGCGCCGACGCCGGGCCCGCGCTGCCCGGCGTGCCGCCCTGGCTGCTGCTCGCGCCGATCCTCGCGTTCCTCGCGGTGCTCGCCGCCGCGACGCTCACGGTGTTGCGGATGAGCGTGGGCGTGTCCGGCGACGAATGGCGGACCTTCACGCTGCAGAACTACCTCGACCTCGCGGACCCGTACTTCACGACGTCGTTGTGGCTCACGCTGCGCCTCGCGTTCCAGAGCATGGTGTGCGCGGTGCTGCTTGCGATCCCGGTGGCGCTCGCGATGGCACGGACCGAATCGCGGCTCGCGCGCCGGTTGCTGCTCGCCGGCGTCCTGTTGCCGCTGCTCGTGAACCTGCTGCTGCAAGGCTATGGCTGGCTCGTGATGCTCGGCCCGGCCGGCTTGCTCAACCGCGGGCTGCTGGCCACCGGCGTGATGGGGCGGCCGCTGCAGTTGCTGTACCGCGAGCACGGCGTGCTGCTCGGACTGATCCAGACCGCGTTCCCGCTCGCCGTGCTGCCGCTGTCGAGCGCGCTGCGCGCGGTGTCCCGCGCGTACGACGAAGCCGCCGCGACGCTCGGCGCGAGCCGGTGGCAGACGCTGCGGCATGTGACGCTGCCGCTCGCGATGCCCGGCCTCGTCTCCGGCGCGCTGCTCGTGTTCGCGTACAACGCCAGCGCGTTCGCGGTGCCGCTGCTGCTCGGCGGTCGACGCGTGCCGATGCTCGCCGTGCTCGTGCACGACCAGGTCGCGCCGCTGCTCAACTGGCCCGCCGCCTCGGCATCCGGCATCGTGCTGATGGGCGCGACGCTCGTCGTGATGGCGGTTTCGCAGCGCCTCGTGCGCACCCTGCAACGTACCGACGAGGTGCCCCGATGAATGCCCTGCTCCTGCGCGCGCCCATGCCCGGCCGCCTCGGACGCGTGACCGGCGCGCTCGCGACGCTCGTGCTGTTTCTCGCCGCGCTGCCCATCCTGACGATGATCACGATGTCGTTCGGCGCGGCGGGCACGCTCGAATTCCCGCCGCGCGAGTTCAGCCTGCACTGGTATCGCGCCGCCTGGCAGACGTTCGTGTCGTCCGATGCGGGCAGCGCGCAATCGATGGGCGCCGCGTTGACGACGAGCCTCGTCGTCGCGGTCGCGACGATGCTGATCGCGACCGCCGTGTCGGTGCCCGCAGCCTACGCGCTGTCCCGCTACCGCTTCCGCGGCAAGACGCTCGTCGAGCAACTCGTCGCGTTGCCGATCGTCTATCCGCTCGTGATGCTCGGCCTCGCGCTGCTGATCGTGTTCAACGCGCTGCCGGTCGAACTCGGCATCGTGCGGCTCGTCGTCGCGCACGTGATCCTGACGCTGCCGTTCACGGTGAAGAACTGCGCGGCATCGGTCGCGTCGATCGGCCCCGATTTCGAGGAAGCCGCGTGCGTGATGGGCGCAAGCCCGCGCCGCGCGCTCGTCGACGTCGTGCTGCCGCTGATGCGGCCCGGCATCCTCGCCGGGATGCTGTTCGCGTTCATTGTGTCGTTCAACGAATTCACGGTGACGTTCTTCCTGTACAGCATCGACACGATGACCCTGCCGGTCTGGCTCTACAGCCGCACTGTTTCGTCGCTCGACCCGACCGTGTTCTGCTTCGCCGTGTTCACGGTCGCGATCGACTTCGCGCTGATCTGGATGCTCGAAAAACTCGTCGGCGACAAGGGCGTCGCGCTCTGACGCGCGCACCGTCACCGTCTCGCCCTCGCCCGTGCAAGGAACCCTCATGACCCAGCTCATTCTCCAGAACGTGACGAAGCGCTTTCATCAGGCGTATGCGGTCGATCACGTCGATCTGTCGGTACCGGACGGCAAGCTCGTCTGCTTTCTCGGCCCGTCCGGCTGCGGCAAGACCACGCTGATGCGGATCATCGCCGGCCTCGAAACGCCGACCTCCGGCACCCTGACGTTCGCCGGCCGCGACCTCACGCACGTGAGCGCCAACCGGCGCGACTTCGGCATGGTGTTCCAGTCGCTCGCGCTGTTTCCGCACATGACGGTCGCGCAGAACATCGCGTATCCGCTGCGGCTGCGCAAGACGGACAAGGCCGCGCAAGCACGGCGCGTCACCGAGCTGCTCGAGCTGATCCAGCTGCCGCACATGGCCGACCGGCTCGTCACGCAACTGTCGGGCGGGCAGCGCCAGCGCGTCGCAATCGCGCGCGCCATCGCGTCGTCGCCGCGCCTGCTGCTGCTCGACGAGCCGCTGTCGGCGCTCGACGCGAAGCTGCGCGAGGCGATGCAGGTCGAGATCCGGCTGCTCCAGCAACGGCTCGGCATCACGACGATCATGGTCACGCACGACCAGCGCGAAGCGATGACGATGGCCGACGAGATCGTCGTGATGGAGAAAGGCCGGATCCAGCAGGTCGGCCGGCCGCTCGACATCTATCGCGATCCGGTCAACGAATTCGTCGCCGACTTCATCGGCCTCGGCAACATCCTGCCGGTCGCGTGCGACGGCGACGACGCGATCGTCCTGCCGGGCGGACAGCGGCTCGCGATCCGGCGCGCGCCGGACACGCCGCGCGCAACCGACGCCGTGCGCCTGCTGATTCGCCCCGAGGACGTCTGCGTGCGCCCTGGCCACGCGGCGGCGGCCGCGCCGAATACGCTGGCCGGCACGATCTCGTTCGTGCGCGACGTCGGCGCGTCGATCGAAGCGACGATCGACTGCCGCGGCTTCACGCTGACGGCCGCGACGACGCCGCGCGAGACGCCCGACCTGCACGTCGGCATGCCGGTGCTCGCGGAACTGCCCGCCCATGCATGCAAGCTCATCGCCGCCCGCGGCGCCTGATCCCTTTTTCTTTCTCCCGCGCAGTCCAGTCCAGCAACGAGGATCTCACCATGAACGCAACGACCCAAGCCACCCGTCACGTGCAGCGCCTGCTCGCCCGTACCGTCCTCCTCTGCGCCTGTGCCGGCACGGCGGGCCTTGCCGCCTTCGCGCCGCTCGCGCATGCCGACGCGCTCGATACGATCGCGAAAGCGGGCGTCGTGCGCATCGGCGTGTTCGAGGACTACCCGCCGTTCGGCTCGATCGGTCCCGACATGAAACCGCAAGGCTATGACATCGACATGGCGAACCTGATCGGCAAGGCCCTCAACGCGAAAGTCGAACTCGTGCAGGTCACCGGCGACAACCGCATGGCCTATCTCGCCGACCGCAAGGCCGACATGCTGCTGTCGGTCGGACAGACGCCGGAACGCGCGAAGGTGATCGACTTCTCGAACGCGTATGCACCGTACTACCTGGCGGTGTTCGGCCCGAAGTCGCTGGCCGTGAAGGGCAACGCCGATCTCGCCGGCAAATCGATCGCGGTCGCGCGCGGCACGCTCGAGGATCTGAGCGTCAGCAAGGTCGCGCCGCCGAGCGCGACGATCAAGCGCTTCGACGACCCGAACGGCGCGATCGCGGCGTTTCTGTCGGGACAGGCGCAACTGCTCGTGGTCGGCAACGACGTCGGCGCGACGATCATCGCGCGCCATCCGTCGATCGATCCGGAGCAGAAGTTCTCGCTGTTCAGTTCGCCCGATCACGTCGGCCTGAACAAGAACGAGCCGCGCCTGATGCAGAAGGTCAACGACGCGATCGCCGGCGCGAGGAAGAGCGGCACGCTGAATGCGTTGTCGCAGAAGTGGCTGCACGCGGCATTGCCGGCCGACCTGTGATGCGCACCGCCCACGCCCCGCACTCACGACGAAAGGCATCGCGATGACCTACGTGTTCGACTTCAGCGATTTCGGCCTCTACGCCGGCATGCTCGCGCGCGGCATCGGCGTGACGCTCGGCCTCACCGCAGCCGCCACCGTGCTGGGCGGCCTGATCGGCACCGCCGGTGCGTGGATCGCGCTCGCCGGCCCGCGCTGGGCGCGCGCGCTCGTCGCGGCCTACGTCGAGTTGATCCGCAATACGCCGTTCCTGGTCCAGCTGTTCTTCATCTTCTTCGGGCTGCCCGGGATCGGCGTGCATATCGACGAGGCGCAGGCGGCCGTGCTGGCCATGACGGTCAACCTCGGCGCGTATGCGGTCGAGATCCTGCGCGCCGGCATCGAATCGGTGCCGCACGGGCAGGTGCAGGCCGCGCGCGCGCTCGGGCTGCACGGCCGGCAGGTGTTCGGTCACGTCGTGCTGCCGCAAGCGCTCGCGAACGTGTACCCCGCGCTGCTCGGGCAGGTGCTGATCGTGATGCTCGGCTCCGCGGTCGTCTCGCAGATCTCGGTGCCCGACCTCACCTATGCGGCGAACTTCATCCAGTCGCGCAATTTCCGGGCGTTCGAGATCTACATCGTCGTGACCGCGATCTACCTGCTGCTGTCGATCGCGCTGCGCATGCTGCTCAATCGCGTCGCCCGGCGGCTGTTCTCGGGCCGCGCGGCGCGCGGCGCGGCTGCCGCGCCGCGGCGCACCCGGGTTGCCCGCTTCACGTGGCGCGCCCGCTCCCCTGAAACCCGCCTTCCCACGGAGCGTGCACGATGATCGAATTCACCTTCCAGGATATTGCATGGAACCTGCTGCTCGCCGCGCGCTGGACCGTGCTGCTGTCGCTGATCACGTTCGTCGGCGGCAGCGTCGCCGGGTTCGCGCTGCTGGCGATGCGCATCTCGGCGTCGGCCGCGCTGCGCCGCTTCGTGATCCTCTACGTCGAGGTGTTTCAGGGCACGCCGTTGCTGATGCAGCTGTTCCTCGGCTTCTTCGGACTGCCGCTCGTCGGTATCGACGTGACGCCGTGGGTCGCCGCGTCGGTCGTGCTGACGCTGAACGCCAGCGCCTATCTGGCCGACATCTGGCGCGGCTGCGTCGACGCGGTACCGCGCGGCCAGTGGAACGCGGCGGCCAGCCTCGGCATGACGTGGACCCAGCAATTGCGCTACGTGGTGTGGCCGCAGGCATGGAAGATCGCGCTGCCGCCGACCGTCGGCTTCCTCGTGCAGGCGGTGAAGAGCACCGCGCTCACGTCGATCATCGGGCTGACCGAACTGACGAAAACCGGCAACATCATCACCAACGCGGTATTCAAGCCGTTTCCGATCTACGCGATGGTCGCGCTGCTCTACTTCGCGATGTGCTTCCCGCTGACGTGGTACGCCCGCGCGCTCGAACGCCGCTACCGCGTCGCGAAGGCACGCTGAACCGGCGCCGCGCGCGCCTCATTACGATCCAGGTATCTCCATGATTTCCATCAGCAACGTTTCGAAGTGGTACGGCCAGTTTCAGGTCCTCGCCGATTGCACGACCGAGGTCAGGAAAGGCGAAGTGGTCGTCGTGTGCGGCCCGTCGGGTTCGGGCAAGTCGACGCTGATCAAGACCGTCAACGGCCTCGAGCCGTTCCAGCAGGGCGAGATCCTCGTGAACAACCAGTCGGTCGGCGACAGGAAGACGAACCTGTCGAAGCTGCGCTCGAAGGTCGGGATGGTGTTCCAGCATTTCGAGCTGTTCCCGCACCTGTCGATCACCGAGAACCTCACGCTCGCGCAGGTCAAGGTGCTCGGCCGCGGCAAGGACGAGGCGAACGAGAAGGGCATGAAGCTGCTCGATCGCGTCGGCCTGAAGGCGCATGCGCACAAGTTTCCGGGCCAGTTGTCGGGCGGCCAGCAGCAGCGGGTGGCGATCGCGCGCGCGCTGTCGATGGACCCGATCGCGATGCTGTTCGACGAACCGACGTCGGCGCTCGATCCGGAAATGATCAACGAAGTGCTCGACGTGATGGTCGAGCTCGCGCAGGAAGGGATGACGATGATGGTCGTCACGCACGAGATGGGCTTCGCGAAGAAGGTGGCCCATCGCGTGATCTTCATGGACAAGGGCGCGATCGTCGAGGACGACCGCAAGGACGATTTCTTCTCGAATCCGAAGTCGGATCGCGCGAAAGACTTCCTCGCGAAAATCCTGCACTGAGCAATGCGCGACGGCGCATCGTGCCGCACGACGCGACGCGCCCCGCCGGCCGCCATTTCCGGAACCCGCCGTCCCGATGAAACGACTTCCTTCCCTCAACGCGCTGCAGATCTTCGACATCGTCGCCCGTCACGGCAGCTTCACGCGCGCCGCCGAGCACCTGTGCCTGACCCAGGGCGCCGTGAGCCGGCAAATCCTCGCGCTCGAGGGCTTCTATCAGTTTGCGCTGTTCAAGCGCACGCCCAAGGGGCTGACGCTGACGGCCGAAGGCGAACTCCTGCTGCCGACGGTGCGCGAAAGCTTCGCGCGCATCGAGGAGGTCTCGATGCGCCTTTCGCGCAGGCGCACCGAACTCGCGCTGAAGGTGCCGACCTGCATGATGCAGTGGATGCTGCCGCGCATCATGCGGTTCCAGGCCGAGCATCCCGAGCTCCAGGTGCAGATCACGACGACCTGGGATCATCACGTCGATTTCCGCATGGAACCGTTCGACGCCGCGGTGATCTACGCGGCCGGCGGCGGCCCCGACATGCATGCGATCCCGTTGTTCGAGGAACGGCTCACGCCGGTCTGCGCGCCAAGCCTGCCGGAGCGGCAGCCGCTCGCGAACCTCGACGACCTGGCTGGCCATACGCTGCTGCATCCGACGCGCGATCACCGCGACTGGAAGCGGTGGCTCGACCATGCGGGCGCGCCACACGTCGACTCGACGCGCGGCTTGAGCTTCGAAACGCTGGATCTCGCGACGCACGCGGCGATCGACGGTTACGGCGTCGCGATCGGCGACCGGACGCTCGCGAACGAAAGCGTGGCGGCGCACCGGCTGGTGATGCCGTTCGACATTTCGTTGCCGACCGGGATGGGCTATTACTTCGTGTATCCGGGCGGTGCCGAACAGCAGCAGAAGATCCAGCTGTTCGGCGACTGGATCGCGGACGAGCGCAAGGGCGCGGCGGGCGTCGCGCCGGCCTGAGCGGACGCCGCCTGTCGCGCGTGCGGCACGGCCTCGCGACACGTGCGGTTTGCCGCACGCGCGCCAGGTGCGGTTACGTGATCACGCCGACCTGCCACGGCACGAACTCGTTCTGCCCATAGCCATGCAGTTCGCTTTTCGAGCGCTGGCCCGACGCACAGTCGAGCATCGCGCGGAAGATGTCGGCGCCGAGCTGGTCGACGCTCGACGTGCCGTCGATCACGCCACCGCAATCGATATCGATGTCGTCCGCCTGGCGCGTCCATAGCGCCGTATTCGTCGCGAGCTTCAGCGACGGCGACGGCGCGCAGCCGTATGCCGACCCCCGGCCTGTCGTGAAGCAGATCAGGTTCGCGCCCGATGCGACCTGCCCTGTCGCAGACATCGGGTCGTAGCCGGGCGAATCCATGAAGACGAGGCCGCGCGCGTCGATCCGTTGCGCGTATTCGTAGACGTCGACGAGATTCGTGGTCCCGGCCTTCGCGATCGCGCCGAGCGATTTCTCGAGAATCGTCGTGAGCCCGCCCGCCTTGTTGCCGGCCGACGGATTGTTGTCCAGCGCCGCGCCGTGACGCGCGCAATACGCTTCCCACCATGCGATTCGCGCGAGCAGCTTCTCGCCGACGTCCCGGCTGACCGCGCGCCGGGTGAGCAGATGCTCGGCGCCGTAGATCTCGGGGGTTTCGGAAAGGATCGCCGTGCCGCCCTGCCGCACCAGCCGGTCGACTGCCGCACCCAGCGCGGGATTTGCCGAAATGCCCGAGTAGCCGTCCGAGCCGCCGCACTGGAGGCCCACCACGAGATGCGCCGCCGGCATCGGGACACGCGCCACGCGGTTCGCGTCCGCGAGCATCTCCGTGATCGTCGCGATGCCGCGCTCGATCGTCTTGCGCGTGCCGCCGCTCTCCTGGATCGTGAAATGGCGCAGGCGCGCGGCGTCCGCCTGCCCGCCTTCGCGCAGCACGTCGCCGATCTGGTTGGTCTCGCAGCCGAGGCCGATGAACAGCACCGAGTGGAAGTTCGGATGCGCGGCGTAGCCCGCCAGCGTACGGCGAAGAATCGCGATGCCATCCCCCTGCGAATCGATCCCGCAGCCGAGCCCGTGCGTGAGCGCGACCACGCCATCGACGGCCGGATAGTCGGCCAGCGCCTGCGGGCGCACGTCGCGCCGGAAATGATCGGCGATCGCGCGCGCCACCGTCGCGGAGCAATTGACGCTCGTCAGTATGCCGATGTAATTGCGGGTCGCGATGCGGCCGTCGTCACGACGAATGCCCATGAAGGTTGCCGGCGTTTCGTCGTAGTGCGTCGGGATCGCGCCGGCGCCGAACGCGTGCTCGCGCGCGAACTCGACCATGCCGAGGTTGTGCACGTGTACATGATGGCCGCGCGCGATCGCCTCGCGCGCGACGCCGATGATCTGGTTGTAGCGCCTGACCGGCTCGCCTATCGCGATGTCGCGAGTCGCGATCTTGTGGCCGGGCGGCACCAGGCCGGCAACGACGAGCGCCTCGGATGCGATCCGCGCGCCTGACACGAGCTGGCGCGTCGCGATCACGACGTCATCGTTCGGATGCAGCCGGATCGCGGCCGGTTCGGTAACGTGGAAGGACATGAAGGTGATCCTGGATCCCTGACGGGTTGTTCGTCATCGGCGCGCGACATCGCGCGCGCCGGCGAATGGTTCATCGATGCGAGCCGGCCTGCGCGCCGCCCGCGGTGCGCTCCTCGGCCGCGTGCTCGATCCCGCGCAACGAGCGCAGCAGCAGCACGCTGACGAAACACAATGCGGCCACCACGACGAAGCCCGTGCGCGAATCGTGCGACACCGCGTCCGCGAACGCCTTGATCTGCGGCGACACGAAACCGCCGAGATTGCCGATCGACACGATGAACGCGATGCCGCTCGCCGCGCCCGTCCCGCCGAGATAACGCGTCGGCAGGCACCAGAACACCGGCTGGCACGCGACCAGCCCGGGAATCGCGATGCAGAAGGCGAGCAGCGCGAGCACCGGCGTATTGATCACGGATACCGAGGCGAACGCGAGAATCCCGACCGTCAGCATGCCGGTCGCCACCTGCAGATGGTTGTCGTGGCGATCCGCGAAACGCGTGGCGACGATCATCGCCGCAATCGTGCACAGCCACGGGATCATCAGCAGCAACCCGATCTTTCCGTCGATCTGGGTGCCCATCGTCGCGGCGAATTTCGACGGCAGGTAGAACGCGAGCGGCGCATTGCCGATCTGGATGCAGAAGTACGCGGCAATGAACGTCAGCACACGGCGGTCCTTCAGCACACCGAACACGGCCGCGGACAGATGCCGCGATTTCGCGCGCTCTTCCGCGTCGAGCGTATCGCACAACGCGCGCTTCTCGTCATCGGTCAGCCAGCGCGCGTCCTTCGGCCGGCTCGTCAGGTAGAAGAACGCGATCACGCCCACCACGGTCGCCATCAGCCCCTCGACCACGTACATCCATTGCCAGTTGCGCAAGCCGAACACGTCATGCATCTGCAACAGGAAGCCCGACAGCGGGTTGCCGATCAGCATCGCGATCGGCACGCCGAAGTAGAACAGCCCCAGCGCACGCGCACGCCCCTTCGCGGGAAACCAGTAGGTCAGGTACAGGATGATCCCGGGAAAGAATCCGGCCTCGGCCGCGCCGAGCAGGAAGCGGATCGTGTAGAACTGCGTCGGCGTATGCGCGACCATCATCGAGGCCGACACGAGCCCCCACGTCACCATGATCCGGCTCATCCAGACCCGCGCGCCGACGCGATTCATGATGAGGTTGCTCGGCACTTCGAACAGCGCGTAACCGATGAAGAAAATGCCGGCGCCGAATGCGAATGCCGCATCGCTCAGGCCCGTATCGGCCTGATAGGCGATCTTCGCGAAACCGACGTTCGCGCGATCGATGAACGCCAGCGCGTACATCAGCGTGAGGAACGGCAGGAGCCGGAGCGCGGCCTTCCTGACCGCGCTGGCAAGGTGCTTCGATTGATGCGGATCGTGATCCATCGTTGTCTCCGGAATGATTCTTGTCGTGATGCCTGTCCGCTATCCGCTTACGCGCGCCATTCGGGCCCGTCCGGATAGGCGTATGCATCGAGCGAAGCCTGCTTCATCGTGACGCCGTAGCCGGGCGCCTCCTGCGGTATGTAGCGCCCGCGGCGAATCGCGATCGGCGCCTCGAAATGCTCGTGAAGATGGTCGACGTATTCGAGCACGCGCCGCTCCAGCGAGCCCGACACCGCGATGTAGTCGAACATCACGATGTTCTGCGAGTACTGGCACAAACCGACGCCGCCGCCGTGCGGACATACCGGCACGCCGAACTTCGCCGCCATCAGCACGACGGCGAGCACTTCGTTGAGCCCGCCGAGCCGCGCGGGATCGAGCTGGCAGAAATCGAGCGCGCCGGCCTGGAAGAACTGCTTGAACATCACGCGGTTGTGCGCGTGCTCGCCGGTCGCGACACCGATCGGCCCGATCCGCTGCCGGATCGCGGCGTGGCCGAGAATGTCGTCGGGGCTGGTGGGCTCCTCGATCCACCACGGATCGAACCGGGCGAGCACCCGCATGTTCGCGATGGCCTCGTCGACGCCCCAGTTCTGGTTCGCGTCCATCATCAGCTTGCGGTCCCAGCCGAGTTCCTCGCGCAGGATGGCCGCGCGCCGCACGTCCTGCGCGAGATCCGCGCCGACCTTCTGCTTCAGGTGGGTCCAGCCATCCGCCACCGCCGCGCGGGCGAGCGCGCGCATCTTGTCCTCGGAATACCCCAGCCAGCCGGCCGCCGTCGTGTAGCCGGGAAAGCCGTGCTCGTGCATCTCCCGCTCGCGCTGCGCCTTGCCCGGTGCGGCCCGGCGCAGCATCGCGACGGCTTCCTCGCGCGTCAGCACGTCGTCGATGTACGTGAAGTCGATGCAGCTCACGAGCTGTTCGGGCGGCATGTCGACCAGGAATTTCCAGACCGGCTTGCGTGCCGTCTTGGCCCAGAGATCCCAGATCGCGTTGATCAGCGCCGCCGTTGCGAGATGCACCACGCCCTTCTCCGGGCCGACCCAGCGCAACTGGCAGTCGCCGGCAACCATCTCGTGCCAGTACGCGCCGAAGTCGGCCGTGATCTCCTCGAGCGAGCGACCGATCACGAACAGCTTCGCGAGCGCGTGGGCGGCCTCGACGCACAGCTCGTTGCCGCGGCCGATCGTAAACGTCAGCCCGTGTCCCTGGATGCCGTTGCCCGCGTCGGTGACGAGCGTCACGTAGGTGGCCGAATAGTCGGAATTGCCGTTCATCGCGTCCGAGCCGTCCATGCTCTTCGAGGTCGGAAAGCGAATGTCACGGACCTGCACATCGATAATGCGTGTCGTCATCCTTGCGTGTCTCCATTTCATTTCACTTCATCGCGTGCGGCGGCGGACCGCTGCGCCGCGAGCGTTCATCCGAGCGCCGCGGTCAGGTGCGGCTGACCGATCGGCAGCTTCAGCGTGCGCGCCAGCTCGACCGCCGGGCGCAGGCGCCGCGCCTTCTTCATGTCGTGATTGCCCGCGATATCGGCAAGCCGATGCGCAAGGAACGGATTCGAGAACCGGTCGCGCACCTCGTCCAGGTACGCCAGCGCCGCGTCGTGTTCGCCGAGCGCATCGAACACCGGCATCACCTCGTCGTTCCATACCGCTTCGAGCGGCGCGCGGTACACGGGATCGTCCATCGCCGCGCCCACCGTCATGTCCGACATGCCGCCGCGCGCGAGCCATTGCTCCGCGAGCACCGTATGCCCGAGATTGAGCAGCAGCAGCTTCCGGCGCTCGTAACGTTCCAGGTCGTCGGTCACGACGATGTCCGGGTGCTCGCACGGCAGCGACATCCCCGCCGTGCGGCCGACCGCCCACAGCGCATACGGTTCGGCGATCGCGCCGACCGGGTGAATCGGCTCCGACACGATGCGGTCGACGAGTGAGTTGACCCACACGCAGCCGCCGATCAGGTAGTCGACGAACGCGGCATCCGCCTCCCATCGCCGCGCGACGGCGATCACCAGGTCGCGCAGCGTGTCGCCGTTGCGCGCGACGAGTTCGCACGGAAGCAGCGTGACGGGCGCGCCGCCGGCACGAAAGCGCTCGTGCAGCAGCACCGCGAGCTTCGCCGCGAATCCGCGCGGCGACCGTGAGCCGTCGAGAAGATCGGCCCCGTCGTCATCGAACAGCGCGTAGCCGCTGTCGCCGGTGTTGGACACGATCGTGCGGACCTCGCATGCGACGCGCTCGCGCAACCGCGCCCAGTCTTCCGTCGCATGCAGCGCTTCGGTAATCGCCATGCAGTCGACCACGCGATCGATCGTCTCGCCGTGCCGCCGGCCGCGGATCCGCACCGGATAGCGCCTGGCGGCACGCAGCGCATCGATGCGCGCGCGGCTTTCCGCGCTCGACGTCGTCTGCACCACGGTGATCTCGCCGAGCGCGCGGCCTGCGGCCAGCGCTTCCGACGTAAACAGGTCGACGTGCGCCTGGAGGAAGCGGCTGGTGCCGAATTGCAGGATCGGATTACCCATCGGTTCGCGCGCCCCGTTCAACATTCGACGAGCGCCTTGATCACGCCCGCGTCCGGCGCGAGGAGTTGCGCGAACCGGTCGGGCAGATCGGCGAGCGTCAGCGCGTGCGTCTTCAGCGCGTCGGTCGGCACCCGGCCCGCGCGCATCGCGTCGAGTACCGTTTCGAAGTCCGCGGGCGTCGCGTTGCGGCTCGCGAGCAAGGTCGTTTCGCGCTTGTGGAATTCGGGATCCGAGAACGAGATGCGGCCCTTGACGAGCGAGATCAGCACGTACTTGCCGCCGTGCGCGACGAACTCGAGGCCGCGCTCCATCGCACCGAGGTTGCCGGTGGCGTCGAACACGACGTCGAAAAACTCGCCGTCGGTGAGCGCCGCAAGGCGCGCCACGTCGGTGGCGGCGCCCGTCGTGTCGAGCAGCACGGCAGCGTGCGCGCCCAGTGCCGTCTTGCAGACCTCGAGCCGGTCCGCACGGCTGTCGAGCACGCTGACCCGCGCGCCGCGCAGCATCGCGAAGATCAGTGCGGCCATGCCGATCGGCCCCGCGCCGACGACCAGCACGCGTTGATCCGACCGAACGTCGGCACGCGCGACCGCGTGCGCGCCGATCGCGAGGAATTCGATCATCGCGGCCTGGTCGAGCGTGACGCCATCGGCCTTGAACACGAACGCCTGCGGAACGGCGAGGTATTCGGCCATGCCGCCATCGGCGTGCACGCCCAGCACCTGGATTCGGGTGCAGCAATTCGTCTTGCCCGCACGGCACGCGACGCACGTGCCGCACGACAGGTATGGCATCACGTAGACCTGGTCGCCGGCCTTCACGCGCGCGCCCGCCGGCGCCGTCTCGACGACGCCGGCCAGTTCGTGCCCCATCACCCTCGGATACGCGAGGTACGGCTGGTTGCCGGTGAAGATGTGCATGTCGGTGCCGCAAACACCAACCCGCTTCACGCGAATCAGTACCTCGTCGGGTCCGGCTGCCGGCATCGGGCGCTCGGCAACGACCAGGCGGCCGGGTTCTTCACAAATGACAGTTCTCATCGGTGTCTCGATTACGTATGAAAGAGGACGGCGCGGAAACATGCTTCCAAATTGGCCTGACCAGACACAGGCTATTGGTCTGGCCACATTTGGTCAAGCCAATTTCGGAAATTCATGGGAAATCCCTAAGTTTCGGCTAGAGCCTGAGCATTGCATTCGGGGGATGATGTCCTTCAGGCGCCCATATCGCGATTGGATGACATGGCGTGAGACTCCCCGCCAGCTCGAAGGCCGGCCATTTGGTAAGGCCAATTTAGTGAGTCGATTCACCATCGACGGGTGAGGACGTGCCCTCTCCTCCCGCCGATTGGTCAGGCCACTCGGAGTGCAGTAGACTGACAGCTTCCGACAGAAATCCGCGGTACGCGGGCAAGGGGGAGCATTGCCGGACCCGTTCAAACAGGTGGATACCCGCCGCCTGTATCAGCGCATCGCCGACCAGATTCGTTCGCTTATCGAAGCGGGACGGTTCGCCGACGGAGAACGCCTGCCGCCGGAGCGCGATCTGGCCCAGCAATTGGGCGTATCGCGCCCGTCGGTTCGGGAGGCGCTCATTGCGCTGGAGATCGAAGGCATCGTCGAAGTCCGGATGGGGTCCGGCGTGTTCGTGTGCTCTCCCGCGAAGGCGTTGAGCGCACCGGCGACGCCGCTGGGCGAAAACCCGATCGAACTGACGAGCGCCCGTGCCGCGCTCGAGGGCAGCGTCGTCGAACTCGCCTGCGCACGCGCGACACCCGAACTGCTGGAGCCCGTGCGGCGCGCGGTCGACGCCATGCGCTCGGCCATCGCGGAAGGCCGCTCGCCGCTACAGCACGATCGCGAATTTCACGTCGCGATTGCGTCGATGACGGGCAATTCAGTGCTTGTCAGGCTGGTGGGCGAGCTTTTCGACGGACGCCACAGTCCGATCTCGTCGCGCGTCAGCGCGCGCGCCGAAAGCAAGCAGACGTGGGCCAGGGCGTTCGACGAACATGAGTCCATTCTCCACGCACTGGAAAACGGCGAGGTGCTGATGGCCCAGGCGGCAATGCGCACGCATCTTTATGCGTCGCAAAGACGCTGGCTGGAACAGGAACGGAACTGAAGCGGGCGGGGGCGTAGCCGTCACCGGCCGCCGGTCGGTCTTCATCCACGGCGCCGGGCCGTCACCGCTTATGAACGACCGAGTCGAGCACGAAGCTGGTCGTCATGTTCTGCACGCCGTCCAATGCGCTGATCGTCGCCCAGATGTCGCTGATGCGCTCATGCGTGGCCGCCTCTATCTGCACCAGCAAATCGACCTCGCCGCTGAGGACCGCGCAGTCGCGCACCTCGGCGATCCGCCCGAGTGCGGCAAGCACGTCCGCGCCGCGCATCCGGTCCTTGCGGTAGACGAGCATCACGGCACGCACGGGTGCGACATCGTCGGGCAACGCGAGCCGCACCGTATAGCCTGCAATGATCTTCAGCGCTTCGAGCCGGTCGATCCGGTTCCGGACCGACTGCCTGGACAAACCGATCCTGTCGGCCAGCACCGCGAGCGGAATCCGCGCATCGGCACACAATGCGTCGATTATCTTCTGGTCCAGGCCGTCGATCTTCATTGGCCGAACCCGGTGTGCCCGGCGCCGCGCGCATCGACCGCGTCGCGCAATGCCGCGATGTGGTCGGGGCCGATTCCGCAGCAACCGCCGACGATCTGCGCGCCGAGCGCAAGCCACTGCTCCGCCCATTTCGCATAACCGGGCGGGTCGATATCACCGCGCAATGCGTCGAGTTCCTCGTTCGCACGCGCATCGGCGCGTTGCGGCGGAAACGCGTTCGCATACGCGCCGATCATCAGCGCCGGTCCCGCTCCCGTTCCCGCGAGCGTACGCTGCACCGTCTCGATCGCCGCACCCATCGCCTCCGGCTGGCTGCAGTTGAACAACAGCGCGCTCGCGCGCGCGGACACGGCGGCGCCGATTGCTTCGTCGAGTGTCTGGCCCGATCGCAGTACCGGCCCGGTGCCCGCGTCGGCGTCGACATCGTCGCGCAGCGTGAACGACACCCAGAGCGGCTTCGGATTCGCACCCAGCGCGCGACGGACCGCGTCGATCTCGCCGGTCAGGCTCTGCGTCTCGGCCAGCCACAGGTCGACGTACGGATCGAGCCCGTCGACGAGCGTCGCCAGAATCGCATCGGCACGCGCCGCGTCGAACAGGTCGGGCCGATACGAGCCGCCGGTCGGCGGAAGCGATCCCGCGACGCGCACGGGCCGCCCTGCGCGATCCGCGGCTTGCCGCGCGAGTTGCCCGGCCAGTGCCGCGAGCGCGACACCGTCGCGACGAAACCGCTGCTCGCCGATATGGAACGGTACGACCGCATAGCTGTTCGCGGTGATCACGTCGGCGCCCGCCGCGACGAACGCGTCGTGCGCGAGGCCGACGTAATGCGGCGCTTCCATCAGCGCGAGCGCCGACCATTCCGGCTGTCGGAACGGCGCCCCCATCCGCGCCAGTTCGCGACCCATGCCGCCGTCGAGTACCGTGATGCCATGCATAGTCCGTGCTCCGTCGTTGCAATCCGGGCCGCTCGTGCCCGAATCGGTTCAAAGGCTGGCGCGACCCGCCCGATGCGTCGAACGGCCGTGTGCGCCGGTCCGTGTCAGATCTGCTCGAGCGCCTGCGCGATATCGGCTTTCAGGTCGTCGACATGCTCGATGCCGACCGAATAACGGATGAAGTTGAGCGGGATGTCGGCCGCGCGCATTTGCTCCGCCGACATCGTGCCCGCCCACATGGATGCCGTATGGATCGCGAGCGAATCGACGCCGCCGAGATTGCCCGCATTCAGCGGCAAGCGCAGCGCCTCGACGAAGCGCTGCGCTTCGCCATAGCCGCCCCGCACGCCGAACGCGACCACGCCGCCGAAACCGCGCATCTGCCGGCATGCGAGTTCATGTTGCGGATGGCTGCGCAGGCCCGGATAAAACACGCGCTCGATCTTCGCGTGCGCCTCGAGGAATTCGGCGAGCGCCTGGGCATTCGCATTGATCCGCTCGACGCGCATCGGCAGCGTGCGCAGCCCGCGCAGCAGCAGCCACGCGTCCATCGGCGACAGCACCGAGCCGAGCGTGATGTGCGTATGCCAGATCTGCTCGGCGAGCACGCGGCTCGTGCAGATCACGCCGCCGGTCAGGTCGTGATGGCCGCCGAGATACTTGGTCGCGCTGTGCACGACGATATCGACACCGAGCCGGTGCGGCTGCTGGTTGACCGGCGATGCGAACGTGTTGTCCGCGAGTGTCAGGATGCCGCGCGCCCTGGCGATTTCAGTCACCGCGGCGATGTCGGTCACGAGCAGCAGCGGATTGACCGGCGACTCGAGCACGATCAGCCGCGTGTTCGGCCGGATCGCACGATCGAACGCGGCCGCGTCGGTCTGGTCGACGAACGTCACCTCGACGCCGAACCGGCGCAGCATGTCGTCGAGCATTTTCGTCGTGCTCATGTAATGGCGCGTCTGGCCGATCACGTGATCGCCGGCCTTCACGACACTGAGGATCGCGGTCGCGATCGCGCCCATGCCGGACGCGGTGACCAGCGCGGTCTCGGTGCCCTCGAGCTCCGCCATGATCGCCTTGACACGCTCGTGAACCGGATTGCCGTAGCGCGTGTAGTTGCGCGGATGCTGCGGCACGCTCGACATCTCCGCGAATTCCTCGCTGCCGGCGGCCTTGAACACGGCCGAATAGTGGATCGCCGGCGCGACCGTCTTCTCGTCGGTCACGTCGCGGTCCGCGGCCAGCGCGAGCGTTTCAAGCCTGTATCCCATTTCGTTCTCCGGATCGTTCATTGTGTCGTGTCCACGCGGTGCCGTCAGGCACGCACGCTGCCCAGATGGCGATTCAGCCGCCCTTCGACGCGTTTGAGCACGGTCGACAGCACTGCCGTGATACCGACGTACACGATGCCGGCCAGCATCAGCGCGTCGGTCGTATAGGTTTCGATGGAGATGCGCCGCGCGACACCGGTCAGGTCGAGCACGGTGATCGTGCTGGCGAGCGCGGTCGACTTGAGCTGCAGCACGATCTCGTTGCCGAGCGTCGGCGCGACGATGCCGATCGCGCGCGGGACGATCACGAACCAGGTCAGCATGAAGCGGCTCATCCCGAACGCGAGCGCGGCTTCCTTCTCGCCGGCCGGCACGCCGGCAATGCCGCCGCGGATGTCTTCCGCCATGTAGGCCGCGAGGTTGAGCGTCAGCGCGCACAACGCACACGAGAACGATCCGCCAACCAGCAGCCACAGCGGCGAGGCGCGCACGATCGCGAACTGCGCGAGCCCGTAATACAGCACGAAAATCTGCACCAGCAGCGGCGTGCCGCGAAACACCGACATGAACAGGCGGCTCGGTGCCGACAGCCACCGATGCCCCGACGTACGCGCGACGGCAAGCGGCACCGCGAGCGCGAACGCAAACGTGCATGACAGCACCAGCAGTTGCAGCGTGATCCATACGCCGCGCGCGACGTCCGCGCCCGACTGCACGATGAGGGAAAGAAAGTCGTTCATCGCATGGCCCTCGTCAGGTGCGTTGTGCGTAGCCGCGGCCCGCGATGCGCTCGAGCCACGCGAACACGGGGTTTGAAACGGCGAGAAAGCCGAAATAGACGATACCGACTGTCACGTAGAAGACGAATGGCTGCTTGGTGAACTGCGCGGCGATGTTGGCCTTGCGCAGCATGTCCTCGAGCCCGACGATCGATACCAGCGACGTGTCCTTCAGCAAGTTCTGCCACATGTTGTTCAGGCTCGGCAGGCAGATTCGCCACGCCTGCGGCAGGCGCACGTGCCACAGTGTCTGCAGGCGTGTCATCCCGTACGCGCGCGCGGCCTCGATCTGTCCGGCCGGCACCGCGATGAACGCGCCGCGGAACATCTCCGACGAGTAGGCGCCGAACACCACGGCGAGTGCGATCACGCCGGCCGAGAACGGGCTCACGGCAAAGGCGCCGTCGAACTGCACGTTGAGCACACGCGACAGCCCGAAATAGCAGATCAGCAGGATCAGGAACTCGGGAATGCCGCGCAGGAAATTGGTCAGCGCATAGGTCGCATGTCTGAGCCAGCCCATGCTCGACAGTTTCGCCGATGCCCCGGCGATGCCGAGCAGCATGCCGACGCACAGCGCGGCGAGCGCGAGTTCCAGCGTGACGAGCGCGCCCGCCGCGATCTGCGCGCCGTAGTTCACCAGAATGTCCATCGTGATATCGCTCCTTGTGAGGCCCGGATAGGCCCGGATCGCGCAGGCCGCCGTGCGGCGGCCGCGCGGTCCCGATGCGCGGCTATTGCGGCGCGATGCTGAACGGGAAATAGCGCTTGTTGGCGGCGGCGAACGTGCCATCCGCCTGCACCTGCGCGATCCCCTTGTCGAACAGCGCCTTCAGTGGCGCGTCGCCCTTGCGCACCGCGATCGCCGTGCCGTCGCCGAAGATCTCCGCATCGGCGATCGGCTTGCCGACGAAGTCGAAGCCCTCCTTCCTGCCGGCCTTCGTCAGCCAGTCGTATGCGACCGTGTTGTCGGCAAGCACGGCATCGACGCGCCCGGCCTCCAGGTCGAGCCAGGCTTCGTCGAGCGTCTGATAGACCTTCACGTTGATCCCCGACTTGCTCGCCGGCAGGCGGCGGCGCAGATAGGATTCGTGGGTCGACGCGGTCTGAACGCCGATCGTCTTGCCGCGCAGCGTGGCCGCGCCATCCGTGATACCCGAGCCCTGCTTCGCGACGAGTTGCACGGGTGCCGTCGTGAAAATGCGCGTGAAGTCGACCGACTGCTCGCGCTCCGGCGTCTTCGACATTTGCGCGAGCACCGCATCGATCTGCTTGGCCTTGAGCGCCGGAATCAGCGCGTCGAAATCCATCGTCACCCACTGGCACTTGACCTTCATCGTGTCGCACATCTTCTTGCCGACGTCGATCTCCATGCCCTGCAGCTTGCCGGACGCATCCTTGTATTCGAACGGCGCGTAATCGGCGAGCGTGCCGACCCGCACGACCTGCTCGGCATGCGCGACCGATCCGAGCAGTGCCGCGCCCACGCACAGCGACTGAAGCAGCTTCTTCATGGTTTCCCCTCCGGTTGGCATTGAATCCGCATCAGATGATGCTGGACAGAAACTTCTGGAAACGCGGCGATTTCTGGCTCGCGAACACTTCGCCGGGACTGCCGTCCTCCTCGATTCGTCCCTGGTGAACGAACACGACGCGGTTCGCGACCTCGCGCGCAAACCCCATCTCGTGCGTGACGACGAGCATCGTGCGCCCCTCGTCGGCCAGCGAGCGCATCACTTTCAGTACTTCGCCGACGAGTTCGGGATCGAGCGCCGATGTCGGCTCGTCGAACAGCATCACGTCGGGGTCGGTCGCGAGGGCGCGTGCGATCGCCACGCGCTGCTGCTGGCCGCCCGACAGCTGGTTCGGATAGTGCTCGCACTTGCCGGCGAGCCCGACCCGTTCGAGCATCGCGATCGCCTTGTCGCGGGCGTCGCGCTTCGGCACGCCCAGCACGCGCACCGGCACGAACATCACGTTCTGCAGCACCGTCATGTGCGCCCACAGATTGAACTGCTGGAACACCATCGCGAGCTTGCGACGCACGCGCATCACCTGCTGCGCGTCGGCGGCGACGAGCGCGCCGTCGCGGCCCGCCGGCTTCAGCGCGAGCGTTTCGCCGTTCACGCAGATCCGGCCACGGTCGGGCATTTCCAGCAAGTTGATGCACCTGAGGAACGTACTCTTGCCCGACCCGCTGCTGCCGAGAATCGACACGACCTCGTGATTCCGCGCGGTCAGCGAGATGCCTTTCAGCACCTCGACACCGCCGAACGACTTGTGAATATCCTCGACCACCAGCGCGTCCGCCGCCGGCTTGCATGCAGGAATTGCTGCTGGCATCCTCGACTCCTTCTTCGCTACGTTGCACACACACCGCTCCGGTTCGCGCCGCGCCGGCCCGTCATGTGCCGGCGCTCGCGCATCAGCTCGACAGCCGCCGGTTGCGCCTGAAGCAGACCACCTTCGGCTGCGTCATTTCCGTCATCGCGAACCGAACGCCTTCGCGGCCCAGCGACCCATGCTTGAAGCCGCCGAACGGCATGCCGTCGAAGCGGTAGTCGGACGAATCGTTGATCATCACGCCGCCCGCCTGCAGCCGCTCCGCCGCGCCGAGCGCCACTTCCAGGCGGTTGGTAAACACGCCTGCATGCAGACAGCTCTCCGACGCGTTGGCCGCGTCGAGCGCCTGCTGCAAGTCGGTGAATTTCTCGATCGTCACGACCGGCGCAAATACCTCGTCGGTCCATATGCGCGCGTCCCGCGGCACATCCGCGAGCACCGTCGGTTCATACAGCGCACCGCGCCGCCGATGGCCGCTCAACACCGTCGCACCGCCGGCGACCGCTTCGTCGACCCAGTGTTCGATGCGGACCGCCTGTTCCTCGCCGATCATCGGCCCCATGTCGGTCGCTTCGTCCAGTGGATCGCCCACGACCATCTTGCCGGTCAGTTCGACGAAATAACGGACGAACGGCTCGTACGCCGCCTCGGCGACGAAGATCCGCTGCGTGCCGATGCAGTTCTGCCCCGCCGCCCAGAACGCGCCCGACACGCACGATTCGGCGGCATCCTTCAGGTCGCAATCGGCCATCACGATCACTGGCGCATTTCCGCCGAGGTCCATCGCGATCTTCTTGAGCCCTGCATCGCGCGTGATGGCCTCGCCGGTTTCCGGCCCGCCGGTAAAGGTCACCATCCGGATCCGCCGGTCGCGCACCAGCGCGGACGCGATATCCGCGCCGCCGTGCACGATCTGCAGCGCGTCGCGCGGCGCACCGGCTTCCCACAGCACTTCGACGAGCGCCTGCGCGGACAGCGGCGCGAGCAGCGAGGGCTTCAGGATCGCCGCATTGCCGGTCGCCATCGCCGGCCCGAGCTTGTGTGCAACGAGATTCAGCGGGTCGTTGAACGGCGTGATCGCGAGAATCACGCCGAGCGGTTCCAGCGTGTAGTAGCCGCTGCGATCCTCGGAGCCGGGATAGCCGTCGAACGGGATCGTCTCGCCGGTCAGCCGTTTCGCCTCCTCGCCCGACAGGCGCAGCGTGTTCACACAGCGCGCGACTTCCTTGCGAGCCTGCCGCAGCGGCTTGCCCGCTTCGAGCGCGATCGTGCGTGCAAACGTCTCCGCCTGCGCCTCCACGATCGCGGCTGCACGAAACAGGATGTCGGCCCGCCGGCTGCGCGGCAGGGCCGCGGCCGCACGCGCGCCTTCGAGCGCGCGCTCGACGAGGGCCGGCGCCGCATCGACAGGCGACAGCCGAACCTGGCCGACGATCGCGCCGTCATACGGCGACCGGACATCGGCCACGCCGGAGTCGGTCATCACCGCGTCGCGCGCGCTCATGCGGCCACCTCGTGCGACACGGCGCCGATCCTGTCGGCGAGTTCGATCAGGTCGGACAGGATCGCGAACGCCGTTTCCTCGCGCCCCGCACCGGGCCCGCTGATCGTCACGCCGCCGAGCACGTCGGTGTCGAACGTGATCGCGTTCGTCACGCCGCTCGCGGCAAGCAACGGATGGCCGGCCGGCAGCTTGCGCGGCTCGACGCTCGCGGTCACGGTGCCGTCCGGATGGCGGATGGCCGAGCCGATCAACCGCCAGGACATGCGTTCCGCCGCCGCTGCGCGCACGTCGTGCTCGGTCAGCTCCACGATGCCGCGGCACGTCACGTCGCCGCGCGTGAGGCCGGCATTCCACAGCGCGTTCGCCAGAATGACGACCTTCAGTTGCACGTCCGACCCGTTGACGTCGGCCGCGGGGTTCGCCTCCGCATAGCCGCGCTGCTGCGCATCCCGGATCGCCGCATCGAAGCTCGCGCCGGCCTCGACCTCGCCGAGCACGTAGTTCGACGTACCGTTCAGGATGCCGGCAAAGCCGTTGACGTCGCAGCCGCGCAGCGACGTCGCGAGCTGCCGCAGCACCGGCGTGCCGCTCATCACCGTGCCCTCGTACATCACGCACGCCCCCGACTGCGCGGCGATCCTCGCGAGCGCCGGCTGCGCGAGCGCGATCGGCCCCTTGTTGGTCGTGATCACGTGCTTGCCGCATTCGAGGGCGGTACGGCAATGCGACAGTGCCGGCTCGCCGGTGTTCGGGTCGGTGAAGGTCGCCTCGACGACGACATCCACGTGCTCCGACGCAATGGCCTTCAGCACGGCCCCGAGACCGACGTCCGGCGATACCAGCGTGCCGGGATCGCGACGGAGCGCTTCGGCGTCGACACCCCGCCGGGCGGTTTCGTCGAGGACGTCCAGCGCGATGCCGCGAGGATTCGTCGCGATCCCGAGCCGCAGGTCGGCGACCATCGTCACCGACACGTCGAGGCCCGATGCACCCAGCAGCGCGCGCTTCTTCTTGAGCAGTTCGACCAGTCCCTGATTGACTCCGCCGAAACCGACCAGTGCCAGTTTGAGTTCCATCTTGATCATCTCCTGTTCATTGACTACAGGAAACAGATTAGTCCTGCGAATTGATCGACAAATTATGCGTTTCGACCGATTCGGGCAGTCACGCGTTGCGGTTTGTCACGCGGGACGGACGGATCGACCGTCGCCGCGCGAACCGCCCTCGTCAGGCGGCGGGTGGCTCGTCGTCGCCGTCCTTGTCGACCGGCACGAACAACCCGACCTTGACCGCGCTCAGCACGACATTCGTGTTGATCCGGCGGATCATCGGATTGCTCTGCATGATCCGCGCGGACAACCGGTCGTATGCCTCGACGTCGGGTGCGGTGATGATCGCGATCAGGTCGACGGAGCCGGTCACGTAGTAGATCTGCTGGATTTCGTCATGCGCCTTCGACCACTCGCGGAACCGGGCGATCGTCTCGTAGTTTTCGCGTTCGATCTCGATCGCCGCGATGAACGTCATCGGCCGGCCGACCGCCGCGCGATCGACCACCGCGATTTCCGCCGAAATGATCTTTTCGGTGCGCATGCGCTTCAGCCGCTTCTGCACGGCGGACGTGGACAGACCGATCCGTTCGGCAATGGCATCCGCAGTCGCGGTGCAATCGCGCTGGACGATATTCAGGATCTTGCGGTCGAAGGTGTCGAGTGGATCGGTCATGGCGTGGCTTGCCGGAGAACGGGGGCTTGCGTCAAAGATAGAAAGGGCGAGCCGATCTGAGCCCGACCAGATGCCGGACGCGGTCGAACGCGGTGACGAGCGTTTCGCGCCACTGCGCCATTGGGCCGCGGATGCATACGGGGGCGAAATGGATCGTATCCACGCCCGCGGGAATACGGAACGGACGCTCGATGCCATCGTCCGATTCGGTCACGAGCGCGGTGCCGTCGACTTCGGTCAGGCTCATCAGCAAATGGGCGCGTGCAGTCGCGCCAAGCAGGTCGCGCAGCGGCGACTCGTTCGCGGACAACTGCTCGAGCAGCGGCAGCTCGTACGCGCCAGGCCACCAGGTGTCGCGCTCGTCGAGCCACGGGCCGACCGCCGGCATTCCCACCATCTCGAGGATCCGGTCCGCGCCGAGATGCGCATAGGCTCGACACCGGCCGCCCCTGTCGGTCGACGAACGCGCCAGCCAGCCGTCGGCGCTCGCGGCTGGGTCCGCCAACAGGACGTTCGCCGGCTTCAGCCGGCCGAGCATGCCGGCCACACTTGCAGCTGACCGGTGTCCTGCGCCGCACCGCCGCTCATGATCCGGCACGATCCGACACACCCACTTGGGCCCGTCCTGCAAGGCGGCGGGAACGTCGCCGGACCGGACTTGAGCGGCTCTCCTGCGGGCGTGTTCGACGATGACGAATGGCGTGTCCGGCATACAACTCTCTCGTGCTTGCGGTGCCGCGTCAGAACGATGCTGGCGCGCTTCATGGGTTGGCTGACGAATATTGGGGCTGGAGAAATCATATCGCCTCGATGCGACCGAAAAAATCTCACTTTCCCTGCTTCTCGACGAAAATCGTCGAAAGTTCGCCGTTCATGGATGAATCGCGTCGCGACGCACGGGATGTCGCTGCAACGCCGACAGTCGCCCTCCTTTGATATCGCAACCAGGTCGGCCCCTGCATCTCTAAGCAGAGCCTACCCCACATCGCGAACACTAAAAAAACACTAAAAGTTGCGGCTCGTGGAGGATTTCCGCGGAACTTGGCGAACCAAAACCTCCCTGCAAACCCTTGTCAGACGGGGCTTTGACGGATTTCAACGGACCTGGCCGGATCCCCCAAAAAACAATCACAATTCATTTAACTTTCCGTGAGGACTTCGACACCGGCCGCTGTCTACTCTGTGCGCATGTTTCAGCACCTGCTTCCAGGAGCCCGCCATGCCCACCCGCAGACATCTGCTGTTCGCCGGCGCCACCGGCCTCGCCGCGCTCGCGGCGCTGTCGTCGGCCGGCCGCCGTGCGCTGGTCGGCCGCGCGTTTGCCGCGCAGCCCGCCGCCGGCGCACAACCCGCCGCCCGCTTCGAGGTCACCCGCAGCGACGCCGAATGGCGCCGCCGCCTCACGCCCGCCCAGTACACGGTGCTGCGCGACGCCGGCACCGAGCCGCCGTACAGCAGCCCGCTGAACGGCGAGCACCGCCGCGGCACGTTCGCGTGCGCCGGCTGCGACCTCGCGCTGTTCTCGTCGAGCACCAAGTTCGACAGCCACACCGGCTGGCCGAGCTTCTGGAAGCCGCTCGACCACGCGATCGCGACCGAAGTCGATGCGTCGTACGGGATGGCACGCACCGAAGTGCACTGCCGCCGCTGCGGCGGCCATCTCGGCCACGTGTTCGACGACGGCCCGCCGCCCACCGGCCTGCGCTACTGCATGAACGGGCTCGCGCTCGCCTTCCACCCGGCTGCCGCCTGACGAGCCGCCGCCTTCCTGAACGACCGGAGACTGCCCCATGCTGCTCATCGTCCTTGCCTATCTCGGCGGCGTGCTCACGATCCTGAGCCCGTGCATCCTGCCCGTGCTGCCGTTCGTGTTCGCGCGCGCCGACCAGCCGTTCGTGCGTACCGGCCTGCCGTTGCTGATCGGCATGGCGCTCACGTTCGCCGTCGTCGCGACGCTCGCCGCCGTCGGCGGCGGCTGGGTCGCGCAGGCCAACCAGGCCGGCCGCTGGCTCGCCATCGTGCTGCTCGCGGTATTCGGCCTGACGCTGCTGCTGCCGCGCTTCGCCGAACACCTGACGCGCCCGCTCGTCGCGGCCGGCAACCGGCTCACCGGCTTCGCGCAGCGCGACGGCCGCCCGGCGGGCCCGGCATCGTCGCTGCTGCTCGGCGTCGCGACCGGCCTGCTGTGGGCGCCGTGCGCGGGCCCGATCCTCGGTCTTGTGCTGACCGGTGCCGCACTGCGTGGCGCGAGCGTCGGCACGACGCTGCTGCTGGTCGCGTATGCGGCCGGCGCGGCGACGTCGCTCGGCGTCGCGCTCGTGATCGGCGGCAAGGTGTTCGCCGCGATGAAACGCTCGCTCGGCGCCGGCGAATGGATCCGGCGCGGGATCGGCGCGGCGCTGCTGGCCGGCGTCGGCGCGATCGCGCTCGGCCTCGATACGGGTGTGCTCGCGCAACTGTCGACCGTCACGACGGGCGGGCTCGAGTCGAAGCTCGTCGGCCGGCTCGGCGGGCGCTCGACTGGCGCCCCGACGGCGATGTCCGCGACGGGCAACGCCGGCAGCAGCAACAGCGGCACGGCGAGCGGCGCGATGATGGCCGCGACCTCCGACGGCGCCCCCGCAGCCGGCAGCGCGATGATGCGCGCGGTCGGCACGGCGCCCGCGATGCAGGCACCGGCCGCGCTGCCCGTCGAAGGCACGCTGCCGTCGCTCGACGGCGCCGTGCAGTGGCTGAATTCGCCGCCGCTGACCACCGCAGGCCTGCGCGGCAAGGTCGTGCTCGTCGATTTCTGGACGTATTCGTGCATCAACTGCCTGCGCACGCTGCCGTACACGACCGCATGGGCACGCAAATACGCGCCGTACGGGCTCGTCGTGATCGGTGTGCACGCACCGGAATTCGCGTTCGAGCGCGACATCGGCAACGTGAAGAAGGCCGTGCACGATCTCGGCATCGACTACCCGGTCGCGATCGACAACGGCTATGCGATCTGGCGCGCGTTCGGCAACGAATACTGGCCCGCGCACTACTTCGTCGACGCGCAGGGCCGCATCCGCCACCACCACTTCGGCGAAGGCGAATACGCGCAGTCGGAACGCGCGATCCAGTCGCTGCTCGCCGAAGCCGGTCATCCGGAAGCGCTGAACGTGCCGCTCGGGCTCGCCGGCGCACCCGCGAAAGGCGCGCTCGCAGCAGCCGACAGCGCCGACGTCCGCTCGCCCGAAACCTACGTCGGCTATGCGCGTGCGGAGGACTTCACGTCGCCGGGCGGCGTCGTGCGCGACACGGCACACCGCTACGACGCGCCCGCACACCCCGACCTGAACGACTGGGGTCTCGTCGGCACGTGGCAGGTCGGCGCCGAGCGCGCGACGCTCGCCGCGCCGGCCGGCAGCATCGTCTACCGCTTCCATGCACGCGACCTGCACCTCGTGCTCGGCCCGGGTGCGAACGGCAAGCCGGTGCGCTTTCGCGTGACGCTCGACGGCGCGGCGCCGGGGGCGGCACACGGCACCGACGTCGATGCGCAGGGCTACGGCACCGTCACCGGCCAACGCCTGTACCAGCTCGTCCGGCAGACGGGCGCGATCGCCGACCGCACGTTCTCGATCGAGTTTCTCGATCCCGGCGTCGACGCGTATGCATTCACGTTTGGTTGAACGCGGACGCAGTCACGGACGCAGTCGCGAACGCCGCCCAAACACCCCATTCCGTCCCGCATTTCCAAGGAGCAATTCATGATCCCGACATCCACTCGCGATTCCGCACCGCGGCGGCGGGCGGCCATGCTGCGCCGCATCGGCGCGATCGCCGTCGCGGCCGCCGCCGTGTTCGGCTACCAGCGCGTCGTCAGTTCCGCGGAACCGATGCGCACCGTACCCGCGCCGACGCTCGACGAAACCCCGGGCGCGTCCCACGAAGAGACGGCCGTGCTCGCCGGCGGCTGCTTCTGGGGCGTGCAGGGCGTGTTCGAACACGTGAAGGGTGTGAAGCAGGTCACGGCCGGCTATGCGGGCGGCGCGTCCGAAACCGCGCACTACGGGCTGGTCGGCACCGGGCTGACCGGCCACGCGGAATCGGTACGCATCATCTACGACCCGACGCAGGTCACGTACGGCCGGCTGCTGCAGGTGTTCTTCTCGGTCGCGCACGACCCGACCGAACTCAACCGCCAGGGCCCCGACGAAGGGACGCAATACCGGTCCGCGATCTTCCCGACCACCGCGCAGCAGCGAGCGGTCGCGACCGCGTACATCGCGCAGCTCGGCACCGCGCACACGTTCCCGGCGCCCGTCGTCACGCGCGTCGAGCCGTACAAGGGCTTCTATCCGGCCGAGGCCTATCACCAGAACTACCTCGAGCTGCATCCCGACGCGCCGTACATTGCGTTCAACGACCTGCCGAAGGTCGCCGGGTTGAAGCAGCGCTTCCCCGCGCTGTACCGCGCCGACGCGGTGCTATGGCGCGACGCCCGCCTGTGACGGACCGCCGGCCGTGCGGCGGCGTGCTCGCGGCGTGCTCGCGGCGGGCTCGCGGCATGACGCGGCCGGCCCGCGCCGCCGGCCGCGTTTGCGCTGCATCAACGAAACCCATGCTGCCCCGGCCGGGCAAACCCGCATCGCGTCAGCTTCGCGGGCCAACTTCGCGTAGACTTCTCCAGATCAGGCCCCGCCGCGACACGCGGCGCCGGGAACTCTTCAGCCAGCCAGGAGGCGTCACGCATGCGCGCAGTGCCTTTGTCTGACAGCAGCACCCTCGACGAACCGTCCACCGGCACGGTCGTGCGCGACCTGCGTCGCGTGCCCATCCATCCCGATCACTGGTATCCGCTCGCGTGGTCGCGCGAGCTCAAGCGCGGCAAGACGCTCGGGGTGCGCTTCGCCGGCGATCCGATCGTGCTCGTGCGCACCGAATCCGGTGCCGTATATGCACTCGAAGATCGTTGCGCGCACCGCCAGGTGCCGCTGCATGCGGGCGTCGTCACCGGCGAAACGCTGCGCTGCTGCTATCACGGCTGGACCTACGCGTGCGACAGCGGCCGCTGCGTCGACGTGCCCTACCTCGGCCGCGAGCGCCTGCCGAACGGCGTGCGCGCGTATCCGTGCCGCGAGGCGCACGGGCTGATCTTCGTATTTCCCGGCGACGCGACGCTCGCCGACGAACGCCCGTTCCCCGCGCTCGAATCGGCGGACGACCGCGCATTCAAGACGCGCCGCTTCGGCCGCGAGGTCAAGTGTCACTACTCGTTCATGCACGAGAACCTGATGGACATGAACCATCAGTTCCTGCATCGCAAGCAGATGGGCCAGATGCGCGCGCGCAGCGTCGGCCGGCGGCGCGGCGACGACTGGGTCGAGGTCGACTACACGTTCGCACGGATGGAAGGCAAGCAGCCGGTCGGCGAGGCGCTCGTGTTCGGCGCCAGCAAGAAGCCGGCCGACCAGGCCGACAAGAGCGTGATGACGGTGCGCACCGGCTACCCGTACCAGACGCTGCAGATCCGCTCGAGCGAAGGCACGCTCGTGATGGATCTGTGGATCGTCTACGTGCCGCTCGATGCGCAGCAGCGCACCAACCGCACGTTCGGACTGCTGTCGATCCACAAGCCCGGCATTCCGTTCGCGCTCGATCTCGCGTGGCCGCTGCTCGTCTGGTTCACCGAGCGGATCTTCCGCGAGGATCGCTGGATCGTCGAGCGCGAGCAGGAAGCGCACGACCGGCAGGGCGCCGACTGCAACCACGAGGTGTTCCCGGTCATCAACGAACTGCGCGACCTGCTGCGCCAGTGCGGCGCGCGCACCGTGATCCCGATCCGCGAAGCGAACGCGGGCGACGCGCGCTGACCACCGCGGCGCGCGCCCGCTTTCTCCCGCTTCGCGCCCGCTCAGCCGGTGCGCTCGACCGGGTGCGGCTCGCGCAGCCGGTTCGCGATGCGTGCGGCTTCGTAGTAGCCGGCCGCGGGCGGGCGCTTCAGGTAGCGGCCCGCGCCGCGCACCGCACGCAGCTCGCCGTCGGCCCATGCGAGCGCGCCGCGCGTGAGCGTGTGCGTCGCCGCGCCCTGCACCGTCATCCCCTCGAACACGTTGAAGTCGACCTGCTGGTGATGGGTCTTCACCGAGATCGTCTTCGTCGCGGCCGGATCCCACACGACCAGGTCGGCATCGGCGCCGACCTGCACCGCCCCCTTGCGCGGATACAGGTTGAAGATCTGCGCGGCGTTCGTCGACGTGATCCGCACGAACTCGTTCGGCGTGAGGCGGCCGTGATTCACGCCGTGATGCCACAGCACCGACATGCGGTCCTCGACGCCGCCGCAGCCGTTCGGAATCTTCGTGAAATCCTCGCGGCCCATCGCCTTCTGCGACGCGCAGAACACGCAGTGATCGGTCGCCGTCGTATGCAGCTGCCCCGCCTGCAGCCCGCGCCACAGCGCTTCGCGATGCTCGGCCGAGCGGAACGGCGGGCTCATCACGTGCGCGGCCGCACGCGTCCAGTCCGGGTCGCGATACACCGCCTCGTCGATCACCAGGTGGCCCGGCAGCACCTCGCCGAACACGCGCAGCCCTTCGCTGCGCGCCCGCGTGATCGCATCGACCGCGTCCTTCGACGACACGTGCACGATATAGACGGGCACGCCGAGCACCTGCGCGATGCGGATCGCGCGGTTCGCGGCCTCGCCCTCGACTTCGGGCGGACGCGACAGCGGGTGCGCCTCCGGCCCCGTCATACCGCGCGCGAGCAGCGCCTTCTGCAGCTGGAACACGAGCTCGCCGTTCTCCGCATGCACGGTCGGCAGCGCGCCGAGTTCGAGCGAACGCGAGAAGCTGTTCACGAGCACTTCGTCGTCGGCCATGATCGCGTTCTTGTACGCCATGAAGTGCTTGAAGCTCGACACGCCGTGCTCGCGCACGAGCGTGCCCATGTCACGGTGCACCGATTCGTCCCACCAGGTGACGGCCACGTGGAAGCCATAGTCGGCCGCCGCCTTCTCGGCCCAGCCGCGCCATTCGTGGAACGCGTCCATCAGCGGCTGCTTCGGGCTCGGGATCACGAAGTCGATGATGCTCGTCGTGCCGCCCGACAGCCCCGCCGCCGTACCCGAATAGAAATCGTCGCTCGCCGTCGTGCCCATGAACGGCAGTTCCATGTGCGTATGCGGATCGATGCCGCCCGGCATCACGTACTGGTCGTGCGCGTCGACCACCGCCGCGCCGGCCGGCGCGTCGATCGTCTCGGCGATCTGCAGGATCGTGCCGCCGTCCTGCGGGTCGGCGCACAGTACGTCCGCGCGATAGGTGCGGTCCGCATCGACCACGGTGCCGCCACGAATCAGGATTGCCATGTCGTTGCCTCCTCGTTGACTGTCGGGTGCCGCCTGCATTCGCGCATCACGCGCTCGCGATCTGCGCGCGCTGCGCGGCGCGCCACTTCATCCAGGTGCCGTACACGCCGGACGCCAGCACGAGGCCGACGAACCACGCGTACGTGTAAAGCGTGTTGAAGAATGCCGGCACGTTCGGGAACGACGCCGGGAATGCGGTATGCAGGAAGCCGGGCAGGTTCGGCAGCACGCCGATGGCAAGCGCGCCCAGTGCGGCCGGGTTCCAGCCGCGCGCATAGCTGAAGTCGCCGCGCTCGTCGAACAGCGCGTGCGTATCGAGCCGCGTGCCGCGAATCAGGAAGTAGTCGACCATCAGGATGCCCGCGACCGGCCCGAGCAGCGCCGAATAGCCGACGAGCCAGGTGAAGATATAGCCTTCCGTCGTCGCGAGGATCTTCCACGGCATCATCACGATCGCGATCGTCGCGGTGATCATGCCGCCCGTGCGGTACGAGATCGCTTTCGGCCACAGGCTCGAGAAGTCGTACGCGGGACCGACGAGGTTCGCCGCGAGGTTGCAGCACATCGTGTCGAGCGTGAGGATCACGAGCGCGATGCCGACGCCGATGCCGGTCATCCGGCTCGTCAGGTCGATCGGATCCCAGATCGCGTTGCCGTAGATCACGACGGTCGCCGACGTCACGACGACCGACACCACCGACAACAGCGCCATCGGCAACGGCAGCCCGATCGACTGGCCGATCACCTGGTCGCGCTGCGAATGCGCGAAGCGCGTGAAGTCGGGAATGTTCAGCGCGAGCGTCGCCCAGAAGCCGACCATCGCGGTCAGCCCCGGCCAGAACGTCGCCCAGAAGAGTCCGGCCTTCTTGCCGCCCGCGACGAACTGCGACGGTGCCGACAGCATCGAGCCGAAGCCGCCTGCCTGCGACGTTGCCCACCACACGAGCGCGATGCACATCACGACCTTGATCGGCGCGGACCAGCTCTCGAGCCAGCGGATCGAATCGGTGCCGTGCCAGATGAAGTAGAGCTGCAGCGCCCAGAACACGAGGAAGCACGCGAGCTGCCCGACCCCGATGCCGACGATCGGCAGCGCCGCGCCATGCAATGCGTTGCCGGTCAGGATGTTCAGCAGCGTGTAGATCGCGCTGCCGCCGAGCCAGGTCTGGATGCCGTACCAGCCGCACGCGACGATCGCGCGCAACAGCGCGGGCAGCTTCGCGCCCTGCGTGCCGAACGACGCGCGCACGAGCACCGCGTACGGAATCCCGTGTTTCGCGCCCGCATGACCGATGAGCAGCATCGGCACGAGCACGATCAGGTTGCCGAACAGCACGGTCAGCACCGCCTGCCACGGCGACATGCCTTCCTGGATCAGCCCGGCCGCGAGCATGTACGACGCGATGTTCATCACCATCCCGACCCACAGCGCCGCGAAGTGGTACCACCGCCAGGTCCGCTGCGCCGCCGTCGTCGGCGCAAGGTCGTCGTTGTACAAACTGCCGGCCGGCGCCGCGGCGCTGTCGGGATCGGCGGGAATCGCTGCTGGTTTCATCGAACGCGCTCCACGTAAACGTCAGCGCCGGCATCGTGCGATGCCGGCCGAACGGGACACAAGCGGCGGCGCGGCCGGTACCGCGCCGCCGGCCATCGGTCAGGCTGCCTTCGCGTGTTTCGCGGGTTCCGCCGGGCTCGCACCCGCGTCGGCGCGCGTCGGGTTGTTCGGATGCGTCGTCCAGTTCGCATAGTCGCCCGCGTCGACCCGCTCCATCGTGATGCATTGCTCGACCGGACACACATGCATGCAAAGATTGCACCCGACGCACTCCGCGTCCACCACCTCGAAATGCCGCACGCCGTCCTTCTCGGCGGTGATCGCCTGATGCGACGTGTCCTCGCACGCGATATGACACAGCCCGCACTGGATGCAGCGATCCTGGTCGATGCGCGCCTTGATGTCGTACTTCAGGTTCAGGTATTTCCAGTCGGTCACGTTCGGCACCGCGCGGCCGCGGATGTCGTCGAGCGTCGCGTAGCCCTTCTCGTCCATCCAGTTCGACAGCCCGTCGACGAAATCCGACACGATCCGGAATCCGTAATGCATCGCGGCGGTGCACACCTGCACGCTGCCGGCGCCGAGCACCATGAACTCGGCCGCGTCGCGCCACGACGAAATCCCGCCGATGCCGGAAATCGGCAGGTTCGGCGTTTCCGGGTCACGCGCGATCTCCGCGACCATGTTCAGCGCGATCGGCTTGACCGCCGGGCCGCAATAGCCGCCGTGCGTACCCTTGCCGTCAACGGTCGGCATTGGGGCCATCTGGTCGAGATCCACCGCGACGATCGAGTTGATCGTGTTGATCAGCGACACGCCGTCCGCGCCGCCCTTGTATGCGGCGCGCGAACCCATCCGGATGTCGCTGATGTTCGGCGTGAGCTTCACGAGACACGGCAGCTTCGTGCCTTCCTTGACCCAGCGCGTGACCATCTCGACGTATTCCGGCACCTGCCCGACGGCCGCGCCCATCCCGCGCTCGCTCATCCCGTGCGGACAGCCGAAATTCAGCTCGACCGCATCGGCGCCCGTATCCTCGACGAGCGGCAGGATCCATTTCCAGTCGCGCTCGTTGCACGGCACCATCAGCGACACGATCAGCGCGCGGTCCGGCCAGTCGCGCTTCACCTGCGCGATCTCTCTCAGGTTCACGTCGAGCGGACGATCGGTGATCAGCTCGATGTTGTTCAGCCCGGCGATCCGCTGGCCGTTCCATTGCACCGCGCCGTAGCGCGAGCTGACGTTGACGACGTGCGGATCGAGCCCGAGCGTCTTCCAGACGACACCGCCCCAGCCAGCCTCGAACGCGCGGTTGACGTTGTATGCCTTGTCAGTCGGCGGCGCGGACGCCAGCCAGAAGGGATTCGGCGAAGTGATGCCTGCGATGGTGCAGCGAAGGTCGGCCATGTTCGGCTCCGTGAAAATGGGGCGATTATCGTGATCCGCGTGACGTGCGCGACGCCGTTGCGTATGCCGCGCTCACGCGGCCCTGGCGTCGCGCTGCGCGAGCGCCGCGTCGATCGCAGCCGCCGCGCGCTTGCCGTCCTGCACGGCCTGCACCGTGAGGTCGATGCCGCCGGTTGCCGCGCAATCGCCGCCGGCCCACACGTCGGGCAACGCGGTGCGTCCGTCCGCATCGACCGCGATGCGCGTACCGTCCGCCGTCAGCAACGCGGCTTCGACACCGTCCGGCACCAGCGTCTGGCCGATCGCCTTCAGCACCATGTCCGCATCGACGGTGAAGCGTTCGCCCGACGCGGCCTCGAATTCCACGCCCGTCACGTGCCCATCCGCGCCCGCGATGCGCACCGGCTTCGCGTGCGTGACGAGCGTGACGCCGCTCTTTTGCGCGAACTCGCGTTCGGCCCAGGTCGCGCTCATCGCGTCCACGCCGCGCCGGTACACCATCGTCACGCGTTCCGCGCCGAGCTTGCGGCTCTGCACGGATGCGTCGATCGCCGTGTTGCCGCCGCCGATCACGACCACGCGCCGCCCGACCGCCACGTTCTCAAGCGCATCGGCCTGCCGCACCTGCTCGATGAAGTCGACCGCGTTCATCACGCCGGTCAGTTGTTCGCCGTCGATCGCGAGCGTGCGCACGCCGCCGAGACCCATCGCGAGAAACACCGCGTCGTGCCGCTCGCGCAACGCGTCGAGCGTCATGTCGCGGCCGAGCGCGACGCCTGTCTCCAGCGCGATGCCGCCGACCGACAGCAGCCACTCGACCTCGCGCTGCGCGAAATCGTCGACGGTCTTGTACGCGGCGATCCCATATTCGTTCAAGCCACCCGCCTTCGGCCGCGCGTCGAACAGCGTGACGCGATGGCCGGCCACCGCGAGCCGGTGCGCGCAGGCGAGCCCGGCCGGCCCCGCGCCGACCACCGCGACATGCCGCCCCGTATCGGGCGCACGCGTGAAGCGCACCGCGCCGGTCGCCATCGCCCAGTCGGTCGCGTGCCGCTGCAGCGCGCCGATCGCGACCGGCTGTGCGTCCTGGTGATTGCGCACGCACGCGCCTTCGCACAGGATCTCGGTCGGGCACACGCGTGCGCACATCCCGCCGAGCGGGTTCGCCGACAGGATGTCGGTCGCCGCGCCCTTCAGGTTGCCGTTGCCGATCTTGCGGATGAAGCTCGGGATGTCGATCTGCGTCGGGCAGGCCTGTACGCACGGCGCGTCGTAGCAGTAGTGGCAGCGGCTGGCGGCCGCCGCGGCGGCAGTCGGATCGAGCAGCGGCGCGATATCGGCGAATTCACACGAGAGTTGCGTGGACGACAGGCGATGCGCGGCGATATCGCCGGTTGGCTTGGTGGTCATACGCGTTCCTTCGACTGGGTGGAGACAAAGCCGTCCCCGCCGGCTGCGAATGCACAGTCGGGGCGGTCATGCATTCGGAATGCCGCGGTCAGGCGATGAGCCGCCTGCCGGCTGCGCTAGATCCGATCCGTCATGAAGCCGGCTCGCAGGCACGCGAGAGCATCGCGTGCAGCAGCACGTTCGCGCCGGCCTCGATCCACGCAGGCGTCGCGTCCTCGATCTCGTTGTGGCTGATGCCGTCGACACACGGCACGAACACCATCGACGTCGGCGCGACCTGCGCGAGGTAGCACGCGTCGTGTCCCGCACCCGACACGATGTCGCGATGCGAATAGCCGAAGCGGTCGGCCGCGTCGCGCACGGCCGCGACGCAGGCCGGATCGAACGCGACGGGCTTGTAGTAGAAAATCTGCTCGAGCGCGGTTTCGAGTCCGATCTCGCCCGCGATGCGCGCGACGCCGTCGCGCAGCGCGGCGTCCATCTTCGCGAGCACGGCGTCGTCCGGATGCCGGAAATCAACGGTGAAGAACACGCGGCCCGGAATCACGTTGCGCGAGTTCGGATGAACCTGCATCATCCCGACCGTCGCGCAGCCGAACGGCGCGTGATCGAGACCGATCCGGTTCACGAGATCGACGACCCGCGACGCGCCGAGCAGCGCATCGCGGCGACGCGGCATCGGCGTCGGCCCCGCATGCGCTTCCTGGCCGGTGAACGTGATCTCGTACCAGCGCTGCCCCTGCGCATCCGTCACGACGCCGATCGTCTTGCACTCCGCCTCGAGAATCGGCCCCTGCTCGATATGCAGCTCGAACGCCGCGTGCAGCTTGCGGCCGCCGCACGGCACGTCGCCGGCGTAGCCGATGCGTGCGAGTTCCTCGCCGATCGTCTTGCCGTCGACGTCCTTGCGCGACAGCCCGTACTCGAGCGAAAACACGCCCGCGAACACGCCCGACGCAACCATCGCCGGCGCGAAGCGCGAGCCTTCCTCGTTGGTCCAGATCACGACCTCGACCGGATGCTCGGTCTCGATGCCGCGATCGTTGAGACTGCGAATCACCTCGAGGCCGCCGAGCACGCCGTAGATGCCGTCGAAGCGGCCGCCCGTCGGCTGCGAATCCGCGTGCGAGCCGGTAACGACCGGCGCCGCGTCGGCCACGCGGCCCGCGCGGCGCATGAACACGTTACCCATCGTATCGACCGTCACCGTGCAGCCGGCCGCCTTCGCCCAGCCGACGATCAGGTCGCGGCCGGCCTTGTCGAGATCGGTCAGCGCGAGGCGGCAGACGCCGCCCTTCGGCGTCGCGCCGATCTTCGCGACCTCCATCAGGCTGTCCCACAACCGCCTGCCGTCGACCTTGATCGACGTGTCGAATGCTGCCCGCTTCACTGTTTCCGATACCGCGTCCATACGTATCGCTCCTGTGGGGTCGGTCATGTCGTCATCCCGGTCGCTGCCGGTGCGCGCATTGCTGCCGTCGGGGCAAACCCGCACCCGCGAGGTGCAGATGCGCATCGTTCGCGCGATTCGTCCGATCGATCGGCGGGGTGCCGGCACTGCGTTTCACCGCCCGTCGAATCCTGTCCGATTGGACAGGTTTTAGACGATCAAAATGCGCAACGCAATGTCTTTCTTGCGTAACGCGTTCGAGCGAGAAACGTGCCACCGCATCGCAGCATCGTGCATGCGCCGATGTGCGCGCACGTGCGTTCGACGCGAACCAGCGGCTAGAATGAAGCCCAACGCGGCACGCATGCCGCGCGAGGGCAACGATGAGACATGACGAAGCGGCCGCGGAAGCCACCGGCCACGACGAAGCGGGCACGCCTTTGCGGCGACGCAAGGCACGCATCCGCGAGTCCAACGAAGCGCATCTGCTGGCCTGTGCGGAAGCCATGTTCGCGGAGCGCGGGCTCGCCGGCGCGAGCACCGCGATGATCGCCGAACGTGCGGGCCTGCCGAAAGCGAACCTGCATTACTACTTCCCGACGAAGCTCGCGCTGTACCGCCGCGTGCTCGACGACCTGTTCGAAGACTGGCACCGCGCGGCCGGATCGTTCGAGGCCAGCGACGATCCGGTCGAAGCGATCGGCAACTACGTGCGCGCGAAGATGGATCTGTCGCGACGGCGCCCGCTCGGCTCGAAGGTGTGGGCCAACGAGATCATCCACGGCGCCGCGCACATGCAGGACATCCTGTCGGAACGCGTGAAGCCCTGGTTCGACACGCGTGTGAAGGTCATCGAAGGCTGGATCGCGCGCGGACTGCTCGCACCGATCGATGCGCACGCATTGATGTACCTGATCTGGGCGACCACGCAGCACTATGCGGATTTCGATGCGCAGATCCGCGCGCTGAGCGGCAAGCGTGCGTTCACGCAGAAGGCGTTCGCGGAGACGACCGAGCAGGTCGTGCAACTCGTGATCCGCGCGTGCGGGGCGGTGTCGCCGAACGCGCCCGTGTAGCGCGATCGTGCATTCCCGGAAAATCAAAACGGGCGACGGGCACGATGCCCGTCGCCCGCGTTGCGAGACGGCGTACCTGCCGTCCCGCGCGTGATGCGTGAATGCGTTCGCGCTACGCGACGCGCTCGATCGCGATTGCCGTCGCCTCACCGCCGCCGATGCATAGCGACGCGATGCCGCGCTTCATGCCATACGCTTCGAGCGCGGCCAGCAGCGTCACCATCACGCGCGCACCCGATGCGCCGATCGGATGGCCGAGCGCACACGCGCCGCCGTGCACGTTGACCTTCTCGTGCGGCAGATCGAGATCGCGCATCGCGGCCATCGCAACCACCGCGAACGCTTCGTTGATCTCGAACAGGTCGACGTCGCGCAGGTTCCAGCCGGTCTTCTCCGACAGCTTGCGGATCGCGCCGATCGGTGCCGTCGCGAACAGGCCCGGCTTGTTCGCGTAGGTCGAATGCCCGACGATCACGGCCTTCGGCACGAGACCGAGGCGATCCGCTTCCGAGCGACGCATCAACACGAGCGCGGCCGCGCCGTCGGAGATCGACGACGAATTGGCGGCCGTCACCGTGCCGCCTTCGCGGAATGCCGGCTTGAGCGTCGGAATCTTGTCGAGCTTCGCGTTGCCCGGTTGCTCGTCGATCGACACGACGGCTTCCGTCTTGCCGGCCTTCACGGTCACTGGCGCAATCTCCGACACGAAGCGCCCTTCCGAGATCGCGCGTTGCGCACGCGTCAGCGATTCGATCGCGAACGCATCTTGCGCTTCACGCGTGAACTGATACGACTGCGCGCAATCCTCCGCGAAGGTGCCCATCAGCCGGCCCTTGTCGTATGCGTCCTCCAGCCCGTCGAGGAACATGTGATCGAGCACCTGCCCGTGGCCCATGCGCATGCCCGCGCGCGCCTTCGGCAGCAGGTACGGCGCGTTCGTCATGCTCTCCATCCCGCCCGCAACCGCCACGTCGACCGACCCGGCCAGCAGCAGGTCGTGCGCGAACATCGCGGCCTTCATCCCGGAGCCGCACATCTTGTTGACCGTGGTCGCGCCCGCGGCCAGCGGCAGTCCGGCCTTCAGCGCGGCCTGCCGCGCCGGCGCCTGCCCCTGGCCGGCCGGCAGCACGCAGCCGAACACGATTTCATCGATGCGCTCGGCCGGCACGTTCGCGCGTTCGAGCGCCGCGCGGATCGCTACCGCGCCGAGTTCGCTCGCGCTGGCCGCGGCCAGGTCGCCCTGAAAACCGCCCATCGGCGTGCGCGCCGCGCCGACGATTACGATCGGATCCTGTGTCGTCATGATCGAGTTCCTCCAGTTCCAGTGTCAGCGCGGTGCCATGCGCAGCGCGCCATCGAGACGGATGACTTCGCCGTTCAGCATCGTATTCTCGGCGATGTGGCGCACCAGCGCCGCGAATTCGTCGGGGCGGCCGAGCCGCGGTGGGAACGGCACGCTCTTGCCGAGCGCGTCCTGCACGTCCTGCGGCATGCCGGCCATCATCGGCGTCGCGAAGATGCCCGGTGCGATCGTCACCACGCGAATGCCGAACCGTGCGAGTTCGCGTGCGATCGGCAGCGTCATGCCCACCACGCCGCTCTTCGATGCCGCGTACGCGGCCTGCCCGATCTGACCGTCGAACGCCGCGACCGACGCGGTGTTGACGATCACGCCGCGCTCGCCTTGCGCATCGGCATCCTGCTTCGACATCGCGTCGGCCGCCAGCCGGATCATGTTGAACGTGCCGACCAGGTTGATCGACACCGCACGCGCGAAGCGGTCCAGCGAATGCGGGCCTTCGCGGCCGACGACCTTCTCGCCCGGCGCGACGCCCGCGCAGTTCACGAGCGCATCGATACGGCCAAACGCATCGAGCGTGACGGCAACGGCCGCCTGCCCGTCGGCTTCGCTCGTCACGTCGGTCTTCACGAAGCGTGCGGACGTGCCGAGTTCGTGCGCGAGGCTCGTGCCGGCGTCTTCATTGACGTCCAGCAGCACGGCCTTGCCGCCTTCGGCGACCACCATGCGCGCCACCGCGGCACCGAGGCCCGAACCGGCGCCCGTAATCAGAAAAACGCGATCCTTGATATTCATTCGCACTCCGTATTCGGTGTTCAGGTTTGAGCGGCCTTGTTGGCTTCCATCTTTCGCAGTACGAAGCGCTGAATCTTGCCGCTCGGGGTTTTAGGCAGCGCGTCGACGAAGTCGATCGCGCGGGGATAGGCATGGGCCGACAGCCGCCGCTTCACATGCTGGCTCAGTTCGTCGGCCAGCGCCGGCGTGCCTTCGAAGCCTTTCGACAGCACGACGAACGCCTTGACGATCTCCGTGCGCTCCGGGTCCGGCACGCCGATCACCGCGGCCTCGCTGACGGCCGGATGCTCGATCAGCGCGCTTTCCACGTCGAACGGGCCGATCCGGTAGCCGGACGACGTGATCACGTCGTCCGCGCGGCCAATGAAGCTCACCGTGCCGTCCGGCTCGAGCTCGACGTTGTCGCCGGTCCGGTAGTAGCCGCCCGCGATCGCCGGCGTGTCCTGCTGCCAGTAACCGTAGAACCACAGCAGCGGCGAGCGCGCGATGTCGATCGCGAGGTTGCCGGGCTCGCCCGGGCCCAGTTCGCGGCCGGCTTCGTCGAGCACCGCGACGCGATAGCCGGGCATCGCAAAACCGGCTGAACCCGCATGAACGACGTGCGTGAGCCCGTGATGGTTGTTCACGACCATCCCGAGTTCGGTCTGCCCGTAGTGATCGTAGATCGGCGCGCCGAGCGCCGCATGGAACCAGCGCACGACTTCCGGATTCAGCGGTTCGCCCGCGCTGCTGACGACCCGCAGCTGCCCTTTCAGCCGCGCCGCCGCTTCGGTGCCGGCCGCCATCAGCATCCGGTAAGCGGTCGGCGAACCGGCGAGACTCGTGATGCCGAGTCGTTCGATCACGTCGTAGGTGCTGTCGACCGTGAAGCCGCCCTCGTATAGCGTCGTTGCATGGCCGAGCAGCAGCGGGCCCGTGATCGCGTAATAGAGGCCGTATGCCCAGCCCGGATCGGCGATGTTCCAGAAGCGGTCGCCGTCGCGCAGGTCCACCGCGTCGCGCATGTATGCGCCGAACGCGAGCAATGCGCGCAGCGGCACCGGCACGCCCTTCGGCAAGCCCGTCGTGCCCGACGTCGACATCATCATGAACAGGTCGGTGCCCTTGCGCGGCACCGGTTCGAACGTGTCGGACTGCGCGTCGAGCGCCGCGCGGAAATCGATGTCGCGGGCCGGTAGCGCGTCGCCCGGCTCGCGCACCGTCGCGACCGGCGGGCAATCCGCGATCTCGTCGAGCTTCGTGCGGTTCGCGACGTTGGTGACGACCAGCCGCGCATCGCTCATGCGCAGCCGATGCTCGATCGCCTTCGGTCCGAATGCGGTGAAAAGCGGCTGATAGACGGCGCCCGCGCGCCACGTGCCGAGGATCGTCGCGACGAGTTCGGGCGTGCGCGGCAGCAGCCCGGCCACGACATCGCCCGGCTTCACGCCTCGCTCGACCAGCAGGTTCGCGACACGCGCCGACAGCGTCTGCATCTGCGCGAACGTGAAGCTGCGGTGCTGGCCACCGGCGTCGATCCAGTCGAGTGCGATCGCGTTCGCGTCTGCCGCCGCATGCCGGTCGCAGCATTCGACGCAGGCGTTCAGGCCCTGCTCCAGGTCGCCGTGCAGATAGGCAGCGGCAGTCTCGATACGGAAGCCGGCCACGGCGTCGGCGTAGGCCGGCACCGCCCGGGCAGTTGCTCCATCACGCATGCATGTCTCCTGTTCGTTATGACCGCCGGCGAACCGGGGGTATATCGATGATGGTAGACAGCCGTCACATTGCAATCAATGACAAACAGAATCTAGAATCGTGATCGCTTTTGCCATGTCTGGAGGGCATGAAAAAATGGGGCCGCAGATGATCTCGCCCGATTTCGTCGAGGATGCGCTCGAGAGCCTGCGCCGGCAACGGATGCCGGCCGAGCCCGTGCTGTGCGCCGCCGGCTTGCCGGCCGCCGTGCGGGAGCCCGTCACGCCGCAGCAGTACGGCCGGCTGTGGCTGGCTATCGCCAGCGCGATCGACGACGAATTCTTCGGGCTCGCGGCCCGCCCGATGCGGCGCGGCAGCTTCACGCTGCTGTGCCATGCCGTGCTGCATGCAGGCACGCTCGAGAAGGCGCTGCGGCGTGCGCTGCAGTTCCTGCGCGTCGTGCTCGACGAACCGCACGGCGAACTCGTGATCGCCGACGGCCAGGCGCAGATCGTCCTCACGCAGGCGGGTGCGCCCTATTCGGCGTTCGCTTACCGGACGTTCTGGCTGATCCTGCTCGGCGTCGCCTGCTGGCTGATCGGCCGACGCATTCCGCTGCAGCGCATCGATTTCGCGTGCCCGAGCCCCGACCAGCGCAGCGACTACCACCAGTTCTTCGGCGTTCCGGTCCATTTCGATCGCCCCGACAGCCGGCTCGCATTCAACGCCGCCTATCTCGCGCTGCCGACGATCCGCTCCGCGCAGGCGCTGAAAACGTTCCTGCGCGGCGCACCCGGCAACCTGCTGGTCCGCTACCGGCACGACACCGGCTGGGTGGCAAGAACGCGCGCCCACCTGAAGGCACTGCCGGCCGCCGAGTGGCCGGACTTCGATACGCTGGCCGTGCGCCTCGGCACGACACCTGCGACACTGCGGCGACGCTTGCGCAGCGAGGGGCAGAGCTTCGCATCGATCAAGGACGAGCTGCGCGGCGCGTTAGCCCAGTCGCTGCTGCGCGGACACACGCTCAGCGTCGCGGAAATCGCGGCCGAACTCGGCTTCACCGAACCCAGCGCGTTTCATCGCGCGTTCCGGAAATGGACGGGCACGAGCCCGGGCGCGTTTCGGCGCGACGTCAATGCGGCGCAGCCGGAGCATTGATACGCAACGCGGCCCGGGCACGCTGCGAAGTCAGCACGACATGCCGTCGACGCTCGCGGCCACACCCTGCTGCGGCCACGAAAGCAGCTTGCAGCCCATGTAGTAGAGGAGCGGCGTCAACGACGACCCGAAGATCTACGAAATGTCGGTCCCGCCGAGCCGGCTTGCTCGATGGAGATTCACTACGCGACTATGGGTGCCGGCTACCGGCGCAACGTTGCACACCGCCCGATCCGATCACATACTGGTCGGCCCATGCGAACAGGACCGGACCGCTTCGATGGTGACTGTCGATCAAGGTGCCGCTTCAGTGCTGGGTGTCGTCGGATCTGCCGTGTCCCTGCTGGCAGCGATTCCGTACGCGCTCGCGATCTACCGGCGCACCGTTCGTCCGCATCTGTTCACGTGGCTTATCTGGTCGGTCGTCACGACGATCGCGGCCGCCGGCCAGTTCGTTGCGGGTGCCGGACCGTCTGCGTGGTGCACGGCGGCGATTGCGCTCACCTGCTTCCTGACTTTCGTCGCGAGCCTGTTTCGAGGCGAACGCGGCTGGACACGCGTCGACTGGTTTTTCCTGTGCGCGGCGCTATCGGCGATACCGCTCTAGATGCTGACCGACGACCCGACGTTGTCGATCTGCCTGGTCACGCTGATCGAGCTTGCCGGCCTCGGCCCGACCGTGCGCAAGACTCTCCACGATCCGTGGAGCGAGAGCCTCGCGTATTTCGCGCTGTGCGTGCTCAAGTACGCGCTGGCGCTGCTCGCGTTGAGCACGTGGAATGTCGCGGTTGCGTTCTATCCTGCAGTCAACATCCTCGCGTCGATCGGCATCTGCTTGCTGATGATGGTGCGGCGTCAGACGCTGTCGAAAGTGGAGTAGCCTCTGTCGAGCAGACGTGATGCCTGAATGCGAGGGGTGCCGCGACCGGCTTGCCGGTCATGCGTAGCATCCTGATCCTTCGAACTGATGCGAGGCCCGATATGGATGCAGTTCGTGCAGTCATCGAACCGTACGAAGCCGCACTTCGAGCGGCGATGCTCGTTAGCGACGTCAACACGCTCGATATGTTGCTGGATGATGACCTGATCTTCACCGTTCCGACCGGGCAGGTCATTTCGAAGCACGAGGATCTATCTGCGCATCGTGCGAAGCTGCTGCGTCTCGACGCACTTGGCATCCAGGAGATGCAGGCCAGGGCAATCGACGAGATGATCCTCACCACGACGAAAGCGATGCTTGCCGGTCATTTCGACGGCACTGCATTCAACGGCACGTTCGCCTATACGCGCCTGTGGCGCCGGTCGTGGAGCAGCTGGCGTGTCGTTGCCGGACACGCATCTCAGATCGGTTGAGCTGTGACATGCCGGCAATCGATAAACGACGGAATCCAAAGGTGAGACGATGCCGCGATTGCCGCGCACCGACATGTTCGGCGCGCAGCAACCACTGCCAATGACGGGGGGAAGAGATGCAGATGACTTTTATCGTACGTGCAGCACATGCGGTCGATAAGAACGCGTTGACGAAACCGGCTCGCGTTTCCAAGGTGCACCGGAATTATCCGAAGCGCTGCTGCAGGACTCGCTGCCCTCGCTGCGGCGATGTCGGTTGCAGCGGGATCGAGCTACTGGGCCCGGCTGCGACGCGGGTGCGACGTGCATGAGGATCCTGCCTGGCCAGCTCACCGGCCTACCGGTACGATCTCCCAAGCCAACACCTGGCGGCCATCGCCCTTTTCCTTTTGCGACGCCACAAATGCAAAAACCCCCGCCTTTCGGGCGGGGGTTCTTGGCTTAGGGAGCCTGACGATTACCTACTTTCACACGGGAATCCGCACTATCATCGGCGTAGAGTCGTTTCACGGTCCTGTTCGGGATGGGAAGGGGTGGGACCGACTCGCTATGGTCATCAGGCAAAGAGGGTTGTTGCGCTGGCTTCGCAGCACAACCAATCTTGGAAGAAGCAGTAATTTAGGTTGTGTGTATCACACACGAGAATCCAACCCGTCCGACGCGCTCTCTAGCGCGAAACAGACTTGTTATAGGATCAAGCCTTACGGGCAATTAGTATCAGTTAGCTGAACGCATTACTGCGCTTACACACCTGACCTATCAACGTC
>NZ_LKPJ01000019.1 GCF_001443045.1 Burkholderia ambifaria | reverse complement strand
GCCGTGGGGGCCCTGGGGGCCGATGCCGGCCGGCTATGTCGCGCAGACCTACCAGGTCTTCGACTACACGCTCGGCATCCGGATTACCGAGCGTGCCACCGGCAAGGAGGTCTACAACGTGACCGCACGCACCACCGGCGACAACGGTGCGCTGCTGTATGCGATGCCGTTTCTCGCGCGCAGCGCGCTCGCCGATTTCCCGTTGGCGAACGGCGCGATCCGCACGGTGCGGCTGCCGGTCGACAAGCGCGGTGGCCCGGCTGCGCCGCAGGCCGCCAACGAGCGTGCGGTGCCGGCCGTGCCGGCATCGGGCGCGGTGGTCGCGAAGTAACGCGCTGTCGACTCTGGCGCGGCCGCCCGGCCGCGCCGCTTGCCGGCTTGCGTCAGACCCCGACGCCGAGCAACGCCAGTGCGCCGAGCACGACGAACAGCACGGCCGCGATGCCGTGGACCAGCTTCGTCGGCAGGCAGTGCGCGAAACGGTCGCCCAGCAGGATCGCGGGCACGTTCGCGAGCATCATCCCGAAGGTCGTGCCGGCCACCACGCCGATGTAATCCTGGAAGCGCGCGGCGAGCGCGACGGTCGCGATCTGCGTCTTGTCGCCCATTTCCGCGAGGAAGAACGCGATGAGCGTCGCGCCGAACACGCCGAGCCGCGAGCGGTTCGTATTGGCTTCGTCGGCATCGAGCTTGTCCGGCACGAGGATCCACAACCCCATCGCGATGAACGAGAACGCGAGCGCCCAGCGCATGATCGACGGCGTGACAAGCGCGCCGAGCCATTCGCCGAGCGCGCCGGCGAAGCCGTGGTTCACCAGCGTCGCGACGAGCACGCCGAGAATGATCGGCACGGGTTTGCGATAGCGCGCGGCCAGCACGAGGGACAGCAGTTGGGTCTTGTCGCCGATTTCAGCGAGGGCGACGGCGCCGGTGGAGATCAGGAAGGCTTGGGACACGTATGGGGTTCCACGGGCCGGTGTTGTGCGTGCGAGCGACGATCCGCCGCGCGCCGGGCCCTGAAGCGGCGCGCAGTGAACCATCGGTCTCGCCAGGCCTCGGTGGCTGCGTCCGCCATGGCCGAACGGCCAAGTCTGTTGACGGACGCCTCCGTCACGATGCGCGCCGGGGGCGCGGGGCATCGAGCGGAGCGGCTACTCCCCAATGAGCGGCGAATTCTAGCACGGCGTGTGCCGTGCGCGGCGCGAATTCGGCGGCTCCGGCATGCATCGTGGCGCATGCCGGAGCAGGGCGAGGCAAACGCGCGTGAGTTACGCGGCGGCGCGGCGCGCGGCGCCGCGCTCGTGCACGAGCCGGCCGGCCGCGTATGTGCGATACACGGCACGGTCGTCGCCGAGCAGTGCGAACGCGAACAGCAGTTCCTCGAGCGAATCCGCGCGCTTCGTGCGGCGCGCGAGCAGCGGCGTGGCCTGCGGGTCGAGCACGACGAAGTCCGCTTCGGTGCGCGGCGCGAGCGTGCCGACCGTGTCGGCGAGATCGAGCGCCTGCGCGGCGCCGGCCGTCGCGAGCCAGAACATCCGCGTGGCGCTCAGGTGGTGGCCCGACAGCCGCGCGACCTTGTGCGCCTCGTTCATCGTCTGCAGCATCGAGAACGACGTGCCGCCGCCGACGTCGGTGGCGAGCGTGACAGGCACGTCGTATTCGCCAGCCTTGTCGAAGTCGAACAGCCCGCTGCCGAGGAAGAAGTTCGACGTCGGGCAGTGCGCGACCACTGTGCGCGTCTCGGCCATCCGGCGGCGGTCCTCGTCGTCGAGGTGGATGCAGTGGCCGTACACCGCGCGCGGACGCAGCAGCCCGTAGCGATCGTAGATGTCGAGATAGCTGCGGTGGCCGGGGAACAGCTCCGCGACCCATTTCACTTCATCGACGTTTTCCGCGACGTGGCTCTGCACGAACACGTCCGGATGGCGGCGCGCGAGTTCGCCGCATGCCTCGAGCTGGGCCTCGGTGGACGTCGGCGCGAAGCGCGGCGTGAGCGCGTACAGCTGGCGGCCGTTGCCGTGCCAGCGGTCGATCAGCTCGGCGCTGTCGTCATAGCCCGATTGCGCGGTGTCGCGCAGGAACTCGGGGCAGTTGCGGTCCATCAGCACCTTGCCCGCGATCATCCGCACGTCGCGGGCATCGCTCGCCGCGAACAGCGCGTCGGCCGACTGCTTGTGCACGGTGCAGTAGACGAGCGCGCTTGTCGTGCCGCACGCGAGCAGCTCTTCGACGAAGAAGTCGGCGACTTCGCGCGCATGCTCCGGATCGCCGAACTGGCGCTCGGTCGGGAACGTGTACTTGTCGAGCCATGGCAGCAGGCCGGGGGCCGGCGACGCAATCATGTCCGTCTGCGGATAGTGGATGTGCGTGTCGATGAAGCCGGGCACGATCAGCTTGTCGCGCAGGTCGTGGACGACCGCGTCGCGCGCGAGCGTCGCGGCGAGCCGCGCATGCGGGCCGGCCGCGACGACCTTGCCGTCGTCGACGATCAGCAGGCCGTCGGTCTCGTAGTTTGCGGCCTGGCTCGACTGCGCCGGGTCGCCGTTGAAGGTCAGCAGCTGGGAACGGAAAGCGGTTTGCGTCATGACGAATGGTCCTGCATCAAGGTAAGGCGAACAGAAGAAAGCGGTCGGCGCCTGCGGGCGACGGGGTGGACGGCGTGGCCGGTGTCCGCACGCGGCGGCGATACGCGGATGGCTCGGGCGCGAAGCCTGACGCGCTGCGGGCTGCGATTGCACACACCAGCGCAGCGGCGGCGGCAACCGGCACACGGCTGCCGGGCGGCAGCGCCGCGATGGCAGTGACAATCGCAATCGCGACCGGCACGGCGACGAACGGCACGACGAGCCGCAACGACAGGCGTCCGCGCGCGGCGGCGGAGCGTGCCGTCGCTATGCGTGCGACGGATGCCATGCCCGCATGCACGCACGGTGCACGGGCGGCGCGGCGCAGGGCCGAACCGGTCGTCGCGAAGCGGATGTCGTTGCGGGGTTTCATCTGTCTAGCGAACCTCGATGCCGGCCGTCACGCGGCCTGCCAGTACGAACCGAGACGCGCGATCAGCGCATCGCGCTCTACCGCATCGACGAACGACGCCTCGAAGCCGTTGCGGATCACGGTGTGCACTTCGGCGTCCGTCAGCTGCAGCCCGTCGACCGTCGCGAAGTAGTTGTCGTTGACGTAGCCGCCGAAGTAGGCCGGGTCGTCGGAGTTGATCGTCACCGCGACGCCGCGATCGAGCAGCGCCTTCAGCGTGTGCTTCGTCATGTCGTCGAACACGCACAGCTTCAGGTTCGACAGCGGGCATACGGTCAGCGCCATGCGCGTGCGTGCGAGGCGTTCGACGAGCGCCGCGTCCTCGATGCTGCGCACGCCGTGGTCGATCCGGTCGACCTTCAGCACGTCGAGCGCTTCGTAGATATAGGCGGGCGGGCCTTCCTCGCCCGCATGCGCGACGAGCTTCAGCCCGAGCGCGCGCGCCTTCTCGAACACGCGCGCGAACTTCGTCGGCGGATGGCCGAGCTCGGACGAGTCGAGGCCGACGCCGATCAGCCGATGGCGATAGCGTTCGAACAGCGGCAGCGCGGATTCGAACGTCGCGAGCGCGTCTTCCTCGGACAGGTGGCGCAGAAAACACAGGATCAGCTTGCTCGACAGCCCGCGCTGCTCGGCATCGGCGAGAGCGCGATCGATGCCGGCCACCACCGTTTCGATCGGCACGCCGCGTTCGGTGTGCGTCTGCGGGTCGAAGAACAGTTCGGTGTGGATGACGTTGTCGGCGAGCGCGCGTTCGCAGTACGCGGCCGTCATGTCGTAGAAATCCTGCTCGGTCAGCAGCACGCTCGCGCCGGCGTAGTAGATGTCGAGGAACGACTGCAGGTCGGTGAACGCGTACGCGGCGCGCAGTGCGTCGATCGACTCGTACGCGAGCTTCACGCCGTTGCGCTGCGCGAGCGCGAAAATCAGTTCGGGCTCGAGCGAGCCTTCGATGTGGATGTGCAGCTCCGCTTTCGGAGCGCGGGCAATCTTGTCCTTGAATGTCGGGGTCATGGCGTTGTTCTTGGTCGGTCAGAAGGTAGGGGAAGCCTGCGCGGGCGCGTTCGCCTCGACGGCCTGCAGCAACTGCGCGGCCACCGAGATCGCGATCACTTCGGGCGCCTTGTCGATGATGCCTTCGACGCCGATCGGGCAGCGCATCCGCGCGACCTGGGCCGGGTCGATGCCGATCGCTGCCAGCCGGTGGTCGAACTGCATGCGCTTGGTGTGCGAGCCGGTCATCCCGAAGTACGCATAATCGCCGCGCCGCAGGATGCGCTCGGCCAGCACGAAATCGAGTGTGTGGTCGTGCGTCATCACGACGAAGTACGCGTGCGGCGGCGCCGTGTCGACGGCGTCTGCCGGGCTGGCGAGCGCGTCGATCGCGAGATTGCCGATCCCGGCGAGCGCCTCGGCCGGCGGGAACCCCGCATCGGGTCCGTCGATCCAGCGCACGTGGCACGGCAGCGTCGCCAGTACCTTCACGAGTGCGGTGCCGATGTGTCCGGCGCCGAACAGCATGACGGGAAATGCATACGGCGCGATCGTTTCGGTCATCAGCGACACGCCGCCGGTTTCCCACAGCAGGCAATCGGCACGCGCGGCGGGCGATTCGGGCTCGCTCAGCAGCGGCGCGCCCGGCGCGGGGCCGAATGATACGCTACGCACGGTCGCCGCGCCGGCCGCGACGCGCTTCGCGAGCGACATGATCCAGCCGAGGTCGCCGACGTCGAGCCGCTCGAACGCGAGCACGACCGCGCCGCCGCAGCACTGGCCGAGGCTCGGGCCGAGCGCGAGCCGTTCGAGCCTGCGCGCGTGGGGCACGTGCGCACCGTCCTTCAGCAGATGCCGCGCGATCTCGATCGCCTTCCATTCCAGATGACCGCCGCCGATCGTATGGCGGGCCGTGTCGCGCGTGACGAGCATCTTGGTGCCGGCCTCGCGCGGCGCGGAGCCGTCGGTATGCGCGACCGTCACGAGCACGGCCGCTTCGCCGTGCGCGAGCAGTTGCTGCAGATCGCCGAGCCAGGCTTCCATCAGCACGCTCCGTTCGGGACGACGCGGCACGACGCGCGGCGCGGGCTGGCGGGCGCGGTGGCAACGAGGACTGACGGGAGCGGGACGGGCCGGTCGCACGATCGATGCGGTGCGGCGGCGGCGCGCCGAAGGCGCGCGCGTACGACGCCGCGGGACGCGCGGACGCCATGAGGGTGACGGATGCGGATGGTTTGCGTTGTCATGATGAATCCAGTCGACATTGCGGATCGGGCGCGCGTTACGCAGGAGGTGAGACCGCCTGGCCTCGCGCACGTAGATCGCCATCCAGTCGCGAAGATAGCACTGCAAGGCGACGGGAACATCGCCGGGCGGTGATCCGGACTATCAGACGGCGATCATGTCGATCATAGGCCCGCCGCGCGGGATCGGGGCGCCGATGCGCGCGCATCGGGCCGGAACGCTTGTGCGGCGGGGCGTGCGCACGGATGTCGCGCGATGCGCGTTCGCCCGGAAATTCGGGCTGCGGCGGGGGTAGGTGTTTACGCGCGGCCGGCAGGGTGCGGCCGCGAGAGACGTTGCGGGTGGAGCCGGACGAACCAGGATCGGCGGCTCCGACCGGTCGGCCGGGCCGCGCGGCGGGTTAGCCTGCCAGCTTGCGGCGATGGCGCCAGACGCTCGAGGCAACGGCGATCAGGATCACGGCGAAGCCGATCAGCGCCCAGCCGGGCAGCAGGATGCCGAAGATCGGCGGGTAGACCGTCTCGCACAGGCCGGCGACCTTGAACATGCCGGGGAACCACTGGGCAGGCGGCAGGCTGTCGACGATCGGCTGCAGCGTGTCGAAGCCGCAGCTGAAGCCCGGATTCATCTGGATCGACAGGTGCCGCGCGGCGGTGCCGGCGCCGCCGGCCGCGGCGATCGCGATCAGCAGCTCGAGCACCCAGATGCCGCGCCAGTTGCGCATCCCGGCGGCCAGGAACGCGAAGATCCCGATCGCCGCGAAGAAGTAGCGCTGGATGATGCACAGCGGGCACGGATCCTCGTTCTTGACGTATTGCAGGTACAGCGCGCCGGCCAGCAGGGCGATGCATACCCAGCCGAGCAGCATCAGCAGGCGGCGTTCACGGCGGAGGGCGAGCGTGGAGTCGTTCATGTCGGCGGGATTCCTGTCGTTGGTCGGTCCGAGAAACAATCGCGCGATTTTAGCGCGAACGATCTGGCACGAAACTGACAGCGCGGGTGCGGCACCACGCCGCACCCGCTTCGTCCGGTTCGTCGGCCGCCGTCATTGCGCCGGTGCGGTCACCGGATCGTGTTCAGCACGGCCTCGACCGCCTGGCCGATCGCGAGCAGCGCATCGTCGCGATGCGGCGCGGCCGCGAGCATCAGGCCGACGGGCGCCGCGTCGCGCGGATGGCACGGCAGCGACAGCGCACATGCGTCGAGGAAGTTGAAGGCGCTCGGGTTGCGCAGGATCAGCGCATTGGTGCGCGTGAATGCGGCGTCGTCCGCCTCGAGTTCGGCGATGCGCGGCGGCACGACAGGCACCGTCGGTGCGACGAGCGCGTCGAAGCGCGACCAGACCGTGTGCGCCGCTTCGTCCAGCATCGCGTGGCGGGCCGCGAGCAGGTCGAGATAGTCGGCCGCGCTCGCCGGTTCGCCCTTCAGGATGCGCGACAGCACGCGCGGGTCGTATTGGTCGCGGTGCTGCGCGAGCAGCGGGCGATGCCACGCGTATGCCTCGATCGGCGAGAAGCCGAAGCGGTTGATGTCAGGCAGCCGGTCGAGCGCGGAGAAGCGCACTTCCGTGACGATCGCGCCGGCGGCTTCGAGATGTTTCAGCGAGGCATCGAGCGCAGCGGCGACGTCCGCGTCGACGCCGTCCGTCACATAGTTGGTCAGCACGCCGAGCCGCAAGCCTTCGAGCGGCCGCATGGCCGGCACGTGCGGCTCGAGGCCCGCGAGCATCCGGTCGACGAGGGCGCAGCAGGCAACCGTCAGGCCGATCGGCCCGAACGAGTCGAGCGTCGTCGACAGCGGCACGCCGCCTTGCGTCGGAATCCGGCTTGCGGTCGGCTTGAAGCCCGTGAGCCCGCACAGCGCGGCCGGAATCCGGATCGAGCCGCCGGTGTCGGTGCCGAGCGCGACGGCCGCCATCCCGTCGGCGACGGACGCGGCCGCACCGGACGACGAGCCGCCGGCAATCCGCGCGTCGCCCGGTACGTCGCGGCGGTACGGCGAGCGCGGCGTGCCGAAGTGCGGATTGAGGCCGAGCCCCGAGAACGCGAACTCGCTCATGTTGGTGCGGCCGACCAGCACCGCGCCCGCCCGCTTGAGCCGCGCGACGGCGACCGCGTCGGCCTGCGCTGGCGGCGCGCCGTCGAGCACGCGCGAACCGGCGCGCGTCACCTGGCCCGCGACGTCGAACAGGTCCTTCACCGACACGGGGATGCCCGCGAGCGGCGACAGCACGGTGCCCGCGGCGCGCAGGCGATCGTGTGCATCGGCGGCCGCGCGCGCGTTGTCGGCGTCGACTTCGGTGAAGACGGCCGCGCCCTGGCCCGACGGATCGGCGATCCGTTCGAGCGCGACGTCGACGAGCGCGCGGCTCGTGGTCCGGCCGGCGGAGAGGTCGGCGGCGAGCTGGGCGAGCGGGGGGAAGGGCGTGAAAGTGGTCATGGGCGGCTCAGGGGCGAAGATGTTGGACAAGGGTGGCGCGAAACGAATCGATATGGCGTTCGACGGCCGCGCGCGCGCCGGCGGCGTCGCGCGCGGACAGCTGCTCGAACAGTTCGCGGTGTTCGCGCTGGACGTCGGACAGGTGGTGCGGCTCGGACAGCGTGACGAACCAGAAGCGCAGCGAGCGCTCGTGCAGCGCGCGCAGGATCTCCGCGAGCACCGTATTGCGTGCCGCCGCGGCGATCGCCTGATGAAACGCGCGGTCGAGTTCCATCATGCCCTCGACGTCGTGCGTATCGACGCATGCCTGCCCGTCATCGAGCAGCGCGGCGATGCGGGCGAGATCGTCGGGCGTCGCGTGACGGGCGGCGAGTTCGACGCAGTGCGCTTCGTTGATGCGCCGCACGTCGATCACCGCGACGATGTCGTCGAGCGACAGCGGCTGCACCAGCAGCCCCTTGCGCGGCATCACGGACAACAGCCCTTCGAGCACCAGCCGATGCACGGCCTGGTGGACGGGGGTGCGGCCGATGCCGGTGCGAGCGACGAGGTCGGCTTCGTTGAGCGCGGCGCCGGGTTTCAGGCGCATCGTGATGATGTCGCGCTGGATCAGCGCGTATGCGCGGTCGGCGAGGCTGAGCGCCGCTGCGGCAGGCCGGTCGCGGGGGGCGTCGGTCAGGGCGTTCATGCGGGCGGCGGCGCGTTGGCCGGGCGGGGCGCGATCATGGTGCGGGCGATCGGGGAGCGTGGACAATCCGTGAATATTATTGTAATATATCACAGATGTCCAGTTGGCCGGGGCGAGATGCGATGCCGCCAAACGGAGTGCGGTGGGGTTACGATGGCGGGTCCGGCACCGCATGCGACGACTTGCAACAATATCGACAGGATGTTGCTGGTTTACCGCGCGATCGTGCACTGAAGCATAATGAATCCTCGTCAATCCAATACGCGCGAGCGACGTACCAGACCATCGTCATGAGCGAAATCACGCCTTCCCCGGCCGGTCTGCCCGGCACTTCTTCCGCTTCTTCCGATTCCCCCCGTTCCGGTCCGGCACATATGCCGGAGGCGCCCGCCACGCGGGCTGCCGCTGCACAGAATGTTGCGGCGGACGGCGCGTCACCGGTCACGGCCGCGTCCGAGCCGGGCGCTCCGGGGGCTGCCGTCGACGGTGTTGCAGCGTCGCCGAAACCCGGCGCACCGCCGCCGGGCTTCGGCGCGCAACCCGATTTCGATACGCCGCGCCCGCCGCCCGCGAGCGCGCAGAATGCGCCGCCGGCTTACCTGAAACAAAGCGACACGCCGTGGTCGGTGTTCGGCCGGATCGTCGCCGCGCGTGCGCGTCGGCTGTTCGACCGCGCCGGCCAGCGGATCACCCAGCGCACGTTGCGCATCGGCGTATCGGCGCGCATCTTCCATCCGGAGCCGGGCGCGAAGGGGCTGCGTGGCAAGACGCTGCAGTATCTCGAGGAATCGATCGCGCACTGGGTGATGTCGCGCGACGTGCTCGTGTTCATGATTCCGACCGTCGGTCATCAGGGCATGCTGCACCCGAGCAACATCCGCCTGCGCGACTACGCGAAGCATCTCGACGGCCTGCTGCTGCAAGGCGGCGCCGACGTGTCGCCGCAAACCTACGCGGCGTCGGATGCGCGCCCCGAATGGCCGGGCGACCGCGTGCGCGACATGTACGAGCTCGAGCTGTTCCACGAATTCGTCGAGTCCGGCAAGCCGGTGCTCGGCGTGTGCCGCGGCGCCCAGCTGATCAACGTCGCGTTCGGCGGGTCGCTGTACCAGGACATCGCGACCGACGTGCCGACGGCGAATGCGCACGTGAGCGAGCATTACGACCAGCATCGCCACGCGATCCGCTTCCCCGACTCGTCGACGCTCGCGAGCATGTTCCCCGGGCGCAGCGAAGCGATCGTCAACTCGATCCACCATCAGGCGATCCGCGATCTCGGCCGCGATCTGAACATCGAGGCCGTGTCGGCCGGCGACGGGATCATCGAGGGCATCCGCTACCGGCGTGCGCCGTTCGTCGTCGGCGTGCAGTGGCACCCGGAGTTTCATCGCGCGGGCGGCTCGGAACTGCTCGACTGCACACCGCTGCTCGATGCATTCCTGCGCGCGGCACGCGAAACACGCCTGTAGCCGACGCTTGCATCGCCTCGCAGGAAGGCCGGCCGCATCCCGTTAAATTTGAGATGCGGCCGTTTCGTTTGGGACCATAATCGCGACTCCCGATTCGTTCGCCGGAGTCTGACGTTGGTCTTCCGATCTTTGCCTCCCGCACGTTTTGCAACGTGGATCGTTGCGATGGCCGCCTGCGCACACACGGGCGCAGCATGGTCCGCCGACGCGACCACACCCATTGCGGGTACGCGCCCCGCGGTGACGAGCCTGCGCGGCGATGCCGCGCAGGCGGCGTCCGCTGCATCCGCGACGGATGCTTCCGTGCAAGGCAATGTGGCCGAACTCACGCAGATGCCGCACGACGGGCGAATCGTCGAGATGCGCACCACCTACAACGGCAGCTACGGCGCGAGCCTGATGTTCGATCCGCGCGAGATGACGTATTACGTCGCGCTGTTCCAGGACAAGCATCTGTGGCGCGTGATCAAGTCGCAGGAGAAGAGCCGCGCGGAGATGGTGTACGAGAACTTCGTCCTGCAGACGGTGCAGCTCGCGGACGTCGAGATCCGTCACACCGAACTGCAGGCGCAGAAGACGTTCCTCGAACGCGTGATTGCGCTGCAGGCGAATCGCGCACAGCAGCTGCAGGCCGACCTGAGCGTCGCGCGCAGCCAGCAGGCGGAGGTCGCGCAGCGGCAGAAGTCGGCGCAGGAGCAGACGCAGGCGCTGCAGGTCGAGAAGCGGGCCGCGCAGGTGCAGTTGCGCGATCTGCAGGAGCAGGTTCGGCAACTCGAGCGGCAGGCCGAAACGGGATTGCCCACGCACAAGTGACGACGTGTCGATCCGATGGATCGACGGATGAACGAAACTCGGCGAAGCATGCTTCGCCGGGTTTTTTGTTGGGCGCTCGTCAGCGGGTAATCGTCAGCGGACAGGCATCAGCGGGCAAGCGTGTCCGGTGCGTCGGTCAGGCGGCGCTGGGACAGTTGCGCGGTCCAGTCAAAGCCGGCGGCGGGCACGTTTGCCGACCGTGCGGGGAGATTGGCTTGCAGCGTGTTGGCCATCGCGATCAGCGTGAGCGGATCGTCGAGCGGGTCGCGCGGTGCGTCCGGAAGCGACGGGCGGCCGAGCCGATTGCTTGAGGGCGTCCGCGACGCATGGCGCTCGACCGACGGGTCGGCCGCAAGCCGCCTGGCGCTGGGCGCACGGACTTGCGCGGGCTTCCTGATGCGCCCGGTCGGCGCGATCGTGCTCGGCGCGTACATCGACCATCACGGCCGCCGCAAGGGGCTGATCCTGACGCTGGGGCTGATGGCGCTCGGCACGCTCACGGTGGCCGCGATACCAGGCTACGCGACGCTCGGCGTGCTCGCGTCGGTGCTCGTGCTGCTCGGCCGGTTGCTGCAGGGTTTCTCCGCGGGCGTCGAGCTGGGCGGCGTGTCCGTCTACCTGTCGGAGATCGCAACGAAAGGTCGCAAGGGGTTCTATACGTCGTGGCAATCGGGCAGCCAGCAGGTGGCCGTCGTGTTCGCCGCGTTCGTCGGCGTGCTGCTGAACCGTGCGCTGCCGGTCGAGGACATGACCGCGTGGGGCTGGCGCATTCCGTTCCTGATCGGCTGCCTGATCGTACCGTTCCTGTTCCTGATCCGTCGTTCGCTGAAGGAAACCGACGAGTTCCTCGCGAAGCATCACCGTCCGACGATGAGCAAGATCATGCGTTCGATGCTCGAGAACTGGAGCGTCGTGATCGCCGGCATGGGGATGGTGATCATGACGACGGTGTCGTTCTACATGATCACCGCCTACACGCCGACGTTCGGCAAGGAAGTGCTGCACCTGTCGTCGCTCGACGCGCTCGTCGTGACCGTCTGTGTCGGCCTGTCCAATCTCGTCTGGCTGCCGCTGTCCGGCGCGCTGTCGGATCGCATCGGCCGCCGCCCGGTGCTGATCGCGTTCACGGTGCTCACGCTGCTGTCGGCGTACCCGGCCGTGCTGTGGCTCGTGGCGGAACCGTCGTTCCTGCGGCTGCTGGCGGTCGAGCTGTGGCTGTCGTTCCTGTACGGCTCCTACAACGGCGCGATGGTCGTCGCGCTGACCGAAGTGATGTCGGCCGACGTGCGCACCGCCGGTTTCTCGCTCGCATACAGCCTCGCGACGACGATCGGCGGCTTCACGCCCGCGATCTCGACGTTGCTGATCCACCAGACCGGCAACAAGGCGGCACCGGGGCTGTGGCTGAGTGTCGCCGCGATTTGCGGATTGCTCGCGACGCTCGTGCTGTATCGCACGCCCGAGTCGCGCAACCAGTACAAGGCGGCCTGACGCCGCCTGCACCGCGTCACGCTGGATGAAAAAGGGAGCGCGCAGCGCTCCCTATACTTATCGGCGTTCCGGCGTTCCGGCATTCAGGCGTCGCGCAGCGCGTTGGCAACCGTCGCCGCCACGTCGAGCCATTGTCCCGGTGCGGACTGGCGGGCCAGCCTCGCGTGCGGATACCACGGACAGTCGTCACCGGTGAACCAGCGCCAGTCGGGAGCGAACGGCAGCATGATCCACTGCGGCTTGCCGAGTGCGCCTGCGAGGTGTGCGACCGCCGTATCGATCGTGACGACGCCGTCGAGCCGTTCGATCAGCGCGGCCGTGGCGGCGAAGTCGTTCAGCCGCCCGTCGAGGCGATGCACGCGCGGATGCGCATCGACGCGCGCCCGTTCGTCGTCGTCGAGCGCGGGCTGCAGCACGACCCAGTCGATGTCCGGTAGCGCAAGCAGCGGGGCGAGCGCGTCGAACGGCATCGAGCGGTTTTCTTGCGCCTGCCGGCGCCCTGACCACGCGAGGCCGAACTTGCGCTTCGACTGGCCGCCGAGCGAGCCGCGAAAGCGTCGATGCGCGGTGTCCGGCGCATCGAGGTAACGCTTGCCCGAGACGATGTCGGCCGGCTGCAGACCGAGCAGGAACGGCAGGCTCATCAGCGTGCACGCGACGTCGGCCACCGGCGGTTTAGCGGCACCCTGAGCGACGAGCGTCACGCGCCAGTGCGTCGCGGCAGGTGCAAGCAGCGCGACGAGTTCCGGCTGGACTTCGAGCACGACACGCGCGCAGCGTGCGCGGGCCAGCGGCACGAAGCGGACGAATTGCAGCGTGTCGCCGAAACCCTGTTCCGCGCGGATCAGCAGTGTGCGCGATGCAATCGGCTCGCCTTGCCAGCGTGGCAGCGTGCCGAGCGGCGTCGCGCCCGGCGTGTCGTGGCGTGCCTCGTATGCGGGCAGGCCGCGCGTGAAGTCGCCCAGCGTCAGCAGCGTGACGGCGCGGTGCAGTTGCGCGAGTTTCAGGTCGGGGGCGACGCGCAGCGCCTGGTCGAACGCGCGCAGCGCCATTTCGTGCGCGCCGAGTGCGTGATGCGCATTGCCGAGGTTCAGCCACGCGAGACTGAACGACGGATCGAGACCGACCGCACGTTCGTAGTAGGGCAGCGCTTCACGCTGGCGGCCCTGCGCGCACAGCGCGTTCGCGAGCCCGAAGAGGGCGAGCGGGAAGGGCGGATGCAGCGCGAGCGCGGCTTCGAATGCCGCCGCGGCTTCACCGTGACGGGCGAGCGCGTCGAACGTGTTGCCGAGATTGAAATGCGCGGCGACGAAGCGCGGCTGCGCGGCGATTGCCGCCTGGAAGTGCGCGATCGCGTCGTCGGCCCGGCCCATCGCGTTCAGCGCCATCGCGAGATTGTTGTGCGCGCCGGCATGCCCGGGTCGCAGCTCGAGTGCGCGATGGAATGCGGCGAGCGCGTCGTCGTGACGGCCGAGCGCATTCAGCGCGTTGCCGAGGTTGTTGTGGATCGACGCATCGTCGGGCGTGAGCCGCAGCGCGCGGCCGAACGCGTCGATGGCATCCTCGTGGCGCTGCAGCGCCGCATACGCATTGCCGAGGTTGTAGTGCGCGAGCGGAAATTCGGGCGCGAGCGTCAGCGCGTTGCGAAAGCGGTCGACCGCTTCGTCGAGCCGGCCGAGCGCCTTCAGCGCGTTGCCGAGATTGAGTTGCAGCGCGGCGTCGCCCGGGCGCAGCTCGACCGCACGCCCGACGAGATCGGCTGCCTCGGCATGCTGGCCCTGCTGGTGCCGCAGCACGCCGAACAGATGCAGCGCGTCGGCGTCGGCGGGATTGGTGGCGAGCGCGGCGCGATAGCCGTGCTCGGCTTCGGCGAGGCGGCCCGCGCGGTGCGCGGCATACGCGCGGTCGAATGCGGAATCCATGACGCGAAAACTGACGGAAAGCGCGTATTTTCCCACACTGCGCGCGGGTGTCCCGGATCGGCCGGTCGGCATATGGCCCCGTCACGCAGAGCGGCGTAGACTTGCAGGATCGCGTGTCATCGAGGCTCTCATGGCTGACACACTGCTCGACATCCCGCCCGTGCTGATCGTCGGCGCAGGCCCGACCGGCCTTGCCGCGGCGATGAGTCTCGCGCGGGCCCGCGTGCCGGTGCGCATCATCGACCGGCTAGCCACGCCCGCGCCGTATTCGCGCGCGATCGGCATCCAGGCGCGCACGCTCGAACTGCTTGAGCAGCATCGCGCGGTCGAACCGTTTCTCGCGCTGGGCCATCGCGCGCATGCGGCCGCGTTGCATGCGGACGGCCGCGTGATCGCGCGGCTCGATTTCGATCCGTTGCAAACGCGCTATCCGTATTTGCTGTTTCTCGACCAGAGCATCACCGAGCGGCTGCTCGCCGGGCACCTGGCCGGGCTCGGCGTGACGGTCGAGCGCGGCGTCACGCTGACGGCGTGCGATGCGGGCGGGACGTCGCTCGACGTGACGATCCGCGGCGCCGATGGGCGTGAACAGGTGTTCGCGCCGTCGTACCTGATCGCCGCCGACGGCGCGCACAGCACGGTGCGCCATCTGCTCGGCCTCGGCTTCACCGGGCATGCGTTCGAGCAGACTTTCCTGCTCGCCGATTTCGCGGCGATTCCCGACTGGCCGGACGAGGAGATCCATCTGTTCACGACGCCCGAAGGCATCGCCGGGCTCTTCCCGATGGGCGGCGGCCGCTACCGGCTCGTCGCCGATCGGCCGCCCGGCGGCGACGTATCGCCCGATGCGTCGCCGCCGCCACCCCCGTCGCTCGCGGAATGCGAGGCGATCGTGCGCGCCCGCGTCGGTGCGTCGATCGCGCCGAGCGACCTCGCGTGGTCGTCGTATTTCCGCCTGCACAGCCGGATGGTCGACCGGCTGCGGCATGGGCGCGTGTTCTTCGCGGGCGACGCCGCACACGTTCACAGCCCGGCGGGTGCGCAAGGCATGAACACGGGTATCCAGGAAGCGTTCAATCTCGGCTGGAAGCTCGCGCGCGTGCTCGGCGGCGGCACGCCGGAGCGGCTGCTCGACACGTATCATGCGGAGCGCCATCCGATCGAGCGCGACGTATTGCGGCAGACCGGCCTCGTCACGCAGATCGTCGAAGCCGATCATGGTGCGATGAAGCTGCTGCGCGATCATGTCGTGCCGCTGCTGGTGTCGTTCGGGCCGGTGCGCGACGCGGTGCGGCGCACCGTCAGCGAGCTCGGCGTGCAATACCGGAAAAGCCCGCTCACGCTCGAACGCGTGCTCGACGGCGGGCCGCGCGCGGGCGAGCGTGCGCCCGATGCGCTCGTGCATGTGGTCGACGGGCCGCTCGGCAGGGCACCCGGAACCGCGCGGCTATACGATCTGCACGATCCGGCGAGCTTTACGCTGCTGCTGCTCGAGGAGCCGGCAAGTGCCGACACCGGCGAGACGAACGACGTGCCGCCGATGTCCGCGGATGCGCAGGTGCTCGCACAAGGGTTGGAGCGGATCGTGCCGGGCGCCGTGCGGACGTGGCGCGTCGCCGATGCGCAAAGCGATGGGGCGGATGGGCTTGTGCAGGCGTACGGCCGTTCGAGGCCGTCGTTCTACCTGCTGCGGCCCGACGGTTACATCGCGGCGCGCGGTCGCACCGCTACCGACGCGAACGCGCTGCTGCGTCATTGCGAAAGCTGGTTCGCGGGCATGTCGCTGCCCGCGTAGCGGGGCGCTCAGGCGGGTGCTGCGGCCGGCACGAGCGATGCACGGTGCGCGGCGATCGCGTCGCGCACGATCGGCGCGGCGCGTTGTCCGGCTTCGCTCGACGGATCGTCGAGCGCCGCAAGAAGCGCGCGGCGCATCCGCGGCTCCCAGAAGCGCCGGATATGCTCGGCGATTCCGGTCAGCGCTTCTTCGCGATCGGGCATCGATTCGAAGAAAGCGCCGATCTGGTTGGCCATGTCGATCAGGTGTCCGTTGTCCATCGCGTCCTCACTTGCCCGTCGTCATGGCAGCCGGCGTGGCGGCGCGGCGCTCGAGCAGGTCGAGCTGCTCCGAATTGAAGCGCGCATACGCACGCTGCCAGTCGGACGGTTGCGCGACCGGCATCACCTGCACGGCGGTCACCTTGTATTCCGGGCAGTTCGTCGCCCAGTCGGAGCTGTCCGTCGTGATCACGTTCGCACCCGATTCCGGGAAGTGGAACGTCGTGTACACCACACCCGGCTGCATGCGGTCGGACACGAGCGCGCGCAGCACGGTCTGGCCTGCCCGCGATTCGATGCCGACCCAGTCTCCGGTCCGGATCCCTCGATCCTCCGCGTCGTGCGGATGGATCTCGAGGCGGTCCTCTTCGTGCCACTGGACGTTTTCGGTCCGGCGCGTCTGCGCACCGACGTTGTACTGAGACAGGATGCGGCCCGTCGTCAGGATCAGCGGATAGCGCTGCGTGACCTTTTCCGGCGTCGGAATGAACTGCGTGATCACGAAGCGGCCCTTGCCACGCACGAACTCGTCGATGTGCATCGTCGGCGTGCCGTCCGGTGCCTGTTCGTTGCACGGCCACTGGATGCTGCCGAGCGCATCGAGCTTCTCGTATGACACGCCCGAGAAGGTCGGCGTGAGCCGCGCGATCTCGTCCATGATTTCCGACGGATGTGTGTAGTGCATGTCGTAGCCGAGCGCCTGCGACAGCAGCAGCGTCACTTCCCAGTCCGCGTAGCCCGCGAGCGGCGGCATCACCTTGCGCACGCGCGAGATGCGGCGCTCCGCGTTCGTGAACGTGCCGTCCTTCTCGAGGAAGGTCGAGCCCGGCAGCAGCACGTGCGCGTATTTCGCGGTCTCGTTCAGGAAGATGTCCTGCACGACGATGCATTCCATCGACGACAGCGCGGCGGCGACATGCTGCGTATTCGGATCCGACTGGACGATGTCCTCGCCCTGGCAGTAGAGCCCCTTGAAGCTGCCGTCGAGCGCCGCGTCGAACATGTTGGGGATGCGCAGGCCCGGTTCCGGTTGCAGCGTGGCCGACCATGCCTGTTCGAACTGCGCGCGCACGCCGTCGTCGCTGATGTGGCGGTAGCCCGGCAGTTCGTGCGGGAACGAGCCCATGTCGCACGAACCCTGCACGTTGTTCTGGCCGCGCAGCGGATTGACGCCGACGCCTTCACGGCCGATGTTGCCGGTCGCCATCGCGAGGTTCGCGATGCCCATCACCGTCGTCGAGCCTTGTGCGTGTTCGGTCACGCCGAGGCCGTAGTAGATCGCGGCGTTGCCGCCGGTCGCATAGAGTCGTGCGGCTTCGCGCACCAGTGCAGCCGGCACGCCCGTCACGTCCTCGGTCGCTTCCGGCGAGTTTTCCGCGCGCGACACGAAGTCACGCCATTGCTCGAACGCACGCGTTTCGCAGCGTTCGGCGACGAACGCATCGGCGACGAGCCCTTCGGTGACGATCACGTGCGCGAGCGCGTTGACCATCGCGACGTTGGTGCCGGGCCGCAGCTGCAGGTGGTGCGTGGCCTTCACATGCGGGCCGTCGACCACGTCGATGCGGCGCGGATCGATCACGATCAGCTTCGCACCTTCGCGAATGCGCCGTTTCATGCGCGAGCCGAACACCGGGTGGCCGTCGGTCGGGTTCGCGCCCATCACGACGATCACGTCGGCGTGGCTGACCGATGCGAAGGTCTGCGTGCCGGCCGATTCGCCGAGCGTCGTCTTCAGGCCATAGCCGGTCGGCGAATGGCACACGCGTGCGCAGGTGTCGACGTTGTTGTTGCCGAACGCCGCGCGCACGAGCTTCTGCACGAGGTAGGTTTCCTCGTTCGTGCAGCGCGACGACGTGATGCCGCCGATCGAATCGCGGCCGTACTTCTGCTGCAGCTTGCGGAATTGCGTCGCCGCGTAGGTGAGCGCTTCTTCCCAGCTGACTTCGCGCCACGGGTCGGTGATCTTCTCGCGGATCATCGGCTTCGTGATGCGGTCCTTGTGCGTTGCGTAGCCCCACGCGAAGCGGCCCTTCACGCACGCGTGGCCTTCGTTTGCGAGACCGTTCTTGTGCGGCGTCATGCGTACGACCTGCGTGCCCTTCATCTCGGCCTTGAACGAGCAGCCGACGCCGCAGTACGCGCAGGTCGTGACGACCGAGTGCTCGGCCTGGCCGAGCTGGACGACAGTCTTTTCCTGCAGCGTGGCGGTCGGGCAGGCGGCGACGCACGCGCCGCACGATACGCACTCCGATGCCATGAACGATTCGCTTTCGCCGGCGGCGACGCGCGATTCGAAGCCGCGGGCGGCGATCGTCAGCGCAAACGTGCCTTGCGTTTCCTCGCACGCGCGCACGCAGCGGTTGCACACGATGCATTTCGACGGATCGTACGTGAAGTACGGGTTCGACTCGTCCTTCTGCTCGCGCAGGTGATTCGCGCAGTCGTTGCCGTAGCGCACTTCGCGCAATCCGACGACACCCGCCATGTCCTGCAGTTCGCAGTCGCCGTTGGCGGGGCAGGTGAGGCAGTCGAGCGGATGATCGGAGATATACAGCTCCATCACGTTGCGGCGCAGCGACTGCAGCCGGTCCGACTGCGTGCGCACCTTCATCCCGGCTTCGGCGGGCGTCGTGCACGACGCCGGATAGCCGCGCCGGCCTTCGATTTCGACGAGGCACAGACGGCACGAGCCGAACGGTTCGAGCGAATCGGTCGCGCAGAGCTTAGGCACATTGACGCCGGCTTCGATCGCAGCGCGCATCACCGACGTGCCGGCCGGCACCGTCACGGCCTGGCCGTCGATTTCGAGCGTGACATCGGTATCGGCATGCCGTTGCGGCGTGCCGTAGTCGGTTTCGTCGAGCGGATCGAATGCGCGCGCCTGTGCGGCGCTCTTGCACGCGCATTGGCCCGAGCCGCAGCCGCCTTGGCGGACGTTGTTCTTGTCGAGGGACATGCAGGGCTCCTTCTGGGTCAGGCCGCAGCCTTGACCGGACCCGACGCGGCTTGCTTGCCGGCGGCGAGCCCGAAATCTTCGGGGAAATGGTCGAGCGCGGACAGCACCGGGTATGGCGTCATCCCGCCCATCGCGCACAGCGAGCCGGCGAGCATCGTGTCGCACAGGTCGCGCAGCAGCGTGACCTGTCGCTCCGACGTATCGCCTTCGCGAATGCGTGCGATCGTCTCGACGCCGCGCGTCGAGCCGATCCGGCACGGCGTGCACTTGCCGCACGATTCGATCGCACAGAACTTCATCGCGTATTCGGCGAGCTCCGCGAGATTCGACGTGTCGTCGTGCAGCACGATGCCGCCGTGGCCGACGACCGCGCCGATAGCCGTATAGGCTTCGTAGTCGAGCGGCACGTCCCACTGATGTTCGGGCAGATAGGTGCCGAGCGGGCCGCCGACCTGGGCGGCGCGTGCGGGCCGGCCGCTTGCCGTGCCGCCGCCGTAGTCGAACAGCAGCTCGCGCAGCGTGACGCCGAACGCGAGCTCGACGAGCCCGCCGTGACGGATGTTGCCCGCGAGCTGGAACGGCAGCGTGCCGCGCGAGCGGCCCATCCCGTAGTCGCGATAGAACGCGGCGCCGCGCGCGAAGATCACCGGCGCGGTCGCGAGCGTGATCACGTTGTTGATCACGGTCGGCTGGCCGAACAGGCCGGCGAGCGCAGGCAGCGGCGGCTTCGCGCGCACGACGCCGCGCTTGCCTTCGAGCGATTCGAGTAGCGCCGTTTCCTCGCCGCACACGTACGAGCCGGCGCCCTTCGCGACGTGCAGGTCGAACGCATGCGCGGAGCCGAGCACGTGCTCGCCGAGCCAGCCGGCTTCGCGGGCGCGCTCGATCGCGGTTTCGAGCACCGCGATCGCGTGCGGATATTCGCTGCGCACGTAGATGTAGCCGAGCGTCGCGCCCGTCGTGATGCCGGCGATGATCATCCCTTCGATCAGGCAGTACGGGTCGCATTCCATGATCAGGCGATCGGAGAACGTGCCGGAATCGCCTTCGTCCGCGTTGCAGACGATGTATTTCTGTGCCGCGCTCGCCTGCCGGACCGTGCGCCACTTGATGCCGGCCGGAAAGGCCGCGCCGCCGCGGCCGCGCAGCCCCGATTCGATCAGCAATTCGCACGCGGCGTCGCCGTCGAGCGCGAGTGCATTCTTCAGGCCGGCGAGGCCGTCGTGTTTCAGGTAGTCGTCGATCGACAGCGGATCGGTCAGGCCGATGCGCGCGAACGTGAGGCGCTGCTGACGCGCGAGATAGGGCAGTGCATCGACGAGGCCGACGCCGCTCGGATGCGTGCCGCCGTCGAGCCAGTTCGCGTCGAATAGCGCGGGCACATCGGCGGCCGACAGGTTCGCGTAGCCGACGCGTCCGGCGGCCGTGCCGACCTCGACGAGCGGCTCGAGCCACAGCAACCCGCGCGAACCGTTGCGGATCAGTTCGATCGCGACGCCGCGCCGTTCGGCTTCCGCCGCGATCGCGGTGGCGAGGGCGTCGGCGCCGAGCGCCAGCGCGGACGAATCGCGCGGAACGTAGATGCGGGTCGTCATGCGGCCTCCGGGGTATGGGCGGCTGCGTCGGCAAGCAGTGCGTCGAATTTCTCCGGCGTGACCTTTGCGTGCAGCACGCCGTTGACCGTCATCGACGGCGATTGTGCGCACAGCCCGAGGCAGTAGACCGATTCGAGCGCGACGTCGCCCGGTGCGTGCGTATCGGCACCGTCGCCGTGCGCCGCGTCGAACCGGCAACCCGTGCGCGACTCCACGTGCGCGGCCAGCGCTTCGCCCCCCATGCTGCGACACGCTTCGGCGCGGCACATCTGGATCGTCACGCGCGCGGGCGGCGCAGTGCGGAAGTGGTGATAGTAGGTGAGCACGCCGTGCACTTCCGCGCGCGACAGGTTCAGTGCCTTCGCGAGCGGCGCGACGCAGCCAGACGGCACGTAGCCCACGTCGTCCTGGATCGCGTGCAGGATCGCGACCAGCGAGCGGCCGCCGCGCGCATGGCGCTCGACGAGCGCGTCGGGCGCAGGGGAATTCGGGGACATCGGTTATGCTCCTCCAAAGTCTCATATGCGCTCAGAATGCATATAGTGCGCAATGGGACTTCGCTCTGATTGATTTTAGACAACGATAAGCGGAAGATTTCGCAGTCGCAATAGGAAATCGGAGTACATAATTGATTCGAGTCGAATGCGACGCGTATCTGACCGTACGCGACACAGAGGGCCGTACCGCGAGCCTGTCGGACGTCGCGCCATTGCTGGAACTCGTGGCCGATACGGGCAGCATCGCGCAGGCTGCGCAGGCCAAAGGGCTGTCGTATCGGCACGCATGGGGCATGCTGCGGGCGCTGGAGTCGTGCGTCGGCGGCGAGTTGATCGAAACCGCACGCGGCAAGGGGTCGACGCTGTCGGAGCTGGGGCAGGCGGTCGTCGATGCGCAGCGGCTCGCGCGCAGCCGTCTCGACGGGAACCTGCGTGCGCTGGCGGCCGAGGTGGCGAGCGACCTGAACCGGCGGCTCGCGCAGCGCGATGGCGCCGTGCGCATCCACGCATCGCACGGCTATGCGGTCGCGACGCTCGTGTCCGCGCTCGTCGATACGCAGGCAGCCGTCGACATCAAGTATCGGGAGAGCGTCGAGGCCGTGCAGGCGCTCGCGCGCGGCGAATGTGAACTGGCCGGGTTCCATCTGCCGCGCGGTGCGTTCCGCGAGCAGTGCGCGCAGATCTACCGGCCGTGGCTCGACGACACGCGTCACGTGCTGATTCATCTGACGCGTCGCCAGCAGGGGCTGTTCGTGCCGCGCGGCAACCCGAAGCAGGTCCGCGGGCTCGCCGATCTCGCCCGCAACGACATCCGCTTCGTCAACCGGCAGCCGGGGTCGGGCACGCGGATGCTGCTCGATCTCGCGTTGCGCGCGATCGGCATCGATCCCGAGCGTATCGACGGCTATGCGTCGGCCGAACTCACGCACTCGGCGATCGCCGCCTTCGTCGCGAGCGGGATGGCCGATCTCGGCTTCGGCGTCGAGCCGGCCGCCCATCATTTCGGACTCGATTTCATCCCGGTCGTCGACGAGGACTATTACTTCGCATGCGAACGCGCGCGGCTCGACTCGCGCCCGCTTGCGGGCGTGCTGGCCTTGCTGCGCGATGCGCGCTTCGTCGAGCGCGTTGCGCATCTCGACGGCTACGATCCGACCGCGTGCGGGACGCTGACGGGCATCGCGACGGGGCTCGCGGGCACTGCCGGGGCAGGGGGGGCGGACGGCAACGCACGGTAACGCGAACGCGTATGAACCGCGCTGCAGCAGTGGGGGATTTGCGCTACGCTTGCCGCTTGATCAACGTTCCAACAAGCACGCCGTTCAGGCGTCATCCCGCCATGAAATTTCCTGTTCCCCTCTCCGCGGCAGCGTTGACCGCGGGGCTTCTGGTCGCTGTTTCGCCGTTTGCGTTTGCGCAGAATTCCCCGGGTGTGCCCGGCGGCATCCTGAGCGAACAGTTCCGCCTGAACGAGCATCCGCAGATGCCGTTCGCGGCGTCGGCACCGTCGCAGAAATATCAGAGCAGCAAGAAGTCGGCGTTGCGCCGCAAGGGCGATATGGGCGACCCGAACGGTTGCAACCTGAAGTGTCCGATGGACACCCAGTAAGCCTGCGTCCGCGCGCGGCATCGCGGCTGCCGCGTGCCGTGTTGCCGATAACCGCACGGGGTCGGGCGGCTATCTCGGGCCCCGCGAAGCTTGCTGCTTCGCGGGGCCCGTGTTTTTTGCGGCACGTTGTCGTTCGGTATGAGCATCCCTCAAAGGATCGAGTGGGTGCCGGATTCGTGAATATAGGGTTAACCCGTGATTCAGGAAGAATGTCTTCCAGAAACCTGCCTTATTCTTAAGCATACGCCTACATAAACTTCGGTTTGTCAGCGATGAACGGGTGTTCACCGCGAAATCAGACAAATCTGGAGGTAGGTCATCATGAAGTCGCTCGTTCAAGCCGTTGTCGTTGCTGCCGCTCTCGTTGCCCCGGTCGTGTCGTTCGCGCAGTCCGGTTCGGCACTCACCCGCGCACAGGTGCGCGCCGAACTGGTTCAGCTCCAGCAGGCCGGTTACAACACCGCCCGCGGCGAGGATCCGCACTATCCGGAAGCCATCCAAGCTGCTACTGCCCGCGTCGCCGAGCAGCAGCGTAGCGCACTCGCCCAGGCGCAAGGCGTCGACGTCAGCGGTTACGGCGCGCAGGTGCAGGGCGCATCGGCGTCGGGCTCGCGTGCGATCGGCGTGCGTCCGGCCAGCTCCGAAGAAATGAAGTCGCTGTATCGCGGCAGCTAAGCCGCGCATCGCCCGATGACGCCGCGGGGCGGGTGCGACGACACGTCGCGCCGCCGGTCGCGGTGCCGGGCGGCGTGCCGTCCGGCGCGCTCGATCGCCGTGTGGGCGAGACCGGACATCCGTCACCTCCTGTCGCCGGTACACCGGCGGCATTCCGCCCGGCCCGTCCGGGGCTGGGCGCTTTTTTGGAAGGCGCGGGACGTATGGCTTCACCGGCAGGCAACAAAAAACCCCGCAGACTCGCGTCGTGCGGGGTTCGTGCGTCAAGCGCGGAATTTGGTGGAGGCGGCGGGAATCGAACCCGCGTCCAGAAGCGCTCCACGACTAGTTCTACATGTTTAGTTCAGTCATTTGATTTAACCGCAGCGACGCGGACGAACACGCTGCACTACGGCGATTCGCTAGGTTTTCGACCCTGGCGTCGCGACGCCGACAGGGCTTAACTGACGTAAATGACCTCTGGCGGTATTGCTACCGGTCTTGCGACACTAGCCCGTCAGTGAACTAGGCAGAGGACGGCGGCCGTTAGGCTGCCAGTGCGAACGTATCGTCGTTTGCAGTTACGATTTTCCCATTGATTAACGAGGTGACGGGTCCTCGACATGCCCTAGCCGCTTCACAACCCCTGTCGAAACCAGGTCGCCCCCGCGGATAAGATCAATCATTATAGCCCAACATCGCGTAGCAGTTTGCGCAGTTCCTGCGTCGAGCCGACGAGATGCTGCGCTTGCCAGTCAGCCGGCGCGGCGCCGTCGCCGCAGTAGCCGTACGCGGCCGCGACTGTCGCCATGCCTGCCGCGCTGCCGGCTTGGATGTCGCGAAGATCGTCGCCGACATAGACGATTCGCTCCGGTGCGAGCGTCATTTGTCCGGCAGCATGCAGCAGCGGGGCCGGATGCGGTTTCGGATGCGGCGTTGTGTCGCCCCCGACGATGCAGGCCGCGCGTGGCGCAAGGCCGAGCAGGTCGGCAAGCGGTGTAGTGAGGCGCATCGCCTTGTTGGTGACGATGCCCCAGCGCACGCCGCGCGCATCGAGTTCGTCGAGTACGTCGCCGATGCCGGGGAACAGCACCGTGTGCACACAGATGTCCGTCGCATAATTGACGAGGAACTCGTCGCGCATCGCATCGTAGTCGGGCGATTGCGGGTCGATACCGAATGCGCCGCCGAGCAGTCCGCGCGCACCGGCCGATGCCAGCGGCCGCAGCACGTCGAGCGGCGTTTCGGGCAGGCCGCGTACGCGCTGCATCTTGTTGACGGCGGCGGCCAGATCGGGCGCGGTGTCTGCGAGCGTGCCGTCGAGATCGAACAATACGGCATCGCAGTGCAGCAGGCGCGGCTCGTCGAGCGCGGTTCGCTCGGTCGAAAGGGGAGTCGTCATGCCGGTCGGAAGGTCACACGCCGCGGCGGCACGCGACCAGATAGTTGATGTCGGTGTCGTTCGACAGCGCGAAGCGCTTGCCGATCGGGTGATAGGTAATGCCCTTGATCTCCACGATGTGCAGATCGGTCCCGCGCACGAAGCTCGCCAGTTCCGACGGGCGGATGAAGCGCGCGTAGTCGTGGGTGCCCTTCGGCAGCATCTGTGCGATGTACTCCGCGCCGATCACCGCGAACAGGTACGACTTCAGGTTGCGATTCAGCGTCGAGAAGAACACCCAGCCGCCCGGCTTCACGAGCGTCGCGCACGCGGCGACGACGCCGGCCGGCGACGGCACGTGCTCGAGCATCTCCATGCACGTGACGACGTCGTAGGTGCCCGGTTCGCGTTCGGCGATCGCTTCGGCGGCGATTGCCTCATAGTCGACCATGATGCCGCTTTCGAGGCTGTGCAGGTCGGCGACGCCGAGCGCTTCGGTCGACAGGTCGATGCCTTTCACCTGTGCGCCGAGCCCGGCCATCGATTCGGACAGGATGCCGCCGCCGCAGCCAACATCGAGCGCGCGCTTGCCGGCGAGGTGCGCATGCGAATCGATCCAGCCGAGCCGGACCGGGTTCAGGTCATGCAGAGGCTTGAATTCGGCGTTCGGGTCCCACCACCGATGGGCGAGGTCGCTGAATTTCTGGAGTTCGTGCGGATCGGCGTTGGTCATGTCGGCAAACGGGCTACAGGAGGAGGGCGGTACGACGGTGCGTCAGCCCCGAGTATATAAGATGCGGGCGAGCGGCGAAGTGACGGGGGCCTGGGCCGGCATCAAAGAAAAAGCCCCGCCGGAGCGGGGCTTTGAAGCAGTCGAAAACCGCGGCTTACTGCGCCGGAACGGTCGTCTTCTGGACTTCTTGCGTACCGACCACTTCGACTTCCACGCGGCGGTCCGGTGCGAGGCAGGCGATCAGTTGCTTGCGGTTCTTCTGGTTGCAGCCGGTCGTGACCGGGTTGCGCTTGCCCTTGCCTTCCGTGTAGATCTTGTTGGCCGGGACACCCTTGCTGACCAGGTACGACTTGACTGCTTGCGCACGGCGCAGCGACAGACGGTCGTTGTACTTGTCCGAACCGATGCGGTCCGTGTAGCCCGTAGCGACGACCACTTCCGTGTTCATGCCTTCGATCTTCGCTGCCAGCTCGTCCAGCTTCTGCTTGCCGAGCGGCTTGAGCGTTGCCTTGTCGAAGTCGAACAGTGCGTCGGCCTGGTACGTGATCTTCTGGCTCGTGATGGCCGGAGCGACCGGAGCGACCGGCGGCTGCGGTGCCTGGGCGACCAGTGCGCCATCGCATTTCGCGTTGGCGGTGGCCGGCGTCCAGAACGCGTCACGCCAGCAGAGCTCGTTCGTGCCGTTCATCCACACCCATTCGCCCGTGCCGTTCACCCAGTTGTCGTTGACGGCTTGACGCGACGCCGGCACCGACTGTGCCGAAGCGGATGCAGCCATAACTGCGGTAGCTGCAATGAACGCGAGCTTTGAAAGTTTATTCATATTTCTCCTCTCGAAATTGAGATTACCGCAGGTTTACTGCGAGCTTGTTGACGGTGACAAGTCATACATTGCTCGAAGTATAACATTGGTGCGGCACAAAAAACGCGGCACCGCTCTGTGTAGACTTCGAGCAGCGTCTAACTTTCAGTGCGTTGGCATTTTGCCATATCGTTCCCTTCCTACGAAAAAAAATCCTCCCCACCCCAAGATCGCTCCAACTTTGTGGTGCATGCGCAACACCGACCTGCCGCAACTTTTAGAGATTGTCAAGGGTGTGTCCGCGAAATTGCGCGAAAGGCCGCGAGTGTTTACTGGTGGACGTGACACGGATTCGCGGGGCCTGATCCCAAGAAGGGGCGCGATCGTGGTCGGCTCTGGGTGTCGCCGCCGTGGCCACGATTTTTGCTGTTTACATATAGAGGGGGTGGCGAATTGGCGGCCGATGGGCGCATGTTAGAATCTCGCGTTGCGTTGCGCATGCAGCGCCCACGCGAAAGGCGTTCGCCGTCTTCGCTCCGAAACGATACGGATACATGGATCAATTCGCCAAAGAGACCCTGCCCACCTCCCTAGAGGAGGAAATGCGCCGTTCGTATCTCGATTACGCGATGAGCGTGATCGTCGGACGTGCCCTCCCGGATGTCCGCGATGGCCTGAAACCCGTGCACCGGCGCGTGTTGTTCGCGATGCACGAACTGAACAACGACTGGAACCGCGCGTACAAGAAATCGGCGCGTATCGTTGGTGACGTGATCGGTAAGTATCACCCTCACGGCGATACCGCGGTGTACGACACGATCGTGCGGATGGCGCAGGACTTCTCGCTGCGCTACATGCTGATCGACGGACAGGGCAACTTCGGCTCGATCGATGGCGACAATGCCGCGGCGATGCGTTACACCGAAATTCGCATGGCGAAGATCGGTCACGAACTGCTCGCCGACATCGACAAGGAAACGGTCGACTTCGAGCCGAACTACGACGGCAACGAGACGCAGCCGTCGGTCCTGCCGTCGCGCATTCCGAACCTGCTGATCAACGGCTCGTCGGGCATCGCGGTCGGCATGGCGACCAACATCCCGCCGCACAACCTGAACGAAGTCGTCGACGCTTGTCAGCACCTGCTGAACAACCCCGAGGCGACGATCGACGAGCTGATCGAGATCATCCCGGCGCCGGACTTCCCGACGGCCGGCATCATCTACGGCGTCGCCGGCGTGCGCGATGGCTATCGCACCGGCCGCGGCCGCGTCGTGATGCGCGCGGCCACGCACTTCGAGGAGATCGACCGCGGCCAGCGGATGGCGATCATCGTCGACGAACTGCCGTACCAGGTGAACAAGCGCTCGCTGCTCGAGCGCATCGCCGAGCTCGTCAACGAGAAGAAGCTCGAAGGCATCTCCGACATTCGCGACGAGTCCGACAAGAGCGGCATGCGCGTCGTGATCGAGCTGAAGCGCGGCGAAGTGCCCGAAGTGGTGCTGAACAACCTGTACAAGGCGACGCAGCTGCAGGACACGTTCGGCATGAACATGGTTGCGCTGGTCGACGGTCAGCCGAAGCTGCTGAACCTGAAGGAAATCCTGCAGTGCTTCCTGTCGCATCGACGCGAAGTGCTGACGCGCCGCACGATCTACGAACTGCGCAAGGCCCGCGAGCGCGGCCACGTGCTCGAAGGTCTCGCGGTCGCGCTCGCGAACATCGACGAGTTCATCGCGATCATCAAGGCGGCGCCGACGCCGCCGATCGCGAAAGCGGAGTTGATGGCGAAGCCGTGGGATTCGTCGCTCGTGCGCGAGATGCTCACGCGCGCCGAGAGCGAGAACGCAGCGGCCGGCGGCCGCTCCGCGTATCGTCCGGAAGGCCTGAACCCGGCGTTCGGGATGCAGGGCGACGGACTGTACAAGCTGTCCGACACGCAGGCCCAGGAAATCCTGCAGATGCGTCTGCAACGCCTGACGGGCCTCGAGCAGGACAAGATCATCGGCGAGTACCGCGAAGTGATGGCGCAGATCGCCGACCTGCTGGACATCCTCGCGCGCCCCGAGCGGATCACGACGATGATCGGCGAAGAGCTGACGACGGTGAAGGCCGAATTCGGCGACGCGCGCCGCTCGAAGATCGAGCTGAACGCGACCGAGCTGAATACGGAAGACCTGATCACGCCGCAGGACATGGTCGTCACGATGTCGCACGCGGGTTACGTGAAGTCGCAGCCGCTGTCGGAGTACCGTGCGCAGAAGCGCGGCGGTCGCGGCAAGCAGGCGACGCAGATGAAGGAAGACGACTGGATCGAGACGCTGTTCATCGCGAATACGCACGACTACATCCTGTGCTTCTCGAACCGCGGCCGCGTGTACTGGGTCAAGGTCTATGAAGTGCCGCAGGGCTCGCGCAACTCGCGCGGCCGTCCGATCGTCAACATGTTCCCGCTGCAGGACGGCGAGAAGATCAACGTCGTGCTGCCGGTCAAGGAATTCTCGGCCGACAAGTTCATCTTCATGGCAACGTCGCTCGGCACCGTGAAGAAGACGCCGCTCGAGGCATTCAGCCGCCCGATGAAGAAGGGCATCATCGCGGTCGGTCTCGACGACGGCGACTTCCTGATCGGCGCGTCGATCACCGACGGCGCGCACGACGTGATGCTGTTCTCGGATGCCGGCAAGGCCGTGCGCTTCGACGAGAACGACGTGCGCCCGATGGGGCGCGAGGCGCGCGGCGTGCGCGGCATGCAGCTCGAGGACGGGCAGCAGGTCATCGCGCTGCTGGTCGCGGGCAGCGAAGAGCAGACCGTGCTCACCGCGACCGAGAACGGCTACGGCAAGCGCACGCCGATCACCGAGTACACGCGTCACGGCCGCGGCACGAAGGGGATGATCGCGATCCAGACGTCCGAGCGTAACGGCAAGGTCGTGGCTGCGACGCTCGTCGACGCCGAGGATCAGATCATGCTGATTACCACGGCAGGCGTGTTGATTCGTACCCGTGTGTCCGAGATTCGCGAGATGGGGCGTGCTACGCAAGGTGTTACACTCATCAGTCTCGATGAAGGTACCAAGCTCTCCGGCCTGCAGCAGATCGCGGAAGCCGAAGAGGGCGATGGCGAGGCCGACGAGGCGTCGGACGGCGAAGCCTGAAGAACGGATGAGATTCGAGCCACCGCGGGCGCCAGGCGCCGCGGTCGGCGAGCAACCATTCATATTTCCAAAAGGGAGTGATGATGCAAAAGCAATTCAAGCAACTGGTTCTGCTGGCTGCACTGGTGCCGACGTTCGCGATGGCGCAAGCGCTGTCGAATTCCGCACCGGCTGCAACCGCGGCAGCTGCGCCGATCGACGCCGACAAGAAGGCGGCGATCAAGGATCTGCTCGACGCGATCGACGCGCCGAAGCTCGTGTCGGCTATCGGCAACAGCGCCGAGATGCAGGCAAAGCAGCTCGTGCCGGCAATCCTGTCGGACGCGCTGTCGGAAAACAAGACGCTGAACGACAAGCAGAAGCAGGCAGCCGTTCCGACGCTGCAGAAGAACGCGGTACCGAAGCTGGTCGACGGCGCAGGCAAGGTGTTCGGCACGCAGCAGTTCCAGAACGACGCGATGTCGGCTCAGTACGACGCCTACGCGAAGTACTACAGCACGTCGGAGATCAAGGATCTGACGACGTTCTACAAGAGCCCGACGGGCCGCAAGTTCATCCAGGTTCAGGATCAGGTCGGCCGCGACGTGGTCAACGGCCTGATGCAGAAGTACATGCCGCAAGCGATCCAGGCGACGCGCGCGCAGGCTGACAAGGAAGTCGCGGCAGTCAAGCCGGGCAAGTAAGCCGTCCGGGCGCGCCGCCCGGCCTTCGGCCGGGTTTGGCGGGAGCCTGATGACAGTGCGATAATGGCCGTTTGCGCGTGAGCGCAAGCGGCCATTCCTTTTCTGGCGCGGTTCTTTCTGCCGGCGGCAAGCCGGTCGCGTCCTTCCCGAGGTTTTCACGATGCGCGTCTTTAATTTCTCCGCCGGTCCTGCGGCGCTCCCCGAGGAAGTGCTGCGGCAGGCCGCCGACGAAATGCTCGACTGGCACGGCAGCGGCATGAGCGTGATGGAGATGAGCCATCGCGGCAAGGAGTTCATGTCGATCCACGAGGCGGCGCTGACCGATCTGCGGGAACTGCTCGATGTGCCGGCCAGCCACCGGATCCTGTTCCTGCAGGGCGGCGGCATTGCCGAAAACGCGATCGTGCCGATGAACCTGCTCGGTTCGCGCAAGACCGCCGACTTCGTCGTGACGGGCTCGTGGTCGCAGAAGTCGTTCAACGAAGCGAAGAAATACGGCACGCCGCATCTGGCCGCATCCGGCAAGACGGCGGACGGTTTCACGCGTGCGCCTGCCCGCGCCGACTGGCAACTGTCGGACGATCCGGCCTACGTGCATCTGTGCACGAACGAGACGATCGACGGGGTCGAGACGTTCGAGATTCCCGACCTCGGCGACGTGCCGCTCGTCGCGGATGTGTCGTCGCATATCCTGTCGCGCCCGATGGACGTCGCGAAATACGGCGTGCTGTTCGGTGGCGCGCAGAAGAACATCGGGATGGCCGGCGTGACAGTCGTGATCGTTCGCGAGGATCTGCTCGATCGCGCGCTGTCGATCTGCCCGTCCGCCTTCGAATGGAAGACCGTCGCCGAGAACAACTCGCTGTACAACACGCCGCCCACCTATGCGATCTACATCGCGGGCCTCGTGTTCCAGTGGCTGAAGCGGCTGGGCGGCCTCGAGGCGATCGAGGCCCGCAATATCGAGAAGGCGAAGCTGCTCTACGACACGATCGATGCGAGCAGCTTCTATCTGAACAAGGTCGAGCCGGCGGTGCGTTCGCGAATGAACGTGCCCTTTTTCCTGGCCGACGAAACGCGCAATGAAGACTTCCTTGCCGGCGCAAAGGCGCGCGGGCTGCTGCAGCTGAAGGGCCACAAGTCCGTCGGCGGCATGCGGGCGTCGATCTACAACGCGGTGCCGCTCGAGGGCGTCAAGGCGCTCGTCGAGTACATGAAGGACTTCGAGCAGCGCGGCGCCTGACCGCGACGCTGTTCAAACAGCACGGCAACTACGCATGGACGACGAACTGAATTCCCGCCTGAAACCGCTGCGCGACCGCATCGATGCGATCGACGCGCAGTTGATCGCGCTCCTCAACCAGCGCGCCGCTGTGGCGCTCGAGGTGGGCGAGGTCAAGAAGCACTTCAACGCGCCGGTGTTCCGGCCGGAGCGCGAGCTGCAGGTGATCGCGCGCCTGCAGGACATGAGCGCGGGGCCGCTCGCAAGCGAGCACATCAGCGCCATCTGGCGCGAGATCATGGCTGCGAGCCGGGCGCTCGAGCAGACGATCCACGTCGCGTTCCTCGGGCCGGTCGGCACGTATAGCGAACAGGCGATGTTCGAGTATTTCGGCCAGTCGATCGAAGGACTGCCGTGCCCGTCGATCGACGAAGTGTTCCGCTCGGTCGAGGCAGGCGCGTCCGCATTCGGCATCGCGCCCGTCGAGAATTCGACCGAAGGCGCGGTGTCGCGCACGCTCGACCTGCTGCTGCAGACGCAGTTGCTGATCAGCGGCGAACTCGCGCTGCCGATCCATCACAACCTGCTCACGCAGAGCGGCACGCTCGACGGCGTGACGCGCGTCTGCGCGCATGCGCAGGCGCTCGCGCAATGCCAGCAGTGGCTTGCCGCGAACGCGCCACAGCTCGAGCGGCAAGCGGTATCGAGCAACGCGGAAGCCGCGCGTCTCGCGGCGGCCGACCCGAGCGTCGCGGCGATCGCGGGCGACCGCGCGGCCGCGCACTACGGGCTGCAGATCGTGTTCTCGCTGATTCAGGACGATCCGCACAACCGCACGCGCTTCGTGATCATCGGCAAGCAGCCTACCGGGCAGAGCGGTCACGACCAGACCTCGCTGATCGTATCGGTGAAGAACGAGCCGGGCGCCGTGTTCAAGCTGCTCGAGCCGCTCGCGCGGCACGGCGTGTCGATGACGCGCTTCGAGTCGCGTCCGGCGCGCGTCGGCACGTGGGAGTATTACTTCTACATCGACATCGAAGGGCACCGGGACGAGGCGGCCGTGGCCGCCGCGCTCGCGGAGCTCGGCCAGAAGGCTGCGTTCCTGAAGATACTCGGTTCATATCCGCGCGCGCGCTGACGCGCAGCGGCCCGTCGCCCGCACCGCGCGGGCGGCGCGGCGAAGCGGGCAGGGCAGGCCGGGCGGCACTGCCGAAGGCGGGCTCGGGCGGTATCCGGTGCAGGTCGCGCCGGGTGCGGGCCCGTTGCCCAGGATCTGGACTTCCGCGCGCGGGGCATCGTTTCGCGCGCGTCACTTGGCTCTTGTCGTGTCAGGCTTTGCATTCAACAAACTTGTCATCTTCGGCGTCGGCCTGATCGGCGGATCGCTGGCGCGCGCACTGCGCGAGCGCGCGCCGGGCGGCGCGGGCGAAGTCGTCGGCGTCGGCCGTTCACGTGCGTCGGTCGAGCGCGCGCTGGCACTCGGCGTGATCGATCGCGCGGCAGCGCTCGACGACGATGCGCAACTGCGCGACGCGCTCGCCGGCGCCGATCTCGTGCTGCTGGCCGCGCCCGTCGCGCAAACGGGCCCGTTGCTCGTGCGCATCGCACCGTGGCTCGACGCCGCGACGATCGTCACCGACGCGGGCAGTACCAAGTCCGACGTCGTCGCGGCCGCGCGCGAAGCGCTCGGTGCGCGGATCGCGCAGTTCGTGCCGGGGCACCCGATCGCCGGGCGCGAATCGAGTGGCGTCGAAGCCGCGCTGCCGGATCTGTACGTCGGCCGCAACGTCGTGCTGTGCCCGCTGCCGGAGAACGCGTCCGCATCGGTCGCGCGGATCGACGCGATGTGGCGGGCAACCGGCGCCGACGTGCGCACGATGAGTACCGAGCAGCACGATCGCGTGTTCGCGTCGATCAGTCATCTGCCGCACGTGCTGTCGTTCGCGCTCGTCGAGCAGATCCTCGGCGAGGCGGATGCCGAACTGAAATTCTCGTACGCGGCGGGCGGCTTCCGCGACTTCACGCGAATCGCGGCATCGAGCCCGGAAATGTGGCGCGACGTATGCGTCGCGAATCGCGCGGCGCTGCTCGACGAACTCGACGGCTACACGCGCGTGCTCGCACGTCTGCGTGCGGCGATCGACGCCGGTGACGGCGCGGCGCTCGAAGCCGTGTTCACGCGCTCGCGCGCCGCACGCAAGGCATGGCAGGAGCGCGGCGCGCAGCCCGCTGCCGAACCGGTCAAGAAATAACAGGACGATTCTCATGGACTATCTCGATCTCGGCCCGTATTCCAGCGCTTCGGGCACCGTGCGCCTGCCCGGCTCGAAGAGCATCTCGAACCGCGTGCTGCTGCTCGCGGCGCTTGCCGAAGGCGACACGACGATCACCAACCTGCTGGATTCCGACGACACGCGCGTGATGCTCGATGCGCTCGGCAAGCTCGGTGTGAAACTCGTGCGCGAGGGCGACACCTGTGTCGTCACCGGCACGCGCGGTGCGTTCACGGCGAAGACGGCCGACCTGTTCCTCGGCAATGCGGGCACGGCGGTGCGGCCGTTGACGGCGGCGCTCGCGGTCAACGGTGGCGACTATCGCGTGCATGGCGTGCCGCGCATGCACGAGCGGCCGATCGGCGACCTCGTCGACGGCCTGCGGCAGATCGGCGCGCAGATCGACTACGAGCAGAACGAAGGTTTTCCGCCGCTGCGGATCAAGCCTGCGGCAATCACGGTCGACGCGCCGATCCGCGTGCGCGGCGACGTGTCGAGCCAGTTCCTCACCGCGCTGCTGATGGCGCTGCCGCTCGTGAAGGCGAAGGATGGCAGGATCGTCGTCGAAGTCGACGGCGAACTGATTTCGAAGCCGTACATCGACATCACGATCCGGTTGATGGAGCGCTTCGGCGTGACCATCGAGCGCGATGGCTGGCAGCGCTTCGTCGTGCCGGCCGGCGTCCGCTACCGTTCGCCGGGGCGCATCATGGTTGAGGGCGACGCGTCCTCGGCCTCGTACTTCCTCGCGGCCGGCGCGCTCGGCGGCGGTCCGTTGCGCGTCGAGGGCGTGGGGCGTGCGAGCATTCAGGGCGACGTCGGCTTCGCGAACGCGCTGATGCAGATGGGCGCAAACGTGTCGATGGGCGACGACTGGATCGAGGTGCGCGGCATCGGCCACGACCACGGCAAGCTCGAGCCGATCGACATGGACTTCAACCTGATTCCGGACGCGGCGATGACCATCGCGGTTGCGGCGCTGTTCGCGAGCGGCACCAGCACGCTGCGCAACATCGCGAGCTGGCGCGTGAAGGAAACCGACCGCATCGCCGCGATGGCGACCGAACTGCGCAAGGTCGGCGCGATCGTCGAGGAAGGCCCCGACTATCTGGTCGTCACGCCGCCGCAGCAACTCACGCCGAACGCCGCGATCGACACGTACGACGATCACCGGATGGCGATGTGCTTCTCGCTTGTCAGCCTAGGCGGCGTGCCCGTGCGGATCAACGATCCGAAGTGCGTCGGCAAGACGTTCCCCGACTATTTCGACCGCTTCGCCGCGCTCGCCAAGGCCTGACCCGACTGACCCGATGAAATCGACCCGACCCTTTCACCCGACCCCCGTCATCACGATCGACGGCCCGACTGCTTCCGGCAAGGGGACCGTCGCCGCGCTCGTCGCCGCGCATCTCGGTTTCCACCTGCTCGACAGTGGTGCGCTATACCGTCTAGCGGCGCTCGCGAGCGTGCGCTACGGCATCGCGGCGGAGGACATCGACGCGCTCGTGAAGCTGATCGACGATCTTCACATCACGTTCCGCGAGGGCTGCGCGCAGCTCGATGGCGTCGACGTGTCGAACGATATCCGTGCCGAAGCGGTCGGCAATCGCGCGTCGGCGATTGCCGTGCACGGGCCGGTGCGTGCCGCGCTCGTCGCGCGCCAGCGCGCGTTTCGCAAGACACCGGGCCTCGTCGCCGACGGGCGTGACATGGGCACCGTGATCTTCCCGGACGCCGTGCTGAAGGTGTTTCTGACGGCCAGCGCCGAGGCGCGCGCGACCAGGCGGCATAAGCAATTGATGCAAAAAGGTTTTTCTGCTAATATAGATAACTTGCTCCGGGATCTTCGTGAACGTGACGCGCGCGACAGTAATCGCGCCGCCGCGCCGCTGAAGCCTGCGGCAGATGCCAAGCTGCTCGATACGTCGGCGCTTTCGGTCGATGAAGCGGTCGACCAGGTGCTGCAGTGGTACCGGGCGCTGGGCCAGCCCGCCTGAGAAGGCGGGCAGCAGTAGGTGCTCCGCGCGTAAGCGCGGAGCGTGTTTTGAACCCTTAACCCCGTGTGGACTTCGATCTGGCCCTTTCAGCCTGCCATTCCGGCCGGCGTGGCACAGCGATCCATGCACAATCAGATTTTTATGTCCGACCTGCAAACCTCCACCCCGAATACCGAATCCTTTGCGGCTCTGTTCGAAGAGTCGCTGACCCGTCAAGACATGCGCGCCGGCGAAGTGATTTCCGCCGAAGTCGTGCGCGTCGACCACAACTTCGTGGTCGTCAATGCAGGCCTGAAGTCCGAGGCTTACATTCCGATCGAGGAATTCCTGAACGATCAGGGCGAGGTTGAGGTGCAGTCGGGCGATTTCGTGTCCGTCGCCATCGACGCACTCGAAAACGGCTACGGCGACACGATCCTGTCGCGCGACAAGGCGAAGCGCCTTGCATCGTGGCTGTCGCTGGAAAAGGCCCTCGACAACAACGAACTCGTCACCGGCACGATCACCGGCAAGGTGAAGGGCGGCATGACCGTGATGGTCAACGGCATCCGCGCGTTCCTGCCGGGTTCGCTGGTCGACACGCGTCCGGTCAAGGACACGACCCCGTACGAAGGCAAGACGCTCGAGTTCCGCGTGATCAAGCTCGATCGCAAGCGTAACAACGTCGTGCTGTCGCGTCGTGCAGTGATCGAAGCGACCCAAGGCGAAGAGCGCGCGAAGCTGCTCGAGACGCTGAAGGAAGGCGCGATCGTCAACGGCGTGGTCAAGAACATCACCGACTACGGCGCGTTCGTCGACCTCGGCGGCATCGACGGCCTGCTGCACATCACCGACATCGCATGGCGTCGTGTGCGTCACCCGAGCGAAGTCCTGTCGGTTGGCCAGGAAGTCACCGCGAAGATCCTCAAGTTCGACCAGGAGAAGAACCGCGTCTCGCTGGGCATCAAGCAACTGGGCGACGATCCGTGGGAAGGCATCTCGCGCCGTTACCCGTCGGGCACGCGCCTGTTCGGCAAGGTCACGAACATCACCGACTACGGCGCATTCGTCGAAGTGGAATCGGGCATCGAAGGCCTCGTCCACGTGTCGGAAATGGACTGGACCAACAAGAACGTTGCTCCGTCGAAGGTTGTCCAGCTGGGCGACGAAGTCGAAGTCATGGTCCTCGAGATCGACGAAGACCGCCGTCGTATCAGCCTCGGCATGAAGCAGTGCAAGCCGAATCCGTGGGATGACTTCAGCCGCAACTTCAAGAAGGGCGACAAGATCACGGGCGCAATCAAGTCGATCACCGACTTCGGCGTGTTCATCGGTCTGCCGGGCGGCATCGACGGCCTGGTCCACCTGTCGGACCTGTCGTGGAGCGAAGCCGGCGAAGAAGCCGTTCGCAAGTACAAGAAGGGCGACGAAGTCGAAGCAATCGTGCTTGGCATCGACGTCGAGAAGGAGCGTATTTCGCTCGGCATCAAGCAGCTCGAAGGCGACCCGTTCAGCAACTACGTTGCAATGAACGACAAGGGTTCGATCGTCGACGGCGTGGTGAAGTCGGTCGATGCGAAGGGCGCTGTCATCACGCTGACGGGCGACATCGAAGGCTACCTGCGTGCATCGGAAATCTCGCAGGATCGCGTCGAAGACGCACGCAACGTGCTGAAGGAAGGCGACAAGGTCAACGCGATGGTGATCAACATCGATCGCAAGTCGCGTGGCATCAACCTGTCGATCAAGGCAAAGGATTCGGCTGAACAACAGGAAGCGATCCGCGGCCTGCAGTCGGACACCAGCGCTGCTGCGACCGGTACGACCAACCTCGGCGCGCTGCTGAAGGCGAAGCTCGACGGCCAGAACCAGTAAGCCTCACGAGGTCTGCTGAAGTATGACCAAATCCGAGTTGGTCGCGCAGCTGGCACTGCGATTTCCGCAACTTGTCCTCAAGGATGCGGATTTCGCGGTGAAAACGATGCTCGATGCGATGTCCGACGCCCTGTCGAAAGGGCATCGCATCGAAATTCGGGGTTTCGGCAGCTTCGGCCTCAACCGTCGCCCGGCGCGCGTCGGACGCAACCCGAAGTCGGGGGAGAAAGTGCAGGTGCCCGAGAAGTTCGTGCCTCACTTCAAGCCCGGCAAGGAATTGCGTGAACGCGTCGACGGCCGCGCCGGCGAGCCGCTGAAAGCTGATGATCCGGACGACGAGCGTTGAACGTCGTTCGGCTTGCCCGGAATCCATCCGGCGAAGGCTGAAGAAAAAAGCGCCCCTTGCGGGCGCTTTTTTCATTTCCGGCGACTGCGTGGCAACGCGCATCCGCAGGATGTGCGGTGACGCGGAAACGCTTCCTTTACAATACGGGTCGATTCGGCGCCGCGAAGGGGAGTCGCGCGCCACGGCAAACCTCAACAAAGAGAGGGCTACATGAAGTTTATCGTCTGGCTGATCCGGGTATTGGTGTTCGTGCTGCTGCTGGTGCTTGCACTGGCCAATACGCAAACCGCGACGCTGAATTTCGTTGCCGGCTACGCATGGCAAGCGCCGTTGATCCTGATCGGCCTCGCGTTCTTCGTCGTGGGGCTGCTGGCCGGCCTGCTGTCCGCGCTGCCGGCCATCTTCCGTTTGCGTCTCGAGAACGGACGCCTGAAGCGCGACCTGCGCGCGGTGCGTGAAACTCCGGCCGTCGTCGACCAGCCGCCGATGCCGCCCGTCATTTAATACGGAAGCCGCGCGATCCTCGCGCGGTTTTCGTCTCTGCTTCGATATTTCGCATGGATCTGGATTTCTGGTGGTTGCTCGCAATTCCGGTGGCGTTCGCGCTCGGCTGGGCGGCGTCACGCTATGACCTGAAGAATCTCCTGTCGGAGAGCGCCAACCTGCCGCGATCGTATTTCCGCGGCCTGAACTTTCTGTTGAACGAACAACCGGACAAGGCGATCGATGCGTTCATCGAGGTCGCGAAACTCGACCCCGAAACGGTCGAGCTGCACTTCGCGCTCGGCAACCTGTTTCGTCGCCGCGGTGAAACGGACCGTGCGATCCGCGTGCACCAGAATCTGCTGAGCCGCACGGACCTGCCGGTGAACGAGCGCGACCACGCGCTGTACGAACTCGGTCAGGATTTTCTGAAAGCCGGCCTGCTTGATCGTGCCGAAGAGGCCTTCCACCGGCTCGCCGATGGCGACTACGCACTGGGCGCACAGCGGGCGCTGCTGACGATCTACGAGATCGAGAAGGACTGGAACAAGTCGATCGATACGGCGAAGCGCATCGAGTCGATGAGCGACAAGCCGCTCGGCACCGAAATCGCGCAGTTCCACTGCGAACTCGCGCAGGACGCACTGCAACGCAAGGACGCCCCGGCAGCGGCCGAACAGCTGAAGCTCGCGCTTGCCGCGAACCCGCAGAACGTGCGCGCGACGATCCTGTCCGGCGATGCCGCGGAGGCGGCGGGCGATCACGCGGCCGCGATCGAGCACTGGAAGCGCGTCGAAGGGCAGAATCCGGCGTATCTGCCGCTCGTCGCAGACAAGCTGATGAAGGCCCATGCCGCGCTTGGCAAGTCGGTCGAGGGCGCCGAACTGCTGATGGGCTATGTCGAACGTTATCCGTCGAACGACCTGCTTGATATCGCATATCAGCATATCGCCGGGCTGAGCGGCCAGGAAGCGGCGCATACGCTCGCGCGCACGCAGATGGAGAAGTCGCCGAACCTGTCCGGCATGCTGCACCTGCTCGATGCGCAGATCGCGGCCGCCGACGAGCCGCGCCGTAAGGAACTTGAAATGATGCGCACGCTGATCAAGCAGCGCACCAAAAATCTGCCACGGTATACGTGCCAGAATTGCGGTTTCCGGGCCCGGCTTTTCTACTGGCAGTGCCCCGGATGCAGCGGCTGGGAAACCTACGCGCCGCGCCGCGTCGAACCTGCGATGCCGGGCTGATGCCGGCATGCGGCGCCGACGCGCTGCGGTTGCCGCCGGGTCCGGCCCGGCGGCCAAGTTAGTCAATTACCGGGACGTACCGGAACATCTATGAAAATCACCATCATCGGCACCGGCTATGTCGGTCTTGTCACGGGCTCCTGTCTCGCCGAGATCGGCCACGACGTCTTCTGCCTGGATGTCGATCCGCGCAAGATCGAGATCCTGAACAACGGCGGGATGCCGATTCACGAACCGGGCCTGCTGGACATCATCGCACGCAACCGCGCGGCAGGGCGTCTGCGCTTCTCCACCGACATCGAAGCGAGCGTCGCGCACGGCGAGATCCAGTTCATTGCGGTCGGCACGCCGCCCGACGAGGACGGGTCGGCCGACCTGCAATACGTGCTCGAGGCCGCGCGCAACATCGGCCGTCACATGACCGGTTTCAAGGTGATCGTCGACAAGTCGACGGTACCGGTCGGCACCGCGCAGCGCGTGCGTGCCGTTGTCGACGAGGCGCTTGCCGCCCGCGGGCTCGCCGGCAGCGTCGCGCACCGGTTCTCGGTCGTATCGAATCCGGAATTCCTGAAGGAAGGGGCGGCAGTCGAGGACTTCATGCGCCCGGACCGGATCATCATCGGCGTCGATGACGACGAGACGGGCACGGTGGCGCGCGAGAAGATGAAGAAACTGTACGCGCCGTTCAACCGCAATCACGAGCGCACGATCTACATGGACGTGCGTTCGGCCGAATTCGCGAAGTATGCGGCGAATGCGATGCTCGCGACGCGCATCTCGTTCATGAACGAGATGTCGAATCTTGCCGACAAGGTTGGTGCCGACATCGAAGCCGTGCGCCGCGGGATCGGCTCCGATCCGCGCATCGGCTATCACTTCCTGTACGCGGGCGTCGGTTACGGCGGTTCGTGCTTCCCGAAGGACGTGCAGGCGCTGATCCGCACCGCGGGCGAAAACGGCCAGCCGCTGCGCATCCTGGAGGCCGTCGAAGCGGCCAACTCCGCGCAGAAGGACGTGCTGATCGGCAAGATCGAACAGCGCTTCGGCGCGGACCTGGCCGGTCGCGAATTCGCGGTCTGGGGCCTTGCGTTCAAGCCGAACACGGACGACATGCGCGAAGCGCCGAGCCGTCGGCTGATCGCGGCGCTGCTCGGGCGTGGCGCGACCGTGCGCGCATACGATCCGGTCGCGATCGACGAGGCGCGCCGCGTGTTCGCGCTCGATCTCGGTGAAGGGTCCGACGCGCTTGCGCGCCTGCACTTCGTCGATACGCAGGACGCGGCCGTGACGGCAGCGGACGCGCTCGTGATCGTCACCGAGTGGAAGGAATTCAGGAGCCCGGATTTCACGCGTCTGAAGACCGAACTGAAGGCGCCGGTGATCTTCGACGGGCGCAACCTGTACGAGCCGGACGCGATGGCCGAACTCGGCATCGACTACCATGCGATCGGGCGTCCGCATGTCGATCCCCAGTCCTCCTTCCGTGGATGAATGCACGATGACTACCCTTCGCGAAGTGGTGCCGGTGCCGCGCGCGCAGCTTGCGCGTTCGCGCGTGCTCGTCGTCGGTGACGTGATGCTCGACCGTTACTGGTTCGGCAACGTCGACCGTATTTCGCCGGAAGCGCCGGTTCCCGTCGTGCACGTGCAGCGCCAGGAAGAGCGACTCGGTGGCGCGGCCAACGTCGCACGCAACGCCGTGACGCTCGGCGGTCAGGCCGGGCTGCTGTGCGTGGTCGGCTGCGACGAACCGGGCGAGCGGATCGTCGAGCTGCTCGACAGCAGCGGCGTGACGCCGCATCTCGAACGCGATGCGACGCTGCCGACGACGATCAAGTTGCGCGTGCTTGCGCGGCAGCAGCAGCTGCTGCGCGTCGACTTCGAGGCGGTGCCGACGCACGAGGTGCTGCTCGCCGGGCTCGCGCGTTTCGATGCGCTGCTTCCTCAGCACGACGTCGTGCTGATGTCTGATTACGCGAAAGGCGGTCTGACGCACGTGACGACGATGATCGAAAAGGCGCGCGCGGCCGGCAAGCCGGTGCTCGTCGATCCGAAGGGCGGCGACTGGGCGCGCTATCGGGGCGCATCGCTGATCACGCCGAACCGCGCGGAGTTGCGCGAAGTCGTCGGACAGTGGCAATCGGAGGACGACTTGCGCGCGCGTGTCGCCAAGCTGCGCGCGGATCTCGATCTCGATGCCCTGCTGCTCACGCGTTCGGAAGAGGGGATGACGCTTTTTTCCGCTACGGGCGAACTGCATGCACCGGCGCTCGCGCGCGAGGTGTATGACGTGTCCGGCGCGGGCGATACCGTGATCGCGACGGTCGCGGCGATGCTCGGTGCAGGCGTGCCGCTCGTCGATGCCGTCGTGCTCGCGAACCGTGCAGCAGGCATCGTGGTCGGCAAGCTCGGTACGGCCACGGTAGACTACGACGAACTGTTTCACTGAGCGCACTCGGCGGCGCGCCGAGCGCGCAGCACGGATGTCTTGTAATTTTTCAGGTAGAACGACCATGACCATCATCGTCACCGGCGCAGCCGGTTTTATCGGCGCGAACATCGTCAAGGCGCTTAACGAGCGCGGCGAGTCGCGCATCATCGCAGTCGACAATCTGACGCGCGCGGACAAATTCCGCAACCTCATCGATTGCGAGATCGACGACTATCTCGACAAGACGGAATTCGTCGAGCGCTTCACGCGCGGCGATTTCGGCAAGGTACGCGCGGTGTTCCACGAAGGCGCCTGTTCGGACACGATGGAAACCGACGGCCGCTACATGATGGACAACAACTTCCGCTACAGCCGCGCGGTGCTCGATGCGTGCCTCGCGCAGGGCGCGCAGTTCCTGTACGCGTCGTCGGCCGCGATCTACGGCGGCTCGACGCGTTTCGTCGAGGAGCGCGAGGTCGAGGCACCGCTGAACGTCTATGGCTATTCGAAGTTCCTGTTCGACCAGGTGATCCGCCGCGTGCTGCCGAGCGCGAAGAGCCAGATCGCCGGATTCCGCTACTTCAACGTGTACGGCCCGCGCGAGACGCATAAGGGCCGCATGGCATCGGTCGCGTTCCACAACTTCAACCAGTTTCGCGCGGAAGGCAAGGTCAAGTTGTTCGGCGAGTACAACGGTTACGCGCCGGGCGAGCAGACGCGCGACTTCGTTTCGGTCGAGGATGTCGCGAAGGTGAACCTGTTCTTCTTCGATCATCCGGAGAAGTCGGGCATCTTCAACCTCGGCACGGGCCGTGCACAACCGTTCAACGACATTGCATCGACGGTCGTGAACACGCTGCGCGCGCTCGACAGCCTGCCGCCGCTGACGCTCGCGCAGCAAGTCGAACAAGGGCTGATCGAATACGTGCCGTTCCCCGACGCGCTGCGCGGCAAGTACCAGTGCTTCACGCAGGCAGACCAGACGAAACTGCGCGCTGCCGGCTACGAGGCGCCGTTCCTGACGGTGCAGGAAGGTGTCGACCGCTACGTGCGTTGGCTGTCCGGCCAGGTTTAAACGCGCGCTTTGCATCGCTAGACTGGGTCTCACGGTCGGCAGCCGCCGACCGCTTTCATCGGAGATCCAGCACATGATCAGGAAATGGTTTGCCGCAGCCGTGATGTTCGGCGCGATTGCGTCGGCCTGGGCGGCCGTCGACGTCAACACCGCGAACGAAGATGCACTCGTCGGCATCAAGGGCATCGGTCCCGCGCGGGCAAAGGCGATTCTCGACGAGCGCGGCGCACGCGGGCCGTTCAGGAATGCAGAAGATCTCGCGTCTCGCGTGAAAGGCATGGGCGGCCATACGGTCGAGCGCCTCCAGCAGGAGGGGTTGACGATCGGCGCGGCCGGTTCGGTTGCGACGGCCTCGGCCGCCGGCAAGCCCGCCGCGGCAAAACCTGCTGCGGCGCCAGCCCGTACTGCGCAGAAGTAACGCACACGAGACGAAAGGCTCCTTCAGTCGCCGTCGTTACGACGGCTTCCCGCGGCATGCCGCGGGTTTTTTGCGTCATGCTGCGCGCGCACAATCAATGAGACAGGCGGAAGGCCTATTCCATCGTCGCAATGGGGTTGCCGGCGCGAGCCCCTGCGCTGGTTTACAATCAATCGATTGATCGGCCTCGCACTCACGGTATCTCCATGGCTTACAAAACTATCGAAGACACGATCGGCAATACGCCGCTCGTGCAACTGGTCCGCCTGCCGGACGACGAGATTCGCGCACGCAACAACGTGGTGCTCGCGAAGCTGGAAGGCAACAATCCGGCCGGTTCCGTAAAGGATCGCCCGGCGCTGTCGATGATCAGCAAGGCCGAGGCGCGCGGTCGCATCAAGCCGGGCGATACGCTGATCGAGGCGACGAGCGGCAACACGGGCATCGCGCTCGCGATGGCCGCGGCGATCCGTGGTTACAAGATGGTGCTGATCATGCCGGAGGACCTGTCGGTCGAGCGTCGCCAGAGCATGGCCGCTTACGGCGCCGAAATCATCCTGACGCCGGTAAAGGGCGGGATGGAACTGGCGCGCGACCTCGCGGAGCAGATGCAGCGTGAAGGCAAGGGCGTGATCCTCGATCAGTTCGGGAACCCCGACAATCCCGTCGCGCACTACGAAGGAACGGGCCCGGAGATCTGGCGCGACACCGAAGGTCGCATCACGCACTTCGTGTCTGCGATGGGCACGACGGGCACGATCATGGGCACGTCGCGCTATCTGAAGGAACAGAATTCGGCGATCGAGATCGTCGGCGCGCAGCCGGAAGACGGGTCGCGCATTCCGGGCATTCGCAAGTGGCCGGAAGCCTACATGCCGACGATCTTCGATCGCAGCCGCGTCGATCGCGTCGAGAACGTGAGCCAGGCCGCGGCGGAAACGATGGCGCGCCGGCTCGCGGCCGTCGAGGGCATCTTTGCAGGCATTTCGTCGGGCGGCGCATGCGAAGTCGCGATGCGCATCGCACGCCAGGTCGAGAATGCGACGATCGTGTTCATCGTCTGCGACCGCGGCGACCGCTACCTGTCGACCGGCGTGTTTCCTGCCTGAGCCCGATCGGCATCCGTAGAATCACCCGATAAAAATGCGCCGCATACGCGGCGCTTTTTGTTTGCGCGGGCCGTGCTTACTGCACTGGCGCTTCCGTATCCGCTGCAGGCAGCGGCAGCGCGCCACTCGCTTCCATCTGCGCCTTCACGGCTTCGCCGAGCTGGTACACGGCGAGCGCATAGAAGAAGCTGCGGTTGTAGCGCGTCAGCACGTAGAAATTCTTCAGGCCAAGCATGTATTCGGTCGCAAGTCCCGGCGACGGCAGGTCGACCACGGTGACCGGCGTGCCGGCTTCGGTGGTGATGTTGACCATCGGCTCGTTGAGCGTCATGCCGGCGCGCAGCAGTTGCGACAGCGCCCAGTGCGGCTCGGGCTGGCCGTCCGCGGCGGCCTGTGCGATGCCGAGGCTGCCCGTGTCGGGCGTGATGCGCCAGACCACCGGGCGATCGGTTTCCCAGCCGTGCTGCTTCAGGTAGTTCGCGACGCTGCCGATCGCATCGGCAGGACTGCTGCGCAGATCGACGTGGCTGCCGCCGTCGTAGTCGACCGCATACTCGCGAATGCTGCTCGGCAGGAACTGCGGGATGCCGATCGCACCCGTATACGAGCCAAGCACGGTGGTCGGGTCGAGCTGGTTGTCGCGGGTCCAGACCAGGAAGTCCTCGAGGTTCTTGCGGAACGTTGCCTGGCGGCTGTCGCGATTCGGCGTGTCCGGATAGTCGAACGTGAGCGTCGTCAGTGCATCGAGCACGCGGAAGTTGCCCATGTAGCGGCCATAGATCGTTTCGACGCCGATGATGCCGACGATCACCTCGGGTGGCACGCCGAATTCCTCGGATGCGCGCTGCAGCGTCGCCTGGTTCGCCTTCCAGAATTTCACGCCCGCGTTGATGCGGATCGGTTCGATGAACCTCGAACGATAGACGCGCCAGTTCTTTACCGAAGGCGTCGGCGCCGGCTTCACGAGCTTGACGGCGGTGGCCGAGTAGCTGATGCGCGAGAACAGCGCATGCAGGCTCGCGGAATCGAAGCCGTTGCGGCTCACCATCTCGTCGATAAACGCATCGACCTTCGCGTTGTTCGCGTAACGCTGCGGAACGATTTCCTCTTCGAAGGTCTGGCCTTGCTGCGCCGGCTGTTGCGCCTGCGCGACGAGCGTGCCGGAGGACTTCGCAGGCTGCGTCTGCGCGACGGCGGGCGCGGCGGTCAGCGTAGCGGCGACGGCAGCGGCAACGAGCGGAACGCGAACGCGGAACAGCGTGGAGAGAAGGGCGGCAGGCTTGCTGGAATTCATGTCGAAGCGGGCGGACAGGGCGATGGGGTTCGGCGCAGTATACCCGACGCATCCTGCGTGCCGGGGCGAAGCAGCGTACCGTTGTGGTAAGTTAGCGGCGAATTGGCGGCAGACGATGGACATCATTGATGGAGACCTGCGGCGCACCTTGCGTCGCGGATGACAGCTTATGGCAACCGCCTTCTATACGCACCCCGATTGCATGCTGCACGAGATGGGGGAATGGCATCCCGAATGCCCGGCCCGACTGTCGGCGATCCAGGATCAACTGATCGCGAGCCGCATCGACGACCTGATCGTGCATGAAACCGCACCGTTCGCGAGCGAGGTGGCGCTGGGCCGCGTGCATACGCAAGCCCATATCGACTACATCCGCAGCATGACGCCCGTCGACGGCTACGTCGAGATCGATCCGGACACGCTGATGAACCGCGACACGTGGCGCGCCGCGCTGCGTGCGGCCGGCGCCGCGATCGCGGCGACCGACGCAGTGATCGAAGGCCGCTACGCGAATGCGTTTTGCAGCGTTCGGCCGCCCGGCCATCACGCGGAACCCGCGCGTGCGATGGGCTTCTGCTTCTTCAACAACGTCGCGATCGCCGCGCGACATGCGCTCGACGTCCACGGTATCGAGCGCGTCGCGATCATCGATTTCGACGTGCACCACGGCAACGGCACCGAAGCCGCATTCGCGAATGACGAGCGGGTGCTGATGTGCAGCTTCTTCCAGCATCCGCTGTACCCGTTCTCGGGCGTTGATCACCAGGCGCCGAACATGGTCAACCTGCCGATGCCTGCGCGTAGCAACGGGATGGCGATCCGTGAAGCGGTCGACATGTTCTGGCTGCCGCGTCTCGACGCGTTCAAGCCGCAAATGCTGTTCGTGTCGGCAGGTTTCGACGCGCATCGCGAGGACGACATCGGTAATCTCGGTCTCGTCGAGGCCGATTTCGAATGGCTGACCGCGCAGATCGTCGACGTCGCGCGCCGGCATGCGCAGGGCCGCATCGTGAGCTGTCTCGAGGGTGGCTACAACCTGTCCGCGCTCGGCCGCAGCGTCGTCGCGCACTTGCGCGTGCTGGCCGGCATCTGACCGGCAGCGGGGTGGCGCGAGCTCAGCGCGCCGGCACGCGCGCGTGAATCCACACGATCAGCGCATCGATCACGCGGTCGCGCTCGAGATCGTTCATCGTTTCGTGGAACCCCCCTTCGTATAGCGTCAGCGTGCGATCGGGCGAGCCGACGCGGGCGCCGAATGCGCGGCTTCCGTCGGGCTCGGTCAGCTTGTCCTTGGTGCCGTGATAGACCAGCACCGGCACGCGCAGCGCGCCGCGACCGTGCTCGATGCGCGCCATCGCGTCGAGAATTTCGGCACCCGTGCGCGCCGGCACCGCGCCGTGGTGCACGAGTGGATCGGCACGATTCGCCGCGACGACGGCCGGATCGCGCGACAACAGCGCGGCGTCGATCCTGATTGCAGGGAAGGTCGGCCACACGCGACTGATGAAGCGGCTCATCGCGAGCATCCAGCGCGGCACGTCGCGCCCCGGCGCGAGCGCCGGACTCGACAGCACGAGGCCAGCCAGCGCATGGCCGCGAGCCGGCACGCGTTCGATCGCATACAGCGCCGCGACGGCGCCGCCCATGCTGTGACCCATCAGGAAGAGCGGCGTATCGCCGCGGGCGGCTTCGGCAACCAGCGCGTCCGCATCGTTCAGGTAACCGTCGAAACGCTCGACCCACGTGCGTTTGCCGGGCGACTGGCCGTGGCCGCGCAGATCGATCGCCAGCACGTCGATGCCGGCCGCGTTCAGTCGGGCCGCAAGTGCCGCGTAGCGGCCCGCATGCTCGGCGAGGCCATGGACGAGCGCAATCGTTGCGCGCGGCGGTACCGTGCCGTCGCCGGCCGGCCAGCGGTACGACGCCAGCTCGAGACCGTCCGCGGTACGCAGCCGGCCCATCCGTGGGGCGGGCGGCGACGCCGGCCCCGGTGCTGCGGTGGCGGTTGCGGCGGCCGGCGTAGTCGTGGCGGTCATCTGGCGGGTCCCCTGTTCGTTGGCATTGGTGTTCCGGATCATAGTCGCGGCACTCCCACGGCGGGCCAGCAACGCTCCTCTAATTTCGTCTGGTTATGAAAAGATCGAAATCGATTATTAAGTGGAATGAGGCGTTTGCGGTAAAATCGCCGGCTATTCCAGATGCATCGGCGGCCGACTGGCGGGCCTCGCCAGCCGGCCGCCGTTTTGTTTACATGATCGAATTACGCAATCTGTCGCAGCGTTTCCCTGGGCCGACCGGCTGGGTCGACGCGTTGCACAACGTCAATCTGACGATCCCGCAGGGCGAGGTGTTCGGCATCATCGGCCGAAGCGGCGCCGGCAAGAGCACGCTCGTGCGCACCATCAACCTGCTCACGCGGCCGACCGAAGGCAACGTCGTCGTCGGCGGACGCGACCTCACGGTGCTGCCGGCCGGCGCGCTGCGCGAAGCCCGCCGCGAAATCGGCATGATCTTCCAGCACTTCAACCTGTTGTCGTCGCGCACGGTGTTCGACAATGTCGCGCTGCCGCTCGAACTGGCAGGCGCGAGCCGCACCGATATCGAGGCGGCCGTGCTGCCGCTGCTCGACCTCGTCGGGCTGTCCGCGCAGAAGGATCGCTATCCGGCGCAGATCAGCGGCGGCCAGAAGCAGCGCGTCGGCATCGCCCGCGCGCTCGCGAGCAAGCCGAAGGTGCTGCTGTCGGACGAGGCGACGTCGGCGCTCGACCCCGAAACCACGCGCTCGATCCTCGATCTGCTCAAGCGCATCAATCGCGAGCTCGGCCTGACGATCGTGCTGATTACCCACCAGATGGAAGTGATCAAGCAGGTGTGCGATCGCGTCGCGGTGCTCGATGCGGGCCGCGTGGTCGAAGAAGGCCGCGTGATCGACGTGTTCCTGCAGCCGCATCACGAAGTGACGCGCGCGCTGATCGGCGACGTGATCGCGCAGGAGCTGCCACCGGCGCTGAAGGCACGTGTCGCCGAGCGGCTCAAGACGGGCAGCAGGCACTTGCTGCGGCTTGCGTTCACCGGCTCGGGTGTCGACCAGCCGATCCTGTCGGAGACGATCCGCCGGTACGAACTCGATTTCAACATCCTGCACGGCCAGATCGACGAGATCCAGGGGCAGGCGTTCGGATCGCTCGCGGTGCTCGCGGGCGGCGAACCGGGCAAGGTCGGGCAGGCGCTCGCGTTCCTGCGCGAGCAAGGTGTGGTGGTAGAGGAGCTTTCGCATGTTGAGTGAGATGTTCGATATGTTCGTGCAGTCGTTCTGGGAGACGCTGATCATGGTCGGCATCTCGGGGGCGGTTGGCGCGCTCGTCGGGCTGCCGCTCGGCGTGCTGCTCTATCTGACCGACCGCCAAGGCGTGCTCCAGAACCTCGGCGTGAATCGCGTGCTAGGCGGCATCGTGAACGCGGTGCGCTCGACGCCGTTCATCATCCTGCTGGTCGCGGTCATTCCGCTAACGCGACTCGTCACGGGGTCGTCGATCGGCACGGCCGCGGCGGTCGTGCCGTTGACGCTCGCGGCCGCGCCGTTCATCGCGCGGCTGGTCGAGACCGCGCTGCGCGAAGTCGACCGCGGGCTGATCGAGGCCGCGCAGTCGATGGGCGCAACGACGTCGCAGATCGTGTTCAAGGTGCTGCTGCCCGAATCGCTGCCAGGCATCGTCGCGGGCCTGACGATCACGTTCGTGTCGCTCGTCGGCTATTCGGCGATGGCCGGCGCGATCGGCGGCGGCGGACTCGGCGATCTGGGGATCCGCTACGGCTACCAGCGCTATCTGCCGGAAGTGATGTGGACGGTCGTCGCGATCCTGATCGTGTTCGTGCAGATCGTGCAATCGTTCGGCGACTGGCTCGTGCGCCGGCTGAGCCACAAGTAAAAACGACATCCAACCGTTGGGGGAGACGATGCAACGACGCTTCATGCTGAAGTTCGCGGCCGCACTCGGCGCGGCCGCGCTGTTCGCGAGCGCGCATGCGCAGGCTGAAACCATCAAGGTGGGCGTGACGGGCGGCCCGCACGCGCAGATCATGGACGTGGTGAAGAAGGTTGCGGCCAAGAGCGGCCTCGACATCCGCGTCGTCGAATTCTCCGATTACGTGCAGCCGAACGCGGCGCTCGCGTCGGGCGATCTCGACGCGAACAGCTACCAGCACGAGCCGTATCTGCAGGCGCAGGTGAAGGATCGCGGCTACAAGCTGGTCAAGGTCGCCGATACCGTCACGTTTCCGATGGGCATCTATTCGAAGCGGGTGAAGTCGCTGGCCGAACTCAAGCCCGGCGCGCATATCGCGGTGCCGAACGATCCGACCAACGGCGGCCGCGCGCTGCTGTTGTTGCAAAAGCAGGGGCTTCTGAAGCTGCGCGCGGATGCGGGGCTGAAGGCGACGCCACTCGACATCGTCGACAATCCGCGCAAGCTGAAGATCGTCGAGCTCGATGCGGCGCAGATTCCGCGCTCGCTCGGCGACGTCGACGCGGCGGCGATCAATACCAACTATGCGATGGAAGCGGGGTTGAAACCGAAGCAGGACGCGATCGCGATCGAGGGCCCGAATGGCCCGTACGCGAACATTCTCGCGATTCGCGAGGCTGACAGGAACAAGCCGTGGGTCGCGAAGCTGGTCGCGGCCTACCATTCCGCGGAAGTGAAGCAGTTCATCGAACAGAAGTTCGGCGGCGCGGTCATTGCCGCCTGGTAACACGATGTACAGGGCGCGCCCGGCGACGATTAGAGTCGATGATCGAAAACCCGGGCTTTGCGTCCGGGTTTTTTCTCTTTTAAAATAGAACGATCGTTCGCTATTGCCGGCGTGCCGAAGAGGAGCGCTATCCTCGATAGCCGCGATGGATGGGTCCGCTTGGCCGCGCAGTCATGAGGCCTCGCTATAGAATGGCCTCTGGTCGTATTCGTAACTTTGGAGCGTGTGCATGAAAATCCTGGTGCCAGTGAAAAGAGTGGTCGATTACAACGTGAAGGTCCGCGTAAAGTCGGACAACACGGGTGTCGACATCGCGAACGTGAAGATGTCGATGAACCCGTTCGACGAAATTGCGGTGGAAGAAGCCGTGCGCCTGAAGGAAGCGGGCGTGGCGACCGAAGTGATCGCGGTGTCGGTCGGTGTCGCGCAAGCGCAGGAAACGCTGCGCACGGCGCTGGCGATCGGCGCGGATCGCGCGATCCTCGTCGAGTCGAACGACAGCGTCGAGCCGCTGGCCGTCGCGAAGATCCTGAAGGCGCTGGTCGACAAGGAGCAGCCGCAACTGGTGATCCTCGGCAAGCAGGCAATCGACGACGATTCGAACCAGACGGGCCAGATGTTGGCCGCGTTGGCCAACCTGCCGCAAGCGACGTTCGCATCGAAGGTGACGATCGCCGACGGCCGTGCAACCGTTGCGCGCGAAGTCGACGGTGGCGCGGAAACGCTGTCGCTGACGCTGCCGGCGGTGGTCACGACCGACCTGCGCCTGAACGAGCCGCGCTACGTGACGCTGCCGAACATCATGAAGGCGAAGAAGAAGCCGCTGGAAACCGTGAAGCCGGAAGACCTGGGTGTCGACGTCGCGCCGCGTCTGAAGACGCTGAAGGTGGTCGAGCCGCCGAAGCGCGCAGCCGGCGTGAAGGTGCCGGACGTGAAGACGCTGGTCGAGAAGCTGAAGACCGAAGCCAAGGTGCTGTAAGAGGGAGCGCAAAGAAATGACGATTCTGGTGATTGCAGAACACGATAACGCGTCGATCAAGGCCGCGACGCTGAACACGGTGGCAGCGGCGGCGAAGATTGGCGGTGACATCCACGTGCTGGTCGCGGGCCACAACGCGCAAGCGGCAGCAGATGCAGCGGCGAAGATCGCAGGTGTCTCGAAGGTACTCCTGGCCGACGCGCCGCAACTCGAAGTGGGCCTCGCGGAAAACGTCGAAGCGACCACGCTGAACATCGCGAAGGACTATTCGCACATCCTCGCGCCGGCGACCGCCTACGGCAAGAACATCGCGCCGCGTATCGCCGCGAAGCTGGACGTCGCGCAGATCTCGGACATCACGGCGGTCGATTCGGCCGACACGTTCGAGCGCCCGATCTACGCGGGTAACGCGATCGCAACGGTGCAGTCGAGCGATCCGATCAAGGTGATCACGGTGCGTGCGACGGGTTTCGATCCGGTTGCCGCGGAAGGCGGCAGCGCAGCGGTCGAGAAGATCGAAGCGGCAGCCGACGCAGGCAAGTCGCAGTTCGTGAGCCGTGAAGTGACGAAGCTGGACCGTCCGGAGCTGACGTCGGCGAGCATCATCGTGTCGGGCGGCCGTGGTCTGGGCAGCGGCGAGAACTACACGAAGGTGCTGGAGCCGCTGGCGGACAAGCTGTCGGCAGCACTGGGCGCGTCGCGCGCGGCAGTCGACGCCGGCTACGTGCCGAACGACTACCAGGTCGGCCAGACCGGCAAGATCGTCGCGCCGCAGCTGTACATCGCCGTCGGCATCTCGGGTGCGATCCAGCATCTGGCCGGCATGAAGGATTCGAAGGTGATCGTCGCGATCAACAAGGATCCGGAAGCGCCGATCTTCAGCGTGGCCGATTACGGCCTCGTCGGCGATCTGTTCGCGCTCGTGCCGGAGCTCGTGAACGAGCTCGGCTGACGCGGCATGCCGCTTCGGCGGTAAGCATGCAAGAAGACAAGGGGCGCGATGAGCGCCCCTTTTTTTGCGGCATGCGGATGAGGGCGGGGCGTTTTTCGATGCGCCGAGCCACGATCGTGCAATGCTGCACGAAGCATGCACTCGTGCAAGCAGATGGGCTCGCAGCGTCGATCGTTGGCGTGAAGGGCAACAGCGAGCGTGTACGTGTCGACGCAAGCCCCGTTCCGAGCCGCCAACGTGTTTGCTGCAACGAAGAAGGCGCCCCACAAGGAGCGCCTTCTTCGTGGATGCCGACAGGTCTGCGTCGCCGCAGGCCGTTGCGACTTATGCGTATGCCGGGCGTGTCTGGCCGGCTACATCCTTCAGGTAGCGATGCACCGACAGGTCATCGGCCTGAATCGCCGGCTTCTTGCCCGAGATCAGGTCGGCGAGTAGCTGGCCCGACCCGCACGACATCGTCCAGCCGAGCGTGCCGTGGCCGGTGTTCAGGAACAGGTTCGAGACCGGCGTGCGGCCGACGATCGGCGTGCCGTCCGGCGTCATGGGGCGCAGGCCCGTCCAGAACGTCGCTTTTGACGTGTCGCCGCCGCCGGGGAACAGGTCGTTCACGCACATTTCGAGCGTTTCGCGGCGCGCGGCGCGCAGGTTTTTGTCGAAGCCGACGATCTCGGCCATACCGCCGACGCGGATGCGCTGGTCGAAACGTGTGATCGCGATCTTGTAGGTTTCGTCGAGCACCGTCGATACGGGGGCAGCCGTCTCGTTGACGATCGGCGCGGTGATCGAATAGCCCTTGAGCGGATAGACCGGAATCTTCATCAGGTTCGAGATGAAGCTGGTCGAGTACGAGCCGAGCGCGACGACATACGCATCCGCGCGCACCGTCTCGCTGCCGCACTGCACGTCGGCGATCTTGCCGCCGGCGATCGCGAGCGCGTCGATCGGCGTGTTGTAGCGGAACTTCACGCCGAGCGATTCCGCGAGCGCCGCGAGGCGCGTCGTGAACAGCTGGCAGTCGCCCGTTTCGTCGCCCGGCAGGCGCAAGCCGCCCGTCAGCTTGTGCGACACGGCCGCGAGTGCGGGTTCGGCATTCTTCAGCTCGGCCGGCGACAGCAGTTCGAACGGCACGTTTGCTTCCTGCAGCACCGCGATGTCCTTGGCCGCGCCATCGAGTTGCTGTTGCGTGCGGAACAGCTGCAGCGTGCCGCCCGTGCGTCCTTCGTACTGGATGCCGGTATCGGCGCGCAGCGCCTGCAGGCAATCGCGGCTGTATTCGGCGAGGCGGACCATGCGGCCCTTGTTGACTGCATAACGCTCGGCCGTGCAGTTGCGCAGCATCTGCCACATCCACTGGAGCTGGAAGCGCGTGCCGTCGAGGCGGATCGCGAGCGGCGCGTGCTTTTCGAACATCCACTTGACGGCCTTCAGCGGCACGCCGGGCGCGGCCCACGGCGCGGCATAGCCGGGCGAGATCTGGCCCGCGTTCGCGAAGCTCGTCTCGAGCGCCGGACCGGCTTCCCGGTCGATCACCGTGACTTCATGACCGGCGCGCGCGAGGTAATACGCGCTTGCCACGCCCACCACACCGCTGCCCAGAATGACGACTCGCATAGCTGCTCCAGATGGAAGGAATCAGGTCGAGGCCGGGCGCACGTGCGTCTCCGTGTAACCTCTAGCTGATCTAGTTTTTTGAGCTATGGTATTGTCGAATGTGTAGGTTTTGTTATCGTATTTTTCAGATTTTCAGCATAAACCAATGAGAACGCAACGCCAGCCAGTACGCTCGCTCGACAAGCTCGACCGGCGCATCCTCAAACTGCTTCAGGACGACGGCCGGATGGCGATGAAGGACCTCGCGGAACAGGTTGGACTGACCGTGACGCCGTGCATCGAACGCGTGCGGCGCATGGAGCGCGACGGCGTCATTACCGGCTATCACGCTCGCGTCGATCCGGGCCAGCTCGGCGCGGCGCTGCTGGTGTTCGTCGAAATCACGCTCGGCCACAAGGGCGGCAACATGTTCGAGCAGTTCCGTCGCGAAGTGATGAAGATCGACGAGGTGCTCGAATGCCATCTCGTGTCCGGCGACTTCGACTATCTGATCAAGGCGCGGATCGGTGAGATGGCCGACTATCGCAAGCTGCTCGGTGACATCCTGCTGCAACTGCCCGGCGCGGTGCAGTCGAAGAGCTATGTCGTGATGGAGGAAATCAAGGAGACGCTGACGATCTCGGTCGGCGAATGACCGCTGCGGCAGGGCCGTTGCCGGGCCTGCTGTCGGCCCCCTTATCTCGCCCTTGGCATGCTGCACCCAATACTGTATAAATATACAGTATTGGGTGCAGGTGAATGGGTGAGCGCATGGACGGTCGGTCCGACAACGAATTCCCGATAGCGCCGCCAGCGCCCCGCAAGGGGCGCGGTGCGGTCGACAACCTCCAGGGGCGGTACGAAACGGCGCTGCGCGAAGCGGTCGACGACGGCTGGACGCACGAATCGGACGACGCGGATTTGCCCGCTCCGCTGCGCACGCAGGTGTTTGAGGAGCGCGCAAAGAGCATCCTGACGCACAACCAGTCACCGGACATTCCGTTCAGCGTGTCGCTCAATCCGTATCGTGGTTGCGAGCACGGCTGCATCTACTGCTTTGCACGGCCGACCCACAGCTATCTCGGCCTGTCGCCGGGGCTCGATTTCGAGAGCCGCATTTATGCGAAGGTCAACGCGGCCGAACTGCTCGAGCGCGAGATTTCGCGCAAGCGTTACGTGCCGGAACCGATCGCGCTTGGCGTCAACACCGACGCATACCAGCCGGTCGAGCGCGACTTGCGCATCACGCGCAGCGTGATCCAGGTGATGCACGATCACGGGCTGCCGTTCGCCGCGATCACGAAATCGTCGCTGATTGAGCGCGATCTCGACCTGCTTGCCCCGATGGCGGAGCGGGGGCAGGTGATGGCCGCGGTCACGATCACGACGCTCGACGCCGATCTCGCGCGCACGCTCGAGCCGCGTGCGGCGACGCCGGCGCGCCGGCTGCGTACGATCCGCGCGCTGCGCGACGCGGGCGTGCCGGTGGGTGTCAGCATCGCACCGATGATCCCGTTCGTCACCGAGCCGGATATGGAACGCGTGCTGGAGGCCTGCGCGGAAGCCGGTGCGACGCATGCGAGCTACATCATCCTGCGGCTGCCTTGGGAAGTCGCGCCACTGTTCAAGAACTGGCTCTCCGCGCATTTTCCCGATCGCGCGGAGCGCGTGATGAATCGCGTGCGCGACATGCGCGGCGGAAAGGATTACGACTCGGATTTCTCGAAACGGATGAAGGGCGAGGGTATCTGGGCCGACCTGTTGCGGCAGCGTTTCCGGCAGGCCGTGAAGCGCCTCGGGTTGAACGAGCGTGCGAACGGCATTCTGGATCTGTCGCAGTTTCGCGCCGCGCCGGCGGCCGGGGCGGCCACTCGGCGCATGGTAGGGGGCGCAACCGGCGTGAAACCGCGTGACGACATGCAGTTGAGCCTGTTCTGATCGGGGCGCGTCGGCGCTTACTGCGAAATCTGCTTCGCCGCTTCGACTTGCGATTCGAAATACGTCTGGAACGACAGCGCGAGCGCGGTCATCAGCAGGAATGCACCAATCAGCAGCGAGAAGATCACGATGAAGATCACTGTCCAGCCCGACCGGCTGTGCTTGCCCGTATCGGCATTGAATTGAGCGTCCCATTTCTCGTCGGGGCGCAGGCCGTAGACGAGCGCGGCGAGGAACGCAGCCAGCAGCGAGATCGCGCCCGGCACGGCGAGCCACCATCCGAGGCCGGCGCTGCGCTGGGTCGCGGCGAGCAGCATGAAACCCGGAATCCCGACGATCGTCGCGAGCAAGTGCGCCCAGCCGTACACGTCGCGAAAGCCGTACAGGTAGAAGCGGTGCGCGCCGAGCGAACCGAACAGGAGCGCGAGGGCGGCGGTGAGCGTCTTGGAGCGGAAGCGGCGGAACGGTGCGGTGCTGCTGGACATGGGTGGCGGCGGATTATCGTTGGCATGGGCGGCCGGCAGGCCGGCGCGGGGCGCTCGGCCCGGCACGCATTCTACGATGCCCGGTCGGGCCCGGTCACCCCTCGCCTGCGTCAAGGTGCCGCATAGGTGACGCGGTAGATGGCGCCTGCATGGTCGTCGCTGACGAGCAGCGAGCCGTCCGGCAGCGGCAGCACGTCGGCCGGGCGTCCCCACACGGTGCCGTCCGCGCGCAGCCAGCCCGTGATGAATGGTGTCTGGCGTGAGTGGCTGCCGTCGGCTGACACGACCGCGCGCATCACGCGGTAACCGACCTTCGAGCTGCGATTCCACGAGCCGTGTTCGGCAATGAAGATGTTGTTGCGAAACGACGCAGGAAACATCGGTCCCGTATAGAAGCGCATGCCGAGTGCCGCGACGTGCGCACCGAGCTTCAGCACGGGCGGCACATAGCGGCGGCACACGTTGGCGCTCCCGAATTCGGGGTCGGGCGTGTCGCCGCCATGACAGTAGGGAAAGCCGAAGTCGAGCCCCGCGCGTGGCGCGCGGTTGAGCTTGTCGTCGGGCACGTCGTCGCCCATCAGATCGCGCCCGTTGTCGGTGAACCACAATTCACCCGAATCGGGGTGCCATGCGAAGCCGACGGTATTGCGCACGCCGCGGGCAAATACTTCGCGACCGCTGCCGTCGGCGTTCATGCGTGCGATGATCGCGTAGCGGCTACGATCGGCGAGGCACACGTTGCACGGCGCGCCGGTTGGAACGTAGAGTTTGCCGTCGGGGCCGAACGCAATGAATTTCCACCCGTGATGATGTTCGGCCGGCAGTGCGTCCGTCACGACTGCCGGGGTGGGCGGCCTGGCGAGCCGGTCGTCGATGTGGTCGAGGCGCAGGATGCGCGACACGGCTGAGATATAGAGCGCGCCGTCGCGATACGCGACGCCGACGGGCATGTCGAGCCCCGATGCGATCACGTACCGGGCCGTGATCCGGCCCTCCTGCATCACGAATGCATGCACGCGGCCTTCCCGCGAGCCGACATATAGAATGCCGCGCGGCGACCACGCCATTTCGCGGGCGGTCGGCACGGCGTCGGTCAGCACGTCGACGCGGAAGCCGGGCGGCACGACGAGTTCGCCCACCGGCGGTGCGGCGCAAGCCGCGGTGGCTGCGAGGCAGGTGACGAGGCCGGCCAGCAAGCCCGCGAGGCGGTGCTGCGCGCGGCGCGCCGGGGTCACGCGAAATAGCGGCATGGCGGCGGGGAGCGTCGTGGACACGACGATTGTATGCCCGGCGGACAGGGCGCCTGCGGAATTTTTGCGCGTAAGTGTTTGTTGTGGCTTTGGTTTCCGGCTATAATCGCACGTTTCAGTAGTTTCGAACCCGGTTTTCCCGAAGGATTTCATATGGTTATCATCCGTCTGGCTCGCGGCGGCTCGAAGAAGCGCCCGTTCTACAACATCGTCGCTACCGATTCGCGCAACCGTCGTGACGGCCGCTTCATCGAGCGCGTCGGCTTCTACAACCCGGTTGCTACGAAGGGCGAATCGCTGCGTATCGCTCAAGATCGCCTGACGTACTGGCAAGGTGTTGGCGCACAACTGTCGCCGACCGTCCAGCGTCTCGTGAAAGAAGCGCAAAAGGCGCAGCCGGCTGCCTAACAATGGCGCGGTGTGCCGGTCGTGCCGGCTGCAAGGAGCATTGATGTCCGGTCACGATTCCGGTAACGCAAAGCGCGGGCGAGCGTCGTTTGGCGCATTCGTCCGCAAGCCGGTCGAGCGCGACGTTGTCGCGAGCGCCGGTGCGGCTGCCGAGCAGGGCAGTCTCGAAGCGGTGCAAGCCTGGCCTGACGATGCTGTCGAGGTCGGGGCGGTGGTCGACGCCTACGGCCTGAAGGGCTGGATCAAGGTGGCGACGCATGCCGACGCCGGTCGCGGCGGCGACGCGCTGCTCAAGGCGCGCCGCTGGTGGCTGGAACGGGGTGGGGAGCGGTTATCCGCCCGCATCCTGCAGTCGAAGACGCACAGTGACACTGTCGTCGCGCATGCCGCAGGTGTCAGCGACCGCGATGCCGCACTCGCTTTGCGCGGCTTTCGCGTGTTCGTGCGCCGGGAGGATTTCCCGGCATTGGACGCGGACGAATTCTATTGGGTCGACCTGATCGGCCTCGAGGTCGTCAACGAGCAATCGGTGGCGCTCGGGACGGTGAGCGGGATGATCGACAACGGCGTGCATTCGATCATGCGCGTCGAGTATCCGGTAGTCGGCAAGGATGGTCGGCCGGCCACCGACGAACGGCTGATTCCGTTCGTCGGCGTCTACGTCAAAACGGTGGATCAGGCGGCACGTCGCATCGTCGTCGACTGGGAAGCCGATTACTAATGAACCAGGTTACGGAGAGCGCGGTGCAGTTCGACGTCGTCACGCTCTTTCCCGAAATGTTCCGCGCGCTGACCGACTGGGGAATTACCAGTCGGGCTGTGAAGCAGGAGCGCTTTGGGTTGCGCACCTGGAACCCGCGTGATTTCACGACGGACAATTACCGCACGGTCGACGATCGTCCGTATGGTGGTGGTCCGGGCATGGTGATGCTGGCCAAGCCGCTCGAGGCCGCGATCGGCGCTGCGAAAGCAGCGCAGGCGGAGCAGGGCATCGCGAGCACGCGTGTGGTGATGATGTCGCCGCAGGGTGCGCCGTTCACGCACGAACGTGCGGTGCGGATGGCGCAGGAACCCGGTTTCATCGTGCTGTGCGGCCGCTACGAAGCGATCGATCAGCGTTTGCTCGATCGTTGCGTCGACGAGGAAATCAGCCTCGGCGATTTCGTTCTGTCCGGTGGTGAACTGCCGGCGATGGCGATGATGGATGCCGTCGTGCGCCTGCTGCCCGGTGTGTTGAACGATGCGCAGTCGGCGGTGCAGGACAGCTTCGCCGACGGGCTGCTCGATTGTCCGCATTACACGCGCCCCGAGGAATACGAGGGGATGCGCGTACCGGACGTGCTGCTCGGCGGGCATCATGCCGAGATCGAACGGTGGCGGCGCCAGGAAGCATTGAAGAATACGTTGCGGAAGCGGCCGGACCTGATCGTCCGGGCGCGCCGCGAGAAGTTGTTGAGCCGGGCCGACGAGGCGTGGCTTGCGAACCTCGCACGCGAAGCGAAGAGCGCCTCCTGAGGCGGCGTCGCGGGCGGGAAATGGCGGTGCCGTGCATGCGTGCGCGGTGCCTGATGTAAATCCATCCTCTATCGGGGCCAGGCCTGGAAGCAGGCGGGTGCAAACGCCGACAAGATGGCTTTAGGAGTCAGTGATGAATCTGATTGCAAAACTTGAGCAGGAAGAGATCGAGCGCGCGCTCGCCGGCAAGACGATCCCCGAATTCGCCCCGGGCGACACGGTGATCGTGAACGTGAACGTGGTTGAAGGTAACCGCAAGCGCGTTCAGGCGTACGAAGGCGTCGTGATCGCGATTCGCAACCGTGGCCTGAACTCGAACTTCATCGTCCGCAAGATCTCGTCGGGCGAAGGCGTCGAGCGTACGTTCCAGACCTACTCGCCGCTGCTGGCGAGCATCGTCGTGAAGCGTCGCGGTGATGTGCGTCGCGCGAAGCTGTACTACCTGCGCGAGCGTTCGGGCAAGTCGGCTCGAATCAAGGAAAAGCTGGTGTCGAAGGATCGCGCCGCAGCAGCTTCCCAAGAGTAAGAGCTGTAAGGAAAAAGCACCCTCCCGGGTGCTTTTTTCATTCTGGCGCGACAATATGCTCGATACGTCACGAACCCGAGAGCCCCTTGAATCGCCGCCCCATCATTGATCCCGAAGTGCTGCCCGTCGAAGGCACTGGCGCCGGCCTGCCGTCCATCGATGCCCGCCTGATGACGCCGCCCGGGCTGCGCGAGCGTTTCGCGCGCACGCTCGACTGGAGCGTCGAGCCCGGCGAGGCGAGGCTGCAGGAGGGCGTCGATCCGCGCAGCGCCGCTGTCCTCGTGCCGCTCGTCGTGCGCGAGAGCGGCCTCACCGTGCTGCTGACCCAGCGCGCCGATCACCTGAACGACCACGCCGGGCAGATCAGCTTCCCCGGCGGCCGCCGCGAGCCGTTCGATCGCGATACGACCGCGACCGCGCTGCGCGAGGCGAAGGAAGAAATCGGGCTGGCCGCCGAACGGGTGGAGATTCTCGGCGCGCTGCCCGACTACCTGACGGGTACCGGCTTCTGCGTGGCGCCCGTCGTGGGGCTCGTGCATCCGCCGTTCACCGTGCAGGCCGACACGTTCGAAGTCGCCGAGATTTTCGAAGTGCCGCTCGCGTTCCTGATGAGTCCCGCGAACCACCAGGTGCGCGTGTTCCGCTGGGAAGGCGGCGAGCGTCGTTTTTTTGCGATGCCCTATCCGAATGGCGAATCGGCCGGGCGTTACTTCATCTGGGGCGCAACTGCAGGCATGTTGCGCAATCTGTACCGCTTCTTGGCAGCCGGAGAGCCTCCCGTCTGATCTGGCTCATGCGGCCGGCACCGGGCCTGTCGCGCCAGCAGCCATGCGGCCCTTACGCTGTGCTATCGTTATGCAAAAAATGACATAACTCCGAAGACGGCGCCACGCATGACTTTCTTTTCGGTTCTCCTCGCTCTCATCATCGAACAGGTCCGCGCGTTGTCGCCGAGCAATCCGGTGTTCGCGCTGTTCCAGTTTCATGCGGAAACCGTCGCACATGGCCTCGACGCCGGCAAGCAAAAGCATGGCGTGCTCGCATGGCTCGCAGTCGTGCTGCCGTGGGTGCTGGTCGTCGCGCTGATCTACTTCCTGCTGTACAAGGTGAGCTTCGTGCTCGCGTTCATCTGGAACGTCGTGGTCGTGTATTTCACGCTCGGCTTCCGCCAGTTCAGCCACTATTTCACCGATATCCATCTCGCGCTCAACAACGACGACGTGCCGCGCGCGCGCGAAATCCTGCACGAGTGGACGGGCATCGACACGGTCGATATGCCGGTCGGCGAAATCGTCCGCCATACGCTGATTCATGCGGTCGTCGCGTCGCATCGCCACGTGTTCGGCGTGTTCTTCTGGTACGTGCTGCCGATCGGTCCGGCCGGCGCCGTGCTGTACCGCATCTCCGAATATCTCGCGCGCAGCTGGTCGACGCCGGGCGACGATCGCACGGCTGCGTTCTCGACCTTCGCGCAGCGCGCGTTCTTCGTGATCGACTGGATTCCGTCGCGGCTGACCGCGCTCGGCTTCGCGATCGTCGGCAACTTCGAGGATGCGATCTACGCGTGGCGCAATCACACGCGCCAGTGGCCCGACCCGAACGACGGCGTGCTGCTCGCGGCTGGCAGTGGCGCGCTCGGTGCACGCCTCGCGGGGCCGCTTGCGGAACCGTCGAGCCTCGACGCGCTCGCGGTCGGCGACAGCGGTCCGTTGACGGTCGGTGACGATTGCACGCCGCGCACGCTGCAGTCGGCGGTTGGTCTGGTGTGGCGCGCCGTGATCCTGTGGATGATCTTGCTGTTGATGCTGACGCTGGCGGTCTGGGTATCGTGACGCGATAGTGCGGCATCCGATGAAATGAAAAGGCCGGCTCGATGCCGGCCTTCTTGCTGTGCGTCGGGGCGGTCCATTCAGTCGTCGCGCGGATCGCGCACGGCGCCGCATTGCCAGCAGGCAGTGAACTGGGCTTCGAGCATCTCGCCGCACCGGTGGCAGCGCCACGGCACGGCGCCGGCCGCAGGGCCGTGTGACGCCGCATCGAGGAGCCGCCGCGCGAGCGCATCGTCGCGCTCGTCGTCGAGCCACAGCTCGGGCGCGCACGCGTCGGCGGGCAGGCCACCGAGCGCACCGGTCGCGTAGCAGTTGTGCAACTCGCAACCGATGCCGGCCGCCTGCAGCACGTTCGCCCAATGCTGCGCGGTGGCAAGATCGGGGGCCTTGAAACGCATCGCGGCTCCTGTCGGTGAAGGCCGGGCCGGCCCGGCAGCGTTCTGCCCGCCGCGCGGTCAGCGGACGATCTGGCTCGCCTCGTGCACGAGCTGGGCGTAAAGCGCATGGCGCGACGGCGCAATGCGGCCGTCGGCCACGGCTTCGAGAATCGCGCAGCCGGGCTCGTGCAGATGATGGCAATTATAGAAACGGCAGTCCGCGAGCAGCGGGCGGAATTCCGGGAACGCGCGCTCGAGGCGGCCTTCCGTCAGGTGATAGAGGCCGAACTCCTGGAAACCCGGCGAATCGATCAGCGCGCCGCCACCTTCGAGCGGGTAGAGGCGCGTGAACGTCGTCGTGTGGCGGCCGCTGTTGAGTGCGGCCGAGATTTCGCGGGTCGCGGCTTCGGCATCGGGCACGAGCAGGTTCACGAGCGTCGACTTGCCCATCCCGGACTGGCCGAGCAGGATCGTCGAATGCCCGGCCAGATGCGGCATTAGCTGCGCGCGTGCATCGTCGGGCGAGCCCTTCACCGACAGCTCGAGCACGTCGTAGCCAAGCGCGCGATAGGGCGCGAGGCGCTCGCGGGCGACCGGCAGCGCGGCTTCGACGTCGATCTTGTTCAGCACGACGAGCGGCTTCAGTTCGTTCGCTTCGGCCGCGATCAGCGCGCGACCGAGCAGGTCCTCGCTGAAATAGGGCTCGGTCGCGAGCACGATCAGCAACTGGTCGAGATTGGCCGCGAACAGCTTCGACTTGAACTGGTCGGAGCGGTACAGCAGGTTGCGCCGCTCGCCGATCTCGACGATCACACCCTGGTCGGCCGACGCCTGCTCGTACACGACGCGGTCGCCCACTGCGATCTCGCTTTTCTTGCCGCGCGGAAAGCACTGCAGCATCGGGCCGCCGTCGTCGGGCGCGACAATGTAGTGGCGGCCGTGTGCCGCGATCACGCGGCCTTCGACACGCGGCGCGCCCGATGCGCGCGGGGCCGGCTTGCGGGAGGTCGGCCGGCTCATGCGTGCTGCATCAGGCGGTCGATCCGCTGCGACGCAGGCGGATGCGAGTAGTAGAAGGCCGTGTAGACGGGGTCGGGCGTGAGTGTCGACGCGTTGTCCTCGTAGAGCTTCACGAGCGCGCTGACGAGATCCTGCGCGTCGGTCTGGCTGGCCGCGAACGCGTCGGCCTCGAATTCATGCTTGCGCGACGTGAGGCTGCTGAACGGCGTCGCAAAGAACAGGAACACGGGAATCGCGAGGAAGAACAGCACGAGCGCGGCGCCCGCGTTGCTCGTGTCGAGCGACGGCGTGACGCCGAGCCCCGTGTAGAACCAGGTGCGCTGCGCGAGCCAGCCGAGCAGCGCGAGCAGCACGAGACTCAGCACGAACGACACGAGCATCCGCTTCATCACGTGGCGGCGCTTGAAGTGGCCGAGTTCGTGCGCGAGCACGGCCTCGATTTCCTGGCCCGTCAGCCGCGCGAGCAGGGTGTCGAAGAACACGATCCGCTTCGATGCGCCGAAGCCGGTGAAGTATGCGTTGCCGTGCGCGGAGCGGCGGCTGCCGTCCATCACGAACAGGCCTTTCGCCGCGAAGCCGCACCGTTTCATCAGCGACTCGATGCGCGTGCGCAGCGCTTCGTCCTTCAGCGGTTCGAACTTGTTGAAGATCGGCGCGATGAAGGTCGGGTAGATCAGCAGCACGAGCATCTGGAACGCGACCCAGACGATCCAGGTCCACAGCCACCACAGGCTGCCGGCCTGATTCATCAGCCACAGCACGACGAACAGCAGCGGCAGGCCGAGCACGGCGCCGAGCAGCGTGTTCTTCAGCAAGTCGGTGAAGAACAGGCGCTTGGTCATCCGGTTGAAGCCGAAGCGTTGTTCGATCCCGAACTGACGGTAATACTCGAACGGCACGTCGATCACGCCCGTGATCACGAGCACGGCGGCGACGAGCGCGACCTGCTGCCCGTAGCCGCGGCCGAACCAGCCCGTCAGCAGCGTATCGAGCGCGCCGACGCCGCCGAGCAGCGTGAGGCCGACCAGCACGGCCGCGCTGACGACGATCTCGAACATCGCGAGCCGCGTGCGCTCGACGGTGTAGTCGGCCGCGCGCTGGTGGGCGGTCAGCGGAATGGTGGCGCTGAACTGCGCGGGCACGCCGTTGCGGTGTGCGGCGACGAAGCGGATCTGCCGCGACGCGAGCCACAGCTTGGTGACGACCATCGCGAGCACGGCGATCGCGAACAGCAGGGTGAACGAAAAGGGTGACATCGAAGGCGCCAAAGGGTTCTATGCGAGAATTATATGTTCTTGCGGACCGGGCCCGCTCACGCGATGCCGGCCGCCCGGGCGGCGCCGCATCGGCGAGCCCGGTCCGCCATTTTCCAGGATGACTCATGACCGATACCGCCGCTTCCGCCAGCCAGCCCGCGCTCGTGCGCAACGAGTTGAACCTCGTCTGGCTCGACATGGAGATGACGGGCCTCGACCCGGATAACGACCGCATCATCGAAATTGCGGTCGTCGTGACCAATTCCACCCTCGATATCGCGGTGGAAGGCCCCGTGTTCGCGATCCACCAGAGCGACGAAACGCTCGCCAAGATGGACGACTGGAACAAGTCGACGCACGGCCGTTCGGGGCTGATCGACCGCGTGCGCGCGTCGACCGTGACCGAGGCGGACGCCGCCGCGCAGCTGCAGGCGTTCCTCGCGCAGTACGTGTCGCCCGGCAAGTCGCCGATGTGCGGCAACTCGATCTGCCAGGATCGCCGCTTCATGGCGCGCTGGATGCCGGAATTCGAGCGGTTCTTCCACTACCGAAACCTGGACGTCAGCACGCTCAAGGAGCTGTGCCGCCGCTGGCAGCCCGCGATCTACAAGGGCTTCCAGAAGCGCGCGATGCATACTGCACTCGCCGACATCCACGAGTCGATCGACGAGTTGAAGTACTACCGCGAGCATTTCCTGATTCCGGCCGCGTCGGCGCCGGCAGGGGAGTCAGCGCCGGCCGCCTGAGCGGGCCGGCACGCGCGCGGCGTTCGATACACGCTCAGCGCCGCGCGCTCTTCGGCCGGAACGCCGCGACCACCGCGGCGTCGGTCTCGATGTGCGGGCCACCGATCAGGTCGATGCAATAGGGCACCGCCGCGAAGATGCCGGGCACGGTCGACTTGCCGTCGGCGTCGCGCAGCCCTTCGAGCGTTTCCCGGATCGACTTCGGCTGGCCGGGCAGGTTGATGATCAGCGCCGCGTGGTCGGCCGTCTCGCGGATCACCGCGACCTGCCGCGACAGGATCGCGGTCGGCACGAAATTCAGGCTGATCTGCCGCATCTGTTCGCCGAATCCCGGCATTTCCTTCGTCGCCACGGCCAGCGTGGCTTCCGGCGTCACGTCGCGGCGCGCGGGGCCGGTGCCGCCGGTCGTCAGCACCAGATCGCAGCCGGCGACGTCGACGAGTTCGGCCAGCGTGGCGGAGATCGTCGGCGCGTCGTCCTGGATCAGTCGGGTTTCGGCGCGCCACGGCGAGCGCAGCGCACCGGCGAGCCATTCCTGCAGCGCCGGGATGCCCTTGTCCTCGTAGACGCCCGTGCTGGCGCGGTCGCTGATCGACACGAGGCCGACCACGAGTTCGTCCGGGTGGTTACGCTTCGTCGTCATGGTCGTCTCCGGCGTCGTCCGATGCGTCGTCTCCGTCCGCCTCGCCCGTGCCGCTCGCGGTCTTGATCCACTGGAACAGCTCGCGGAAATAGCGCGGCGGCTTGCCTTGCTGTGCTTCCTTGCGCGCATTGCGGATCAGCGTGCGGCCTTCCTGGATGTCGGCTTCGGGGTGCTGGCGGAGGAATTCGGTCAACGCGTCGTCGCTCGCGAGCAACTGTTCGCGCGTGCGCTCGATCCAGTGCAGGCGCGCGGTCGCGGCCTTGTTGACGCCTCGCTGGGCGTCGAGCGCGGTGCGCAGCGCGGCCGTTTCGTCGTCGGTCAGCGAGCGCATCACGCGGCCGACGTACTGGAGCTGGCGGCGCTTGCCTTCGTGATCGGTGATCCGGCGCGCTTCGCGCACGGCGTCCGCGAGGTCCTCGGGCATCGGCATGCGCTTGAGCGCGTCCTTCGGCAGGTCGACCAGCGCCTGGCCGAGCTCCTGCAGCGCGTGCATCTCGCGTTTCAACTGGGATTTGCTGGGGCGATCGTAGCCATTGTCGGTGTCGTCGTCGGCATGCTCGATCGGCTGGATTCGGGTTTTGCGTGTCATGGGCGGCATTGTATCGCGGCGCGGACACCCCAAGCTTGTCGGTATGTGGCCCCGGACCTTGCTATGATCGCGGGATACGCAACATTTTGAACATGCGGGCGGCTCGCCCGCCACCGGATATCACGACGATGGCAGCCAATCTCGACGTACAAGCGCGCTATTTCCCGCACACGCAGGACCAGCTCAAAGAAATTGCCTCGGACATCCTTCGCCACGCGAAGGCGCTCGGTGCGACGGACGCCGCGACCGAAATCTCCGAAGGCGACGGCCTGTCGGTGTCGGTGCGCCGCGGCGAGGTCGAGACGATCGAACACAACCGCGACAAGATGGTCGGCGTGACGGTGTTCATCGGCAAGAAGCGCGGCAATGCGAGCACGTCGGACTTTTCGCCGGCCGCGATCAAGGATACCGTTGCCGCCGCGTACAACATCGCGCGCTTCACCGCAGAAGACGACGCGGCAGGCCTCGCCGAGGCCGAGCTGCTCGAAACCGACCCGCGCGACCTCGACCTCTATCACCCGTGGGCGCTGACGGCCGACGAGGCCGTCGAACTCGCCCGCCGCGCGGAAGACGCCGCGTTCGCGGTCAGCCCGCAGATCCGCAACTCGGAAGGCGCGAGTGTGTCGGCGCAGCATTCGCAGTTCGTGCTCGCAACGTCGCGCGGCTTCCTCTCCGGTTACCCGTACTCGCGCCACTACATCGCGTGCGCGCCGATCGCGGGCAGCGGTCGCCACATGCAGCGTGACGACTGGTATTCGTCGAAGCGCAGCGCCGTCGATCTCGCGGCGCCGGAAGCCGTCGGGCGCTATGCGGCCGAGCGTGCGCTCGCGCGGATGGGCGCGCGCCGTCTCGATACCCGCAAGGTGCCCGTGCTGTTCGAGGCCCCGCTTGCGGCCGGCCTGCTCGGCGCGTTCGTGCAGGCAGTCAGCGGCGGCGCGCTGTACCGCAAGACGTCGTTCCTTGTCGACAGCCTCGGCAAGCCGGTGTTCGCGCCGCACGTCCAGGTCGTCGAGGATCCGCACGTGCCGCGCGCGATGGGCAGCGCGCCGTTCGACGAGGAAGGTGTGCGCACGCGTGCGCGCAGCGTCGTCAAGGACGGTGTCGTCGAAGGCTATTTCCTGTCGACCTATTCGGCGCGCAAGCTCGGCACGCAGACGACCGGCAACGCAGGCGGCTCGCACAACCTCGCGTTGCGCAGCTCGAACACGCAGCCGGGCGACGACTTCGACGCGATGCTGAAGAAGCTCGGCACGGGCCTTTTGCTGACCGAGCTGATGGGGCAGGGCGTGAACTACGTGACCGGCGATTATTCGCGCGGCGCGGCCGGCTTCTGGGTCGAGAATGGCGTGATCCAGTATCCGGTCGAGGAAATCACCGTCGCGAGCACGCTGCAGGAGATGTTCCGGCATATCGTCGCGATCGGTGCGGATTCGATCGTGCGCGGGACGAAGGAAACGGGCTCGGTGCTGATCGAGCAGATGACGATCGCCGGGCAGTAAGCGGTGCGGCATCGGCCGCCAGGAAACGAAAAAGCCCGACTGGCGCAGAGCCGGTCGGGCTTTTTTATCGCGTGTCGCGCGTCAGTCGCGCTTGCGCGCGTAGACGACGAACGCATAGCCGAACGTGTTCGGCGCGGCAGCCTGGTGGGTGTCGCGCGACACTTCGTGCCAGTGCGCGGGATCGGGCGCCGGGAACGACGCATCGCCATCGAAGTCCGCATCGATCTCGGTGACGATCAGCTTGTCGGCGAGTTCGAGGCCTTCCGCATAGAGCTGCGCACCGCCGATCAGGAATGCTTCGACCACCCCGTCGCGTGCGGCGAGTGCGAGCGCGTCGGCGAGCGACGTGACGGTGTCGCAGCCGTCGAAGCGGCGTGCTGCGTCGCGCGTGACGACGATGTTGCGGCGGCCCGGCAGCGGCCGGCCGATCGACTCGTGGGTCTTGCGGCCCATCACGATCGGTGCGCCCATCGTCGTACGCTTGAAGAATGCGAGGTCCTCGGGAAGTTTCCAGGGCAACTGGTTGTCGCGGCCGATGATGCCGTTGCGGGCGCGCGCGACGATCAGGGTCAACGTCGTCATGAAGGTCGGGGGAAGAGGAGAGCCGGAATGGCGCCGATTCTACCGGAACGGCGGCGTGCGCCGGCTTCGGCGCGGATGCGCCGGCAGTTCCGCTGTGCCGGCGCGCGCCCATCGTCGCTGCTCGCGACGATGTGCGCGCCTTCGCATCGCGACGTCATGAATAAAAAGAGTGCCCGCCGGGGGACGGACACAAAAACCGTTCGCGTCGTTGCGTCGACGAAACCCTGCACGATCGGCATCGTCCGCTTCGCATCAATTCAATAGGTGGTCCTCATCAAATCGACGGCGCTCGGTATCGCGTGCGCGTCATCGACGCACGCCGTTCCCGGTATTTCCTTGCATCGCATGCTGTGCATCATCGGGGCGCGGCGCGGGGAGCGGCACGTGCAGCGGCTGTAGCGGAGACGGCGGGGCGATCTCGTCCCACAGCGTCACCGATGTCTTGTCAGACGAACGCGCTTGCGGCACGGCGACGGGTACGACGATGAACTGGTTGTCCTGTTGCATGCCCGGTGCGTTGTCGGCAAGCTGCGCGCGCGCGCGTTCCGCGCTTTCGTCCGCGCGTGCCGGCATGAACAGACACGCGAGCGCGAACGCAATCGTCGCCTGCCCGAAAGACCGTGAAAAAAGTGTTCCCATGGTCGCCTTCTCCGATCCGTTACGCATTCAGCGAAATGCATGCCATCCGGCGAAGAGCGTTGTTGTGTCTATGATTTGCGAGCGAGCATAGTGAATCGAGGTCGAAAACGCGGGGAAATGTTTCAGCCGTGAAACGAAGGGGCTCGGGAATACTGCGGATTCAATCGATACGCTCCAAGGATGAAAATCTGCGCGTGTGTCGATGCAATGAACGTATCGCGCTGTGCGTGCATTATGTGCAGACGATTGATCTGCGTCGACCGCTGAGCGATAAGACCGCTCGCCCATTCGCGCCGCAATCGGTTTGTCTTATTCGGCGCCTATAACCAAGCTGTCTTGATCGAAAAATAACTGGACGCGAGATAAGCGCCATCATGCGAGGCTTGTCGTTGCCACGCATCGGCATGGCGAATCGAGCCGCTTCGGCTGACCCGATTCGATCCGATTCGATCCTTTTCGCACGCGACTGGCGTGCGCGGCAATCGTTAGACGGTTGATGAACGGGGTGGGCATATGGGAGCCGAGCAGCGGCATGTGATCTATTTCTCGCGCGAACCGAACGACGCGTTGCGCGGGCATTTCGACGAATGCGGGTGGCGCGTCGATCTTGCGGAAAGCGCTCGCGACGTGCGGCGTGTCGTCCAGCACGGCGTGGCATCCGCCGGCCTGCTCGATTTCTCGCCGGGTTTCAGGCCCGCGGATCTGCGCGAACTCGAAGCGTGTCTGAGCATCCAGCACATCGGCTGGATCGCGGCGACCCGGCGTGGCCAGTTGCAGGACGCCACGTTGCGGCATCTCATTCGTGACTATTGCTTCGACTACGTGACGATGCCGTACGAGACGTCGCGCATCGTCGAGACCGTCGGCCATGCGCACGGCATGGTCGCGCTGACCGACACGGTGGCGTCCCCCGTCGGCGCCGGGCGCGCCGAAGGCGAGATGGTCGGCACCTGCGATGCGATGCTCGGGCTCTTCAGGACGATCCGGCGCGTCGCGACGACCGATGCACCGGTGTTCATCTCCGGCGAGTCGGGTACCGGCAAGGAGCTGACGGCCGTCGCGATTCACGAGCGTTCGGCGCGCGCACACGCACCGTTCGTCGCGATCAACTGCGGTGCGATTCCGTCGACGCTGCTGCAAGCCGAACTGTTCGGCTATGAGCGCGGCGCGTTTACGGGCGCGAACCAGCGCAAGATCGGCCGTGTCGAGGCTGCGAACGGCGGCACGCTGTTTCTCGACGAAATCGGCGACCTGCCGCTCGAGAGCCAGGCGAGCCTCTTGCGGTTCCTGCAGGAAGGCAAGATCGAGCGGCTCGGCGCGCATGTATCGGTGCAGGTCGACGTGCGCGTGATCTGCGCGACACATGTGGACATGGAAGCGGCGCTGCGCGAAGGGCGGTTCCGCGAGGATCTGTTCCACCGTCTGTGCGTGCTGAAGATCGAGGAGCCGCCGCTGCGCGCGCGCGGCAAGGATATCGAGGTGCTCGCACGCCACATGCTCGAGCGTTTCAAGGGCGATGCGCATCGCCGCCTGCGCGGCTTCTCTCCGGACGCGATCGCCGCGCTCTATGGCTATTCATGGCCGGGCAACGTGCGCGAGCTGATCAATCGCGTGCGCCGCGCGATCGTGATGTCGGAGGGCCGGATGATTACCGCGGCCGATCTCGAGCTCCATGAATTCGCGGTACTGGCGCCCGTATCGCTCACCGAGGCGAGGGAAGCGGCCGAACGGCAGGCGATCGAGCAGGCGCTGCTGCGTCATCGCGGCCGTTTCGCCGATGCGGCGCGCGAGCTCGGTGTGTCGCGTGTCACGCTCTACAGGCTGATGTGCGCACACGGAATGCGCGACCGCAGCGACCCGCTGGGCGGGTTTTCGGCGCCGTTGCCGGAGGTTCCGCATCACGCTTGCTAAAATTGGCGGGTGACGGCCGCCCTCGCGGCCGAAGGAACCCGCATGAAACAGTACCTCGACCTCGTTCGCACCATCCTCGACACCGGCACCTGGCAGGAAAACCGCACGGGCATCCGCACCATCAGCATGCCCGGCGCGATGCTGCGGTTCGACCTGCAGCAAGGCTTCCCGGCCGTGACGACCAAGAAGCTGGCGTTCAAGTCCGCGATCGGCGAGTTGGTCGGTTTCCTGCGCGCGTCGCGCAGCGCGGCCGATTTCCGTGCGCTCGGCTGCAAGGTCTGGGATGCGAACGCGAACGACAACGCGCAGTGGCTCGCGAACCCGTACCGCCAGGGCGTCGACGACCTGGGTGACGTGTACGGCGTGCAATGGCGCCAGTGGCCCGGCTACAAGGTGCTCGACGCGGGCGCCGACGCGCAGATCGCCGACGCGACGCGCCGCGGTTTCCGGGTCGTCACGCGTTTCGACGAGGACGGTGCGCCGAAGGTGCTGGTGTACAAGGCGATCGACCAGTTGCGCCAGTGTCTCGACACGATCATGGAGAACCCGGCGGACCGCCGCATTCTGTTTCATGCATGGAATCCGGCCGTGCTCGACCAGATCGCGCTGCCCGCGTGCCATCTGCTGTATCAGTTCCTGCCGAACGTCGCGAAGCGCGAGATTTCGCTGTGTCTGTATATCCGCAGCAATGACGTCGGGCTCGGCACGCCGTTCAACCTGACGGAAGGCGCCGCGCTGCTGTCGCTCGTCGGCCGGCTGACGGGCTACACGCCGCGCTGGTTCACGTATTTCATCGGTGACGCGCACATCTACGAGAACCAGCTCGACATGTTGCAGCAGCAGCTCACGCGCGAGCCGTACGAAAGCCCGCGGCTCGAGATCGCCGAGCGCGTGCCGGACTACGCGAAGACGGGCGTGTATGCGCCCGAATGGCTCGAGCAGATCGAGCCGTCCGATTTCTCGCTCGTCGGCTACCGGCACCATGAGCCGCTGACCGCGCCGATGGCGGTCTGAGCAGCGGCGCCCGCTGGCGGCGCGGGTTGTACGACCCGCATCCGGCAGAGTGAAGAAGGCCCGACCGGCATACCCGCCGGTCGGGCCTTTCTGTTTCTTCGGGCGATCGTTACTGATGACGCCGCTCGTCGTGGCCGCCGGGCGGCGGATTGCTCGGGTGCGGCGCCTCGACGTGCGGCGTCGGTTGCGGCCGCGGTTCCATGTGCGGTGCGGGCATCGACGGTCGCGGTTCCATGCGAGGCGCGGGCATCGACGGCCGCGGCTCCATGCGCGGAGCCTGCGGTTGCGGTCGCGGCATTTCATGCGCCACGTGTGCGGGTGGGCGGTACTCGTTCACGCGCGGCGGTGCGACTTCGCGGTGCGGTGCCGGTTGCGCGAATTCGGGGCGCGGTTGCGGCGCCGGCGCAGTCCGCTCCGGACGCGGCTGCGCATGTTGGGCCGGCGTCGGGAAATCGGGGCGCGGACGCGGCTGCGGAATCTGCGCGGTCGTGTCGGGTCGCGGTTGCGGCGACGCACGCGGCGTTTCCTGCCGCCCGCCGGGTTGCGTTACGGGCGCGCCTTCCTGATGCGGGACCGGCGCCGCGCCGCGCACGGGCGGCAACGCATTCTGGCCCGCTGCGTGGAGCGCGGTCGGCGGCGTCGCGCGCTGACGCTCCATCGGTGTGTGCGGCTGCATCCAGGCAGGGGCGGGCGCCGCGGCTGCATGCGCGTTGTCGCGCGGGGCCGGCTCGTTGCCGGCCGTCGGCGGGTGCGGGACGCCATTTCCCGGACCCAATGCCTGATGCGGAGCCGGATTGCCCGGCGCCTGCGGCGTCGCGCCGTTGGCGAAGCGCGGCGCATTGGGGGCCTCGCCGTTCATCGGTCGCATGCCATTCTGCACGAGCGGCATCGGCGCGCCTGGCCGTGCCGCCTGTGTCGGGGCCGGCTGGCCTTCGTGCGGCGCGTGCGCCGGTTGCACGACGGGGCCGTGCGGATTCACGAGCTGCACGTTGCGCATCGCCCATGCGCCGGCTTTCGGATTGCCCGGCACGCGGACCGGGCGAGCCGTATAGTCGGCCGGTACGCTGGTCCTGGCGACAGGGGTGCCCGCGCCGGGCACGTGTCCGCCCTGCCGTGCGAGATGGGCGGCCGCCTGGTCGCGATACGCGGCCGGCACCGCCGGATTGCGCGTTGCGACGAACGTGTGCTGGCCGATCGCCGCCGGCGGCCGGTAGCTGGCCGCGCGCAATCCGCCGGTAAAGCTCTGGCGCACCGGCGCAATGCCGGGCGTGCCCGGCATCACGTGCGCGTTGCGCCATTGCTTCGGATCGACGTGTTGCGAGAAGTGCGCGACCGGCTGGCCGTGCACGAAGGCGGACGCCGGCACGGCCGTAATCGCGTGCGGTGCGCGGAAGTTCACGTACGTCTTGTTGATGTTCGTGATGTTGGTGATGTTCGTCACGTTCACGGTCTTGTTCACCGTGACGTTATTGACCACGATGTTCCGGTTCACGCGATCGTAGTAGTGCGGGCTCCAGCCGCCCCAGCCGGGATGCCACGGTTCGCCCGGGCCGAGTGCGAACCATGCGCAGCCGGCTGCGGCGACGCCGCCGACCGTCAGCGCGACGCTCCAGTCGGGACCGCCGCCGCCGCCCACGAATGCGACGAGCGCCGGCGCGTAGACGGGCGGCTGGCTGACCACCGTCGGGCCGGGCACCCACGCCCAGCTGTCGTCCACATAGGCCCAGCGGCCGTAGTGGTACGGCGCGAAGCCCCACGGCGCATCGTCGACCCACGTCCAGCCCCACGGTGCCTGCCAGATCCAGTGGCCGTCGTGATACGGCGCCCAGTCGGCCGGCGTGTCGTTGGGCACCCAGACCGCACCGTAGTTCGGGGTCTCGCGCCACGTGCCGTTCGCGTCGAGATCCTGGTAGCCGGGAATATCGCGCGACACGTAGCGGGCCGATACCGAGCGCTGCTCGGCTGCATCGCGGCTGGCGGCCCACTGATCGAGCGCATCCGGGGCCGGCGCGGCCGATTGCTGCGCGACCTGCAGGTCGGTGCCGGTGAACACGACCTGCTGGCCGGGCGACAGCGGGTACTGCCCATTGCTGCCGTATACGGTCGCGCTGCCGCTGCGCACGGTCACCGTCGTGCTCGCGCCGTTCGGCGCGACATCGACGCGATAGTCGCCGGGGCCCGTGATGCCGAGCGCGAGATTGGGCGTATCGATTTCGTACGACCCGCCGGACGGCAGATCGCGCACGTGCGTCGATACGGTGCCGAGTCCGACCTTCAGTTGCGTCGTCGTGTCGTCGAGGTTCAGCACCGACAGGCTCGTCGATTCACCGAGCCGCACCGCGGTCGAGCCGATGTGCAGCTCCGAGCGCGCACCGGCGTCGTTCCACAGCTGGTCGCCCGTCGTCAGCGGCCGGTTCACGGCGGCGTACGACCACGTATCGGTGCCGGCCGGCTCCGTCGTCACGGCACCCGACATGTAGTTGAGCCGGGCGACGCGGCTTGGCGGATCACCGCCCGGCTGCCGGGCGGCGGTCGCATACGGTGCGGCCGGGGTCGCTTGCGCGAATGCGGGGGGCAGGGTCGCCAGCGCGGCGAACGCGAGCAGCGTGCAGCGTGCGGTTCGCTTGAGCGTGAACAGGGAAGCCATGATGAGCGTCTTCGTCGTGATCGCGGCGCGTCGATTCGTGCCGTCCAGTTCACAATATCCGCTCGGCCTGTTTCAGTGCTCGGTGTTTTGTAAGTCGGATGGCACGCGATGTAACAAAACCTGTCCATCGAGCGCCGTTGTTGCCCGGTCGCAATGCGCGTGTCAAGCGGACGTAAGCCCGGACGCAAGCCAGTCGTCGAAAAGCTGCTGTCCGGGCACGGTGACCCGCAGCACGCGCGGCCGTGCGGTGCGCTCGATCCAGCCGTGTGCGCAAAAGCTGTCGAGCAGTGCCGCGCCGAGCGCGCCGCCGAGATGCGCGCGGCGCTCGCTCCAGTCGAGGCAGCCGCATGCGAAGCGGCGCCGGCGCGCGCGCTGCTGCGCGACGTCGATGCCCCAGCGTGCGAGTGCCTGCGTGCCGAGCTCGGTGGTCTCGATCGCGTCGCCGTCCGCATGCAGCCAGCCGCGCGCGGTGAGCCCGTCGAAGATGCGGACCGCGAGTTCGCCGGCCATGTGGTCGTAGCAGGTGCGCGCGTAGCGCAGCTCGGCCGGCACCGTGCGCGACGGCGGCGGCACCGGGCGGTTCGGCGCGGCCGCGCGGGCCACGTTCGCGAGCGCCTCGAGCGATGCTGCGATGTCGGCCGATGCAAGCCGGTAGTAGCGGTGCCGGCCGCGCACGTCGAGCGCGAGCAGGCCGCCTTCGGTCAGGCGCGAGAGATGCGCGCTCGCCGCGGACGGCGACAGCCCCGCGATCATCGTCAGTTCGCCGGCCGGACGCGCGCTGCCGTCCATCAGCACCCACAGCATCGCGGCGCGCCCCGGATCGGCAATCAGTGCGCCGATCCGGCTCAGGCCGGGAAAGTGGTGGTCGTCTTGATCGGTCATCATCGTGTCTCGTCGGGCGGAATGACTGCAGTGTAGGCGTTGCGTACATTCGATGTTTCGCGTTCGGATGAAATGTCGGATGCGGCGGGGTGCGTACGGCCGCGGCCGGCGACCGCGCACGCGTAGAATGACCGGACGCGGCGGCAGTGGGCCGCCGGATGCGACACGATGCAACGATGAAGACGATTTTCTGCCTGTTGGCGGCTGCGCTCGTCTGCGCGGCCTGTGCGCAGGGCGGCGCGGGTGCCGCCGGCGAGCGGGGCGGCAGCCTCGAGATGTACGGGACGATCGATCAGGGAATCACGGTGCGCCGCTGACGGGGCGCCGAATCTCCGTGCCGATGCCGGTTCAACGCGTGGGTGGCCGCCCGGCGGGAACTGCGACGTGTTGTCGCAGTGCAACGTATAATGCGCCGATTGCCGTACCCCGCCGCCTGGAGCTACCACGATGTCCCAACCGTCCCCTGTACCGGCCGCCCTCGACCGCACCGAAACCGTATTCCGCTTCCTCGCCGAGCCGTCGTCCGTGAACTTCGGCGGCAAGGTGCACGGCGGCGCACTGATGAAGTGGATCGACGAGGTCGCGTATGCGTGCGCGGCAGTCTGGTCGAGCCGCTACTGCGTGACGGTCAGCGTCGGCAACATCCGTTTCCAGCGTCCGATTCTCGTCGGTAACCTGGTTGAACTGAAGGCGCGCGTCGTCGCGACGGGCCGCACCAGCATGCACATCCATGTGTCCGTGCATGCCGGCGATCCGAAAGGCGGCGTGCTGCGCCAGACGACCGACTGCCTGGTCGTGTTCGTCGCGGTCGACGAGAACGGCAACCCAGTGCCGGTGCCGCCGTTCGTGCCCGAGACCGACGAGCAGAAGGTGCTGGCGAAATATGCGGCCGACGTGCGCGCCGCGCTCGACAAGATCGTCGAGATGAAGCCCGAGGAAGTGGCGAAGGGCACCGTCTGACGGTACCGGGCGCCGGGCGCCGCGTTCGCGCCGCGCCCGTCCCGTCATCGCGTCAAACCTGCGATTAGCGTGACCCGATCATCTCTTCGGGGCGCACCCACGCATCGAATTCCGCCTCGGTCAGATAGCCGAGCGCAAGCGCGGCTGCCTTCAGCGTCGTGCCTTCCTTGTGCGCCTTCTTCGCGATCTGCGCGGCCTTGTCGTAGCCGATGTGCGGATTGAGCGCCGTCACGAGCATCAGCGATTCGTTCAGCAGCAGGTCGATGCGCGCACGGTTCGGCTCGATGCCCACCGCGCAGTGATCGTTGAAGCTCTGTGCACCGTCGGCGAGGAGCCGCACCGACTGCAGCACGTTGTGCGCGATCATCGGCCGGAACACGTTCAGCTCGAAGTTGCCGCTGGCGCCGCCGACGTTGACCGCGACGTCGTTGCCGAACACCTGGCAGCACAGCATCGTCACGGCTTCCGACTGCGTCGGGTTCACCTTGCCCGGCATGATCGAACTGCCCGGCTCGTTTTCCGGGATCGACAGTTCGCCGAGCCCGCAGCGCGGCCCGCTCGCGAGCCAGCGGACGTCGTTGGCGATCTTCATCAGGCCGGCGGCGACCGTCTTCAGCGCGCCGTGCGCGAACACCAGCGCGTCGGCGGCCGCCATCACCTCGAACTTGCTCGGTGCGGTCACGAACGGCAGCTTCGTCAGCCGGCCGATCTCGTCGGCGACGCGCACCGCGAACTCCGGATGCGCGTTCAGCCCGGTGCCGACCGCGGTGCCGCCGAGCGCGAGCTCGTACAGGTGCGGCAGCGCCGACTCGACGTGCCGGACGCCCTGGTCGAGTTGCGCGACATAGCCGGAGAATTCCTGCCCGAGCGTGAGCGGTGTCGCGTCCTGCAGGTGCGTGCGGCCGATCTTTACGATATCGGCGAAGGCCTTTGACTTGGCATCGAGCGTCGCGCGCAGCGTGCGCAGCGCGGGCAGCAGGTGGTTGACGATCGCGTAGGCCGCCGCGACGTGCATCGCGGTCGGGAACACGTCGTTCGACGACTGGCCGCGGTTCACGTCGTCGTTCGGGTGGACCTTGCGCGCTTCGCCGCGCTCGCCGCCGAGCAGCTCGCTCGCCCGGTTCGCGATCACCTCGTTGAGGTTCATGTTGGTCTGCGTGCCGGAGCCCGTCTGCCACACCGCGAGCGGGAATTCGCGCGGATGCTTGCCCGCGATGATCTCGTCGGCCGTGTCGATGATTGCGCGGGCCTTGTCGTCGGCCAGCACGCCGAGCGACTGGTTCACGGCGGCCGCGGCGCGCTTGACGATCGCGAGCGCGTGGATCAGCTCGGGCGACTGCTTCTCCGTCGAGATCCGGAAATTCTGCAGCGAGCGCTCGGTCTGCGCGCCCCAGAGCCGGTCGGCCGGCACGGCGATCTCGCCGAACGTGTCGCGTTCCATCCGAACTGCTTCGTTCATGATGCACTCCTCTTGGGAAGGGGAAAGGCCGCGCGTCGCGCGGCGTCTGGCGTATCGTGAGGCAGTCGCGCCGCTGGCGCGGCGTCGTGGGTCTTCAACCGACAAGCATAGCGCCGGCCGCGATTTTGCGTCGTGTCGCGCTCAGCGCGTCGATGCGATGAGCGACGATGTCTTCAGGTGAAAGCGCCACGCCATCAGCACGGCGACGCTCGCGAGGCCGGCCGCGAGCCCCCACCACAGGCCGCGTGCGCCGAGGCCCGCGTGGAACGCCAGCCAGTAACCGGTCGGGAAGCCGATGCCCCAGTAGCCGAGGGTCGCCGCGAGCATCGGGATGCGTGTATCCCGCAGCCCGCGTAGCGCACCCGACCCGACAGTCTGCATTCCGTCCACGACCTGGAACACCGCGGCGATGCCGAGCAGCGACGCCGCAAGCGACACCGTCGCCGCGTTGGCCGGGTCGTCGAGGTGCAGGTACAGGCCGACGATCGCATGCGGCGCGACGATCAGCACGAGCCCCGACAGCGACATGAATGCGATGCCGAGGCCGAGTGCGACGAAGCCCGCGTGCCGCGCGGCGACCGGTTCGCCGGCGCCGACCCAGTAGCCAACCCGCACGTTGGCCGCCTGACCGATCGCGAGCGGCACCATGAACGCCACCGATGCGACGTTCAGCGCGATCTGGTGCGCGGCAAGCGACGTCGCGCCGAGCACGCCGATGGTCAGGCCCGTGGCGAGAAAGAGCGTCGATTCGACTCCGTACGTGATCGCCACCGGCCAGCCGATGCCGATCAGCTCGCCCATCACGGGCAGCTTCGGGCGGGCGGCGGTCACGAAATGGCGGAACCGCTGGCGGCCGTGCAGCAGCCAGATCAGCGCGAGCGCGGTGAGCCAGATCGTGATGGTCGTCGCGACCGCGGAGCCGAGGAAGCCGAGCCGCGGCAAGCCGAATGCGCCGTGGATCAGCCCGTAGTTCAGCACGCCGTTGACCCCGACGCCGCCGATCGATACCCACAGCAGCCGCCGCGCGGCCCCGATCGCGGGCAGGAACGCGCGCATCAGCCCGACGCCGATCAGGCTGCCGAGCGCCGCGAAGCGCAGGATGCCGGTGTATTCGCCGACGTGATGCGCGAGCATCGGCGGCTCGTGGAACATCAGCAGGATCGGTTCGGACAGCGACAGCGCGACGATCGCCGGAATCGCGAGCAGCACGGACAGCACGAAGCCCGTCCAGTAGATATGGGGCACGCGATCCTCGGCCTGTGCGCCGCGCGCATGCGCGACGCTCACGCTCACCGACGACAGCACGCCCTGCAGCACGGTCACGATGACGAAGAAGAAGTTCGCGCCGAGGCCGCCCGCCGCGAGCGAATCGGGGCCGAGCGAGCCGAGCAATACCGTATCGGTGACGCTCATCGCCATCTGCGAGAGCTGCGCGATCGCGAGCGGCGCGGCGAGGCGTGCGGTATCGGCGGCATGACTGGACAGGGACGGCGGCGCGGCGGCCGTCCGCGTAAGACCGGAATGCGACATGGAATGAGCGCTCGCGCGGGTGCGTGCCCGCGCTGTCTGTATTTATTTTGAGAGACAGCTAGCTTACGGCTTTATTCGAACGGTGTCGAACGCGCGCGCCGATGGCCATGTCACGGCAAGGGGGAACCGCTATGCGTCGTGCACGGCGATCCGCGTATCGCCGAACAGCACGACCTGGCCCGCGCGGATCTTGCAGGTCTTGCGCAGCTCGACCACGCCGTCGACTTTCACCGCGCCGGACGCGACGAACATCTTCGCGGTGCCGCCGCTATCGGCGAGGCCGGTGATCTTGAGAAGGTTGTGCAGCTCGACGTATTCGCCGGTCAGCGTGAAATCCAGATTGGGCATGACGAAGGAAGCGCGCGATGCGCGGGAGGAATCGCCCCGCATCATACGGCACCGCGGCCCGGCACGCGAGCGCGGACGTTCGTGCAGGCGCGCGCACCGCAGTTGTTAAGGACTGTGAGCGATTCGTCAGCAAATGAAACGGTGGGTAACAGTCTGACAGATTCGAGAACCGGGCGTGCGTCCCGCGGGTCTTCTGTCGTACCTGCTGCGTGTTGCGGCAGGGGACGCGACGGAGCGTATCGATGCGCTCCGCGCCCACAACTTCTTGAGGAGGATTGTCATGTCCAAGATTCGTACGATGCTGATCGGTGCCGCGCTGACGGCGTTCGCCACTTCGGCCGCATTTGCGCAGACGGGCGTCGCGACACAGGGCGCCGCGGGCGCCGGCGTGCAGACGCAGGCGCCGGCAGCAGGGGCAGGCGCCGGCGCGGGTATGCAGGGCGGAGCCGGCGCCAACGTGTCGGGCAATGCGGTCGGCGGCGCAACCGATGCAGTCGGTGCGGCAGCCGACGGCGCGAAGGATACGGCGGCGTCGTCGGTCCACTCGACCAAGAAGCACGCGAAGCATGCGATGAAGTCGGCCAAGCATCATGCCGGCTCGGCGAAGTCGAAGGTGGGCGACGAAGCGACCGAAGGCGGCGCGTCGGTCGGCGTGCAGGGCGGTGCATCGGCCTCGGGCGCCACGCAGTAAGCGGTGCCAGACCGTCGCACGACGCCCGGCCCGGACGGCGCGTCGTGACGGCGATCGACCGGCGGCCCGGTTCGCTTCGCGCGAACCGGGCCGTTCTTCATGCGCGGGGCCGGACCGTCATGGCCGGCGCTGTTCCGGCGCCGGCCGTGCGGCGGACGGCGTGAACACGCTGCGCAGCCACGCGGCGAGCCGCGTGAACACGTCGTACGGTTCGTCGACGAAGATTTCGGGCTTCAGCAGCCGCAGGTACTCCATGATCTGCTGCGCCTCCTGTTTCTGGAACGAACCGTGCGAGAGCCCGAGCCGCAGCAGGCCGCGCAGTTCGCCGAGCTTGTCGCGCGCGGCGCTGCCGACGCTCATCTCGCATGCGAGCTTCGCCTCGTAGATGCGCTGGCGCAGCGATTCCGCGAGCCGCCACGCGGGCGTCTGCATCATTTCCTCGAGTGCCTGGATGTCGTGCACCGCGCTCTTGATCTGCGCGGCGAGCGGATCGACGAGCGACGGATCGCCTTGCGCTTCGGTGACGATCGCCTTGGCCCAGTCGCGGCACGCCTTCGCGAGCTCGTCAGGCGTCCATTCCGAGCGCGACGCGAAGCCGAAGCCGAATTCGCCGGCCTGCCGCATCAGGATCGCGACGACGTCCGGGAATTCCTTGTCGAGCGTGCGTTTCGCCCACGCGTACTGGCCACCCTCGAGCATCCGCTGCACGGCATGCTCGGTCAGCGGCACCATGTTGTCGAGCAGCTTGGCACGCAGGAAGTCCTCGAACGACGGCGTCGCGAACTGCGGGTCGAGTTTCAGCGACACGCGCACGAACGCGTCGTAGTCCTTGCGCAGGGACGCAAGCGTGTCGTCCTTGAGGGAAAGGGTGATCTGGCCCATGAATCGTCTCGATGGCGGCCCGCGCGTGCCGGCGTCCGACGCCGTGCACCGGTATGGGCGCAGCGTCGACGGACCGGTTCGCGCCGAGGCCGATGGCGGATCTTCATCCCCTATATCGGCGCGCAGGACGGAAACTTGAGCGCGGCCGGCGACGTCCGCTCAGGCCGGCAGCCAGTGCGGCATCACGATCCCTTGCCAGAAGAAGAACACTGCGAGCCCGAGCGCGATCGTCACGAGCGGCCGGCGCGTCGTCGCCGACACGAGCACGGCCGCGAGCGCGCCGACCAGCTGCGGATTGCGCCAGGTCAGCTCGGCCGTGCCGCCGTGCGGCGACACGGTCATCGGCACGATGATCGCAGTCAGCACGGTGACGGGTACGAAGCCGAGCGCGGTCCGCACAAGCGGCGGGAAGGTCAGCCGCTCGCCGAACAGGAACAGCGTCGTCCGGATCGCATAGGTGATCGCGGCCATCCCGAGGATCAGCAGTGCGTAGCTCACGATGCGGCCTCCGTGCGTGAGCCGGTGCGCGAGCGCTCGTGCATCAGCGTGAGCGCGACGCCCACCACGACGCCGGCGGCGACCGCGCCCAGCAACCCGAGCTTGTACGGCCAGCCCTGCCAGAAGTACGCGAGCGTGCCGGCAGTTGCGGCGGCCGCGAAATAGCGCAGCGTGCCGAGCTGCGGGACGACGATCGCGATGAAGGTCGCCGCCATCGCGAAATCGAGGCCGAGCGACTGGAGGCCCGGGAAGGCCGCGCCGAAGCCGATGCCCGCGAGCGTCCAGACCTGCCAGTTCAAGTACATCGCGAGGCCCGAACCGAAGAAGTAGTGGGGGCCGATCGCACCGGGCGGAAAGTGCCGGTAGTGCGCGTAGGCGACCGCGAACACCTCGTCGGTCATCAGCGCGCCGAGCGTTGCGCGCCAGCGCAGCGGCAGGTGCGCGACATACGGCGCGAGCGTCGCGCTGTACAGCAGGTGGCGCAGGTTCACGATCAGCGTCGTCGCGAGCACGACGACGAAGCTCGCGCTGCCGGCGATCAGGCCGAGCGCGATGAATTGCGCGGAGCCCGCGAACACCGCGAGCGACATCAGCGCGCCGTGCCATGCGGTCAGCGGTCCGCCGCCGACGAGCGTGCCGAAGATCACGCCGAACGGCGCCGCGCCGATCATCATCGGGATCGTGTCGCGTGCGCCGTCGAGCCATTCATTGAACGGACGGCGGGGCAGGGACGAGGGGATGGGTGTCGGGTTCAAAGGGCGCTTCTCCATGAAATGGAGGATAGCGGGCCGATCTCGTGGCGGCTTGTATGTTCTTGCGCCCGCGGGCGCCGGCTGCCGCGTGCGGGGTGATGCGGGGTGAGGAGCGTGCGCGTCAGCGCGCCTGCCAGCGTCCAGGCGGCACGCCGAACATCCGTTTGAAATGCCGTGTGAAGTGGCTCTGGTCGACGAAGCCGCTGGCCGCGGCGACATCGGCAATCGACGCGCCCGCGCGCAACGGCGCAAGCGCACGCTGCAGTCGCAGCTGGTTGCGCCACGCATGCGGCGGCATCCCGGTCGTGCGGGTGAACAGGCGTGCTGCGTGAAACGGCGACAGGCCGGCGGCCTGAGCGACGTCGTCCAGCGTGACCGTACATGTGAGATCGGCGGCAAGCCGTTCGCGCATCGCATCGACGCGCGGCTCGTCGGCCGCGAGCGCTGCGGGCCGCAGCCGCGCGTCGGCATGGCGCGCGATGAGTGTCGACAGCGCATCGAGCATCGCCGTTTCGGCGGCGAGCGGATCGTAGATGCGCGGGGCTCCGGCCGCCGGTACGTCGTCGGCCGGCTGGCCAGACAGGTGACCAGCCGGTATGCGTTCGCTGCCGGCCTCCATCATCCGGTGGGCCAGCGCGAGCCGTGTCGCGAGATCGGTGTCTCGGATCACGTCGGACGGGAACCACGGCGCATCCTGCGGTCGCCCGGCGATCGCGGTGGCGAGTGCGCGAATGTAGTCGACCGGCACGTAGCTCACGCGATAGCACCAGCCTTCGTCGGTCGCGCGCGAGCCCGTATGCACTTCGCCGGGATTGATCACGGGCACGGTACCCGTTTCGGCGACATGGCCGCTGCCGCGACAGGTGTAGCGCTCCGCCCCCTCGAGGATCACGGGAATCGTGTATGCGTCGTGCCAGTGCGGCGCGAACGTATGGTCGCGATAGGTGGCCGTGAGCAGATCCGCATCCGGCAGCAGCGGTGTGCGCCAGTAGCGTGCGGAGTCGGGAAGACGGGTGGCGGACATGGTCGGACGCTAAGCGGTCGAATCGACAGTGTAGCGCTCGCGCGCCCGGCAGGCGCGGGCTTACTTGACCGGAATCGTCGTGCCGGCCGGCATCGGCACCGCGGTGACGGCGTTCTTCGGGCTGCCGCTGACGATGCGGTCGCTGTAGGTCAGGTAGACGAGCGTGTTGCGCTTCTTGTCGACCACGCGCACGACGTGCAGCGTCTTGAAGATGAACGACATCCGCTCGCTGAACACGTCGGTCTGCTGCTTGAGCGGCTCCTTGAAGCTGAGCGGACCGACTTGCCGGCACGCGATCGACGCTTCGCTCGGATCCTCGGCGACGCCGAGCGTGCCCTTGATCCCGCCAGTGCGCGCCCGCGACACATAGCAGGTGACGCCCGTCACGAGCGGATCGTCGTACGCTTCGACGACCACGCGGTCGGAGCCCGTCACGCGGAAATGGGTGTTGACGCTGCCGACTTCCTCCGCGTGCGCGAGTGGTGCGACGGCAAAGGTGGAGAGCAGCAGGGCGAACGGCGCGGCGGAAAGGAGGCGATGCTTCATCGACGGAACCGGATGCGAATGCGGGACAGAGACTCTAGCATGCGTGGCGGTGGCCGACAGGCGCCGGAAAAACAAAAGGCCCGTCGAATGACGGGCCTTTCGCTGTTTGGCTCCCCGACCTGGGCTCGAACCAGGGACCTACGGATTAACAGTCCGGCGCTCTACCGACTGAGCTATCGGGGAATAAATCGGTACATCTGCTTGTTCGGTTGCCAACAAAAAACCCGTCCACTTTCAACGGGCCTTTGCTTTTTTGGCTCCCCGACCTGGGCTCGAACCAGGGACCTACGGATTAACAGTCCGGCGCTCTACCGACTGAGCTATCGGGGAACAAACAACAACAGCAGAGAAACGAGATTGTATGGAGTGTTCGCTAGCCTGTCAATACTTTTGAGCGGCGGTGCACAAAATATTTTTGCGGTGCCGCTGCGCGATCAGCGCTCGAGCAAGTGCAGCTTTTCCTGCACGTCCTTCCACTCGTCCGCGTCGGCCGGTGCCGGCTTGGTCTTCGTGATCGACGGCCAGTTCTTCGCCAGTTCGGCGTTCAGCTCGGTGAACTGCTGCTGGTCGCCCGGAACGTCTTCTTCGGCATAGATCGCATTGGTCGGGCACTCGGCGACGCACACGGCGCAGTCGATGCACTCGTCCGGATCGATGGCGAGAAAGTTGGGACCTTCACGGAAGCAATCCACCGGGCACACATCCACGCAATCCGTGTATTTGCACTTGATGCAGCCTTCGGTCACAACGTGAGTCATTAAAGCGCTCCTGCTTGGCGGTATATATGGGGTGGCGTTTGCGCCAAAAGCGGCATTGTAACTGAAGCGCAAAACCCGCATGGCATGGTCGGCTATCCGGCTTATATCGTTTCGTGATTAGTTTATGGGGCCGACGGCGGGTGCCGCGCATGCGGCGCTGCCGGCACGGCCCGGGCAGGGGAGGTTTCACGATGGTCGGGCCCGCATTCGGGTAACATGGCCAACAGACCGGGCGGCGCGCGGTGCGCCGGGGCCCTGTCACGATATTGGCGGTGCCGTAATCATGATCATCACTTCGCTGCTCGACACGGATCTCTACAAGTTCACGATGATGCAGGTCGTCCTGCATCACTTTCCTGCCGCAAACGTCGAGTACCGATTCCGGTGCCGCACGCCGGGCGTCGATCTCGTGCCGTACATCGACGAGATTCGCGACGAGGTGCGCGGCCTGTGTTCGCTGCGCTTCACCGACATCGAACTCGACTACCTGCGGCGCATGCGCTTCATCAAGAGCGATTTCGTCGACTTCCTCGCGCTGTTCCACCTGAACGAGAAGTACATCTCGATCACCCCTTCGCCGAAGGGCAACGGCGAGATCGACATCGTGATCGAGGGACCGTGGCTGCACACGATCCTGTTCGAGATCCCGGTGCTCGCGATCGTCAATGAAGTCTATTTCCGCAACACGCAGCGCGAGCCCGACTATCGCGAAGGCCGCGAGCGGCTGCGCGAGAAGATCAAGCTGCTCGGCGCGAAGCCCGAGTTCGCCGACTGCAAGATCGCCGACTACGGCACGCGCCGGCGCTTCTCGAAGGTGTGGCACGAGGAGGTCGCGTTGACGCTGCGCGACGGGCTCGGGCCGCAGTTCGCGGGCACGAGCAACGTGTTCTACGCGATGAAGCACGACCTGACGCCGCTCGGCACGATGGCACACGAATACCTGCAGGCCTGCCAGGCGCTCGGCCCGCGGCTGCGCGATTCGCAGACCTACGGTTTCGAGATGTGGGCGAAGGAGTATCGCGGCGACCTCGGGATCGCGCTGTCGGACGTCTACGGGATGGATGCGTTCCTGAACGACTTCGACATGTACTTCTGCAAGCTGTTCGACGGCGCGCGCCATGATTCGGGCGATCCGTTCGAGTGGGGCGAGCGCATGCTGCGCCACTACGAGGCGAACCGCTGCGACCCGCGCACCAAGGTGCTCGTGTTCTCGGATGCGCTCGACATCCCGAAGGTCATGCAGTTGTACGAACGGTTTCGAAACCGCTGCAAGCTCGCGTTCGGCGTCGGTACCAACCTCACGAACGACCTCGGCTACGTGCCGCTGCAGATCGTGATCAAGATGGTTCGCTGCAACGGACAGCCGGTTGCGAAGCTGTCGGATTCGCCAGGCAAGAGCATGTGCGACGACAGGGCGTATCTCGCATACCTGCGCCAGGTGTTCGGCATCGCGCAGCCGGTCGACGACGACGCGGCGCAGTAGGCGTCGGCCGTCCGGCCAGGTGCGTCGCGGCGAGGGCGGCCGGTATAATCCGACGGTATCGCACGCCAACGTCACGAGGACCGTTCATGGACACTTCCGCTGCCCGTCGCCAGATCCTCGCACGCATTCGCGCGGCGCAAGGGCGCGCGCCCGAACCCGATGCGGCGGAGCGCGACGAAGTCGCCGACTATCTCGGCCGCCATCCCGAGGGGCCGCGCCCGCCGATGCCGGCCGACCTCGTCGCCGCGTTCGTCGATGAAGCGGCACGTCTGTCGACGACGGTCGACGAAGTCGCGACGCTGGCCGACGCGCCCGCTGCTGCTGCCCGCTATCTTTCCGCTCACGGCCTGCCGATGCAGGCCGTCGCATGGCGCACGCTGGCCGAGCTCGACTGGGTCGGCGCAGGCCTGTCGGTCGAATGCCGCAAGCCGCGCGACGGCGATCTCGTCGGCCTGACCGGCTGCTTCTGCGCGACCGCCGAAACGGGTTCGCTGGTGCTGCTGTCCGGCCCCGACACGTATGCATCGGCCGGGTTGCTGCCGGAGACTCACATCGCGATCGTGCCGGCCTCGCGGATCGTCGCGGGCCATGAAGACGCATTCGCGCTGATTCGCGCGGAGCGCGGCGAATTGCCGCGCGCGGTCAATTTCGTGTCGGGCCCGTCGCGCACGGGCGATATCGAGCAGACCATCGTGCTGGGCGCACACGGCCCGTACCGCGTTCATGCGATCGTCGTGCGGGGCGCATGACGCGCGCCGGCTTCATCCTCACTCGACTCACTCGCACAAGGAAGTGCTGCATGAAACGACATGCCGCCTGGGCGGGCATGGCGTCGGGAGCCGCGCTTGGCGCCGTTCCCGCACTCGCATCGGCCGCCACGCTCGACGGTGCCACGCTGTCCGCACTCTGGGGCATCCCGTTCGCCGGGATCCTGCTGTCCATCGCGGTGTTCCCGCTCGTCGCCCCGGTGTTCTGGCATCACCACTTCGGCAAGATCGCCGCGGCGTGGGCGATCGCGTTCCTGGTTCCGTTCGCGCTCGCGTTCGGCGCGGGCACGGCGTTCGGCACGCTCGTGCACGCGTTGCTCGAGGAGTACATCCCGTTCATCGTGCTGTTGACCGCGCTCTATACGGTCGCCGGCGGCATTTGCGTGAACGGCAACCTTCACGGCACGCCGAAGCTGAACACGGCGATCCTTGCGCTCGGCACGCTGCTCGCGAGCGTGATGGGCACGACGGGCGCCGCGATGCTGCTGATCCGGCCGCTGCTGCGCGCGAACGACAACCGCAAGCATGTCGTGCACGTCGTGATCTTCTTCATCTTCCTCGTCGCGAACGCGGGCGGCTCGCTGTCGCCGCTCGGCGATCCGCCGCTGTTCCTCGGCTTCCTGAACGGCGTGAGCTTCTTCTGGACGACCACGCATCTCGCGCTGCCGATGCTGTTCATCTGCGCGGTGCTGCTGATGCTGTTCTTCGTGCTCGACACGTATTTCTACCGGAAGGGCGGCGAGGAGCGGCCGGCCGCGCTCGACCCGACACCCGACGATGCCGCGCTGTCGATCGACGGCAAGGTCAACTTCGTGCTGCTCGCGGCCGTGATCGGCCTCGTGCTGATGAGCGGCATCTGGAAGCCGGGCATCACGTTCGACGTATGGGGCACGCACGTCGCGCTGCAGAATCTCGTGCGCGACGTCGCGCTCGTCGTCGTGGCACTCGCGTCGCTCGCGCTGACGCCGCGCTCGGCGCGCGAAGGCAATGCGTTCAACTGGGCGCCGATCGAGGAGGTCGCGAAGCTGTTCGCCGGGATCTTCGTGACGATCGCGCCGGTGATCGTGATCCTGCGCGCGGGTGCGGACGGCGCGTTCGCGCAGATCGTCCATCTCGTCACGGGGCCCGACGGCAAGCCGATCGACGCGATGTACTTCTGGGCGACCGGTCTGCTGTCGTCGTTCCTCGACAACGCGCCGACCTACCTCGTGTTCTTCAACCTCGCAGGCGGCGACGCGCAATCGCTGATGACGACGGGCGCGACGACGCTCGCCGCGATTTCGGCGGGTGCGGTGTTCATGGGCGCGAACAGCTATATCGGCAATGCGCCGAACTTCATGGTGAAGGCGATCGCGGAGTCGCGCGGCGTGAAGATGCCGAGCTTCTTCGCGTATCTCGGCTGGGCGTTCGTGATACTGGTGCCGGTATTCCTGCTGACGTCGTGGATCTTCTTCACGGCGTAGGCTGACGATTTTCAACCAAGCGTGGACGGTTCCGGCGGCGCACGACGCGTCGCGTTCCGGCCGCGGCATGTGGAGATGGCGATGCAGAAGATCCTGGTCGCACGTCCGATTTTTCCGGACGTGATCGAACGGCTCGAGCAGTATTTCGAAGTCGACTGGAACAACGGCGACGCGCTCGCCCCCGATGCGCTCGCCGCGCGTCTCGCCGACAAGGACGGCGCGCTGACGGCGGGCGACCCGGTCGGCGCGGCCGAGCTGGCGGCAGCACCGCGCCTGCGCGTCGTATCGAACATGGCGGTCGGCTACAACAACTTCGACATGGCCGCGTTCAACGCGGCGAACGTGCTCGGCACCAACACGCCCGACGTACTGAACGAGTCGACCGCGGATTTCGGCTGGGCGCTGATGATGGCCGCCGCGCGCCGGATCGCAGAATCCGAGCACTGGCTGCGCGCGGGGCACTGGCAGAAGTGGACGTACGACGGATTCCTCGGCAGCGACATTTACGGTTCGACGCTCGGCGTCATCGGAATGGGGCGCATCGGCCAGGCACTCGCACGCCGCGCGCGCGGCTTCGGGATGCAGGTGATCTATCACAACCGGTCGCGGGTCGCGCCCGAGATCGAGGCCGAGTTGAGTGCCGAGTACGTGGCGAAGGATGTGCTGCTGGCGCGCGCCGATCACGTCGTGCTCGTGCTGCCGTACACGAAGGAGAACCATCACACGATCGGCGCGACCGAGCTCGCGAAGATGAAGCCGACTGCGACGCTGACCAACATCGCGCGTGGCGGCATCGTCGACGACGCGGCGCTGGCCGCCGCGCTGCGCAGCGGGACGATCGCCGCGGCCGGCCTCGACGTGTACGAAGGCGAGCCGAGCGTCCATCCGGCACTGCTCGAGGTGCCGAATGTCGTGCTGACACCGCACATCGCGAGTGCGACCGAGAAGACGCGCCGTGCGATGGCGAACCTCGCAGCCGACAACCTGATCGCCGCACTGGGCGTCGGGCCGCGCGCGGGGCAGCCGCCGAACCCGATCAACCCTGACGTGATCGGGAAGCCGCGCGCATGACGACGATGGTGTTGCTGGCGGCGGTCGTCGTGCTGGCCGTCGCGCTCGCGTTGGCGATCGTCGCGATCGTGCGCGGCGGCGGCCGCCACGACGATGCGGCCGTGCTCGGCGACCAGATCGAGGACGCTGCTCACGCGCAGGCGCTCGCGGTCGAGCGGCTCGAACGCGAGTTGCGCGGTGAGATCGTCGAGAACGCGCGCGGCTCGCGCACCGAGCTGGCCGGCAGTTTCTCGCAGCTTCAGCAGACGCTCGCGACGCAGCTGACGAGCATCGCGACCGTGCAGAACAACCAGATCGAAGGTTTCGCGCAACAGCTCGGCAAGCTCGTCGCCGGCAACGCGCAGCAGTTCGACGCGATGCGCGAGAGCGTGCAGCGCCAGGCGCAGCAGGCGCGTGAAGAGCAGACGGTCGCACTGCGGCTGTTCGGCGACACGCTGAACCGACAGCTCACGCAACTGACCGAGGCCAACGATCGCCGGATCGGCGAAGTGCGTGCGACGCTCGAGCAGCGGCTGAAGGAAATCGAGACGAACAACGCGGCGAAGCTCGAGGAGATGCGCCGCACCGTCGACGAGAAGCTGCATGCGACGCTCGAACAGCGGCTCGGCGAATCGTTCAAGCTCGTGTCGGACCGGCTCGAGCAGGTGCATCGCGGGCTCGGCGAGATGCAGACGCTCGCGGCCGGCGTCGGCGACCTGAAGAAGGTGCTGACCAACGTGAAGACGCGCGGCACTTGGGGCGAGGTGCAGCTAGAGGCCTTGCTCGAGCAGATGCTCACGCCCGACCAGTACGCGAAGAACGTCGCGACGGTGCCGAAGAGCAGCGAACGCGTCGAGTTCGCAATCCGGCTGCCGGGGCGCGACGCCGGCACGCGTGACGCACCGCCGGTGTGGCTGCCGATCGACGCGAAATTTCCGCGCGAGGACTACGAGCGGCTGATCGATGCGCAGGAACGTGCCGATTCGGTGGCGGTGGAGGACGCGGCCCGTGCGCTCGAAACGCGCGTGCGGATGGAAGCGAGGACGATCGCCGAGAAGTACGTTGCACCGCCGCATACGACCGATTTCGCGCTGCTGTTCCTGCCGACCGAGGGGCTCTATGCGGAGATCCTGCGTCGTCCGGGGCTGACCGACCTGCTGCAGCGCGACTATCGCGTGACGGTGGCAGGGCCGACGACCTTGACCGCATTGCTGAACAGCTTGCAGATGGGCTTCCGCACGCTTGCGATCGAGCAGCGCTCGAGCGAAGTGTGGCAGGTGCTCGGTGCGGTGAAGACCGAATTCGGCAAGTTTGGCGATGTGCTCGCGCGCACGAAGGCGCAACTCGAAACGGTCACGCGCTCGATCGAGGCAGCCGAGCAGCGCACCCGCGTGATGAACCGCAAGCTGAAGCAGGTCGAGGCGTTGCCGGGCGATACGGCGGCCGGGTTGCTGGGCGCGGAAGCCGCGGACGGCGCCGATGCGGACGATGCATGACGCATGGCGTGTGCAGCCGCAACCGGCTGGAACGAAGAACGGGCGCCGCGGCGCCCGTTTTTTCGAAGCGGCGACCGGTGTGGCCGGCCCGCGTTCAGCGTGCGGCGAGCGCGTCCAGCGCGTCGCCGGTGACGCGCACGATTCGCCAGTCCGGCAGCACGGTCGCGCCCATCTTCTCGTAGAAATCGATTGCCGGCTGGTTCCAGTCGAGCACCGACCATTCGAAGCGCCCGCAGCGGCGTTCGACGGCGAGTGCCGCGAGGTGCTGCAGCATCGCGGTGCCGAGCCCCGTGCCGCGCTGCGACGGCTGCACGTACAGATCCTCGAGATACAGGCCGCGACGGCCGAGGAACGTCGAATAGTTGTGGAAGAACAGCGCATACGCGACGATCGCGCCGTCGCGCTCGGCCACGAGCGCTTCGGCGGCGGGGCGTTCGCCGAACAGTGCGTCGGCCAGATCGGCTTCGCTCGCGACGAACAGGTGCGTGAGTTTCTCGAACTCGGCCAGCTCGCGCATCAGTGCGAGGATCGCGCCGACGTCGTGCGCTTCGGCCGCACGGATCAGCGGCGTGCCGCTCACGCTTCCTCCGGCGGATCGGACAGCACGATCTCGATGCCGCCGAAGCGTGACGCGACCCAGTTGTACGCGTGGCAGGCGATCCACAGCAGCACGAAACCGAGGATCGCGTTCAGCAGCAGCGCGCTCAGGATCGTGCTCAGTTCGACCATCCCGTAGCGGATGTACGCGACCAGGATGCCGAGCAGCACGATCGGCACGCTGAACGTCAGGTAGACGAGGATCAGCGCCTTCGCGGTCTGCCCCGCGGCGATCGACGAGATTTGTTTCTTCATGTGCGGATTGCCCCCGTAGAGATATACCGATTGGAATTCAGATCAGGCCGTCGAGCGGCAGGATGTCGACCGGGGCGCCCGCGTCGACTGCCGCGGAATCGTGGCCCAGGACGATGAAACAGTTGGCGGCCGCGAGACCGCTCAGCGATGCGGAACTCTGCGAACCTGCCGGCGCGACATGCCACTGGCCGTCGGCGGCGCGCGTCGCGACGGCGCGCAGGTATTCGGTGCGCCCCGGACGCTTTTTCAGGGTCTGTGTGCTGAGCGCCGTGTACGTCGCCGGCGGCGGCGTGTGCGCGCCGGCCAGTGTCAGGAGCGCGGGGCGCACGATCGCGTAGAACGTCACGGCGGACGCGACCGGATTGCCGGGCAGCCCGAAGAACAGCACTTGGCCGGCATCGTCGCCCGCGCGCGCGAGCGTGCCGCATGCGAGCGGCCGGCCCGGCCGCAGTGCGAGGCTTGCGAAGGTCACGTCGCCGAGCCGTGCCATCACGTCGCGCGTGAAATCGGCTTCGCCGACCGACACGCCGCCCGACGTGATCACTGCGTCGGCCCGTGCGGCGGTGGCATCGCGCAGCGCGCGTTCGAGCGCGGCCGGATCGTCGCGGACGATCCCCAGATCGAGCGCGTCGATATGCAGCCTTTCGAGCATCGCGATCAGCATTCCGCGATTGCTGTCGTACAGCGTGCCGCGGCCGAGCGGCTCGCCGGGTTCGCGCAGTTCGTCGCCGGTCGAGAACACGGCGACGCGCACGCGGCGGCGCACCGTGATTTCGCGCAACCCGAACGATGCGAGCAGGCCGAGATCGGACGGGCGCAGGATGCGGCCGGAGGCGAGCGCGCACGCGCCGCGCGCGAGATCCTCGCCGGCCCGGCGGCAGTTCGCGCCGCGCGCGACGTCGTGCGCGGCGAAGCGGATGATGTCGCCGTCGACGCGCACGTGCTCCTGCGGAATGACCGTGTCACATCCAGCCGGCATCGGCGCGCCGGTCATGATGCGGATGCACGCGCCGGGCACCACCGTGCCATCGAATGGATGGCCGGCGAACGCCGCGCCGGCGACCGTCAGCGTGATGTCGGCGGCCGATGCAGGTGCGCCAGCGCTGCCGTCGAACGCGTAGCCGTCCATCGCCGAATTGTCGTACGCGGGAATGTCGAACGGCGCGTTCACGTCGGCTGCGAGCACGCGGTCGAGCGCGTCATGCAGCGGCACCGTGTCGTACCCGTCGACCGGCACCGCGAACCGGCACGCGAGCGCTTGCGCATCGGCGAGCGACAGCGGGGCATCGGAATCGGGGGCGGTTCGGGAAGCGGGTGAGGATTGGGTGATCATCAGTCGGACTGCGCCGCAAGGCGTATCGGGTTCGTGGCCGGCGGCGCGCGGAGGGCGCCTGAGCGCGGAGGCGCATGCGGCGGGCGGGAACGGATGCCGGTGCCGTCAGCGGCGGGCAAGCGCGGCGAGTTCCTGCCAGGAGTTGGCATTGTAAAACGCACGCTCGTCGCGAAACTCGACTTCGACCGTCTTGTGGCGTGCGTACCACGCACGGACCTTGCGCTCGCCGGCCGCGAGTCCGGCGGCGAGATCGTCGGCGAGCGATGTGCGCAGCAGCGCGAAGGTTGGCTGCGGCGAACGCGCGTGCTGCGTGTCGACGGTAACTGCCATCGCGATGTCGGCCTGCTGCGCGTCGAGCGCCGCGTGCAGCCGCGCGACGAGATCGGCCGGCAAATAGGGCGTATCGCACGGCGAGCACGCGACGAGCGGTGCGCGCGCTGCCCGCATGCCGGCAAGCAGGCCCGCGAGCGGGCCGGGGAAATCGGGTGTTTCGTCCGGCACGATGCGCGCGCCGAACGGCGCACCGAGCTCGGCGTAGCGATCGGCGTTCCGATTCGCGCTGATCAGCGTCTCGTCGACCTGCGGCGAGAGCCGGCGCAGCACGTGCAGCGCGAGCGGCGTGCCGTCGAGCAGCTGCAGGCCCTTGTCGGCGCCGTCCATGCGCGTGGCACGTCCGCCCGCAAGCAGCAGGCCGGTGACGGAAGGCGAGGCGGAAGCGGACATTGCGGGAAGTCGGGGCGGGCGGCGCGCGTCAGCCGCCGATGTACGACATTTCGACGCGCTTGCCGGCGCCGTCGGGCGCGGCGTCGGCGGCCGCGCTGCCGCGCAGCTGCGAATAGCGGTCGGTACGGGCCTGCCAGATCCGGGCGATCGCGGTCGCGATTTCGGCGTCGGTGGCGCCGCCACGTACCAGCGCGCGCAGGTCATGGCCTGTGGATGCGAACAGGCACAGGTACAGCTTGCCTTCGGTCGACAGCCGCGCGCGCGTGCAGTCGCCGCAGAATGCCTGCGTGACGCTAGAGATCACGCCGATCTCGCCGCTGCCGTCCGCGTAGCCCCAGCGCTGCGCGGTTTCCGCCGCCGTGTGCGGCTCGAGTGGCACGAGCGGGAACTGTTCGGCGATCCGCGCGACGACGTCCGCAGACGGCAGCACTTCGGTCATGTTCCAGCCGTTCGACGTACCGACGTCCATGTATTCGATGAAGCGCAGGATCACGCCGGTGCTGCGGAAGCGCTCGGCCATCGGCAGGATCTCGCCGTCGTTGGTGCCGCGCTTCACGACCATGTTGACCTTGACCGGGGCGAGGCCCGCGGCCTGCGCGGCGAAGATGCCGTCGAGCACGTCCGCGCTCGCGAAATCGGCGTCGTTCATGCGCTTGAACAGCGTGTCGTCGAGCGCGTCGAGACTGACCGTCACGCGCGTGAGGCCGGCGTCCTTCAGCGCACGCGCCTTGCGCGCGAGCAGCGAGCCGTTGGTGGTCAGCGTCAGGTCGAGCGGGCGGCCGTCGTGAGTCGTCAGGCGCGCGAGGCGCTCGATCAGGAATTCGAGGTTCTTGCGCAGCAGCGGCTCGCCGCCCGTGATCCGGATCTTTTCTACGCCGTGCGCGACGAACAGCCGCGCCACGCGCTCGATCTCTTCGTGCGTGAGCAGGGCGCTGTGCGGCAGGAACGGGTAGTCCTTGTCGAATACGTCCCGCGGCATGCAGTACACGCAGCGGAAGTTGCAGCGGTCCGTCACCGAGATGCGCAGGTCGCGCAGCGGCCTGGCGAACGTGTCGGCCAAAGCACCGTCAGGGGTATGCGCGACGCCGGAGATATCCGGCATCCCGCTGACGTCGGCGAGAGGAATGATGCGTCGGGACATGTTGAAAGAAGTGCGAGCCAAGCCTCCATTTTAGCCTCAAGCGGCCGGCCGGGCCGGTGGGCGGAAACCCGCAGCGCGGAAATGGAAAAGCCCGCCGGAGGCGGGCTTTTCCTGGTCGGGCGACGCGCCGCTTAGCGGTGCGACGTTTCGACCTGCTGCATCGGGGTCGAGTCGACCGGCGGCAGTGCCTTGCGTTCGCGCGGCACGCGGGACGGACGCGGCAGGCGCGACGCGGCTTCCTGTGCGGCGCGGAACTTGTCGGCGTCCGTGTTCACCCACACGAGACCGGCCTGTTCCAGCACGACATCGAGGCTCGCCGAAGCGGGCGTAGCGACCGGCTGGGCGGGCGCTGGAGCCGGCGTGGCAACGGCTTCGACCGGTGCTGTCTCGACGTAGGCCGGTTCGACGGCTGCCGGAGCGACTTCGGCTGCGACGACCGGTGCCGGTGCGGCTTGCTCGACGGGCGCGGACTGCGGCGCTTCGACGGCAGCCGGCGTGGCCGGCACTTCGAACGCATCGGTCGGCGAAACCGTAACCGGAGCCGGGCCGGCTTCCGGAGCAGCGGCCGGCGCGACCGGTGCCGATTCGGCTGCCGGTGCGGGCTCGATCGGTGCGACCGGCGTCGCTTCGACACGAACCGGTGCCGGTTGCGACTCGACCGCAGCCGGTGCGACTGCTTCGGCACGCTGCTCGACTGCTGCTTCGGCAACCACGGCGCCTGCTGCAGCGACGGCTGCTACGGCGACCGGTGCGGTCGTATGGGCCGGCTCGACCGCGCCTTGGGCTTCCGCCGTCACCGCGTGCACGACGGCTTCGCCGTCCACGCCTTGTTCGGCGTGCTCGACGACTGCGCCTTCGTCCTCGCGCTCGCGACGACCACCGCGGCGGCCGCGGCGGCGGCGGCGACGTTCCTCGCCGTCACGTGCGCCGGCTTCCGCGTCGGCGGCGACATCGGCGCCCGGCAGCGCCGTTGCGACGGCCTGGTCGGCTTCCGCTTCCGGATGTTCGCCACGGGTGACGGTCTCGAGCGTCGCCGCGTGTTGCGTCGGCTTACGGCGCTCACCGCGCTCACGACGTTCGCCGCGTTCCTGGCGCTCGCCGCGACCGGCTGCCTCGACGGCTTCCTGTTGCTCGGCGCGCTCGCGCGGTTCGCGGTTCTCGCGCGGTTCGCGCGACTCACGGCTTTCACGCGGTTCGCGGCCTTCGCGCGGGCCACGGCCCTCGCGGCCGTCACGACCTTCACGGCTTTCGCGCGGCTCGCGGCCTTCACGCGGTTCGCGACCCTCACGCGGTTCACGCGGCTCGCGAACTTCCTTGCCTTCGCGTTCCTGGCGTTGCGACTGGCCGCGGCCTGCCGCTGCCTGGTCGCGACCACCCTGAGCCTGCTGGGCGCCGCCACGGCGGTTGCGGTTGCGATCGCCGCCGCGTTCGCCGCGTTGCTCGGACTTCTCGGTGCGCTCGCCGCGGGCGGGACGGGCTGCCTGTTCCTTCGCCGGTTCCGGTGCAACCGGCGCGGGTGCCGGAGCCGGCGACATGCCGAACAGACCCTTCAGCCAGCCAATGAAGCCGCCGCTTGCCGCAGCAACCGGGGCAGGGGCGGGCACCGCAACCGGCTCGGCCGGACGCTGCGGAGCCGGGCTCGGAGCCGGACGCTCGGGCGTGATGCCCTTGACGGCCGCTTCCTGCTTCGGCTTCACATCGGCTGCGCGCTTGCTGTAGCCGGTTTCCGACTCCAGTTCACGGGCGGCTTCCTCGGCCATCTTCCAGGACGCACGCGGATCGTCGAGGCGCGCGTCGTCGTGGCGCAGGCGCTCGAGCTTGTAGTGCGGCGTGTCGAGGTGCTTGTTCGGGATCAGCACGATGCCGACCTTGAAGCGCGACTCGATCTTGTTGATTTCCTGACGCTTTTCGTTGAGCAGGAAGGCGGTCACCTCGACCGGCACCTGGCAGTGGATCGCCGCGGTGTTTTCCTTCATCGCTTCTTCCTGAATGATCCGCAGGACCTGCAGCGCGGACGATTCGGTATCGCGGATGTGGCCGGTGCCGTTACAGCGCGGGCACGTCACGTGGCTGCCTTCCGACAGGGCCGGACGCAGGCGCTGGCGCGACAGTTCCATCAGGCCGAAGCGGGAGATCTTGCCCATCTGCACGCGCGCACGGTCGTGCTTGAGCGCGTCTTTCAGGCGCTGCTCGACTTCGCGTTGGCTCTTGGCCGACTCCATGTCGATGAAGTCGATCACGATCAGGCCGCCGAGGTCGCGCAGGCGCAGCTGGCGGGCCACTTCGTCCGCTGCTTCGAGGTTCGTGCGGGTCGCCGTTTCCTCGATGTCCGCGCCCTTGGTCGCACGCGCCGAGTTCACGTCGATCGCGACGAGCGCTTCGGTGTGGTCGATCACGATCGCGCCGCCCGACGGCAGCGGAACCGTGCGCGAGTACGCGGTTTCGATCTGGTGCTCGATCTGGAAGCGGGAGAAGAGCGGCACGTCGTCGTGGTAGCGCTTCACCTTCGACACGTTGTCCGGCATCACGATGTCCATGAACGCACGGGCCTGATCGTAGATCTCGGTCGTGTCGATCAGGATTTCGCCGATATCGGGCTGGAAATAGTCCCGGATCGCGCGGATCACGAGGCTCGATTCCAGATAGATCAGCATCGGCTGGCCGGCGTTGCCGCTTTGCGACGCCGCTTCGATCGCGCGCCACAGCTGCAGCAGGTAGTTCAGGTCCCACTGCAGTTCCTCGGCGCTGCGGCCGATGCCCGCGGTGCGGGCAATCATGCTCATGCCGTCCGGAATCTGCAGCTGCGCCATGGTTTCACGCAGTTCCTGGCGCTCGTCGCCTTCGATCCGGCGCGACACGCCGCCGCCGCGCGGGTTGTTCGGCATCAGCACGAGGTAGCGGCCGGCGAGCGAGATGAAGGTCGTGAGGGCGGCGCCCTTGTTGCCGCGCTCTTCCTTCTCGACCTGGACGATCAGCTCCTGGCCTTCGCGCAGGGCATCCTGGATGCGCGCGGAGCGCATGTCGATGCCTTCCTTGAAGTACTGGCGGGCGACTTCCTTGAACGGCAGGAAGCCGTGGCGGTCTTCGCCGTAGTTAACGAAGCACGCTTCGAGCGACGGCTCGATACGAGTGATGACACCTTTGTAGATATTGCCTTTGCGCTGTTCGCGCCCGGCTGTCTCGATGTCGATGTCGATGAGCTTCTGCCCATCGACGATGGCGACGCGCAGCTCCTCCTGCTGCGTCGCATTGAACAGCATGCGTTTCATGAACGACTCCAGGCGGCTCTGCTGCCGGCGCCTCGCGGTTGTCAGTCGCGAGGGCGGGAACGACGGCAGGCCGCGCCTTGTTGTGTTGTCACAAGCACGCTGGAGCGGGAAGGATGGCGGGGAGAATTGCCTGAAGAGGCGCTTGGGCCCGAAAGACGGGGCCGGCGGCCATAGGGCACCTGCGAACACGGCTTCAAAGCACGGCGTCCACACACCGCACGCTGCGAAAGCGCGCTAAGCCTGAGACCGGGGCACTGCCACGGGGGGCGCGCAATGCGTCGCGCGCGCCGACGGGCGGCAGATGCTGCGGCTTGGGCCGCAGCGGGGAGTATCGAATCCAGCCCGACTTTCCCGCCTGGGGTGTACTTCCCTGGTTTGACGTCGCCAAGCCCCGCACGCTTCGCGGGGCCAAATCGGGCGCAACGCCGTAATTTTCGCAACCGGCAGCCCGCGGACGCACTTCGCGCCGTCGGGCTGCCGATCAAATTCTTTTCAACCAACTTTCCGTTACCGCGGCGCCTTGTCGACCGAATCCGCCTGTGGGCGCGATCCTTGCCGACGGCCGGCGCCGTGCGTGCAACTTGCTGCATCTCTTTGATTAGGGGCGAGCAGCGGACCCCCGGCGCAAGTAAAATGATGGTTTGCGCTTGCGCCTTGCCCGATTCAGCCGGGGCCGGCCTGTCAGGCCACCCTCAACGTCAGGCTGGGCAAAATTATATTCAGTATGAATGAGTTAGGCAAAATATCCCAGAATTCGGTCGCAAGCGGCCAGGTATCGATGCTCCAGATCGACGAAAACTCGGCTGGTCAGCGGATCGACAACTTCCTGTTGCGCGTCTGTAAAGGCGTGCCCAAAAGCCATATTTACCGGATCCTGCGCAGCGGCGAAGTGCGCGTAAACAAGGGTCGGGTCGACGCCCAGTACCGCCTCGCATTCGGCGACATCGTCCGCGTGCCGCCCGTGCGGGTGGCCGCGGCCGACCTCGCGCGCGCCGACACGCCGGTCGTGCCGCCCGCGCAGTTCGACGTGCTGTACGAAGACGACGCGATGCTCGTCATCAACAAGCCGGCCGGCGTCGCGGTGCATGGCGGCAGCGGCGTCGCGTTCGGCGTGATCGAGCAGATGCGTCAGGCGCGCCCGCGCGCGAAATTCCTCGAACTGGTGCACCGGCTCGACCGCGAGACGTCCGGGATCCTGATGCTCGCGAAGAAGCGCTCGGCGCTCGTCGGCCTGCACGAGCAGATCCGCGAAAACCGGATGGACAAGCGCTACTTCGCGTGCGGACACGGTGAATGGCAGCCCGACTGGGGCCGCCGCCGCGCGGTAAAGGCGCCGCTGTTCAAGTATTCGACCCCGGAAGGGGAGCGGCGCGTGCGCGTGCAGGACGACGGCCTGCCGTCGCACACGGTGTTCAACCTGGTCGAAAGCTGGCCCCACTACGCGCTGGTTGAAGCGGAACTCAAAACGGGTCGCACCCATCAGATCCGGGTGCACCTCGCGCATCTCGGCCTGCCGATCGCCGGCGACGCCAAGTACGGCGATTTCGCACTGAACAAGGCGCTGGCGCGCGCGAATGCGCAACCGTCGCTGAAACGGATGTTCCTGCATGCGTACCGGCTGAAGCTCGCGCATCCGCTGACCGGCGAGCCGCTGCAGTTCGACGCGCCGCTGCCGGACGAATGCCGGCGCTTTCTTGATCAACTCAGCGCTCTGCGCGATACCGCCTGATTCGCATGGCCCGACAGCAATTTGATTTGATCGTCTTCGACTGGGACGGCACGCTGATGGATTCGACTGCGCACATCGCGCATAGCATCCAGGCGGCTTGCCGCGATCTCGGCCTGCCCACGCCGTCGGACGAGGCGTCCCGCTACGTGATCGGCCTCGGCCTGCGCGATGCGCTGCAGATTACCGCTCCGACCCTCGATCCGTCCGAGTATCCGCGGCTGGCCGAGCGTTACCGCTATCACTACCTGCTGGACGATCAGCGCATCACGTTGTTCGCCGGCGTGCGCGAACTGCTCGCGGAATTGCGCGATACGGGCTACCTGCTGGCGGTCGCGACCGGCAAGGGCCGGGTTGGGCTGAACCGCGTACTCGACCAGTCGAAGCTGACGAGCCTGTTCGATGCGACGCGCTGTGCGGACGAGACGTTCTCGAAGCCGCACCCGGCGATGCTGCACGAACTGTCCCGTGAATTGGGGCAGGATCTTGCGCGTACCGTGATGATCGGAGATACCACGCACGACCTGCAGATGGCCGCGAGCGCAGGGGCGGCCGGCATCGGCGTCTCGTACGGTGCGCATACGGCCGACGCGCTGGCCGCGCTGACGCCGCGCTTCGTCGCGCCGGACGTCGTCGCGCTGGCGGCATGGCTGCGGGAGCACGCATGAGCGCGGCGCCGGAAGCCGTGCGCGTGTGCGCATCGGACGCGCTGACCGACGGCGGCGCCGGCGTGCGCGTCGACGCGACGCTGCGCGGCGAGCAGGCGGTCGTGTTCTTTGTGCGCTACGACGGCCGCGCGTATGGCTACCTGAATCGCTGCGCGCACGTGCCGATGGAACTCGACTGGGCCGAGGGGCAGTTCTTCGAGTCGTCGGGCCTTTACCTGATGTGCGCGACGCACGGCGCGATCTACGCACCGGATACCGGCAAGTGCGTCGGCGGCCCGTGTCGCGGCGGCCGCCTGCGGCCGGTAGAAGTCGACGAGCGCGACACGCCGGACGGGCGTGCGGTATTCTGGGTGCCGGATGCCGACCTAGGTCCCGCCGCTCCGCCCCCTCCCGCCACGACCGACTGACGACACTACTGCATGGCCGATCAACCGAACACCCCTGATTCCTCGTCCCGTCCCGACAGCCGCGAGCCGAACTGGGAGCGGGCGGCGCTCGAGCGGATCGCGCTCGCGGCCGTCAGGGAACAGCGCGCGGCGCGGCGCTGGAAGATCTTCTTCCGCTTCGCGTTCCTCGGCGTGTTCGTGCTGCTCGCGTTCGCGCTGATCGATTTCTCGAGCGATTCGAAGTTCTCGTCGAGCGGGCGCCATACGGCGCTCGTGACGATCGACGGCGAGATCGCGGCGGGCACCAACGCGAACGCCGACGACATCAACACGGCGCTCGATGCCGCATTCGACGACGACGGAACGGCCGGCGTCGTGCTGCGGATCAACAGCCCGGGCGGCAGCCCGGTGCAGGCCGGCATGGTCTACGACGAGATCCGTCGGCTGCGCACGAAGTATCCGGACAAGCCGTTGTATGTCGTCGTGACCGATATGTGCGCATCGGGCGGTTATTACATTGCGTCCGCCGCCGACAAGATCTTCGTCGACAAGGCGAGCATCGTCGGCTCGATCGGCGTGCTGATGGACGGGTTCGGCTTCACGGGCCTGATGGGCAAGCTCGGCGTCGATCGCCGTCTGCACACGTCGGGTGAAAACAAGGGCTTCTACGACCCGTTCTCGCCCGAGACGCCGAAGATGGACGCCCATGCGCAGGCGCTGCTCGACCAGGTCCATGCGCAGTTCATCAAGGCGGTGAAGGATGGTCGCGGCAAGCGGCTGCACGAAACGCCCGATATGTTCTCGGGCCTGTTCTGGACGGGCGAGAAGAGCGTGGAGCTGGGGCTCGCCGATGCCTATGGCACGACCGACACGGTCGCGCGCGACGTGCTGAAGGCGCCGGACCTCGTCGACTACACGGTGAAGGAAAGCCTGACGAACCGCGTCGCGCGCAAATTCGGCGCGGCGGTTGGCGGAGCGGCGATGAAGGCCCTCACCGCGGGCGGCACGTCGTTCAGCCTGCGCTGAGCGGCGGTCGGGCCGCCGCCGCGGCGAACGGAGCCGGGTGCCCCGTGCCGCGAAGCGGCTCCGGCTGCGAGCGTCAGTTCGCGAGCAGGAGGAAGATGGCGGGGCGCTTGTGCAGATTCGGCGCGGGCGCCTTTTTCCAGTCGGCTACCGAGCGGCTGGCGATTGTCTCGGTCTCGAGGGTCAGGTCGGCCGCGACGCAGATCTGTGTCGACGGTGCGCAAGTTGCGACGAGCGTGTCGAGCATCGCGTGGTTGCGGTATGGCGTCTCGATGAAGATCTGCGTCTGGCGCGCCTTGCGCGACAGTTGCTCGAGTTCGCGCAGGCGCTTCGCGCGCGCGGCCGCATCGACCGGCAGGTAGCCGTTGAACGCGAAACTCTGGCCATTCAGGCCCGACGCCATCAGCGCGAGCAGGATCGAACTCGGCCCGACGAGCGGCACGACCTTCACGCCGCGCTCGTGCGCCCGGCGGACCAGCAGCGCGCCGGGATCGGCAACGGCGGGGCAGCCGGCCTCGGACACGAGCCCCGCATCCGCACCCGCCAGCACCGGCGCCAGCAGCCGGTCGATCTCGCCGGCCGGCGTGTTGACGTTCAGTTCGCGGATCTCGATTTCCTGGATCGGCCGCGTCGTGCCGATCTTCTTCAGGAACACGCGGGTCGTTTTCGCGTTTTCGCCGATGTAGTAGCCGAGCGTGCCGGCACGCGCTTGCACGGCCGCAGGCAGTACGGCGGCGAGCATCGATTCGTCGCCTTCGCCGAGGGTGTTCGGGACGAGATAGAGCGTTCCGGTCGTCATGCGCGGTCTCCCTGGGTAGCGAACAGCGGGTAGCCTGCGGCGCGCAGCATCCGCGTGAGCGCGATCAGTGGCAAGCCGACGAGCGCCGTCGGGTCGTCGGAGTCGATCGCGTCGAGCAGCGCGATGCCGAGTCCTTCGGACTTCGCGCTGCCGGCGACGTCGTACGGTGTTTCAACGCGCAGGTACGCATCGAGTTCGGCTTCGGGTAGCGAACGGAAGCGCACGTGCGTGACGATGTCCTCGCTCTGCGTTTCGCCCGTGCGGCTGTCGTACAGGCTGAGCGCACTGTGGAACTCGACATTCCGTCCCTGCATCGACAGGAGCTGCGCGAGCGCGCGCTCGTGCGTACCGGGCTTGCCGATCTGGAGGCCGTCGAACGTCGCGACCTGGTCCGAACCGATCACGAGCACGCCGTCCGGCGCGTCGATCGTCGCGGCGACCGCGCGCGCCTTCGCGCCGGCGAGGCGCAGCGCGGTCGCGGCCGGCGTTTCGCCCGCGAGCGGGGTTTCGTCGAGGTCGGGCGACACGACGTCGAACGGCAGGCCGAGGCGCTCGAGGAGCGCGCGGCGGTAGCGGGAACTGGAGGCGAGAATCAGCCGCGGCGGGCGGCAAACGGTATCCGGCATGGTCGGTTGGATCGGTGAGTCGTCGGGTGTGAAGCGGTGTTGCGAGGGCGCAAGCATAAGTGATTGACCGAAAAAGGTAAAACAGGTATGCTTTCCCGCTTTTCGTCGACAGGCTTTCGCTGTGGTGGCGCCTGCCGATCTTCGGAAGTAAAGTACGTCATCGTACGCGGCGTAGATCGCGTACGTAACGGTACGTAGGTAAGGGTACGTAAGTAAGCGGCGCCAAATGATCGGCGCCCGCAAGCCGGATCCCGCAAGTCAGCCTGTAGGCAGGAGCGCAACATGAACACTTCTTCTGGCAAGCCTGCAGCATCGCTTGATCCGCACGCAGTCGACCTGTTCGAATTCGCCCGCAGCGGGCGGCAGGCAGCGGGCGCCGTGCGTCTGTCGCAACTGCCGCGCATGTTGAATGAAGTGCCGGCGGACGCGTCTGATCGCGACACGGTCTTCACGTGGCAGGCCGAAGGGTTCACCCAGAAGGAGTTGCAGGACGACGGCGCCGATGGGCAGCAGCCGTATCTGCGCCTCGCGGTGCACGGCCATGCATGGCTCACGTGCCAGCGCTGCATGACCCCGTACGACCAGGCGTTCGACATCGACATGACGTACCGGGTCGTCGCGACCGAAGAGGAAGCTGAAGAATTTCCGCTCGACGACGATGAAGCCGATGTGATCGTGGGCTCACGCCAGTTCGATCTCGTCGACTTGATCGAAGAGGAGTTGCTGCTTTCGTTGCCGCTCGTGCCCAAGCACGAGGTTTGCCCGGCAGTCCACGAAAGCCTCGTGTCGGGTGCGAGCGGTCCTTCGGAAGACGCGGACGATGAGTCCGCCGACGGCGAGGACGAAGGCAAACGGCCGAATCCGTTCGCAGCGCTGGAAGCGTTGAAGAAGGACGGGGACGGCAGCAAGAAACACTAAGCAGTTGTGGCGCGGGAAGGCGTAAGGGCTTTGGGCCAGGGTAGTCAAGCGCCGGATCGGGCTGTGTTAGAATCCGGAAAATTATTTAGGAGTTAGTCATGGCAGTCCAGCAAAACAAGAAGTCGCCGTCGAAGCGCGGCATGCATCGTTCGCACGATTTCCTGACGGCAGCGCCGCTGGCAGTCGAGCCGAGCACGGGTGAAGTGCACCTGCGTCACCACGTCAGCCCGAACGGCTACTATCGCGGCAAGAAAGTCGTCAAGACGAAGAACGACTAAGCGTCAAGTCACGCGTTGCGCGCTACGATCGCCGTTCGCGTGACAACTGGTTCGCTTGACACTTTCCTGGCTCAACAAAAAGGCGGCATTCAACTGCCGCTTTTTTGTGCCTGAAATTCGTCGCATTCCATGACCGTAAAGCTCACAATCGATTGCATGGGAGGCGACCACGGCCCGTCCGTGACCGTTCCCGCGGCAGTCAAGTTCGTCCGCGCGCATCCCGATGCGCATCTGATGCTCGTCGGCATCGAAAGCGCGATCCGCGCTCAGCTGAAAAAGCTGAAGGCCCTCGACGATCCCGCGCTGACCATCGTGCCCGCCACCGAAGTCGTGGCGATGGACGACCCTGTCGAAGTGGCGCTGCGCAAGAAGAAGGATTCTTCGATGCGTGTCGCGCTCAATCACGTCAAGGAAGGCGCGGCGCAGGCCTGTATCTCCGCCGGCAACACCGGCGCGCTGATGGCCGTTTCCCGTTATGTGCTCAAGACGCTGCCCGGCATCGAGCGGCCTGCGATCGCGTTCGCGTTGCCGAACCCGACCGGCTACACGATGATGCTGGACCTCGGCGCGAATGTCGACTGCGAGCCGCAGCACCTGCTGCAGTTTGCGGAGATGGGGCATGCGCTCGTCGCCGCGCTCGAAGGCAAGGAGCGTCCGACGATCGGCCTGCTGAACATCGGCGAAGAGGTCATCAAGGGCAACGAGACGATCAAGCGCGCAGGCGAACTGCTGCGCGCCAGCACGTTGAATTTCCGCGGCAACGTCGAAGGCAACGACATCTACAAGGGCACGGTCGACGTGATCGTCTGCGATGGCTTCGTCGGCAACGTCGCGCTGAAGACGTCCGAAGGGCTCGCGCAGATGCTGTCCGACATCATCCGCGAGGAGTTCGGCCGTTCGCTGATGTCGAAGCTGATGGCGCTGCTCGCGCTGCCGGTGCTGATGCGCTTCAAGAAGCGCGTCGACCATCGCCAGTACAACGGCGCGGCGCTGCTGGGGCTGAAGAGCCTCGTGATCAAAAGCCACGGTTCGGCCGATGCCTACGCGTTTGAGTGGGCGATCAAACGCGGGTATGATGCCGTCAAAAACGGCGTGCTGGAGCGCCTCGCGCGCGCGATGGCGGACAATTCGGTGTCGCTCGGCGACGGCGAACACGACGCGGGCGGCGCGGGCCAGACGAGCCCGGCCGCAGGCCATCACGCCGAACCTTCCGCTGCGCAATCCTCTAAAGCATAAATGGCCCAATCGACTCTCTATTCCCGCGTGCTCGGCACGGGCAGCTACCTGCCGCCCGACCGCGTCACGAACCAGCAGCTCGCCGATCGTCTCGCGAAGGAAGGCATCGAGACGAGCGATGAGTGGATCGTTGCGCGCACGGGCATCCATGCGCGCCATTTCGCCGCACCGGACGTCACGACGAGCGATCTCGCGCTCGAAGCGTCGCGCCGTGCGATCGAGGCAGCCGACATCGATCCGCAGTCGATCGATCTGATCATCGTCGCGACTTCGACCCCCGATTTCGTGTTCCCCAGCACGGCTTGCCTGCTGCAGAACAAGCTCGGCATCAAGAACGGCGGCGCGGCATTCGACGTGCAGGCCGTATGCTCGGGCTTCGCCTATGCGATGGCGACGGCCGACAGCTTCATCCGCAGCGGCCAGCACCGCACGGCGCTCATCGTCGGTGCTGAGACGTTCTCGCGCATTCTCGATTTCAAGGACCGCACGACCTGCGTGCTGTTCGGCGACGGCGCGGGCGCGGTGATCCTGTCCGCATCGGAAGAGCCGGGCGTGCTCGGCAGCGCGCTGCATGCGGACGGCAGCTATTCGAACATCCTCTGCACGCCGGGCAACGTCAATCGCGGCGTGATCGACGGCAGCGCGTTCCTGTACATGGACGGGCAGGCCGTGTTCAAGCTCGCGGTCAACGTGCTCGAAAAGGTCGCGATCGAGGCGCTCGCCAAGGCGAATCTCGCACCCGAGCAGGTCGACTGGCTGATTCCGCACCAGGCCAACATCCGCATCATGACCAGCACCTGCCGCAAGCTCGGCCTGCCGCAGGAGCGCATGGTCGTGACGGTCGACCAGCACGGCAACACGTCGGCTGCATCGATCCCGCTGGCGCTCGACGCCGCGGTGCGCGACGGTCGCATCCAACGCGGTCAGCACGTGCTGATCGAAGGCGTCGGCGGCGGCTTCACCTGGGGCGCGTCGGTCTTCCGCTTCTGATCCGCGGCGCGCGCGAGCTGCGCGCGGATCCCGAACCGGCGCGCCGTTCGCGCGCGCCGTCCGAATCGATTCAATTGGGGACGATATGAAATTTGCATTCGTTTTTCCGGGGCAGGGCTCGCAGTCGGTCGGCATGCTCAACGCATTCGCCGACCTCGCCGTCGTGCGCGAGACGCTCCAGGAAGCATCCGATGCACTCAATCAGGATCTCGGCAAGCTGATCGCCGAAGGTCCGGCCGAAGAGCTGAATCTGACCACCAACACGCAGCCCGTGATGCTGACGGCCGCCTATGCGTGCTATCGCGCATGGCAGCAGGCCGGCGGCCCGGCGCCGTCGATCGTTGCGGGCCACAGCCTCGGCGAATACACGGCGCTCGTCGCGGTGGGCGCGATCGCGTTCAAGGACGCGGTGCCGCTCGTGCGCTTCCGCGCGCAGGCGATGCAGACGGCTGTGCCGGTTGGCCAGGGCGGCATGGCCGCGATCCTGGGTCTCGATGACGACACGGTGCGCGCGGTGTGTGCCGAAGCCGCGGAAGCGGGCGTCGTCGAAGCCGTGAACTTCAACGCACCGGCGCAGGTCGTGATCGCGGGCGCGAAGGCGGCCGTCGAGAAGGCATGCGAGATCGCGAAGGCGAAGGGCGCGAAGCGCGCGCTGCCGCTGCCGGTGTCGGCGCCGTTCCATTCGTCGCTGCTCAAGCCGGCGTCGGACCAACTGCGCGACTACCTCGCGAACGTTGACGTCAAGGCGCCGCAAATTCCGGTCGTCAACAACATCGACGTCGCGGTGGTCGGCGATCCGGCAGCGATCAAGGACGCGTTGGTGCGCCAGGCCGCGGGCCCGGTGCGCTGGGTCGAGTGCGTGCAGCACATCGCAGGCACGGGCGTCACGCACGTGATCGAATGCGGTCCGGGCAAGGTGCTGGCAGGCCTGACGAAGCGCATCGATGGCAACCTGGTCGGCGCATCGGTGTTCGATCCGGCTTCGCTCGACGAAGCGCTGAAGCTGGCGACCGCCTGACGCGGCGCCTTTCCTCAAGAGACGGATACTCGATTCATGGAAAAGACTCTCGATAAACAGGTTGCGATCGTGACCGGCGCATCGCGCGGCATCGGCCGGGCGATCGCGCTCGAACTCGCGCGCCAGGGCGCGACGGTGATCGGCACGGCGACGAGCGAATCGGGCGCCGCCGCGATTACCGCCGGGTTCGCGGAAGCGGGCGTGACGGGCCGCGGCGCGGTGCTGAACGTCAACGACGCGGCGGCTGCCGAAGCGTTGATCGACGCGACCGTGAAGGAATTCGGCGCGCTGCACGTGCTCGTCAACAACGCCGGGATCACGCAGGACCAGCTCGCGATGCGGATGAAGGACGAGGACTGGGACGCGGTGATCGACACCAACCTGAAGTCGGTGTTCCGCCTGTCGCGTGCGGTCCTGCGCCCGATGATGAAGGCCCGCGGCGGCCGCATTATCAACATCACGTCGGTGGTCGGTTCGGCCGGCAACCCGGGCCAGGCCAACTACGCGGCCGCGAAGGCAGGCGTCGCGGGCATGACCCGTGCGCTCGCGCGCGAAATCGGTAGCCGCGGCATCACGGTGAACTGCGTCGCGCCGGGCTTCATCGACACCGACATGACGAAGACACTGCCGGAAGAACAGCAGGCCGCGCTCAAGACCCAGATTCCGCTCGGCCGCCTCGGCAGCCCGGAAGACATCGCCCATGCCGTCACGTTCCTCGCATCGCCGCAGGCCGGTTACATCACCGGCACGACGCTGCACGTGAACGGCGGCATGTACATGTCGTAACGGTTTTCGTTTACCATCCGCGCCGTATCCCGTTTTTCAGGCGGACCGGCGCTTGATCGACCATCAAGCCAACGCGCGTTTTGGCGTCAGCAAACCTGATAAAATGCGCGCACTTGTAAATCTGAACTTTCCCTCGGAGGGGTAATGGATAACATCGAACAACGTGTCAAGAAGATCGTCGCTGAACAACTGGGCGTCGCAGAAGCCGAGATCAAGAACGAAGCATCGTTCGTGAACGACCTGGGCGCGGACTCGCTCGACACGGTCGAACTGGTGATGGCGCTCGAAGACGAGTTCGGCATGGAAATCCCGGACGAAGAAGCAGAGAAGATCACGACCGTTCAGCAAGCGATCGACTACGCTCGCGCAAACGTCAAGGCGTAAGCGCCTTTCGCGCTAGTTCGCCACGTCGCCGCGATCTTCGCGATTGACGCGCCATCCTGCCGGCATTCGCGCCGGACGGACTAACAGCCACAGGGCTCGCAGGGCTGGTTCCTGTGGCCACTGTGGCTTTTGTTTTTGTCATCCAATGGAAAAGAGGTTACCGTGAGCCGCCGTCGTGTTGTCGTTACAGGCCTGGGGCTGATTTCGCCTGTTGGCAATAATGTTGCCGACGGCTGGGCCAATCTCGTCGCCGGCAAGTCCGGCATCGCCACCGTTACGAAGTTCGATCCGTCGAACCTCGCCGTGCATTTCGCGGGCGAGGTGAAGGGTTTCAGCGCCGAGGAATACATCCCGGCGAAGGAAGCCCGCAACATGGATACGTTCATCCATTACGGCATCGCAGCCGGCGTCCAGGCAATCCGGGACAGCGGCCTCGAAGTGAACGAAGCCAATGCGGAACGCATCGGCGTGCTGGTCGGCTCCGGCATCGGCGGCCTGCCGATGATCGAAGACACGCACCAGACCTACGTCGATCGCGGCGCACGCCGGATTTCGCCGTTCTTCGTGCCGGGTTCGATCATCAACATGATCTCGGGCCACCTGAGCATCATGTTCGGCCTGAAGGGCCCGAACCTCGCGGCCGTGACGGCCTGCACGACCGGTCTGCACAGCATCGGCCTCGCGGCGCGCCTGATCCAGGCCGGCGACGCCGACGTGATGGTCGCGGGCGGCGCCGAATCGACGGTGTCGCCGCTGGGCATCGGCGGCTTCGCGGCCGCGCGTGCGCTGTCGACCCGCAACGACGATCCGGCCACCGCGTCCCGTCCGTGGGACAAGGACCGCGACGGCTTCGTGCTGGGCGAGGGGGCAGGCGTGATGGTGCTCGAAGAGTACGAGGCGGCGAAGGCACGCGGCGCGAAGATCTATGCGGAAGTCTCGGGCTTCGGCATGACGGGCGACGCGTACCACATGACCGCGCCGAACATGGACGGTCCGCGCCGCTGCATGGTTGCGGCATTGCGCGACGCCGGCGTGAACGCGGACGAGGTCCAGTACCTGAACGCGCACGGCACGTCGACGCCGCTCGGCGACAAGAACGAGTCCGACGCGGTGAAGGCGGCATTCGGCGAGCACGCGTACAAGCTCGTCGTGAACTCGACGAAGTCGATGACGGGTCACCTGCTGGGTGGCGCGGGCGGCCTCGAGTCGGTGTTCACGGTGCTGGCGCTGCACAACAGCGTGTCGCCGCCGACCATCAACATCTTCAACCAGGACCCCGAGTGCGATCTCGATTACTGCGCGAACACCGCGCGTGACATGAAGATCGACGTGGCCGTGAAGAACAACTTCGGCTTCGGCGGTACTAACGGCACGCTGGTGTTCAAGCGCGTCTGACGCTGAAATCGCTTGACGAGTCCATTCGATGCTCCGGCCGGGTGTCCGCAGCGCTTTGTGTTGCGGGCCTCGGCCGTGTCGTATGTCGTGCTGGCCGCCTTCGTCGCGGCGGCTGCCGCGTCCGCGTACCTGTTCTGGGCGCCGCGGGCCGGTGCTGCCGCCGGCGCATGCGTGTCCGCGGCGACGGCCGCGCTGCTTGTCGTGTGTGCCGCGCGGGCGTGTGCCCGTCGGCTGCCGGCCGAGCTGCGGATCGATGCCTTCGGGGAGATTGCGGCGTTTGGCCGCACCGGGCGCTTGCTGGCCCGGGGCCGCGTGACCGGCCATGCACACTGGAGCAGCCTGCTGCTCGTGCTGTCGGTCGGGCAAGGCGCCCGGCGTGCCCGGCCGCTGCTGATTCCGGCCGATGCGCTCGATGCTGCGTCGTTCAGCGCGCTGTCCGTGCTGGCGCGTACCGCGGGCACGGCGGGGCGGGCATGACGGCGGCGCGGTTACCGACCGTAACCAGCGGTCGGCGCCGGAACGCTACAATAACGCTCCGCGTTGCATCCCTAGTTAACGGATTTGTCAGGTGAGTGAAAAAGAAATCGATCAGGCTCTGGTCGAGCGCGTACAGAAGGGCGACAAGGCAGCGTTCGAACTCCTGGTCTCCAAATACCACCGCAAGATCATTCGGCTGATCTCGCGCCTCGTGCGGGATCCCGCCGAGGTCGAGGATGTGGCCCAGGACGCGTTCATCAAGGCGTATCGTGCACTGCCGCAATTCCGCGGCGAGTCGGCGTTTTACACGTGGTTGTACCGGATTGCCGTCAATACGGCGAAGAACTACCTTGCGACGCAGGGCCGCCGGGCACCGACCTCCACCGAGGCCGATGCAGAGGAAGCGGAAACTTTCTCCGACGCAGACCAACTAAGGGATATCAACACGCCTGAGTCGATGTTGATGAGCAAGCAGATTGCCGAGACGGTCAACGCTGCAATGGCCGTCCTGCCCGAAGAACTGCGCCAGGCGATTACGCTGCGCGAGATCGAGGGGCTGAGCTACGAAGAGATCGCGGAAATGATGGATTGTCCGATCGGGACGGTCCGGTCGCGGATCTTCCGGGCGCGCGAGGCAATCGCTGCGAAATTGCGTCCGCTGCTCGATACACCCGAAGGCAAGCGCTGGTAAGCGCGACGGGTGCAACGACGCGGGTCGGGGTCTAGTTACGGATAGAGTCGTGAAATCACGACGGGGTGTGTGCAAGATGGGGAGCATCATGGGGTCGGTCAATACGCAATCGCAAGCGTGCTCGCGCGGCGAGCGCCTTTCCGCTCTGGTCGACGGTGAGCTGTTCGACGGCCCGGATCACGGGCAGTTTCTGGTTGAGCTCGACCGCGCGGATCGCGCAACGTGGGCCCATTACCACCTGATCGGCGATGCGCTGCGCTCGGACGAGCTCGCGCTGTCGCCCGCGCTGAGCGTCGCGTTCACCGCGCGCATGTCGGCTGCGCTCGAAAGCGAGCCGCACCTGCTCGCGCCGGCCGCCGCGCCGGTCGCACGCAAGTTGCTGTCGCTGCGCCGCCGTGTCGTGCCGGCGTTCGCGGTGGCCGCCGCGGCCGCCACGCTGACGTGGATCGTCGTCCCGCAAATGCAGACAGCCGGTGCGCCGGGCGCCGTTCAGGTCGCATCGGCAGGCGCACCGCAGGGCGGCAACCTGCAGCGCGTGACGGTCGCCCAGGCATCGGCGCAGCCGGGCCTGCAGGACGTCAACATCATCCGCGACGCAAGTCTCGACCAATACCTTGAAGCGCACCAGCAATTCGCGCAGCAGCCTGTCGTCACGGGCTCGATGCCGCTGATCCGCGCTGCCGTGACTACCACGCCAGGCCAATAAACCCGATGCGGACATTGCAGTTGAATCAAGCCATCTCCGGATGGAAGCGGCTGCCGGCCCTCCTGCTTTGCGCAGCCGCCCTGTTGTCCGTTCAATCCCTCCCTGCCAGCGCCCAGCAACCGGACGATCCCGTCGCGACCCGCAAGGGCGCGGCGGAGTGGCTCGACCGCATCCAGCAGGCGGCACAGCAGCAGAGCTACGAGGGCACGTTCGTCTACCAGCGCGGCGGGTATGTTCAGTCGTCACGTATCGCGCACGTGGCGTCTCGCGACGGCGAGTTCGAGCGCATCGAGACGCTCGACGGCAAGCCGCGCAAGGTGCTGCGCCATAACGACGAGCTGTACACGTTCGTACCCGAGCGCAAGCTGTGCGTAGTCGAGCGCCGCCAGACGCGCGACTCGTTCCCCGCACTGCTCGGCGCGGGCGGCGAGCACGTGATGTCCGTCTATGACGCGAAGCTGCTCGGCAAGGACCGTGTGGCGGGGCTCGACGCGCAAGTCGTCGAACTCGTGCCGAAGGATGCGTACCGCTTCACGTACAAGCTGTGGGCCGACGCGCGCACCGGACTGCTACTGCGCTCGCAGACGCTCGACGCGGGCGATCACGTACTCGAGCAGGTTGCGTTCTCGCAAGTCCAGACGGGCGGCACGGCCGGAGACAAGTCCTCGATCGCGGCCGGCATCCGCAACCTGGGCGGCTGGACGGTGGTGCGCCCGCCGGTCGCGACGGTCGACATGGAGGCGCAGGGCTGGCAGATCGCGCCGACCGTCGCCGGCTTCCGGAAGATTCGCGAGGTGCGCCGCCCGATGGCCGCGCGCGACGCCGGCGATCCGCCGATTGCGGTCGACCAGGCCGTTTTCACCGATGGCCTCGCGACGATCTCCGTCTTCATCGAGCCGGCTGAAAAGAACACGCGCAAGGAAGGCGCGGGCAGTACCGGTGCGACCCATGTTCTCGTGAAGCGCCGCGGCGACTACTGGATCACCGTGCTCGGCGAAGTGCCGCCGGCCACGTTGCAGCAGTTCGCGTCTGCCATAGAATACAAGGCTTCCAAGTAACGCTACGGCTTCCGACATGACGAAACTCACGCTGCGCAAAGTGCTCGCGGCGGCGGCGCTGTGTGCCTGCCTGCCGCTCGTCCCGCATACCGCGTTCGCGGTCACGGCGCCCGCCGCCAGCCTTCCCGATTTCGCCGATCTGGTCGAAAAGGTCGGGCCGGCCGTCGTGAACATCCGCACCACCGCGAACGTGCCGACACCCGGCCCGCGCGGCGTGCTGCCGCCGGGCTTCGACAACGGCGACATGTCGGAATTCTTTCGGCGTTTCTTCGGCATTCCGCTGCCGCAGGCGCCCGGCAACGGTAGTGGCAACGGCAGTGGCAACCCGAAGAACGCGCCGGCGCCGGACAATCCGCCCGACACCGAGCAGAACCGCGGCGTCGGCTCGGGCTTCATCGTGTCGGCAGACGGTTACGTGATGACCAACGCGCACGTCGTCGACGATGCGGACACCATCTACGTGACGCTGACCGACAAGCGCGAATTCAAGGCGAAGCTGATTGGCGTCGACGACCGCACGGACGTCGCGGTGGTCAAGATCCAGGCGTCGAACCTGCCGGTCGTCGCGATCGGCGATTCGAACAAGGTGCGCGTCGGCGAGTGGGTTGTCGCGATCGGTTCGCCGTTCGGCCTCGACAACACCGTGACGGCCGGCATCGTGAGTTCGAAGAGCCGCAACACGGGCGACTACCTGCCGTTCATCCAGACCGACGTCGCGGTGAACCCCGGCAACTCGGGCGGCCCGCTGATCAACATGCAGGGCGAGGTGATCGGCATCAACTCGCAGATCTACAGCCGCACCGGCGGTTTCATGGGCATTTCGTTCGCGATCCCGATCGACGAGGCGATGCGTGTGGCCGACCAGCTGAAGGCGACCGGCAAGGTCACGCGCGGCCGCATCGCGGTGGCGATCGGCGAGGTGACGAAGGACGTGGCCGACTCGATCGGGCTGCCGAAGGCGGAAGGCGCGCTCGTCAGCAGCGTCGAGGCGGGCGGTCCGGCCGACAAGGCGGGCATCCAGCCGGGCGACATCATCCTGAAGTTCAACGGCCGGCCGGTCGATACGGCGTCGGATCTGCCGCGCATGGTCGGTGACACGAAGCCGGGCACGAAGGCGACCGTCAGCGTGTGGCGCAAGGGTCAGGCGCGCGATCTGCCGATCACGATTGCCGAGACGCCGGTGGAGACGACGGCGAAGGCCGAGCAGCGCAAGAACGTGCCGCAGAAGCCGCGCCAGGCCAATTCGCTCGGCTTGACGGTCAGTGACATTCCGGCGGATCAGATGAAATCGCTGAAGCTGAAGAACGGCGTGCAGATCGACGGCGTCGACGGGCCGGCGGCCCGTGCGGGCCTGCAGCGCGGTGACATCGTGCTGCGCGTCGGCGACACCGACATTACGAGCGCGAAGCAATTCGCCGAAGTGACCGCGCAGCTGGATTCACAGAAGGCGGTCGCGGTGCTCGTGCGGCGCGGCGACAACACGCAGTTCGTGCCGGTGCGCCCGCGCCCGACGCAGAAGTAACGCCTCGATGTTCACGCTCTACGGCCGCGGCTGGTGCCATCTGTGCGACGACATGCGCGATGCGCTGGCGCCGGTGGCGGCTGAATTCGGCGTCGCGGTCGACTACGTCGACATCGATGGCGATCCGGCACTCGTCGCCCGCTACGACGAGGACGTGCCGGTGCTGCTGCTGAACGGCACGGAAGTCTGTCGCCACCGGTTCGACGAGACGAGGGTGCGCGGTGCGCTCGCGGCCCGGCGCTGAACCGGGCCCGGGTGGCGGCCAACTGCGCGCGGCGCGAGGTGATGGGTGGCGGGCCGGCCCGCCAGAAGGCTCCGGCGGGCGGCCTTGGGCGGGGCGTCCCTGACCTGGCGTCCAAATTACCGCCCGGCAAAGGCCTTTTCGGCTAAAATAAGCCGTTTTTTCACCGACTTACAAGGCGTGCTCCGCAGTCGTCGAGCGCGCCTTTTTCGCTTGATCGGCACTGAATGGATCATATTCGCAATTTCTCGATCATCGCGCACATCGACCACGGCAAGTCGACGCTCGCGGATCGCATCATCCAGGTATGCGGCGGCCTCGCCGACCGTGAAATGGAAGCGCAGGTGCTCGACTCGATGGATATCGAGCGCGAGCGCGGCATCACGATCAAGGCGCAGACGGCCGCACTGTCCTATCGCGCCCGCGACGGCAAGGTCTACAACCTCAACCTGATCGATACGCCGGGGCACGTCGACTTCTCGTACGAGGTCAGCCGTTCGCTGTCCGCGTGCGAAGGTGCGCTGCTCGTGGTCGACGCGAGCCAGGGCGTCGAGGCGCAGACGGTCGCGAACTGCTACACGGCGATCGAGCTCGGCGTCGAGGTCGTGCCGGTGCTGAACAAGATCGATCTGCCGGCCGCGAACCCCGAGAACGCGATCGAGGAGATCGAGGACGTGATCGGCATCGACGCGACCGACGCGACGCGCTGCAGCGCGAAGACGGGGCTCGGCGTCGAGGACGTGCTCGAAGCGCTGATCGCGAAGGTGCCGCCACCCAAGGGCGATCCGGCCGCGCCGCTGCAGGCGCTGATCATCGACTCGTGGTTCGACAACTACGTCGGCGTCGTGATGCTCGTGCGGATCGTCAACGGCACGCTGCGTCCGAAGGACAAGATCAAGATGATGGCGACCGGCGCGCAGTATCCGGTCGAGCACGTCGGCGTGTTCACGCCGAAGTCGCGCAATCTCGACTCGCTGTCTGCGGGGCAGGTGGGCTTCATCATCGCCGGCATCAAGGAGCTGACGGCCGCGAAGGTCGGCGATACCGTCACGCACGTGAGCAAGGCTGCCGCCGAGCCGCTGCCGGGCTTCAAGGAAGTGAAGCCGCAGGTGTTCGCGGGCCTGTATCCGGTCGAGGCGAACCAGTACGACGCGCTGCGCGAGTCGCTCGAGAAGCTGAAGCTCAACGATGCGTCGCTGCAGTACGAGCCGGAAGTATCGCAGGCGCTCGGCTTCGGTTTCCGCTGCGGCTTCCTCGGGCTGCTGCACATGGAAATCGTGCAGGAGCGGCTCGAGCGCGAGTTCGACATGGATCTCATCACGACCGCACCGACGGTCGTCTACGAGGTCGTGCAGAGCGACGGCTCGACGATCATGGTCGAGAACCCGGCGAAGATGCCGGAGCCCGGCCGCATCGGCGAAGTTCGTGAGCCGATCGTCACCGTGAACCTGTACATGCCGCAGGACTACGTCGGTTCCGTGATCACGCTGTGCGAGCAGAAGCGCGGCTCGCAGATCAACATGCAGTATCACGGCCGCCAGGTGCAGCTCACGTACGAGATCCCGATGGCGGAAATCGTGCTCGACTTCTTCGATCGACTGAAGTCGGTGTCGCGCGGCTACGCGTCGATGGACTACGAGTTCAAGGAATATCGTTCATCGGACGTCGTGAAGGTCGACATGCTGATCAACGGCGACAAGGTCGACGCGCTGTCGATCATCGTGCACCGATCGCAGTCGCAGTACCGCGGCCGTGAAGTCGCCGCGAAGATGCGCGAGATCATCCCGCGCCAGATGTACGACGTGGCGATCCAGGCCGCGATCGGCGCGCACATCGTTGCACGCGAGAACATCAAGGCGCTGCGCAAGAACGTGCTCGCGAAGTGCTACGGCGGCGACATCACGCGAAAGAAGAAACTGCTCGAGAAGCAGAAAGAAGGTAAGAAACGCATGAAGCAGGTGGGTTCGGTCGAGATCCCGCAGGAGGCGTTCCTCGCGATCTTGCGCGTCGAAGACAAATAACAGGACTGATCCTTTTTTATGAATTTTGCGCTGATTCTTTTTGTGCTCGTCGTCGTGACGGGCGTAGCGTGGGTGCTGGACAAACTGGTGTTCCTGCCGCGGCGACGCAAGGCGGCCGATACGGCGATCGAGGAGTTCGATCGCCAGCAGTCGCGCGTCGACAAGCGTTTCGCGGACGAAAACGCGGTGCAGACGCGTTCGAAGCTGCGCGACGAAAAGCTGCGCCAGCCGTGGTGGCTCGAGTACACCGCGAGCTTCTTCCCGGTGATCCTGGCCGTGTTCGTCGTGCGTTCGTTCGTCGTCGAGCCGTTCAAGATCCCGTCGGGCTCGATGGTGCCGACGCTGCTGGTCGGCGACTTCATCCTCGTGAACAAGTTCGAATATGGCCTGCGCCTGCCGATCACGAACACGAAGATCACGCAGGGTAGCCCGCTGTCGCGCGGCGACGTCGTGGTGTTCCGCTATCCGAAGGACGAGTCGGTCGACTACATCAAGCGCGTGATCGGCCTGCCGGGCGATACCGTTGCCTACCAGGACAAGCAACTGACGATCAACGGCCAGCCGGTACCCGAAACGCCGCTGCCGGATTTCTTCGACGACGAGCGCCAGAATTACGCGAAGCAGTTCGAGGAAACGATCGGCACGAAGAAGAACGCGATTCTCAACAATCCCGCCGTGCCGCCGTTCGTGATGGGCGCCTACGACTATCCGTATCGCGATAACTGCACGTACAACAGCCGCGGCGTGATCTGCAAGGTGCCGCCGGGTCACTACTTCATGATGGGCGACAACCGCGACAACAGCGCGGACAGCCGCTACTGGGGTTTCGTGCCGGACAACAACATCGTCGGCCGCGCGTTCTTCATCTGGATGAACTTCGGCGACCTGAAGCGCATCGGTTCCTTCAACTGATCGCGTTCGACTCGCACGCAATACGTGACGCACGGGCCGCGTCGCGTATTGCCGAACTACTTTAAAAACCGGCGGTAACACCGCCTCGTCACGCCTTTTCGCGTCCAGCCGTGCCGTTTCGGCCCGACCGGCGCCCGCGTTATACTCCTGCACATGCCCCTATCCCAGTTGGAAAGCCGGCTGCGCTACGAATTTCGCAATGCGGAATTGTTGCGCCAGGCTTTGACCCATCGCAGTCACAGTGCCACGCACAACGAACGGCTCGAGTTTCTCGGCGATTCCGTTCTGAATTGCGCGGTGGCCGCCCTTTTGTTCCAGCGTTTCAGCAAGCTGGACGAAGGCGACCTGTCGCGCGTGCGCGCCAATCTCGTCAAGCAGCAGTCGCTGTACGAAATCGCTCAGGCCCTGAATATCTCGGAAGGGTTGCGGCTGGGCGAGGGCGAGCTGCGCAGCGGCGGCTTCCGCCGCCCGTCGATCCTCGCGGACGCGTTCGAAGCCATCATCGGGGCCGTATTCCTCGATGGCGGCTTCGAAGCCGCCCAAGGGGTCATCAAGCGCCTCTATATCCCGATTCTCGACCACATCGATCCGCGCACGCTCGGCAAGGACGCGAAGACGCTGCTGCAGGAATACCTGCAGGGGCACAAGATCGCGCTGCCAACCTACACGGTCGTCGCGACGCATGGTGCGGCGCACAATCAGCAGTTCGAGGTCGAATGCACGGTGCCGAAGCTCGACGTGAAGGTGTCGGGCTCCGGCGCGAGCCGGCGGGCGGCCGAGCAGGCTGCCGCGAAGAAGGCGCTCGACGAGGTCCTGGCGGCCGCGCCGATGCTGGCCGCGAAGCCGAAGCGTTCGAAGAACGCGCGCGGGTCGAAGCACGTCGAGCCGGAAATCGTGCCGGGCGTGAAGGGGGTGCAGGAAGCGCTCGACCTGCGTTCTCCGGAACGGAAGGAACGTGCGGCGGCGCGCGACGCGAAGTTGGCCGCTGCGGCGTCTGCCGCGGCCGACGCAGGCGAGCGGCCGACGCAGGCGCCGATGGCCGCGATTCGTGCCGCGCATGTGGAAACGGCCGCGGACAAGGCTGACCGCTCCGCGAAGCCGACAGCCGACAAACCTGCCGAGAAGGCGTCCGACAAGCCGTCGGACCGCAGCGAAACCGGCTCGCGCGCGGCGGACAAGCCGGCCGAGCGTGCCGACAGGCCCGCTGAAGGCGCACCGCGTGCAGCCGACAAGCCGGCTGCCCAGGCGACCGATCCGGCCGCGTCGTCCGCTGATCAGCCGGTGGCCGATGCCGATGCCGCTTCGCATGCGGTGCCGCGCGCCCGCGACGCCGCGGCGCCCGACACCGACACGCCGCCGGGCGGCGCAAGCCTCGCTGCCGCGCAGGCGCGCGTGGCCGATGCCGACCACTGAATTGCCCATCGATCGTGCCGTGCGTCGCGCGGCCGGTTCTGAACCTGTCTCCCAAACGATATGAACACTCCCGCTCCTACCGGTTTCCGTTGCGGCATGATCGCGATCGTGGGCCGCCCGAACGTCGGCAAGTCGACGTTGATGAACGCACTCGTCGGCCAGAAGATCAGCATCACGTCGCGCAAGGCGCAAACGACCCGCCATCGCATCACCGGCATCAACACGTTCGACGACGCGCAATTCGTGTTCGTCGACACGCCGGGCTTCCAGACCCGTCACAGCACCGCGCTGAACCGCTCGCTGAACCGCGCGGTCACGTCGACGCTCACGTCGGTCGACGTGATCCTGTTCGTGATCGAGGCCGGCCGCTTCGGGCCCGACGACCAGAAGGTGCTCGACCTGATCCCGCCCGGCATGCCGACGCTGCTGATCGCGAACAAGATCGACCGCGTGGCCGACAAGGCGACGCTGTTCCCGTTCATGCAGCAGATGAGCGGGCTGCGCGAATTCACCGAGCTCGTGCCGCTGTCGGCGCAGCGGCCGGAAGACATCAAGCGCCTGCTGGACACGATCAAGCCATACCTGCCGGAAGGCGAGCCGATCTACGGCGAGGACGAGCTGACCGACCGCAGCTCGCGTTTCCTCGCGGCCGAAATCCTGCGCGAGAAGGTGTTCCGCTGGACCGGCGACGAACTGCCGTACACGAGCACCGTCCTGATCGACAAGTTCGAGGAGGAAGGGCGCCTGAAGCGCATCTTCGCGACGATCCTCGTCGAACGCGATTCGCACAAGGCGATGGTGATCGGCAAGAAGGGCGAGAAGCTCAAGCAGATCAGCACCGAGGCGCGGATGGACATGGAGAAGCTGTTCGACGGCCCCGTGTACCTCGAGACCTTCGTGAAGGTGAAGAGCGGCTGGGCCGACAACGAGGCGGGGCTGCGCGCCTATGGGTACGAATGACGCGCTGACGTCGACCGAAGACGCGGTGACCGCCGGCGCGAACGACGCGCCGCTGCCGGCACCGCCCGAACCGCCGCGTCGCAAGGCGCGGCGCGCGACGTCTCGCACGTCCGATTTCCGCGTCGCCGAGCAGCCGGCGTTCGTGCTGCACAGCTATCCGTACCGGGAAACGAGCCTGATCATCGACGTGCTCACGCGCGATCACGGCCGCCTCGCGCTCGTCGCGAAGGGCGCGAAGCGCCCGCACTCCGCGCTGCGCGGCGTGCTGCAGACGTTCCAGCCGCTGCTGCTGTCCTGGTCGGGCAAATCCGAAGTACGCACGCTGACGGGCGCCGAGTGGGTCGGCGGGATGCTGCCGCTCGGCGGCGACGGGCTGCTGTGCGGCTTCTACGCGAACGAGCTGCTCGTGAAATTCTGCGCGCGCGAGGATCCCCAGCCGCCGCTTTTCAATCATTACGTGCTGACCCTCACGCGTCTCGCGCACGGCGAACCCGCGGTGCAGGTGCTGCGCTCGTTCGAGCGCGTGCTGCTGCGCGAGACCGGCTATGCGATGGCGCTGAATCGCACGGTCGCGCGCCGCGCGGTCGAACCCGACCGCCGCTACGTGTTCGATCCCGAGCGCGGCGTGCGCAATGCGGACGACGACGTGCCGTCGCACTGGCCGGTGATTACCGGACAGACGTTGCTCGACATGGAGCAGGACGATTACCATCGAGCCCAGACGGTTGCGCAAAGCAAGACGCTGATGCGCTTCCTGCTGAACACCTATCTCGGCGGTACGCCGCTTGCCACGCGTCAGATCCTGATTGACCTGCAAAACCTATGAGCTTCTTCCTGACAACGCCCACCGCCATCGACCTCGGCGTGAACATCGACCACGTCGCGACGCTGCGCAACGCGCGCGGCACGACCTATCCCGATCCGATCCGCGCGGCGCTCGCCGCCGAAGAGGCCGGTGCGGACGCGATCACGCTGCACCTGCGCGAGGACCGTCGTCACATCGTCGACGCCGACGTGCGCAAGCTGCGCCCGCTGCTGAAGACGCGCATGAACCTCGAATGCGCGGTGACGGCCGAGATGCTCGACATCGCGTGTGAAGTGCGTCCGCACGACGCGTGCCTCGTGCCCGAGAAGCGCGAGGAGCTGACGACCGAGGGCGGCCTCGACGTCGCCGGCCGCTTCGAAGCCGTGCGTGCGGCCTGCAAGCAGCTCGCCGACGCCGGCGCGCGCGTATCGCTGTTCATCGATCCGGACGAAACGCAGATCCGCGCCGCGCACGAAGCAGGCGCGCCGGTGGTCGAGCTGCATACCGGCCGTTATGCCGACGCGCACGACGAAGCCGAGCAGCAGCGCGAATACGAGCGCATCGTCGCGGGTGTGCAGGCCGGTGCGCAACTGGGCCTGAAGGTCAACGCCGGTCACGGCCTGCATTACACGAACGTGCAGCAGATCGCCGCGATCGACGGCATCGTCGAACTGAACATCGGCCATGCGATCGTCGCGCACGCGATCTTCGCGGGCTGGGACAACGCAGTGCGCGAGATGAAGGCGATCATGGTCGCCGCGCGTGTCGCCGCGCTGCACGGTGGTGCGCGCTGACAATGCATTCCGTGCGCGCGCGCTTATCTCGCCACCCGGCGTCGTCCGCATTTCACGGCGGGCGCTGACGTGGCGATCTACGGCATCGGCACCGACATCGTCCAGGTGAGCCGTATCGCCGCTGTGCTCGAGCGCACGGGCGGCCGGTTTGCCGAGAAGGTGCTGGGCCCCGACGAGCTGCGCGTGTTCCACGCACGCCGCGCGCGCTCCGAGGCGCGCGGCATCGCGTTTCTCGCGACGCGTTTTTCCGCGAAGGAAGCGTTCTCGAAGGCGATCGGGCTCGGCATGCATTGGCCGATGACCTGGCGCGCGCTGCAGACCCTCAACCAGCCCAGCGGCGAACCGTACGTCGTCGCGTCGGGCGAGCTGGCCGACTGGCTTGCCGCACGCGGTATCACGGCACGCGTGACGGTCAGCGACGAACGTGACTACGCGGTGTCGTTCGTGGTCGCCGAGACCGACGCCGCGCCGCCGCCTGCACCTGTTTCCCGAACCACTTCCTGACGGACTTCCCGATTCGATGAAAACGACTCCCGGCCCGGTCATGCTCGACGTCGTCGGCACGGCCCTGTCGCGCGACGATGCGCGGCGCCTTGCGCATCCGAACACCGGCGGCGTGATCCTGTTCGCGCGGCATTTCCAGAACCGCGCGCAGTTGACCGCGCTGACCGATTCGATTCGCGCGGTGCGCGAGGACATCCTGATCGCCGTCGATCACGAAGGCGGGCGCGTGCAGCGATTCCGCACCGACGGTTTCACGGTGCTGCCCGCGATGCGCCGCCTCGGCGAACTGTGGGATCGCGACGTGCTGCTCGCGACGAAGGTCGCGACCGCGGTTGGCTACATCCTGGCTGCCGAGTTGCGCGCATGCGGGATCGACATGAGCTTCACGCCGGTGCTCGACCTCGACTACGGGCACTCGAAGGTGATCGGCGATCGCGCGTTCCATCGCGACCCGCGCGTCGTCACGCTGCTCGCGAAGAGCCTGAACCACGGGTTGTCGCTCGCCGGCATGGCGAACTGCGGCAAGCATTTCCCGGGGCACGGCTTCGCAGAGGCCGATTCGCACGTCGCACTGCCGACTGACGACCGGACGCTCGACGCGATTCTCAAGCAGGACGTCGCGCCGTACGACTGGCTGGGCCTGTCGCTGTCCGCGGTGATCCCCGCGCACGTGATCTACACGCAGGTCGACAAGCGGCCGGCCGGCTTCTCGCGCGTATGGCTGCAGGACATCCTGCGCGGGCAGTTGGGCTTCACGGGTGCGATCTTCAGCGACGACCTGTCGATGGAGGCGGCGCGCGAAGGCGGCACGCTCACGCAGGCGGCCGATGCAGCGCTCGCAGCCGGCTGCGACATGGTGCTCGTGTGCAACCAGCCGGACGCGGCCGAGGTCGTGCTGAACGGGCTGAAGGCGCAGATGTCGGCCGAGTCGGTGCGGCGCATCAAGCGGATGCGGGCGCGCGGCAAGGCGCTCAAGTGGGACAAGCTGATCGTGCAGCCCGAGTATCTGCAGGCGCAGGCGCTGTTGAGCAGCGCACTGGCGTAAGCGGAGAAGGGCGGCGCGATGCCGCTCTCCCGTCGTCGAAAACAAGAAAGCCGCGCTTTTGTGCGGCTTTTCTCATTGGGACGTAAAGCGCGGGGCGACACGCATTTACGCAACTAACCGTCAGCCCCAACCAGCGCCTCGGACAACGGCGGTCCGGTCAGTTGACCTTCATCCGCTGCAACTTGTTGTACAGCGTCTTGGGGCTGATGCCGAGCAGCGTCGCCGCGCGATGGCGCGTGCCGCCGACCGCGTCGAGCGTCGCGCGGATCAGCAGATCCTCGACATCGGACAGCGGGGTGCCGACCTTGATCTGCACGCTGCTGCCGTTCAGCGCGGCACCGGCCGCGAAGCTCGCTTCGCCCGCGCGCAGCGTCTCGATGAAATCACCAGACGCGTCATAGGCGAAGCGCACGCGCTCCTGCAGTTCGCGCACGTTGCCGGACCATTCGTAGGACAGGCATTCGCGTACGAAGCCCGTCGCCGCGCGCTTGTCGGTCGTGCTGCGGCCGGTGGCGCGCGCTTCGCGGTTCAGTTCGTCGATCAGTGCGTCCGCGATGGCAAGCGCATCGCCGTCGCGCTCGCGCAGCGGCGGCATCGTGATCGATGCCGCATCGAGACGCAGCCACAGGTCCTCGCGCAACGTGCCGTTCGCGACCGCCTCGCGGGCCGGGCGGCGCGTGGTCGCGATCAGCCGGAAGTCGCTCGCGATCGAGCTCGTGCCGCCGATCCGCATAAAGTTCTGCGAGTCGAGCGCATGCAGCAGCGCCTCCTGCAGCACGAGCGGCAGTGCAGTGATCTCGTCGAGGAGCAGCGTGCCGCCGCCGGCCTGTTCGAACAGGCCCGATTCGCGCCGCTCGGCGCCGTCGAATGCGCCGCGCTCATGGCCGAACAGCACGCTGTCGAGCGACGCGCCGTGGCGGCCGGCCTGCGTGATCGTGCGGCAGTCGAACGACACGAACGGCCCCTTGCGGCGCCGGCTCAGGTCGTGCAGCGTGCGCGCGGCCAGCTTCTTGCCGGTACCGGCTTCGCCCGCGAACAGCACGGCCGTTTCGGTGCCTGCGTTGTGTTCGATCATGTCGTACACGTGCTGCATTGCCTCGCTGCGGCCGACCAGCGCGCCGAAGCGGCCGAGGTGGCGCAGCGACGCGCGCAGCGTGCGCACTTCGTCGATCAGTTCGTAGGGCCGCGGAATCCGGGCCAGCAGGCTGCGCAGGCGCGGAATGTTGATCGGCTTCAGCAGGTAGTCCCAGATGCCGTGACGCAGGCCTTCGATCGCGCTCTCGACCGTCGCGTTGCCCGTCAGCACGATCACCGGCAACGAGCCGTTCGGCTGCTGCTGCGGCAGATGCTGGAGCAGGTCGAACCCGCTGCCGTCCGGCAGGTTCAGGTCGACGAGGACGACATCGGGAATCGAGCGGCCGAGCGCCGTGCGTGCCTCGGCGAGCGACGTGGCCGTGTCGACCGAGAAGCCGTCTGCTGCGAGCAGCGCGGTCAGGCCGGACAGACTGTTGGGATCGTCTTCGACAATCAGGGCGTGTGGCATGGTGGACGCGAGTCGAGTCAAGAGAGGCGGGCTGTCGGCCATCGAGCCGGCCGCAGCCGCATGTCAGATTAAAAACTGATTTTATGCCCCGCTGAACGCCTGACGTGCATTATTTCTCTGTCGCTATAAAACAGTTACCGATGATACAAATTGAATACCTTTAGTGCTGGATTTTGTGTTGCCCATGGTAGCGACGTGCCGGAGCTGTTGACGGCAGGCAAACAAAAAGCGCCCCGAAGGGCGCTTTGTTCGATACGGAAATCGCAGGCGATTACGCGCGGCTGCGGTATTCGTTCGTACGCGTATCGATTTCGATCTTGTCGCCGGTGTTGCAGAAGAGCGGCACTTGCAGTTCGAAGCCCGTTGCGAGCTTGGCGTTCTTCAGCACCTTGCCCGACGACGTGTCGCCCTTGACGGCCGGTTCCGTGTAGGTGATCTCGCGAACCAGGACCGTCGGCAGTTCGACCGAAATCGCCTTCTCGTTGTAGAACACGACTTCGCAAGCCATGCCGTCTTCGAGGTAGTTCAGCGCTTCGCCCATCATTTCCGCTTCGACTTCGAACTGGTTGTAGTCGGCGTCCATGAACACGTACATCGGATCGGCGAAGTACGAGTACGTCACTTCCTTGCGGTCGAGCACGACGACGTCGAACTTGTCGTCAGCCTTGTAGACCGATTCCTGGCCCGCGTTCGTCAGCAGGTTCTTCATCTTCATCTTGACGACGGCGGAGTTACGGCCCGACTTGTTGTATTCGGCCTTGGCGATGACCCATGCGTCGCTGCCGATCTGCACGACGTTGCCTACGCGGAGTTCCTGTGCGGTCTTCATAAAAACTGTCCTGATCCAATCAAATAAATAGGTGCCTGAGCGTTGCACAACGGCTGACGGCGCAAGCGGGGGGCGTTCCGGTGGGCGCCAAGAACCCCAAACGCGAGCGCTTGCGTGGTCAGCCGTCGGATAACCGCTTATTTTAACTGAGATTTTGCGTATTCCGCCAGCTTTCCGGCGAGATCGCCGACGCTCGCCAGGGCGTCGGCCCAGCGGGCTGCGTTGGCGTCCAGTGCGGCGCGATGTTGCAGCAGATCGGCCCAGTCCGGCGTGCCGGCGCCGTTCCACGCATGCCAGAAGCGTTCGAGCGCCGCGCGCGGCGCGTCGGCGAGGCCGGCCGACAGGTGCGCGAGCGCGGCGTCGAGCTTCGGCAGGTGCGCGTCGTCGGCTTGCGGATAGATGTGCCATACGAACGGCCTGCGCGCCCATTGCGCGCGGACGAACGAGTCCTCGCCACGCACGAAATTGACGTCGGCCACCCACAGCAGCGGGTCGTAGTCGGCCTGCGGGACGAACGCGAGCCCGTACGCAGTCAGGTTGCCGCTCTGCGCGCGCGCGCCGGCGCCGAATGATTCGACCCCGAAAAAATGCGCGATGGCCGGAGATACGCGGCCGACGGGCACGAGCGCGACGACGGGCGACGGGCTGTCGCGCCACTGCGCGAGCAACGCGTCGACGGCCGGATTTTCATATGCGAACAGGCTGACGACCGTCGTGCCGGGCGCTGGCGGCGCGTCGCCGGTCGCGTGCCGCCACCATGCGGCACGCGTCGCCGCGTCGGCTTCGAAGGCCGTGCGGCGCGCGTCGAGATCGCGCTCCTTCAGCACGCCGCCCGTGCCGGCCGACAATCCCGGGAAGAAGAACGTCTTCAGCAACGAGTAGCGCGGATGCGGCGATGGCCGCAAATGGAAATCGGCGACCCAGTCCTCGGCGCTCAGGTATTCGAGATTGATCCACACGGGGCGGCGCGCGCGGCGCGCCATCGCCGCGAGATACGCGCCGGGCAACTCGCAAGCGAATGCCTCGATCACGACGTCGGCGATCTCCAGTGCGTCGCCGACTTCCGCATGCCAGTGCTCGACCACGATACCGTCGAGCATCTGCCGCCCGGCATCGGGATCGACCCCCGGCAGCAGCCGTGCGAACGTGCGCAGATCGTCGATGAACAGGCGCACCTGCCAGCCGTGCTCGTGCGCGAGCTGGCGGGCGAGGCGCCAGCACACGCCGATGTCGCCGAAGTTGTTGATCACGGTGCAGAAGAGGTCGCACGCGATCGGTTCGTCGGGCGCGAGCGGCGAAGTGGAGGCGGGTGCGGTGCGGGACATCGAAGCGGGCCGGTGAATGCTCTAAACTGGCGATTCTAATGGACCCGTTCCGCGCCACAAGGCACCCGGATCACGCATGACATCCCCAGAAGCCGCCGACACCCCGTTCGAACCGAAGAAGATCCTCGCGCAATTGCCGCACATGCCGGGCGTCTACCGCTACTACGACACGGCGGGCGCCGTGCTTTACGTCGGCAAGGCGCGCGACCTGAAGAAGCGCGTATCGAGCTATTTCACGAAGACGCAGCTGTCGCCGCGCATCGCGATGATGGTCACGCGCATCGCGCGCATCGAGACGACCGTCACGCGCTCGGAGGCAGAGGCGCTGCTGCTCGAGAACAACCTGATCAAGGCGCTCGCGCCGCGCTACAACATCCTGTTTCGCGACGACAAGTCGTATCCGTACCTGAAGCTCACCGCGCATCGCTTTCCGCGCATGGCTTACTACCGCGGCTCGGTCGACAAGCAGAACCAGTATTTCGGGCCGTTCCCGAGCGCGTGGGCCGTGCGCGAGAGCATCCAGATTCTGCAGCGGGTATTCCAGCTGCGCACCTGCGAGGATTCGGTCTTCAACAACCGCACGCGGCCGTGCCTGCTGCATCAGATCGGCCGGTGCACGGCGCCGTGCGTCGGCGCGATTTCCGAGGACGACTACGCGATCGACGTGTCGAATGCCGCGCGCTTCCTGCTCGGCCGGCAGTCGGAAGTGATGAAGGAACTCGAGCAGAAGATGCACGCGTTCGCGGCCGAGCTGAAGTTCGAGCAGGCGGCCGCCGTGCGCAACCAGATGAGCTCGCTCGCGACGGTGCTGCACCAGCAGGCGATCGAGGTCGGCAGCGACAGCGACGTCGACATCCTCGCGGTGGTCGCGCAGGGCGGACGCGTGTGCGTGAACCTGGCGATGGTGCGCGGCGGCCGGCATCTTGGCGACAAGGCCTATTTCCCGACGCATGTCGAAAGTGCGCTGACGCTTGCCGAAGGCGGGCTCGGTGACGAGGCCGAGGCAGCGGACGGTACGGATGAAGCGGCTGCGGCGTTGCCCGATCAGCCCGCGGAAGATGCTACCGCCGCGCGTGGCGCGGGGGCGTCGGTGGAGGCCGAGGTGCTCGATGCGTTTATCGCGCAGCACTATCTCGGCAATCGCGTGCCGCCCGTGCTGGTCGTGAGCCATGCGCCCGCGAGCCGCGACCTGCTCGAGTTGCTGTCCGAGCAGGCCGGTCACAAGGTATCGCTGGTGCGGCAGCCGCAGGGGCAGCGGCGCGCATGGCTGTCGATGGCCGAACAGAATGCACGGCTCGCGCTCGCACGGCTGTTGTCCGAGCAGGGCTCGCAGCAGGCGCGCACGCGCGCGCTCGCGGAGACGCTCAGCTTCGAATGCGACGATCTCGCGACGCTGCGGATCGAGTGTTTCGACATTAGCCACACGATGGGCGAGGCGACGCAGGCGTCGTGCGTCGTCTACCACCATCACAAGATGCAGTCGGGCGACTACCGTCGCTACAACATCACCGGCATTACGCCGGGCGACGACTACGCGGCGATGCGGCAGGTGCTCACGCGCCGCTACGAGAAGATGGTCGAGCAGGCCGCGCAGGCGGCGGCCGCCGACGACGCGGCCGGCATCGACGGCGAATCGACGCGCCAGGCCGAGGCGTCGAGCCTGCTGCCGAACATCGTGCTGATCGACGGCGGCAAGGGACAGGTCGAGATCGCGCGGCAAGTGTTCACCGAGCTCGGGCTCGACACGTCGATGCTGGTTGGCGTTGCGAAGGGCGAGGGGCGCAAGGTCGGCCTCGAGACGCTCGTGTTCGCGGACGGCCGCACGCCGCTCGAACTCGGCAAGGAGAGCGCCGCGCTGATGCTCGTCGCACAGATTCGCGACGAGGCGCACCGCTTCGCGATCACCGGGATGCGCGCGAAGCGGGCGAAGGCCCGCCAGACGTCGCGACTCGAGGAGCTCGAAGGGGTCGGCGCGAAACGTCGTCAGCGGCTACTCGCGCGGTTCGGCGGGTTGCGCGGGGTGGTTGCCGCGAGCGTCGAGGAACTGGCGAGCGTCGACGGCATCTCGCATGCGCTCGCCGAGCAGATCTACAAGCAGCTTCACTGATGCGGCCGTGCGGCCGGCTGCGCCTGAGCGTGTTCTTGCATTCTCGCGTTCTTGTGGCAGGCCGGTCGACACGGCACAATTGCGAATCCTTTACTGACCCGCATGCCATGCCGTTCAATTTCCCGATTTTCCTGACGTGGGTACGGATCGTGCTGATTCCGCTGGTCGTCGGCGTGTTCTATCTGCCGGACACGGTGATGGGCGGCGCGCACCGCAACCTCGCGGCGGCGGCGATCTTCATCCTCGCCGCGCTGACCGACTGGTTCGACGGGTTTCTCGCACGCAAGTGGAACCAGACGTCGTCGTTCGGCGCATTCCTCGATCCGGTCGCGGACAAGCTGATGGTGACGGCCGCGCTGTTGATCCTCGTGCAGATTTCGCGGGTCGATGCGGCGATCGCGCTGGTGATCGTCGGTCGCGAGATCGCGATTTCCGCACTGCGCGAATGGATGGCACAGATCGGCGCGTCGAAGAGCGTCGCGGTGAACCAGCTCGGCAAGTTCAAGACCGCATGCCAGATGGTCGCGATCCCGATGCTGCTGTACTACGGCCCGCTACCGCTCGGCATCGCGACGATCGACACGCGCGTGTGGGGCGAGTGGCTGATGTATCTCGCGGCGGTGCTGACGATCTGGTCGATGCTGTACTACATGAAGCTCGCATGGCCGCAGATCCGCGAGCGCGGCGGCGCATGACCGGCACCCCCCAGTCGATCGCGCAGGTTTTTTGGAAAAAGGGCTGGAAAAGCCCTTGACATACGAATGTGCCTTCGACATAATCTCGCTTCTCCGCTGCACGGCGAAGTAAGTGTGTGACGGGGAAGCAGTAGCGCAGCAATACGCGGGAGTAGCTCAGTTGGTAGAGCGCAACCTTGCCAAGGTTGAGGTCGCGAGTTCGAGACTCGTCTCCCGCTCCAGATTTTTCTGGCAGCGTGTTGTACGGCAAAGCGCTGCAGATGCAGGACATATGCGGGAGTAGCTCAGTTGGTAGAGCGCAACCTTGCCAAGGTTGAGGTCGCGAGTTCGAGACTCGTCTCCCGCTCCAGATTTTCTGGCAGCGTGTTGTACGGCAAAGCGCTGCAGGTGCAGGACAATGCGGGAGTAGCTCAGTTGGTAGAGCGCAACCTTGCCAAGGTTGAGGTCGCGAGTTCGAGACTCGTCTCCCGCTCCAAGTAATGGGGAAGCCACGCTTCCCTTTTTATTTGATGGACTGATGGTCCTCGAATAAAAAATCTGTCGCTTGCCTTCATGGCATCCGGACAGTCCGCTTTTGGCGCGATAGCAAAGCGGTTATGCAGCGGCCTGCAAAGCCGTTTAGGCCGGTTCGACTCCGGCTCGCGCCTCCAGCAAGAAAAGAAAAGCCCCGCTTCGGCGGGGCTTTTTTTTGCTTCTTCACGGATTACCGGGATAGGCGGCCTTGATCTTGAGGAAGAAGTAGGCACTGTCACGGTAGCCGTAGGCCATGCGCTTCATGACCTTGATGCGGTTGTTGATGCCTTCAAGTTGGCCCGTGTGCATGGGCCAGCGCACGCGAGCAAGGATGCCTCGCCAGTACGCAGCCAGCTTGTTGGCGAAGCGTCGCAGCGGTTCGATGCCGCTGGCGCGGGCCTGCGCCAGCCAGGCCCGCCAGGCGCGACNTTCTTCACGGATTACCGGGATAGGCGGCCTTGATCTTGAGGAAGAAGTAGGCACTGTCACGGTAGCCGTAGGCCATGCGCTTCATGACCTTGATGCGGTTGTTGATGCCTTCAAGTTGGCCCGTGTGCATGGGCCAGCGCACGCGAGCAAGGATGCCTCGCCAGTACGCAGCCAGCTTGTTGGCGAAGCGTCGCAGCGGTTCGATGCCGCTGGCGCGGGCCTGCGCCAGCCAGGCCCGCCAGGCGCGACGCCATTGCCACGCGCTCAGCGGCCGCCAGAGTTCCTTGAGCACCGATTTGAGCACGTAGACGGTCATCAGAGCCTGATTGGCTTCCAGCAGCTCATGTAACTTGATCTGCTGGTCGGCCGACAGATTCTCGCGATTGCGCAGCAACAACCAGCGCGAGCGTTTGACGACGCGTCGCAGCGGACGCTTGTGCTTGAGCCGGTTGGCCTCATCGACGCGTACCCGATCGATCACTTCCCGTCCGTATTTGGCGACCACGTGATACAGGTCGTACACGATGCGCGCCTTCGGGCAATGCTGCCGTACCTCCAGATCGAATGCGGTGTTCATGTCCATCGCCACAACCAGCGCGAGCGTTTGACGACGCGTCGCAGCGGACGCTTGTGCTTGAGCCGGTTGGCCTCATCGACGCGTACCCGATCGATCACTTCCCGTCCGTATTTGGCGACCACGTGATACAGGTCGTACACGATGCGCGCCTTCGGGCAATGCTGCCGTACCTCCAGATCGAATGCGGTGTTCATGTCCATCGCCACGGCTTCGATCGCTTTGCACCGCTCGATGCCGAGCCAGTCGAAGAACGGGCGAATCGCCTCCCGGCTGCGTCCTTCGCCGACCCACAACACACGGCGCGTATCGGCGTCCATCACCACGGTGGCGTAGCGGTGGCCCTTGTATAGCGCAAATTCGTCCATCACCAGCCGGCGCGGTTGCGCCTCGGGCAACGCCTCAAGACGCGCCTGCAAGCGTCGCGTATCGATGCGCCGGACGGTTTCCCAATGCAGCCCTGACAACTGGCAGACGTGGGCGATCGGCAACTTCTCGCACCAGCGCCCAACAAATTCCGCCAGACGCCGGGTGATTCGGGCGTGGCGATCCAGCCAGCTCACGCGCTCGGTGCGAGGGCCACATCCGGCGCACCGCACCCGACGTAGACGCACGCGCAGCCAGACCGCGTCGCCCAGCATCGGTAGGTCGCGAATCGTCCGCCAGCCTTGTTCATGCACGCGCTCGCTGCGCTGGCCGCAGCCCGAGCAACGAGCGCAATGGCCGACTTCGGGCAACAAGGTGATGCGCGTCACACCGGGCGTGCGCTCGAGTTCGGAAACGGTAAAACCTTCCCAGAACGGGAGGTCGAGTTTATGATCGGCCATGAAAGCGGTGGTCGTTGGAATCGTCTGATTGGTCGCACAACCAGTCTATTCCTTC
>NZ_LKPJ01000018.1 GCF_001443045.1 Burkholderia ambifaria | reverse complement strand
CTTCAGTTTAAACCTGTTACTGTTTTCGGTTCTTTCGAACCGGTCGCTCACTCAAAGCTGACAGGTATATGAATCACTTCATAAACCTGACTTACTTTAGTGTGAGACTCTTGATACTTTCGCTATCTGATCCGAAGACCAGCTCGCGGCCATCAAGCGCCCACACTTATCGGCTGTTAATTTTTAAAGAGCGTTTCTGCGAGGAACTTCGTGTTTCTCAGCAGCGCTGCGTTTTCAGCAGCAGAGAAGTGAGATTATTAACCGTTTTTTAAAACTCGTCAACAACTTTTTTAACTACTTCGTTGTGACGACTGCGGTTTAACTCCGTGTGCGCCGGGACTCTACAACCTGCCCTCAACCGCACCGCTTCCCTTCTTCCCCCGCGCTGCGTTTCCGTTAGCGCGAAAGAGGCGTGATTCTAAGCACCCCACCCCGTCTCCGCAACCCCCTTTGTGAAATTTTTTTGACGCGCGGTGCCGGGGGCCGCTGAGCCTCGCCAATGGTCATATATAAGCGACACGGCAAGCGCAGCCTCGGTCGCCCGAGAACAGTTCCGCCGCAGCGAACGCAACCTCCCGTCGATTACCGCCCCACCATCGCCCTCACCACGCCGTCCCGCCGAATCAGCCCGTGATACAGCGCCGCGGCAAAGTGCGCGAGGAACGTCGCGAAGAACAGATAGGCCAGCACGCGATGCGCGACCCTGAGCCAGGCGAACGTCACCGGATCCGCGGAAACAATCGCCGGCAGTTGCACGCCGCTGCCCAGCGTCACCGGATACCCGCCCGCCGACAGCATCGCCCACCCGATCAGCGGCATCGCAAGCATCAGCGCATACAGCACGAGATGCGACCCGTGCGCGGCAACCTTCTGCCACCACGGCAGATCATCGGGCAACGCTGGTGGCTTCGACAGAATCCGCACCACGATCCGCACACACACCAGCACCAGTACGGCAATACCTAGCGGCTTGTGAATCGCCACCAGAACCTCATGCCGCTCAGAAACAGACGCCACCATCCCCACCCCGATGAACAACATCGTGATGATCATCGCGGCCATCACCCAATGCAGCACCCGCGCCGGCAAGCTAAACATCGTCGAAGCCTTCATCACCGTCCCTCCCCACTCAAACGCGCCACGCCTGCCACGCCGGCCTCTTCACTCGTCCTGCGCAGATACGAATCCGCATAGGCAGCCGACCGCGCCGCCAGCAACGGATCCCCCGACACCTGAATCCCCTGCGGCAGCACCGTCGGGTCGTAATTCACATCTCGGCACGGCCCGCTGTCCTGCGCCTCCACGCGATCGAGCACGAGCGTCCCCGCGTCGATCGTCGTGCGCTGAGCGGGCCAGACCTTCGTCGCGTCGTCCACCGGATCGCCGGGTTCAGCCAGCGTGACCAGCAGCTTCCATTTCTGCGCGCCGTCCGCGATGCGCCGCGTCAGGTCCTGCTGCAACACGTTCGGATCCGCAGCCGTCGCGACATCCCCGGCGCCGGCCGTCTGCTCCGGCACGACGCGCCATCGCACCGCCTGGCGCTTGCCCGCCGCGTCGACGAAGTAAAACGCGTTCAGCCCGTAATAGCTTTCGGTGACGTAGCTCGCGCTCGGCTTCGCACCCTTCACCCATGCGCGGAACGCGGCCGTCTCCGGATGCGCGCCGAAAAATGCTTTCACCTTCGCCGGATCGGGCTTGCCCGTCGCCGGATCCGGCAGGGTCGCCAGCAACTGCGCGTAGAACGCCTTCGGCGTCGCCACCGGAAACACCGGCATCGCGTTCATCCCGGTCCGCCATTGCTGGCCGTCCGGCGCTGTGAGCTTCAGCGCGAGGCTGCGGATCGGCACGCTGCTGTCGGGCGCGTACGGATTCCCGCCCGGCAGCGCGAACCGCCCGACCACCGGCGTGCGCACGGCCTTGAAGAACGGCGCGACCGAATACGCGCTCGCGGCGCCGTTGCCTTCGAAGTAACCGGTCACGCACACGCCCTTCGCATGATTGCGCCGGAAGCCCGGGTGAATGCCGCCGCCGGCCGTCTGCAGCGCATCGACGAGCCGGTGCGGGGTCAGACGCGCCGGCGCGAGCCATCCGCCGACATACCCGAACGCGACGGCCACGCCGGCCACCGTACCGCCGATCACGGCCCAGCGCCACCACCCGCGCCCGGGCTCCCGCGGCGGCGAAGAAGAAGATTGCTTCATGGATGCACTCCCGATCGTCAGATCATTGTCGAACGGGCGTAGGACGCCGCCCGCGCTGCTTTATTCCATGAAGAAATTTTTTGTATGCTGACGGAATAGGCGGTGCCGACCGGCGTCCTACGCGGCATCTCCACGCTTATCGGCTAGCGCCCAGGCCATGCCCCCAAACGCCCTCGACGACGACGCGTTGCGCGAACTCATCCCCAGGCTGCGACGCTTCGCGCTCTGGCTGGCGCGCGACGTCCACGCGGCCGACGATCTCGTCCAGTCGACGCTCGAGCGCGCGCTGTCGCGCTGGACGAGCCGCCGCGACGACGCATCGCTGCGCAGCTGGCTCTTCACGATCCTGTACCGGCAGTTTCTCGACGGCAAACGCAGCGCGAAACGCTACGCGTGGCTGCTCGGCCGGATCCGCACGGACGACGAGCCGCACTGGCCTTCCGCCGAACGCGAGGTAGCCGCGCGTGCGACGCTCGAAGCATTCGGCCATCTGTCCGACGAGCAGCGCAGCCTGCTGCTGCTCGTCGCGGTCGAGGGCTTCACGTATCAGGAAGTCGCCGACCTGCTCGACGTGCCGATCGGCACCGTGATGTCGCGGCTCTCCCGCGCGCGCAAGGCGCTGCGCCAGCTCAGCGACGGCGAGCTTCCCGCTCCTTCTCTCCGCTTGATGAAATGAACAACCTCCGTCCCGACGAACACGATCTCCAGGCCTATGTCGACGGCCAGCTCGACGACGATGCGCGCGCCGCGGTCGAGCGATATCTCGCGCTGCATCCGGAGAGTGCGGAACAGGTGAAGCAATGGCAGCAGGATGCGCAGCGGTTGCGGGCCGCGCTGGAAAGCGTGCGGATGCCGGGCGAGAACCCCGAGCTCGATCCTGCGGCGATTCGTGCGCGGCGGGCGGAGCGCTCGCGGATGCGGTTCGCGATGGCCGCTTCGTTCGTGTTCTGTATCGGGCTCGGGACCTTCGGAGGGTGGCAGGCGCGCGGGTGGAACGCGCCGCCGGCGGTGGCGCCGATGAGCGATGCGGTCGAGGCTTACCGGATGATGGTGGTCGATCAAACCGCGAAGGTGGATTACCGGCCGACGCGTGCGGGAGATTTGCAGGGGTGGCTCACCCGGCGCGTCGGCGCGTCGGCGAAGCTGCCGGATTTGAGCGCGGCGGGATTCAGGCCGATCGGCGGGCGGTTGTTTACGACGGACAGCGGGGCCACGGCTGCGATGGTGCTCTACGAGGACGATGGCGGGCGAACGCTGAGCTTCTATCTGCGGCCCGCGGAATCGCAACATCGGCTGCTGCCGGCCGGGCAACGCGTGGATGGCGCGTTGCTGGCGCGGTATGGTTCGGTGAACGGGCTCAACTATGCGGTGGTCGGGCCAGCCGGGAGCCTCGGGGAGAAAGCGGTCGTGCAGGCGCTCGATCAGCAGACTTGAGTGATGCGATGCGCGGCCTCGCAGGCCCGGCATTTCCGATGCGGCCGTCCAAGTAGCTGATCATGCGGGCAGCACAATCATCGGTGCATCCGCACACCGTTCAAGCGCACAGCGATTGGAGTCTGTTATCTACATCGGACGGAGGACTCGATGTCTTGATCGAACATCGCCGCCCTCGCCTTCGTCGTTCACAGCATTTCGAGTAACTTCCGGGTTGGATGTCCACATCCAGTGCGGGTGCTTGCGCTCACCGGTGCGGCGCACAGCGTTTCGAGTGAGTTTGCCTTCGGGATATCCACATCCTGAACGTTAGTGCGATCGTTTTCCCGCCTGTCAATCGACCCAACGCCTCGAAACGCTCAAAGCCCCGTCACCAAAGCCTCGCAGCGTGATGGGATCATCCATCGACGGAGCGCTCACTCTTTCATTGCACAGCATTTCGATTGATTCCGGCGCGGGATTATCAACAAGCTTTTCAACATGACGCGCAGCTCGGACAACTGAACGCGTCGAGTCTGCACGTATCGTGAAACGCGCTACGCACGCGGGCCACGAGTGTGCCACGGCGTTTTCGATCTGGTTTGCGGTAATTGCCCACATCCATTGCTGCGCGCTCGAGATCCTCCATTCCTGCCTATTCTTCAGCGCTTCGGCGGCTTCGTCTTCCCCGCCACCAGCAAATGTCCGTGCCGCTCGCAGAAACACTCGTCATGCCATCCGTAATGCGGATCGGTGCAGACCGAGTGCCGCACATGCGGCGGCAGCGCGAGCGCGTGCAGATGAAGATCGTCGCGCAATGCAGCGAATACGCCCCCCTTCGTCGGCCAGTCGGCACGCACGGGAGACTCCGGCAAGACATTGCCAAGCCGCAACTCGTCGCGAACGATCGCGTCGAGGTCTTCGCATAACAACGCCGGCTGCATGAACGCCATGATCGATTTGCTCCGTTCACATCAGTTCGGTTCGATCACGTACTGATCGGGACCGTGCCACGCAATCGACCGGTGACGACGACAGCGACGTTCCCGGCGATATCCTTCACCAGCGTTTCATTGGCAGGCTATTCATTGCAGGCGTCCTTCGCCGAACCTCATCTCTAAACTCAAATCTCCTTGCCTGGGATCGTAGCGAAACTCCGCTCCCCCATGAACACGGCTCGACTCGAGCCTCTGTGGGATGCCCGCTCACCACAGCCAGCTCAGACCACTTTGCGATCGTCCGAACGATCTTCGACTTTGTGATGCTGACGTCGAGAAGGTGAATCGCATCGTGAACGCAGGCGATTCTACAGACCTGCCGTTCGCACATTGGCCGAAGGCCTCACAGCCTGCCGATTCAGGTATCCCGCCACCGTATGCAGTGCATATCCTGCTCGAATCACAGTCGGCGGACTGTGCTTATCCAAAGGTGTTAACAGAGTTCGTATACATACGTAGTGATAGTTAACAAGCGCGCCGCCTCACAGTGGATAACCTCCGTAACGTCCTGAATTTACAGCGTGAAGCGGAATGCATAACCACAGGCAATGCACACGAAAAGCTCTGTGCAGCACAGAACAACTTTTCGTCGATTCACGGCCGCGCCAACATATCCTCAATCGTTCCACTGTGAATCCAGAGGCTTGTCGGACGGTTATCCAGAGGGGAATGTGGATAACATCACAGCGCATCGACACGTTTTGCTGTGATGCGAAACAGTGACGCCGACGTCCCCGGCGTCGCCAGGCAACCTCGATCGTCGGCGTCCCGCACCCCCGATTCAAAAAATTTTCACGAAGGGGCTTGTGCTCCTCGAAAACCCTCTCTATAATTCGCGGCTTCTTAGGCTCGTAGCTCAGTTGGTTAGAGCACCACCTTGACATGGTGGGGGTCGTTGGTTCGAATCCAATCGAGCCTACCAACGAACAAAATGAAGGGGTCCGGCAGCGCGAATTGCCTACAGGCAATCCGGCTCGCCAAACATACGAACGCCACGCGGCAACATCGCGTGGCGTTTTTATTTTTGCGGCCGAAACTGCGCATGCATGTGCACGGTGCGTCGTGCGATACACGCATCGCAATCAGCCGGCGACAGGCAAAGCAGGGCGCGGAGAAGGGGCAGCAGGCGCAATGCGCCTACCGGCCACCCTCAGTGCAGATGCTTCAACTTGTCAGGATTCCGCACGACATAGATCGCGACGATCTTCCCATCCTCGATCTCGAGCGCGGTAGTCTGCAGCTCGCCGTCGGCTTCCAGCGTGACGAAACCCGGCAACCCGTTGATGAACCCGGCCCGCACGAGCTTCGACGCATGCATGGTGAACAGCTCGGCCAGGTACTCGTGCACCTTCATCACACGTTCGAAGCCGATCACCGGCTTGCCCGCGGCCGCGCGCTTGCCGCCGCCGTCGGAATGCAGGCTCACGTCCTCGGCGAGCATCGCGCCGAGCGCGCGCATGTCGCCGCTGCGTGACGCCGCGAAGAACGCCTCGGCCAGCTCGATCCCGCGCTGCTTCTCGACATGGAACCGAGGCCGCGCCTCGCGCACATGCGTACGTGCGCGCGCCGCAAGCTGCCGGCATGCAGCCGGGTCGCGCTGGATCGTCGTCGCGATCTCGTCGAACTCGAGGCCGAACACGTCGTGCAGCAGGAACGCCGCGCGCTCCAGCGGCGACAGCCGTTCGAGCGCGAGCATCAGCGGCAGCGTGACGTCTTCCTGTGCATCTTCCTCGACGACCGGCTCGGGCAGCCACGGGCCGATATAGGTCTCGCGCTGGTGCCGCGCGGACTTCAGCTGGTCGAGGCACATGCGCATCACCATGCGGCGCAGGAACGCCTCGGGCACGCGCACCTCGGTGCGATCGACGTCCATCCAGCGGATGAACGCCTCCTGCACCATGTCCTCGGCATCCGCGACGGAACCGAGCATCCGGTACGCGACGCGGATCAGCGTGCGACGCAGCGGGTCGAAGCTCGCTGCTGCGTCAGCCCGGTCTTCGGCACTGCGCGCGGCCGGATCGAGGTTCGTCATCAGGCCACCATCTTCGCCGCCGCAGCCTTCGCTTCGGCCGGATCGACCCACAGCCCGAAGCCGACGGCAAGCCGGTTCCAGCCATTGATCACGTTGATCATCAGCGTGAGTTTCACCTGTTCCTCCTGGCTGAAGTGATCGTTCAGCGCCGCATACGCGGCCTCGTGCGCGGCGTGGCCCTCCGACAGCCGCGTGAGCGCGTCGGTCCAGCCGAGCGCCGCGCGTTCGCGGTCGGTGTAGCAGGGCGCTTCGCGCCACGCGGCCAGCAGGTTGATGCGCTGCTCGGTCTCGCCTTGCTCGCGCGCCTCGACGGTGTGCATGTTAAGACAGTTCGCGCACGCGTTGATCTGCGATGCGCGGATCTTCACCAGCTCGATCAGCGTCGGCTCGAGGCTCCCGGCCGCTGCGACCGATACGGTCATCCAGCTCTTCATCAGCGCGGGGGCGGCGGCAAACGGATTGAGTTTCGCAGTCATGGTCCTTCTCCTTTCGTGTGGGTTCCATTGATATGACGAGCGAGCCCCCAGGGCGTGTGACATCGATGCGAAAAATTTTTCAAAAACCGGGAAACGTGCGAAGGCATGAGCCGCTGACAATCGGGCGGGCGGCCGCGATACCAACGCGCGGATCGAGACGGATATCGTCTCGGTCGTCCCGCACACCGGACATTCGACCAGCCGCATGGCGCCGTTGCTCCGGCGAACCCGAGCCATCGACCTTTCATCGGAGCAGCGCGGCTGTCATGAGGCGTCGGTAGTGCGCACGTGCAGGCATGCACATTGCGTTCCTTCCTCCTTCCGTTACCGAGCCTCGCCATGACGGGCATCGACGGTTCGTCACGCCGACGATCGGCGCATGGCGAATGCTTTCATTTTTCTTTCGTGTTGGTTTCGTCCGAAATCCGATTCGCGACGTTCACATTTCTGGCCCATACTGTTCTGCATGGGCAGATGGAGTGACGCCGCATCAGCGGCCCGGCGCGCGCGCCGGCTGCCCGACGACGCAGCAACGAAGGTCGCACGTCAGCCGCGCGCATCCGAGCGCAAGGCTTTCCCTTTTCCGGCAACGCAACGCAGCGAATCGCGACGTGGACGGTAAACCGATGAGCCTCCCTGCATCCCAGCTTCAGCGCCGTTACCAGGACGTGCGCGCCCATAGCGTCGCATTGACCGCGACGCTGTCCGCCGAAGACCAGGCCGTGCAGTCGATGCCCGACGCGAGCCCGGTGAAATGGCATCTCGCGCATACGACCTGGTTCTTCGAAACCGTCGTGCTGATGCGCCGCGTGCCGGGCTACGCGCCGTTCGACGACACGTTCCAGTTCCTCTTCAATTCCTATTACGAAGCGCTCGGCCCGCGCCATCCGCGGCCGCAGCGCGGGTTGCTTACGCGTCCGTCGCTCGACGAGGTGCATGCGTACCGGCAGTACGTCGACGAAGCGATGCTGCGCGCGCTCGATGGAGCCGACCCGGCGTTGCTCGCGGCGATCGCGCCCGAGATCGAGCTGGGCCTGCATCACGAGCAGCAGCATCAGGAGCTGATCGTCACGGACATGCTGCATGCGTTCTCGTGCAACCCGCTGAAGCCCGCGTTCCGGCCGCGCAGCGGCGCCGGCACGCACGCCGCACTGGCCGCGGGCGATGCCGGCCCGTTGCGCTGGCTGCATCAGCCGGGCGGGCTCATCGAGATCGGCCACGACGGCGACGCATTTTCGTTCGACAACGAACGGCCGCGCCATACGGCGCTCGTGCGCCCGTGCGAGATCGCGAACCGTCTCGTGACGAATGCGGAATTCGCGGCCTTCATCGCGGAAGGCGGCTACGAACGCCCTGAATACTGGCTGTCCGACGGCTGGGCAACGGTGCAGCGGGAAGGGTGGTCGGGGCCCGCCTACTGGATTCCCGACGATGACGGCAATGCGAAAACCGTCCATGCATGGCGCGCGTTCGGCCTGCACGGCGTGGAGCCGCTCGCGCCCGATGCGCCCGTGTGTCACGTGAGCTTCTACGAAGCGGCCGCGTACGCAGAATGGGCCGGCGCACGCCTGCCGACCGAATTCGAATGGGAAGCCGCGTTCGGCACGAACGGCATTCAACAGATGCTCGGGCATGCATGGCAGTGGACGCGTTCGTCCTACGAGCCGTATCCGGGCTTTCGGCCGCTCGCCGGCGTCACTGCCGAATACAACGGCAAGTTCATGGTTGGCCAGCAGGTTCTGCGCGGCAGCAGCATTGCGACGCCGCCGGGGCACGAGCGGCCGACGTACCGCAATTTCTTTCCGCCGGCCGCGCGCTGGCAATTCACGGGAGTGCGACTTGCGCGAGACGTCTGACCTGACGGCCACGAGCGGTGGCCTGCAACCCGCCCGCGATGCGCGGCCGAGCGCGTTCGAGCGCGACCTGATCGACGGACTGTCGCGCACGCCGCGCAGCATTTCGCCGAAATACTTCTACGATGCGGCTGGCTCCGCGCTGTTCGACCGCATCTGCGAACTGCCCGAGTACTACCCGACGCGCACGGAGCTCGGGATCCTGCGCGATCGTGCGGCCGAGATCGTTCGGCGCGTCGGCCCGCATGCGGACATCGTCGAGTTCGGCGCGGGCTCGCTCGAGAAGATCCGCGTGCTGCTCGACGCATGCGCGGACAACTACGCGAACGCGCCGGCGCGCTACGTGCCGATCGACATCTCGGCCGACTACCTGCACGGCGCGGCCGCGCGGCTGCGTGCCGCGTATCCGTGGCTCGACGTTGCGCCGATCGCGGCCGACTACACGAAGGCCGACCAGCTGGCCGAGCTGACCGAAACGCCGCGCCGGCGCATCGGCTTCTTCCCCGGCTCGACGATCGGCAACTTCTCGCCGGAGGAAGCCGACGCATTCCTGCGCGATGCCGCGCGGCTGTTGCGCGGCGGCGGCCTGCTGGTCGGCGCGGATCTCGTGAAGGACGAGCGCACGCTGCATCACGCGTACAACGACGCGCAGGGCGTGACCGCGCAGTTCAACCTGAACCTGCTCGCCCGCGCGAACGCCGAGCTCGGTGCGGACTTCGATCTCGACGCGTTCTCGCATTGCGCGTTCTACGATCGCGAGCGGCAGCGCATCGAGATGCATCTCGTCAGCGATATCGCGCAGACGGTGCACGTGCGCGGCCACCCGTTCCGCTTCGAGGCCGGCGAACGCATCCATACGGAGAACTCGCACAAGTTCACGATCGACGGCTTCCATGCGATCGCGCGGCGTGCGGGCTTCGAGCCCGACACCGTATGGACCGATGCGGACAACCTGTTCAGCGTGCACTGGCTGCGCAGCGTCGACGATATCCGTGCGTAACGCCGTGACGAACCGCTCGCACGGCGTGCGTGCGGTTTGCATGCTGCATGCATCGCCGGCCCGATCTTCGGCAAAAATTCCCGCCTTTACCGCTTCGATGCGCCGTTGCAACGACACGTCGAAGCGCTCGTCGCCCTTGCCACGCAAGGCTTTGCGCTCATCCGTAAACGTCCGTTACCGGTCTCGCAGACCGGTTTCACCTGTGTCGGCGCCCGGTGTCTAGACTCCGAACCGTATTCACATGAAGCACGACACGTGCAGGGAGTCGCCAGATGAGCAAGAAACTTATTCTCGGTGCAGTTCTCGGTGTAGCGGCGCTGGCAGCATCGGGCGTCGCATCGGCCCACGTCGACCTGTCGGTCGGCGTCGGTGTGCCGGGCGTCTACGCGGCGCCGGCGCCCGTCTACGTCGCGCCGCCGCCACCGGTGATGTACGCGCCGGTGGGTTACCGCGACGACGGCTGGCGTGCGCGCGAATGGCGCGAACACGAATGGCGCCGCCGTGAATGGCGCGAGCATGAGTGGCGCGATCGCGGCGACCGTGGCGGATGGCGCGGCCGCTGGGATTGAAGCCCGGCGACCGGATCACGAGAACCCTGATCACGACGACAAGAGGAGAGTGATCGCATGATGCCCATTCGACACATCAGGTTGTGCGCAACCGCCGCTGTCGTTGCGCTCGCAACGATCGGCAGCGCGCACGCAGCGGGCTGCATGAAGGGCGCGGTGGTGGGCGGCGTCGCCGGCCACTATGCGGGACATCACGCCGTGGTCGGCGCGGTCGGCGGCTGTATCGTCGGCCACCACATGGCGAGGAAGCACGAGCAGGAGTTGGCCGCGCAGCGCAAGGCCGCCGCGCAGGGCATGCACCCCGCGCAGTAAGCGCAATCGTCGACGGAGCGGCGCCGCGGCGCCGTTTCCGCCTTTCATCTTCCTTTTCTCACGGCGGCCGGCCCCGCATTTCGCGCCCGAGCCGGCCTTTTGCAAATTGGTCTGACGAATACGCGCCACGCGCGCCGTTACGATCATTTACAACGCGGAATCGCGCGAATTTTCAGCGTTCCTAGAATGCAACTACACAAACGCGCTCCAGGGAGCAAACAATGAAAACGCAACGATATCTGTCCGTGCTGGCAGCCGCGCTATTCGCACTCGGCGCCGTTTCCGCGAATGCAGCGGCCGGCGGCAATGGAGGCGGTGGTGGTGGCGGCAACGGTGGTGGCCACGGCGCAGGCGGCATGGGCGGCATGGGTGGCAACGCGGGCGGCATGTCCGGCGGCCATATGAGCGGCGCAGCGCTGAGCAACTCGAACGGTTTCCGTTCGGGCGACCGCGACAAGGGCCTCGCGCGAGCGGCCGATCGCTCCGACACGATCGCCGATCGTGCGGGTACGCAGCCAGGCCGCGGTCATGGGCATACGCACGGCCATACCGCACATGCCTCGACGTCGACGCATCACGCGCATCGCAACGCGTTCGGTCACACGCTGTAAGTACGGCATACGCATCCGGGAGAAAGGGCGCTTCGGCGCCCTTTTTTCATGACCGTCGTACAAGGGCTGTCGCATGCCCGCCTCGCATCGACCCCGATTTGCAACCAGCCGTAACCACGCGCACAAACGCATCAGGATACGAATCGCTTTCATGCGAATGACAGGCGGATTCGTCGCGCAGAACAGGCATCGCAGGCGCGTCGAGGCTCGGTCCATCAAAAAAGGGCGGCTCGTCGCCGCCCTTCGTTTTCAGCGTCCCGCGCCCGCCAGCGGCGCGGCGGCTGCAACCGGCTCGAACAACGCATCGGCCTGCCTGACGCGCACGAATCGCGCGGCGTCTTCCCCGTCCACCAGCGCGCGGAAATGCGCTTCGCCGCACGCGAGCTTCGCGCGCTCGTGCTCGGTCGTCACGTTGCCGTCCGCATTCGGCGTATCGACGACGAAATACAGCCGCTCGCCGCCATCCTGCTCCGCCAGCACCGCCCAGTCAGGGTGATAGCTGCCGAGCGGCGTCGGCACGCGGAACCACGCGGGCAGCTTCGCGTACAGCTTCACGCCGTCGTGTGCTTCCAGCGCATCGGCAAACGCACGCTCCGCATCGGTCTCGCACACGACGGCCTCGTGGATCGACTTGCGCGCATCGGGCCGCAGGTTGCGCAGATAGCCGGTCAGCGCCTCGCTCTCGAACGATTCGAGCGCATGCACGTGGCGTTCGCCGAGCTTGCGGTACGCGATGCCCGCGACCAGCGCGAGCCGCTTGCAGCGGTTGATCGCATCGGCTGCCACCGCGATGAACTGCTGCGGATTCACGCGAAAATCGTCGAGCCGGCCGCTGTCGGCCAGGATCGTCGCGAGCGAGCGGCGCGTGAGCTGCGTGCGATCCTGCAGTTCGGTGAGCAGGTCCGGCAATGGCAGCTCGCCTTCGTCGATCAGCACCGTGCCGGCGCCGGCCACCTCGATCGCCTCGATGCCGGACTTGCCGATGTCGATCTCGGCCTTGCGCCACTGCAGCCGCGCGCGTGCGATGTCCGGCGCGTCGCGCAGCGCGGCCGTGCAGTCGCGCACGAGCTTCGCGTTGTCGAACTCGACGCTGTACACGGTGCGATGGCGGATACGCTCCCACAGTGCGCGGAAGTCGTCACCGAACACGACAACTTTGCCCGATGCATCACGCCGCAGCGCGATCGCGCGGCGCTCGTCCGCATTGCGCACCGCGAAGCGGCCCGACAGCTTGCGCAGTGTCGCGACGATCGGCGCACGCAGCATCTCGAACGCATCCGGCAGCACCAGCGCGCTTTGACGCAGCACATCCTTCAGCCGGTCGAGCACCTTGCCCTGCGCGTCGACGTAGCCCTGCTCGTGCAGGTGGTTCCACAGGATGCGCGACAGCTCGATGCCGAGCGCGTGCGCGGGCCCGTCGCCTTCCTGCACCGGCAGCGCCGCGAACTGGTGTTCCTCGACGATCCCGAAGCGGATGCCCGTATCGGCCTCGATTTCCTTCTGCAGGTTCTCGGCGAACGACTCGTAGCGCTCGGTCGCGATCACGGTGAGCGTGTTCACGCCCGCATCGCGTACGCGTTCGCCGTCCTGGTCGACCGCGAGGCGCAGCCCGCGGCCGAGCGTCTGGCGGCGCTCGCGTTCGGTCTGGATGTCGCGCAGCGTGCAGATCTGGAATACGTTCGGGTTGTCCCAGCCTTCCTTCAGTGCCGAGTGCGAGAAGATGAACTTCAGCGGCGTGTCGAATGACAGCAGCGCTTCCTTCTCGCGCATGATGAGCCCGTACGCGCGCTCCGCGTTCTCGCGGGCCGCGGCGCTGCTCTCGCTCGTGTCGGTCCAGCCACCCTTGCGGTCGATCGAGAAGTAGCCGTTGTGCGCACGCTCGACCTCGAGCGCGACGTCGACGCCGTCGAACAGCGCACGGTAGGCCGGCACGCGCGCCGCACGCGCATATTCCTCTTCGAAGATCAGCGCGTAGTCGCCCTTCACGGGCACCCCGTTCTCGTCGTAGCGGCGGTAACGCTCGACCGAATCGACGAAGAACAGCGACAGCACCTTCACGCCGCGCTCGGCCAGGCGCAATTCCTTGTCGAGATGCTCGCGGATCGTGCGGCGGATCATCTCGCGCTGCACGGCGAGCGTGTCGATGTCGCCAAACGCCTCGCCGAGCGACAGGAACGCCTCGCCTTCCGGATGACGCAGCTCGACGTATTCGGCGCCCTTCACCGCATGGACTTCGCCGACTCGCAGCCCGGCATACAGCGCGCGCTTCGTCAGGCGTTCGAGATCGTCGCCGTCGGTCGCCGACACGATCTGGCGCTTCACGCCGGCCGCGGTCGCGACGTCGAGCTCGATGCGCGCGCTGATCGCGCCGCGCCGGTTCGACACGCCGACGAGCCGCACGTACGGCTTGTTGTGCGCATCCTCGACGATCGCCGATGCGATCTCGATCTGCTTGACGAGCTTGCGCTCGTACGCGTCGACCGCATCGAGCCGGTACACCATGTGGTGACGATCGACGTGCGTCGCCGAATAGCGCAGCGTGCAGAGCGGCGCCATCGCGGCGAGCGCTTCGCGACCGCGCCCCTCGAGCCCGCCGTCGACGCTTTGCGGCTCGTCGACGATCACGATCGGCCGCGTCGCGCGGATCAGGTCGATCGGCTTCTCGCCGCCGGTCTTCTCGCTGTCCTTGTAGAGGTTGTTGATCTCTTTCTTGTTGATCGCGGCAACCGTCATCACCATGATCTGGATCGCCGCACTCGCCGCGAAGTGGCGCACCTGGCCGAGCTTCGCGGAGTCGTACAGGAAGTAGTCGTAGGGTACGCCCGCATACAGCGAGCGGAAATGATCCTCGGTGATCGAGAGCGTCTTGTGCACGCCTTCCTTGATCGCGATCGACGGCACGACGATCACGAACTTCGTGAAGCCGTAGCGGCGGTTCAGCTCGAAGATCGTGCGCAGGTACACGTAGGTCTTGCCGGTGCCCGTCTCCATCTCGACGGTGAAATCGCGCGAGCCGGGCAGGCCGGACGGCGGCAGCCCGCCGCGCAGCTGCACGTCGGCGAGATTGCGCGCGAGCGCGTCGTCGGTCAGCGACAGCCGGTTGCCGACGCCTTGCTCCGACACCGCGAAGCCGAGCGAGCCTTGGGCCGCAGCCGTCGTGCCGGGCGCGGCGTTGGCGAGCACGCTGAAGTCGCCGCGATACGATTCCTGGCCGCGAAACAGGTCGCAGACGGCGTCGATGGCCTCGCGCTGGTAGTCGAGGTCCGCTTCGAAGTGCAGCCGCATCACAGGCTCCGCACGCGCTTCACGCCATGCTGTTCGAGCAGCGCGGCGAGATTGAGCTTTGCGACGTCGTCGACGAAGCCGCTGTCGCGGAACAGGCACGTGACGTCGCGCGTCGCGCCGGTCGCATCGAGCAGCTCGACGATGCCGTCGGCGAGCGGGCCCGCGTCGTCGCGCGAAATGCGCGCATCGAAGCACGCGACGATCGAGCGGCCGATCAGGTGCACGGTCTTGCCACCAACCTGGTGATGCTCGACCGGCGTGCACAGATCGAGGCCGAGCTTCAGCGTCAGCTCGGCGAGCAGGTCGTCCTCGGTGCGGCCGGTCTTCACGTGTTCGACGGATGCGAAGAGCGCGTGGTCGAAGTCGTCGCGGCGCGGATCCCACTCGATCACGTTGGTCGTGTCGAGCCGGTACACGCGGAAGCCGAGGTCGCCATAGCTTTCCGGATAGTCGCGCGCGACCTGCTGCGCGGTGCGGCGCAGGCGTTCCTTCGTGATTTCCGCGAGCGTCAGCGGCTTCTTCAGCTTCGCGCAGAAATCGGCGGCCGCGAGCTGCGTCTTGTCGCGGCGGTCGAGCGCCTCGGGCAGCTGCACGAGGATGTAGCGGCGCGCGCCGCCGTCGGTCGCGTTCACCTGCATTACCGCGTGGCCGGTCGAGCCGGAGCCCGCGAAGCAGTCGAGCACGATGTCGTCGCCGCGCGTGCACCAGCCGATCACGGCTGCCGCGAAATCGACCGGCTTCGGCAGGTCGAACGGGATGCCGAGCGTCTTGAGCAGCGCGTCGTCGGAGCCGGCGAACGGCAACACCGACGGCACGTTCTCGTACATGTTCTCGTCGAGGTAGTAGATTCGCTGCGGCTGCGTGGTTTCGTCCGCGCCGAACTCGATCTGGCCGCGCTCGATCAGCGCCTGCATCGTCGCGGGCGGGTTGCGCCAGCCGCGCGCCGGCATCGCGCACGGCTTGCCGGTGACCGGGTGGATCAGCGGCGTGAAATACTCTTCCGGCGCCTTCTTCTTGTTCGGCCAGGCCATCGACACGAGGCGATACACGCGCCCGTCGGCCGACAGCCGGTCGTACATCACCTCGCCGCCGGACAGGTTGGTCTGCGCCTTCATCCACGCGCGGTATGCCTTCTGCGCGTCCTTTGCGTTGCCGCTGCGGTACACCGCGTCGTGCGCGGCATCGAGCATGCGCTGCGCGTTGCGCTTCGGGCGCTTCAGCGGCGCCTGCTCGAGCAGCGTCTCGGCATTGCGCGCGAACAGCACCAGCGATTCGTGCTGGTACGCGACGCCGCGCGCATCGCCCTTCGGATTGCGCTTGTCCCACACGGCGACACCGAGCTCGTTCTCCTCGCCGAAGATCTCGCGCAGCATCAGCACGAGTGCATGCACCTCGTGCTCGTCGATGTGCACGGCGATCAGCCCTTCGTCGGACAGCAGCGCGTGCGCGAGCTTCAGGCGCGGATACATCATGTTCAGCCAGTCGGTGTGGAACCGGCCGTTCGCCTCGGTATTGGTGCTGCGCTTCACGCCGCCGTCGGTCTGGCCCGTCATCGCCAGGTAGTGGCGGATGCTGTCGCTGAAGTCGTCCGGATAGACGAAATCGCTGCCGGTGTTGTACGGCGGGTCGATGTAGACGAGCTTCACCTTGCCCGCATAGCTCTTGTGCAGCAGCTTCATCACGTCGAGGTTGTCGCCCTCGATCACGAGATGGCGCGTGTCGTCCCACGCGACGCTGTCGCCGGGGCAGGGACGCAGCGTGCCCGTCGACGGCGTGAGCGCGGCCTGGCGCGCGCCGCGCTTGCCGTGCCAGTGGAAGCCGTAGCGCTCGTCGGCGTCGCCGACGGTGCGCTCGCCGACCAGTGCCTTGAGCACGTCGACGTCGACCGACGCGCCGTCCGGGCCTTCGGTCACGAGTTCGGGGAACAGCGCCTTCAGGCGCGCGACGTTGTCGGCGGTGAAATCCGTCGACATCGCCTGCGGGCTCGCCGCATCGAGTTTCTGCATCGTTTTTTCCATCGGAGCCCGGCCGCTTGCGCCAGGACGTCGGGCGCACTCACGGCACCGGCGGCAATGGCCACCCGGGCAAACCCGAAACGCTAGCGAGTCGGTCGGCGCAGGTCAAGCACCGATGTGAGGCGATCGTGCGCGCATCGGCCGCGATCGCCCGCCCCACGGGCCGCAAGCGGCTTCGGGCCGGTTGTCGCGGCACGCGCCCCACGGGCGTTTTCCGGGTATCCCGGGCGGGTCCAAATCGACGAAAAAAAGGGCACGGTCGGCGCGGTGTGCCGGCGTGCCCGCATGGAGAGTCCCGAACGGAGGGAGCGGCGGGGCGCGGCGCGCCCCGGCCGCACGGTCAGAAGCGCGTGCGGATGCCCGAAGTCAGTTCGAGCTGGTTCTTCGCGCCGAACGTCGACGACACCGTGTAGCCGCCGTGCAGCTTCATGTAGTCGCCGGCGAGGTACAGCTCGGTGCGCTTGCTCAGGTGATAGAACACCGACCCGTAGATCGTTTCCTTGAAGCCGTTGCCGACGCCGTTCGTCAGGCTGAACGCGCCGAGGTTCGCGTTCGGGACGAAGCCGTCCGAGTTGTACGCGGCGTTCTTGACCCGCATCTGCTGGTAGCCGAGCTCGTAGTCGAGCGCGCCTTTCGGCGCGATCTTCATCGACACCGTCCACGAATCGTCATGACGCTGGCCGAGCGAGCCCTGGTCGCCGTTGTAGCGGAAATAACCGGCGTTCAGGCGCACGATGCTGAACGCATAGTTGCCGCCGACCGAGAACGTCTGGTTCGTGAAGCCGCCGTTGTTTACGTGGTTATAGAAGCCCGATACGGCGAACGGTCCGCCGTTGTAGCCGAGCGCGACCTGGTATGCGGAACCGGTCGCGAACGCGGTCGAGTTGCTGAACTGGTAGCCGGCGCTCGCGAAGATACCGTTGCTGAACAGCTTCTTCCACGCGAGGCCGTTGTTGTAGCGCGTGCCGGTCGGGCCGGCCGCGTAGAAGATCATCTGCTTGAAGTTGTTCGAATTGGTCCAGCCGCCTTCCTCGGTCGTGAGCTTCGCGGAGCCGTACGCGTCGCCGTAGATCGCCGATGCATCGCGCGCGATCGTGTTCTGGAAGCCGGCCGTCAGCTTGCCGAAGCGCTCGTCCTCGACGCCGACCCACGCGTCGCGGTCGAAGATCTGGCCGTTGTCTTCCATCTGGCCGTTCGCAACCACGTATTCGCTTTCGAGGCGGAAGATGATCTTCGTGCCGCCGCCGATGTCTTCAGCGCCTTTCAGGCCCCAGCGGCTGCCGCTGAACCACGGCTCGCCTTCGTTGCCCATCCCGATCACGTGATTGCCGTTCGCGTCGGCGTGAGTCCGGTAGGTCGGGAAGCTCAGGTCCATCAGGCCGTACAGCTGCACGCTCGACTGCGCATGCGCCTGGGTGCCGGCGCACAGGCCTGCCGCCGCGATGGAAAGGGCAAGGGTTTTTCGTTTCAAGATCTTCTCCTCCGAGCTACCGCATTGAAATCTGTTCGTTGGCAGTACGTAATGTATGCCGGATGTTGCCGGCCACAGCGAGAGGGCCGACGTGTAGCATCGTAGAGGGGGCAATCCTTCACGCCGCTTTCCCTAAGGAAAGAATCGGATCGGTGAAAACACCGAACGCGCAATAATCGAGAATCGGGCAGGCGGCCAGTCGAATGCGAGCCGGACGGCAACCTTCAGCCTGCCCGCATTACGTTATACGAATTGATGTGGAGGGACGGGGCGTCAGGCCTGCACGCCCTTCGCGCGCAGGATATAGCCGAGCCCGCGCAGCGTGATGATCTCGGCCGTGCTGCCCGCGAGATGCTTGCGCAGCCGGTGGATGTAGATGTCGATCGCATCCGCGCTCGGCTCGTCGTCGAGCGCGAACACGCTGTCCATCAGCCGCGCCTTCGACACCGTCTTGTTCTGCTGCAGCATCAGCGTTTCGAGAATCGCATGCTCGCGGCGGCGCAGCGCGAGCACCGTGTCGCCGCAGCGGAATTCGCGCGTGCCGAACGCATAGACGAGATCGCCGCATACGAGTTGCGTCGTGCCGACGCCGGCCTGCCGGCGGATCAGCGCGCGGATTCGCGCAACCAGCTCGCGCGATTCGAACGGCTTGACCACGTAGTCGTCGGCGCCCGCGCCGAAGCAGTCGACCTTGTCGTCGACCGAGCCGTGCGCGGTCAGCATCAGCACCGGCACGTTGTCGTTGCGGCGCCGCAGCCGCGCGAGCACTTCCTTGCCGCTGATGCCGGGCAGCCGCATGTCGAGCAGCACCGCATCGTAGCGCTCGGTCTTCAGGACCGAGTCCGCGCGCTCGCCGTCGCCGACGCAGTCGACCGCGAAATCCTCGCCGCGCAACAGGTTCACGATCCAGTGCGCGAGTTCGGCGTTGTCTTCGACGAGCAGGAGTTTCATGGCGACTTCATCTCTTCAATCATAGGCGGGCAGCCGCACGGTCACGACGATCCCGCGATTGCCGGACCCCGGCGCGAGCGACACGCTGCCGCCGTGCGCCTGCGCGATCTCGCGGACGATCGCGAGGCCCAGGCCCGAGCCTTCGGTGTCGGCCGACACGCGGTAGAACCGCTTGAACACGTGCGGCCGCGCTTCGGCCGGAATGCCGGGGCCGTTGTCGACCACGTCGAGCACGACCGTGTCGCCGTCGCGCCGCGCGCAGACCGTCACGCAGCCGCCCGGCTGCGTGTAGCGCACCGCATTGTCGACGAGGTTCATCACCAGCGCGGTCAGCAGGCTGTCGCTGCCCGCGACGTCGAGCCGTTCGCCGAGATCGGCGCCGAGGTCGATGTCGCGCCGCTGCGCGAGCACGATCGTTTCCTCGAGCACGCTCGACACGACGGCGGCGAGATCGACGCGATGCGTGAGCAGCGTCGACGGCGTCGCTTCCGCGTGCGCGAGCAGCAGCAGCTTGTCGGTCACGTCGGCCATCTTGCGGCTGCTGCGCTGCATGCTGTCGAGCACGGCCGCGAGCTCGCGGTCGTCGTGGTCGCGCTGCCGCGCATACTGGATCTGCGTGTCGAGCACCGCGATCGGCGTGCGCAGCTGGTGCGCGGCGTCGGCGATGAAGCGGCGCTGCGTGGCCGTGTGCGTATTCAGCCGCGCGATGCACTGGTTGATCGCGTCGACGATCGGCCGCAATTCGTGCTGGAGCCGCTCCGGGCGGATCGGCTCCAGCTCCATCGGCCCGCGGTCGGCAACGTCGTCCTTCAGCTTCATCAGCGGGCGCAGCTCGAGCGTGAGGCCGAGATAGACGAGCACGATCGCGAGCACCAGCATCAGCGACAGGCGCACGAGCTGCGGCCGCCAGATCGTCGCGACCATCGCGTCATACGAGCGCGTCGTCTTCGCGACGACCACCGTGACCGTCTCGACCTGCCCCTCGTCGTACAGCTGGCGATCGTAGGCGGTCGCGCGCAGCGGCACGCCGTCGAGCGACGTGTCGTACAGCGTCGGCTCGACGCCGTGCTGCGCCGGCACCGCGAGGGCGGGATTGCCCGCGAGCAGCCGGTCGTGGCCGTCGATCACCTTGTAGAACACCGAATCGCCCGACGGCGACTCGAAGATTTCCAGCGCGGCCGGCGGCACGTCGGCGACCGGCAGCCCGTTGCGCCATTCGACGTCCTCGCCGATGGTGCGCGCGGATGCGACGAGCGCGCTGTCCTGCACGAGCCCGGCCGTGCGCCGCGCGGTGTCGTACGACATCGCGCCCGCGATCAGCACGAAAGCCGCGAGCGGCAGCAGCAGCCACCACAAGAGCCGCCCGCGCAGGCTGTGCGCCATTCCGTCTCCTCAATGCCGAACCGCGCCGGGGCAACCGGCGCGGTTCGGGCGTGTCATCCGATGCGTGCGCTGCTCTCAAGAAAACGCCGGGCCGCCCCAAGTTTTCTTGACCCCCTCGGGGGGCCTGGCGCGAAGCGACAGGTTTATGGGCGCTCAGAACGCGGCGGGGCGCCACTTCAGCAAGCGCTTCTCGACCCAGGTCAGCAGGTAGTCGGCGGCCAGCGCGACCACGGCCAGCACGATCATCGCCGCGAACACGCCGCTCGCGTTGAACGCGCCCTGGGCGGTGGAGATTAGCAGGCCGATGCCCTGCTTGGAACCCAGGAATTCGCCGACGACCGCACCGACCAGCGCGAAGCCGAAGCTCACGTGCAGGCTCGCGAGAATCCAGCTGAGCGCGGACGGAATCACGACCGACGTGGTGATCTGCCGGCGCGACGCGCCGAGGATCTGCGCGTTCGCGATCAGGTAGCGGTCGGCTTCGCGCACGCCCTGGAACGCGTTGCCGAACACGACGAAGAACACCATCACGACGGCCAGCGCGATCTTCGACGCCATCCCGAGGCCGAGCGCGATCACGAACACCGAGCCGAGCACCACGCGCGGAATCGAGTTCGCGATCTGGATGTACAGGCCGAACACGTCGGCCATCAGCTTGTTGCGGCCGAGCACGATCCCGCAGATCACGCCGGCGACGGAGCCGATCAGGAAGCCGATCGCGGTTTCCTCGAGCGTGACCCATACCTGCGTGAGCAGCGGGCCCTGCGACGTGCCGTTCACGAACCAGTCCTGGATCTGCTCGAAGATCAGCGACGGCATCGAGAAGAAGAACGGATCGATCCACTTCAGCCGTGCGGCGAGCTCCCAGCCGCCGAGCACGACGACGAGCACGGCGATCCGCAGCGTGACGATCAGGTTGCGCCGGCGGCGCAGCCGGCGTTGCGCGGCGCGCTCGTCGTCCTCGAGCGTCGTCGCCGGAAGGGCGGTAGTGGGAAGCGTCATGTCGGTCATGCTCCTGTCCTTGCTGTGTCTTGCCATTGCCTGTCGTGAGGCGTGTGCGTCAGCCGATCTGCACTTCTTCGCGCAGGTCGTGCCAGATGTCCTTGGAAATTTCGATGAAGCGCGCGTCGTAGCGCACTTCCGACATGACGCGCGGGCGCGGCAGGTCGATCTCGTACACGCGCTTGAGCGTCGCGGGGCGCGCGGTCAGCACGAACACGCGGTCGGCGAGCGCGATCGCCTCCTCGAGATCGTGCGTGACGAACACGACCGAGCCCTTGTTCGCGGACCAGAGCTGCAGCAGCTCGTCCTGCATCAGCGTGCGCGTCTGCATGTCGAGCGCGGAGAACGGCTCGTCCATCAGCAGGATTTCCGGCTGGTTGATGAAGGTCTGCGCAAGCGCGACGCGCTTCCTCATCCCGCCGGAGAGCTGGTGCGGGTAGTGCTTCGTGAACTTGTCGAGGCCGACCTTGCGAATCCATTCCTCGGCCTGCGCGTACGCGACGTCCTTCGAGCGGCCGCGAAACAGCGGGCCTGCCGCGACGTTGTCGATCACGTTGCGCCACGGGAACACGGCGTCGGCCTGGAACACGAAGCCGATGCGCGGGTCGATCCCGTCGACCGGGCGGCCCATCACGCGCACCTCGCCGGACACCGGCTTGAGCAGCCCGGTGATCAGGTTCAGCGTGGTCGACTTGCCGCAGCCGGTCGGGCCGACGATCGCGATGAACTCGCCGCGCGCGACGCTCATGCTGAAGTCGCGCAACGCGACGGTGGCCTTGCCTTCCGGTGAAATGAAGCGGCACGACACATTGCGAAACTCGATCGCCGGTGTGCTCGGGGAAACTGCCTGGTTCATCGCATTCGTCCTGCGGGTGAAGAGGGCGCCGCATCGTGGCGACGCCGGGCCGGTGAGCCGGGCCGGAACGGGGAACGCACGGCGGCGGGATCGCCGCCGCCGGCGCCTGTACCGGGATCGATTACTTCGCGTTCACGAAATCGTTGGTGTAGGTGCGCGCCAGGTCGATATGCTTGCCCTTCACCGACGGGTTGAACGCCGACAGCACCTTCAGCACGGTCGCCGGGCCGTCGGCCGGCATCTTCGCGTCGGCCGTATACATCGGCAGCGACGCCTTCAGCGCGGCCACGTACAGGCCCTTGTCCTTCTGGTAGTCGGCCGGCATCTTCGCGGCGATTTCCTCGGCGCTGTGCGTGTGGATGAACTGCATCGTCTTCGCGAACGCGTGTGCGAGCTTGGTGGCTTCCGCCTTGTGCGAATCGGCCCATGCCGACTGCACGTACAGGCTCGCGGCCGGATAGGTGCCGCCGAGCGCGGCGCGCGTGCCGTCGACGGTGCGCATGTCGACCATCACCTTCGCGTCGCCCATCTTCTCGAGCGCTGACACGGTCGGCTCGGTCGTCATCCCGGCGTCGATGCGACCCTGCTTGATCGCGGCGATGAAGCTCGCGTCGGCGCCGACCGGCAGCATCGTGTACTGCGTCGACGGCACGCCGTGCTGCAGCGCGAGGTATTGCGTGAGGAAGCTCGTCGACGAGCCGAGGCCCGTCACGCCGAGCGTCTTGCCCTTCGCGTCGGCCATCGACTTGAAGGTCGGCGCGGCCTTGGTCGACACCATCTCGACCTCGCCCGGCACCTGGCCGAACACGGCGATCGCCTTGACTTCCTTGCCCTTGCTCTGCAGGTCGATCGTATGGTCGTAGAAGCCGACGACGGCCTGCACGGCGCCCGCCAGCAGCTCGTTTTCGGCGTCGACGCCGGCCGGCTGCGACAGCAGTTCGACGTCGAGGCCTTCGGCCTTGAAGTAGCCGAGCTCCTGCGTGAGCCGCGCGGGCAGGTAGATCAGCTTCGCGATCCCGCCGACCATGATCGTGATCTTGCCGCCGTCGTCGGCGAAAGCGGGGTGAGCGGCGAGCGTGCAGCTCAGGCTGGCTGCAACGGCGAGGGTGCGCAGGATGGGTCGCATCGGGGTCGTCTCCTTCGTTGTATTCGTATGGCGCGATGCTTGCTGCATCGTCCTGACGAGTATAGGAAGGCGAAACCTTCTGCAACCTTTCGTGGGGGGACGATTCCTTTAGGGGTTTTCCATAGACATAAAGCAACAGCGGCTTTCCGCACGGTCCGTGACTTCCGCCGCGACAGACGACCTCGTCTCGAAAATTGATGCGTGTCGTGTGCCGAGGTAGAAGGAATTTTTCATTCCTCTTACGGAGCTACGTCATGCGGGATGCGCAAGACCGCGACATGGTGCGTCTGGGCGACAGCACCGACCACGGCGGCAAGGTCATCGAAGCGACCGACGAGTTGAGGCATCTCGGAATTGCCGTCGCGCTCGACGGCCACGGGGTGACGTGTCCGACATGCGGCGGCGTTTTTCCGCTGTTGGCAAGCGGACCGCGTACACATCGTGGCCGGCGTGTTGGTTACCACGGCGACAAGACCGGTTGCGGCGCAATCGTCATTGGCCAACTGGCAATTGGGGCGGAATAAATGGCGATTTTTACTCAGAATCGCACACTGTCCATCGCGGGTGCGTCGTTACCGACCTATGGGATGGACGCGCTGCCGGTCTTCGTTCCAGTGCGGTTGCAAGGCACCGAAACCATCGGCCGTCTCGATGAATGCCGCTATCTCGTCACGTTGCGAACCGACGACGCCTATGCGGTCTCCCCCAGTCGCACGGCCGATCTCGATCTGGACAAGATAGTCGGCACTGAAGTGACGGTGTCGATCCAGCTAGAAGGCAAAGGGCAGTTCATTCCGGGACTACCCGGCGCCGCCGGACTCGGCAACATCGGCGCGGGCACGCGCGAGATCACCGGGCTGGTCGAAGCGGCGCGGCTTGCCGGGCAGGATCGCGATTCGATCCTGTACGAACTGGAGTTGCGCCCGTGGCTCTATCGTGCAACGCTGACGCAGGACTGTCGCCTGTTCCAGGATATGACCGTGGTCGACATCACCGACGCGGTACTCGCGAAATACCCGTACCCCGTCGACAAGCGTCTGGGTGCATTCCGGGGCGTCTATCCGACACGCGATGTGCAGCGACAGGCGTTTGAATCGGACTGGGCATTTCTGCAACGCCTCTGGGAAGAATGGGGAATCTGGTGGTGGTTCGAGCACGACGGCGGCCATCATCGCCTGGTTCTATGCGACTCGATGGGCGGCCATCAACCGCACGGCGCGGCCTACGAGACGCTCCGTTATCTGCCGCCCGATGGTCAGCGTATCGATGAAGAACACATTCACACGCTGTCCGTGACCAGCCGACTGACGCCGGGCCGCGTGACCGTGACGGATTACGACTACACGCGCCCGCGTGCCGATCTGGCTGCCACTGAGGAAGACCCTCGCCCGACCGCCAGCGCCGACGGCGAGATATACGGTTGGGGCGATTACAGTCAGCCGCTCGCGGGCGCGCAAGGACTAACGGGGCAACCGAACGATACGGAGCGCGAGGCGCGGCACTTCGCGCGCGTGCAGCTCGAGGCGCAACGCTGCGCCGGGCGGCGTGCGAACGGACAAGGACATCTGCGCGGCCTCACGGTCGGGCATACCTTTACGTTGACCGGCTATCCGCAGCAGGCGGCGAATCGTGAATACCTCGTCGTATCGTGCGCGCTCGATATCGAGGACATCGCGGGGCGCACCAGCAGCGCGCAGCCCTATCGCGTTGACGCGCAATTCGAACTGTTGCCGACGAACGAGCCGTTCCGACTGGAACGCAGTGTCCGCAAGCCCGTCATGAGCGGGCCGGAGAAGGCCATCGTCGTCGGTCCCGCCGGACAGGAAATCTGGACGGACCAATACGGCCGGGTGAAGGTGCAATTCGCCTGGGACCGGCAGGGCCGGCACGACGAGCATTCCGGTATCTGGTTGCGGGTGCTGTCACCATGGCAGGGCGTGGACATGGGCGCGACGTTCGTCCCGCGCGTCGGTCATGAAGTCGCGGTGTCACACTACTATGGCGACCCGGATTTGCCGGTGATTATCGGCAGTGCCGTCAACGCATTCCGCCAGCCTGCGTTGGACCAGCCGCACAATCACGCGATATCGGTGATTCGCGGCCGGGAATTCCACGGCACCGCATCCGGTCATCTCGCGATCGACGATACGCGGGAACAAATCCAGACGCAGATTGCAAGCGATGCCGGTACGTCGCAACTCAGTCTCGGCAACATCCGGCGCGTTACGCGAAAAAAGGGGCGTGCGGATGCGCGCGGCACGGGCTTCGACCTTCGCACCGACGATTGGGGCGTGGTGCGTGCGTTGAGGGGTTTGCTTGTGTCGACGGATGGTCAACCGGGCGGTCCCGGCCATGCGAAGGACGCCAAAGAGGCCGTCGGCCGGCTGACGCAGGCGCGTGAGCTACAGGAAAGCCTGTCAGGGCTCGCGCAACGACACGAAGCGCAGCAGTACGAAGCGGATCAGAGCGAGGTCGCGAAGGCGATCAAGGCACGCAACGATGCGATCAGGGGCAATCCGCCCAGCGCAGGAAACGACTTCCCGGAGTTGGCGGAACGCGACATTGTGCTCGCGGGATCGGCCGGCTTCAGTCTGGCGTCGGAGCGCACCGTTCATCTGGCGAGTAACGAGGACATCGCAGTAACGGCGGGGCGGCATGTCGGCTTTGCCGTGGGCCATTCGTTATTCGCGAGCGTGTCGAATGCATTTTCGTTATTCGTGCACAAGGCGGGCATGGCGCTGGTGGCGGCCGCAGGCAAGGTACGCATCGAGGCGCAGACCGACGGCATCGATCTGCGCGCGAAACGGTCCATCAACGTCGAGAGCACCACCGACAGCATCCATCTGCGTTCGGCGAAAGAAATCGTGCTGCACGCGGGCAATACGCAGGTGCGGATCAGCGATCAGGGCTACACGGTCCATACGGCGGGCGAACACACGATCCATGCGGGCAGTCACCAGACGGACGGCCCGCGAGGAAAGGGAGGCGGTTTTCCTCCATTCCCGAAGTCGGGGCCGGGCCAACTGGAGGTCCTGCGCCACTATGTGACGGATTCGCCGGTCGAGAAAAGCACCTTCACGGTCACTGACAGCCTTGGTGCGAAGCACAGCGGGACGCTCGATGCGTCAGGCCGCACCGTGGTGAACGGGCTTGCCGCAGGCGCCGTCACCGTGGCTTACGGGTGCGATCCGCACGATCCATGGGATGCATCGAGCTATCTCGAGCAACCCCGCTGGCAACCGGAAGGCCTCGCCTGACCAGGCTTCCTCGACCTTTCCCGCATTCCGATAACAACATGACCGACAAACCACCGACCATTCCGCGCATCGATGCTGCGATCGTGCCGCTCGACCGCGTTCATTTCGCCGATCTCGAAGCCGGCGCATCGCAATTCGACAACTGGCTGCGCACGGCCAGCGGCGGATACGTGACGCTCGAGCGGATCAAAGAGGTATCGGCAGCGCTGCCGGTGGCGGGCAACATCATTGCCGCCATCGACGTTTGCGGTGACATCTCGACGCTGATCCAGGGCCGTAACGTTCAGCCGCGCACCGAGGCGGAGCGCATCGAACGGATTCTGGATTGGGCAAATCTTGCGATCAATCTGATCGGCGTGATGCCGATTCCGCCCGGTACGACTGCCGCGCGCATGTCGCTGCGTCCGACGCTGGGGCTGGTGCGGCAGGCCGTCAGGCAAGGTGCCACGGACCTCACCACCGCGTCGGTCGCCGTGATCGCCGGGCACTTCACGGCAACGCTGATGGGCGAGCTCAAGCCTTTCGTCGAGGAGGCGAAGGCGAAGCTGGTCCAGATCCTGAGCGATGCGGGTCAGGAAGCCGAGAAACGGATGACCCAGTTGGCGGATGGTCTGGACGCGTTGGCGTCGGGGCGACTGACGGATCCGAGCGAGAACCTGAAGGCGGCACGCCAGAACGTGTCGCGCGTCTCGGGCAGTGCGTTGCTGCACGATCCGACGCAAACGTTGGATGACTTGTTCGGCGCAGTGTGGGAGGTCTACAAGGCCGGTGCTAAGACGGGGGTGAACGTCCTCGTTTCGCTCACGCCCGCCGAGGCTCGAGCGACGGTGCGCAGCTTGGCCGCCGACATTCGCGCCAGCATCCCCGACGTCAGGAAGCGGATCCAGAGCCTGTCGAGCGAAGACGTCGGGACGGTGATGTACATGCTCAACATCCTGATTCGTGCGATCCAGGTGTATGAGCAGAAGAAACATCATGTTGGGGCAACGGTCGACAGCAACAAGGCCAACCAGGCGAAGCGCAAGGAGAGCGGTGCGCAAGTCACCAACCTCTCCCGTGAAGCCAAGCCTCAAAAGCCGGGGCCGGGGTGCCTTTGTGAGCCGGGGCAACCTCCTGCACGCGTGGGGCGCGCAATCGGGCTGGCGCTGGGGGACGAATCGTTCGCGCATACCGACTTTGCGTTGCCGGGCGTCATCCCGATCGAATGGACGCGCGCGTATCGCTCGAACTTCGGTGCGCACGATGCGCAGGGGCCGCTCGGGCCACGCTGGACGACGTTGTATCACGCGGCGTTCGAGGCGAACGGCGACGGGTTCCTGTACCACGATGCGCAGGGACGCACGATCGCCTATTCGTCCCTGCCACTTGCGCAGGCGCACCACGATGCGCGCGAATCGTGCACGCTCACGCGCGAGAGCGCCGATCGCATCCGCGTCGTGCGCGGCGAGACGCTGACGGAGACCTACGAACGACACGGCGTGCACTTCCGATTGACGCGAACCGAGGATCGCTCGGGCAATGCAGTCACGCTGACGTGGGCGGACGATCTGCTGGCCGGGATCGAGGCTGCGGGCGTACGCATCGTCTTGAGCCATGATGCGGCAGGCCGCATCGTGCGACTCACGCAACATGACGCCGCCGGCGCAGCGATCCGCCCGCTCGCGCATTATCGTTACGACGACGCAGGCGATCTGGTCGAGGCGACCGACGAAAACGGCGCGTCGTGGAGTTACGCGTACTCGCACCACCTCGTGACGCGCTACACGGACCGCACCGGACGCGGGATGAACCTGGAGTGGGACGGCACGCATCTTGACGCGAAAGCGGTTCACGAGTGGGCAGATGGCGGCACGTTCGACACGCGTCTGACATGGCACGAGCGGCTGCGGCTGACTTTCGTGACCGACGCACTCGGCAATACGACCCAGCATTACTACGACATCGACGGCTACGTGTACCGGATGGTCTATCCGGACCACACCGAGGAATGGTTCTTCCGCGATGCCGCGAAGCACGTCACGCGGCACGTGTTCCCCGATGGCACGGCGGAGTCCTTTACGTGGGACGACGCGGGGCATCTCACTTCGCACACGCAGCAGGACGGCCGCACCGCGTATTACGTGTACGACCGTCATGGCAACCTGACCGGTCTGCAGGATCAGGAGGGCCACCGCTGGGAGCGCTACTACGACAGCAAGGGGCGTGTGGCCGAGGCGCTCGATCCGCTCGGTCGCGTCACGCAGTACGAATACGATCGCGCGGGTTTGCCGGTTGCGATCACCGATCCGAAGGGGGGCACGACGAAGATTGCGTGGCGGCCGGACGGGCAGATCGCGAGTTACACCGACTGTTCGGGCAAGACCTCGACGTGGAAATACGACGAACGCGGTCGGCTGGTGGAGGCGAAGAATGCGGTGGGCGAGGCGACCCGCTATGGCTATGAAGCCGGGCAGATCGCTTCGGTGACGCGGGCAGACGGCCAGCGCGAGACGTTCGAGCGCGACGCCGAGGGCCGCTTGCTTACGCATCGGGATGGACTGAATCGCGAGACGCAATATCTGTACACGGCAGCTGGCCTGCTGTCGCAACGTAAGAATGCACGAGGCGACACGCTGGAATATGCGTGGAACCCGCTCGGCCAGATCATGACATTGCGCAACGAAAACGCGCGCGAATACCGGTTCGGCTACGACACCTTCGGACGGCTGATGAGCGAGACGGATTTCGATCAGCGCGAGACGCGGTATTACCGTGATTCGGGCAGCGGTCTTGTGATCAATCGGCTGGCTGGCGGCGTCATGCAGGCGTTCGACTACGACGCGATGGGACGGCTCGAGCGCCGGCGCGGCTGGCTGGCGCAGTTCACTGACCGGGGACAGGTGTTCCTGATGCCGCAGGGAGAGGTTCAGGTCGAGACCGAATCGTTTCAGTATGACGGCTTCGGGCGACTGCTGACGGCGAAGAATCGGCAATCGCGGGTGCGGCGCTTCTACGATCCGGTTGGCAATTTGAGCCGGGAACATCTGGATCTGTCCATCTACAAAGAAGACTACGAGTTCGTCTGGCGGCACGAGTACGACGATGTCGGCGCGCGCATTGCGACGACGCGGCCGGACGGACGGCGGGTCGACTGGCTGACCTATGGCTCGGGCCATGTGCACGGACTGATGCTGGATGGCCGGAGCATCGCGCACTTCGAGCGGGACGATACGCACCGCGAGACGCTGCGCGAGATGGGCAACGGGTTGAAGCAGGCGACGGAATACGATCAGGGTGGCCGGTTGGCGCAGCAGACGCTGCAGGGCACGAGCGGCAAGGTGATGGAGCGGCGCTACCAGTACGATACGGCGGGCCAGCTCGTGCAGATCTCGGACATGCGCCGGGGCGAGATCGAGTATGCGTACGATCCGCTCGGACGGCTCACGCGTGCGCAGTCGTCGCTGGGTGTGGAGGCGTTTGCGTTCGATCCGGCGAGCAATATCGTGACAGCGACGGAACGCGACGAGCACGGCATCGGCGTGCTGGGCGACAAGCAGGCGACGCCGCTGCTGGACAATCTGCTGAAGGAGTACGCGGGCACGCACTACGTGTACGACCAACGCGGCAACCTGACGGAGCGCAAACGTAACGGCGAACATACGACGTTCGGCTGGAACCCATTCGACCGGATGGTGAAGGCGAGTGACCATCGCATGGAGGCGACGTATGTGTACGACGCACTGGGCCGGCGGATCGTCAAGCTGACCGAGCCACAGGTGCCGCACTTGTACGGTGCGGGCAGCGGCTGGCGCGATGCGGAGCGCCAACGGTTGAAGCAGGAGCACGGGTATGGCGTGACGCTGTACGGATGGGATGGCGACACGCTGGCATATGAGACGTCGTGGGAGAAGCGCGAGACGACGCACTACGTGTACGAGCCGGGTAGTTTCACGCCGCTGGTGCGGGCGGTGGGTCCGGCGGTGCTGCGTGAGGGTGAAGGTGCGGTACCGGTCGTTACCTCGATCGCGTACTACCATTGTGATCAGATCGGCACGCCGCAGGAGGTGACGGACGAGGCGGGTGAGGTTGCGTGGTCGGCCCGGTACAAGGCGTGGGGCGAAGCGAAGGAGGTGATCAGCGAGGCGGCCCGTAAGGTCGGGATCACGAATCCGCTGCGGTTTGCGGGGCAATACTTCGATCGTGAGACGGGGCTGCATTACAACCGGCATCGGTATTACGATCCCAACACCGGACGCTTCATTAGCAAGGATCCGATCGGGCTGGCGGGCGGCTTCAATGTCTGGCAGTACGCGCCCAATCCGGTTGGGTGGGTTGATCCGTTAGGGCTTTCTGCGGCATCCGATCTACCTCGCGTGAAAGGACGAAGTGCGCCACGTGTAGGATCGGTGCTGAATGATGCGGGCTTTGCGAAAACGAAAGACAATGGCGTGAACGAGACTTGGAAGCATGCGGATGGATCGGAGGTTCGGGTTCATAAATACGGAAACAAGTGCCCTTGTCCTTATAGATCGGGAAATAACGCGCATGTCCACAAGGAAGATCCCGCTGGGAATCAACTTAATGATCGTGGGCTTGTATCACTAGATCCAAATGAAACGCACATTGGTATCCGTAACCCTGCTGATCTGCCAGCCGTTCGAGGGAGGCCGCACGGATCATGAGCTACGAATATAGATTGGTGTTTGACGACGCTGCTTCAGCGCAGCTTGTCATCGATTCACTGAAGTCGAGTGACGCCTGTGTCAAGGCGCAAGCTCGGGAAGTCTGCCTGAAGGACCGGGACCTACAGACGTTGGCTGAATATGATGCTAGGTTAACCAAAGTGAGTGATCGAGCGCTATGGCTGGAAGTTAATTTTAGATCGCCTAATTTGTACAATTTAGTGCAAGGAGCATTGGGCAGCAGGGTTGTTAGATGCTTCGAAGATGGGGATTGGGACGATGAAGTAACGCTGAAGGAGGCGTTTCGCATCAAGTCCAGTAACTAACTACAAGGGCCGCTGTCGCGGCCCTTGTAGTTATCGATGTTGGCGGTGATCCGGGGAGATGGTGATCTGCTCGGCCTGCTTTACTGCGGGAGCGATCTGCGCGGCGGTAATGGTGAGCTTGCCGTGTTCAACGTGAACGTGGAGCTTCTGGCCGGCTGGAAGCCGACAGCGAAGCGGCCCGCAAGACCGGGATCTGCGGTTTGCAGGACAGTATTTCGATCGTAAGACGGGGCTGCATTACAACCGCCATCAGTACCATGCTTGGCCAGCGGCCACTATGTATCAAAAGGTTCGGTGATGGGAGAAACGCCAGCCACACCCCTATGCCTTGCTCTTTACCTCCATCCCCCCAACACCCGCCCCATCGCATCAAGCCCCATGTCGAACAGGTGCGACACGAACGGCACGAGGTTCGGGATCATCAGTTGCACGAGCAACAGCCCGACCAGCATCGTGACCGGAAAGCCGATCTGGAAGATGCCGATCTGCGGCGCCGCGCGGTTCAGGATCCCGAGCGCGAGGTTCGCGATCAGCAGCGCCGCGACCACCGGCAGCGCGAGCAGCAGCCCCATCTCGAACACGGTCGCGCCGAACGCGGCGAGCGTGCGCCAGCCGGGCGCGTGCAGCAGGTCGGCCGACACCGGCAGCGTCTGGAACGACGCGGCCAGCGCCGCGAACACCTGCAGGTGACCGTCCACCGCGAGGAACGCGAGCATCGCGATCGCGTTCAGGAAGCGGCCCATCACCGGCGTCGCGCCGCTCGAATGCGGGTCGAAGAAGGTCGCGAAGCCGAGCCCCATCGACAGGCCGATGAAGTCGCCGGCCGCCTCGACGGCCGCGAACACGAGCTGCATCGTGAAGCCCATCGCGACGCCGATCAGGAACTGCGTGACGACGATCCAGATGCCCTGCGCGGAGAACACGGTGACGCCCGGCATCGCGCCGAGCGTCGGCGCGACGACCAGCGCCATGAATGCCGCGACGCCGATCTTCACGCGCACCGGCACCGCCGCGTGGCCGACCACGGGCGCCGTCGCGACGAGCGCGAGCATCCGCACGAACGGCCACAGGAAGGCGGTCAGCCAGCCGTTGAGCTGCGCGTAGGTAACCGAGAACATCGCGGTGGAGCGGGGCCGGGCGCGCCGGTCAGCCGGCGCCGAGCGTCGCGACGTGCAGCAGCGTCTGCCGCAGGTAGTCGAGCATCGTCGTCAGCATCCACGGGCCGGCGATCACGAGCGTCGCGGCCACCGCGAGCAGCTTCGGGATGAACGACAGCGTCGATTCGTTGATCTGCGTCGCGGCCTGGAACAGGCTCACGACGAGGCCGACCGCGAGCGCGACCAGCAGCAGCGGGGCGGCCAGCAGCAGGCCGACCATCATCGCCTGGTGCGCCAGCGTCATCACTTGTTCGGGCGTCATCGCGCGTTTTCCTCCGCTTACGTAAAGCTCTGCGCGAGCGAGCCGATCAGCAGCTGCCAGCCGTCGACCAGCACGAACAGCATCAGCTTGAACGGCAGCGACACGGTGGACGGCGACACCATCATCATCCCCATCGACATCAGCACGCTCGCGACGACCATGTCGATGATCAGGAACGGGATGAAGATCGTGAAGCCGATCTGGAAGCCGGTCTTCAGCTCGCTCGTGACGAACGCGGGCACCAGCAGCGACAGCGGCACGTCTTTCGGGCCCTGCATTGGCGCGGCCTTCGAGATCTTCGCGAACAGCGCGAGATCGGTCTCGCGGGTCTGCTTCAGCATGAAGGTCTTGAACGGCGCGACGCCGCGCTGCACGGCCTGCTCCATCGGCATCGAGCCGTCGGAGAACGGCTTGTAGCCGTCGGTGTAAGCGCGGTCGAGCACCGGCGACATCACGAAGAAGGTGAGGAACATCGCGAGGCCGACCAGCACCTGGTTCGGCGGCGTCGTCGCGGTGCCGAGCGCCTGGCGCAGCAGCGACAGCACGATGATGATGCGCGTGAAGCTCGTCATCATCAGCAGCATTGCCGGCAGGAACGACAGCATCGTGAGCAGCAGCATCGTCTGCACGCTCAGCGAATAGGTGGTGCCGCCGTTCGGGCCCGGGCTCGCGTTGAACGCGGGCAGGCCGGCCGCCTGCGCGCACGCGAGCGCGGGGGCGAGGCCGAGGATCAGCACGGGCGCGAAACGCGCCGCGCGACGCAGGAATTCGTGTTTCATCGGAATGCAGGAACGGAAAGAGGGCGCGACGCCATGTCAGCGGTCCTTGCCGCGCCCGAAGCGCTTCGCGGCTTCGCCCGCGAGCGCGTCGCGAAACCGCGCGCCGAACGTGCCGGGCTGGCCGCGTTCGACGGACGCCGTGCCGGCGGGGACGTCGGGCAAGGCCGACGTCGGCGCCGCCGCCGAGCCGGCCGGCAGCGTATGCAGCAGCCGCACGTTGCCCGGCGCGACGCCGAGCACGAGCCAGGTATCGCCGATCTCGACGATCGTCGCGCTTTCCTTCGCACCGAGCCCGACGCTCGACACGACCTTCAGCGGGCCGCCGCGCCGCGCGGGCTGGAACCCGAAGCGGCGCGCGAGCCATGCGCAGCCGAACACGAGACCGATCACGACCGCGAGCCCGACGAGCGTCTGCAGCACCGCGCCGACGCCGAGCGACGGCGCGGCCGAGCCGACGATCACGCCCGACGCGATCGCGCCGGCGTTGTTCACCGCGTTCATGTCGGCGGCGCTGGCCGGCGCGCATGCGAGCGACGCGGCAACGGCCAGCGCCGCCGCGATCGGGAGAAGGCGCACGCGGCGGCCGGACTTCACGACGTTCATCGATTCAGCTTCCGGATGCGTTCGGCCGGCGTGATGATGTCGGTCAGCCGGATGCCGAACTTGTCGTTGACGACCACGACTTCGCCCTGCGCGATCAGGCAGCCGTTCACGAGCACGTCCATCGGCTCGCCGGCGAGGCCGTCGAGCTCGACGACCGAACCCTGCGCGAGCTGCAGCAGGTTGCGGATCGCGATCTTCGTGCGGCCGAGCTCCACGGTCATCTTGACCGGGATGTCGAGAATCATCTCGATGTCGTTGTGCGTCGAACTGGCCGCAGCCTTCGATAGCGGCTGGAACACGCCGGCGCCGGTTGCGCCGGCGTGCACCGGCTGCTGGTTCTGCTCGGCGAGCGCGGCGGCCCAGTCGTCCATGCCCGGATCTGCTTGCGCGGCGGCAGCCGCGTCGGCGAGTGCCGCGTCGGCGAGTGCCTGCGGGTCGAGATCGTGCGTCTGGTTCAGCTCACTCATATCCACCTTCCTTCATCGTGTCGCCCGCGCTGATCATCTTCTGCACGCGCAACGCATATTGACCATTGAAAATGCCGTAGCCGCATTCCATCACCGGCACGCCGTCGACCTTCGCGATGATCGTGTCGGAGATCTCGAGCGGCAGCACGTCGCCCGTACGCAGGTTCAGGAGCTTCTCGAAGTTCGTCGAGATCTCGGCGAGATCCGCGGTCAACTCGACCTCGGCAGCCTGCACCTGCTGCGACAGCACGCGCACCCAGCGGCGATCGACTTCCAGCGCCTCGCCCTGGATCGGCGAGCTCAGCACGTCGCGGATCGGCTCGATCATCGAGTACGGCATGCAGATGTGCAGCGTGCCGCCCGTCGGCCCGAACTCGATCGAGAACTGCGTGACGATCACGATCTCGTTCGGTGTCGCGACGTTCGCGAACTGCGTGTGCATCTCCGAGCGCACGAATTCGAACTGCAGCGGCCGCACGCTCTTCCACGCGGTCGTGTAGTGCTCGAACACGAGGTTCAGCAGCTTGCCGATGATCCGCTGCTCGGTGGCCGTGAAGTCGCGGCCCTCGACGCGCGTGTGAAAACGCCCGTCGCCGCCGAACAGGTTGTCCACGACGAAGAACACGAGGTTCGGGTCGAACACGAACAGCGACGTGCCGCGCAGCGGCTTCACGTGCACGAGGTTCAGGTTCGTCGGGATCGGCAGGTTGCGGGTGAACTCGCTGTACTTCTGCACCTTCACCTGGCTCACGGAGATTTCCGCCGTGCGCCGCATGAAGTTGAAGATGCCGATCCGCAGCAGGCGCGCGAAGCGGTCGTTGATGATCTCGAGGCCTGGCATCCGGCCGCGGACGATCCGCTCCTGCGTCGCGATGTTGTAGGGGCGGACGCCCGACGTGTCGCGCTGCTCGTCGACCGTGTCGGTTTCGCCCGTGACGCCCTTGAGGAGGGCGTCGACCTCCTCCTGGGACATGAACTCCTGGTGGCCCATGCGCGCTCCTTTTCCGGCCGCGTTACTGGACGACGAATTCGGTGAACAGCACGTCGTCGACCTTCGCGCGCTGGTTGCCCGGCTGCGTCGGCTGCTCGATCAGGTCCCGCAGCTCCTTCGCGAGCGAACGCTTGCCGTCCGGCGTCGCGAGATCCTCGGGATGCTTGTTCGACAGCGCGAGCAGGATCCGGCTGCGGATCTCCGGCATGCGCGCGGTCAGCTGCTCCTGCGCCTTCGGGTCGGTGAGCTTCAGCGACAGGCCGACGCGCAGGTAGTGCTGCATGCCGTCGTCCGACTGCAGGTTCACGGTCAGCGGGTCGAGCGGGAAGAACACCGGCGCGGCAAGCGGCGCCGGCTCGGCGGGCGCGCTCGCATGGCCGACGCCTGCCTTGCTCAGGAACACGTACATGCCGCCCGCGGCAGCGGCGGCCGCGCCCAGCGCGATGACGGCGATGAGCGCGATGCGCTTGAACTTGCCGGGCGAAGCCGGCTTGTCGGCGGTCGGGTTTGCGGTCGTGGAGGCCATGTGAATGCGTGCGTGATGTCTCGTAGCATGCATTGTTCGGCATCCGGGCCGGGCTCGATGGGTGGAAAAGAGGGGGGAATTGCGGCTATCTCAGCCGATTGTCGGCCGGGTGTCGGCTCGACGCAGAGCAGGAGCGACGGCGGGGCGGCCGGCGGGATTCCGGGCCGCCGGACGGAAACGACGGCGCGTGCGGGCGGCAGCGCCCGCACGCGCATTGTCAGATCGGCAACAGCGACAGCAGCGGCGCGATCAGCACCATCGCGACGCCCGCGATCATCATCGTGAGGCTCGACACGACGCCTTCCTCGCTGCCGATCTCGCGCGCCTTCGCGGTGCCCACGCCGTGGGCGGCCGCGCCGAACAGCGCGCCGCGCGCGAGCCGCGTGCGCATCGGCACCAGCGCAAGCACGATCTCGCCGAGCAGCATCCCGCAGATGCCGGTCGCGATCACGAAGAGGGCGGTGAGGTCCTTCGGCGCATGGATCTTGTCGGACACGGCAAGCGCGAACGGGGTCGATACCGAGCGCGTCATCAGCGAGCGCTGCAGCTCGGGCGACAGGTGCAGCAGCTTCGCGAGCAGCAGCGACCCGCACACGCCCGCGCAGATACCGACCGCGACGCCGACCGACAGCGACAGCCAGTGGCGGCGGATCAGCTCGCGATAGTCGTAGATCGGCACCGCGAACGCGATCGTCGCCGGGCCGAGCAGCCACATCAGCCAGCGCGTGTCGCGGAAGTAGACCGAGTACGGGATGCCGGTCAGCACGACGAGCAGCACCAGCACGCCCGGCACGAACACGAGCGGCGAAAACAGCAGCGTCTTCTTGTACGCATACAGCCGCTTCGACGCGAAATACAGCGCGACCGTCAGCACGAAGCAGCCGACGGAGATCGCGGTATTCACCTGATCGGCGGACAAGTTCGACAGCAGCGCAGGCATCGCAGGCTCCGGCTCAGTGGACGGACACGGTGGCGAGGCGCGCGCGGCGGCGTTCGGCGAACACGCGCTGCGCGGCGAGCCGGCGTTCGAGCTTCGCGGCGAGATCGACCGCGACGGCCACCGCGACCATCACGAACGCGGTGCCGGCGAGCATGACCAGCGCGATGCGCCAGCCGTCCTCGCGGAACAGCCCGCCGTACTGGACCGCCGCGACGGCGGCCGGCACGAAGAACAGCAGCATGTCGGACAGCAGCCAGTTCGCGCCGTCCTTCACCCACGCGGGCGCGACGCGGCCCGAGAACAGCAGGACGAGCAGCACCGCCAGGCCGATCACGCCGGACGGCACCGGCAGCCCGATCTTGCGCACGGCCCAGTCGACCGCCATCCACAGCACGCCGAGCGCGGCCGACTGCAGCACGATCCGGCCCGTGCGCACAACGTTGCCCGAACCGGCGGGGCGGGCGGCGGCAGGGGTGGTCGGCTTGTTCATGGCGTGCTCCATACAGATATTGCGTTGATGGTGTGAGTATAGGGTTTCCCCTAACCATAAATAAAATGACTTGTCTCTATCCTTATCATTCCAATTCGGAATTCGCTTTGTGTCTGCCGCACCAATATGGGGAGTGATCGATGGAATTGCGCGCGCTGCGGTACTTCGTCGAGGTGGTCCGTCAGCAGAGCTTCACGGCGGCGGCCGACCGGCTGTTCGTCACGCAGCCGACCATCAGCAAGATGGTGAAGGCGCTCGAGGACGAGATCGGCTCGCCGCTGCTGCTGCGCGACGGCCGGCAGATGGTGCTGACCGACGCGGGGCGAATCGTGTTCCAGCGCGGCCAGGACGTGCTCGCCGCGCAGGCGCAGCTGCAGTCGGAGCTAAACGATCTGGGCACGCTCGGGCGCGGCGAGCTGACGATCGGCATCCCGCCGCTTGGCGGGTCACTGTTCACGCCGATCATCGCCGCGTACAAGCAGCGCTATCCGAACATCGAGCTGAAGCTGTTCGAGCAGGGTGCGCGGATGATCGAGGCTGCGCTGATGTCGGGCGAGCTGGAGCTCGGCGGGCTGCTGGAGCCGGTCGATCCCGGCACGTTCGACCGGCTGCCGATGGTGCGCGCGCCGCTGTGGCTCGTCGCGCCGCGCGAGTCGCGCTGGGAAGACCACGCGGCCGTGCCGCTCGCCGATCTCGCGCGCGAGTCGTTCGTGTTCTATGCGGAAAGCCTCGCGCTGCACGATGCGGTGCTCGACGCGTGCCGGCAGGTCGGGTTCACGCCGTCGATCGTGAGCCGCAGCGGTCATTGGGACTTCATGGCCGCGCTGGTGCACGCGGGCGTCGGCATCGCGCTGCTGCCGGAGCCATACTGCCGGCGGCTCGATGCGCGGCAGTTCACGTGCCGGCCGATCGTCGAGCCGGAGATCACCTGGGCAATCGCGCTCGGCTGGTTGAAGAAGGGCTACCTGTCGCACGCGGCGCGTGCATGGCTTGATGTCGCGCGGGCGACGCTTCCAATTGCGTCGGGCGACGATCTGGCCTTTGGCGGGTTGCGGGCGAGGGAGTGACGCCCGCGACGCGGGCGGCGCAACGGCCCGGGAAACGAGCGGGAGCACGCGCCAGCGCGGCCCGCCGCGCGGTCAGTGCCCCATCGCCGGCCCCGCGCCCTTCTTCGGCTTGGTGATCCACACGAGCGCCGCGAGCGCGATGAACACGCCCGCCGACAGGTGGAAGAAGTCGTTGGTCGCCATCATGAAGCCCTGCTGCGTGACGAGCTGGTTGAGCTGCGCGTTGGCCGTCTGCCCGACGATCCCGAGCTGCGCGAGCGCGCCCTGGTAGTCGGTGGTGTTCTGTGCGTAGACGCTCACCGATTCCGACAGCCGTGCGTGGTGGTAGATCGCATCGTTTTCCCAGAACGTCGAGCTGGCCGCGGTGCCGATCGCACCGGACAGCGTGCGCAGGAAGTTCGACAGCCCCGACGCGCTCGCAAGCCGCTCGTCGGAGATGCTCGACAGCGTGATCGTCGTCATCGGCACGAAGAAGCACGCGACGCCGATCCCCTGCACGAGCCGCGGCAGGATCACGTGGTTGAACGGCACGTCGAGCGTGAACGTCGAATTCCAGACCGACACGCCCGCGAACACGATAAACGCGAAGCTCGCGACCATCCTCAGGTCGAGCCGGTGCATGTTGCGCCCGATCAGCGGCGACAGCACGAGCGCGAGCAACCCGACCGGCGCGGTCGCGAGGCCCGCCTTGCCGGCCGTGTAGCCCATCACCGTCTGCAGCCACAACGGGAAGATCACGACCGAGCCGAAGAACGCCATGAAGCCGAACGAGATGATCAGCGCGCCGAGTGCGAAGTTGCGGTCCTTGAAGAGCGAGAGGTCGACCACCGGCTCCTTCTCGGTCGCCTCCCACACGAGCATGAACGCGAGCGACGCGACCGCGATCAGCGCAAGCGCGACGATGAAGGTCGAGTTGAACCAGTCGCGATCCTTGCCGAGGTCGAGCATCATCTGCAGGCACGACACGCCGATCACGAGCAGCGCGAGGCCGATCGCGTCGATTCGCTGCTTGGTCGTCTTCGTCTCGCGGCCGCGCAGCAGGAAGTACGCGCAGGTCGCCGAGAACACGCCGATCGGCAGATTGATGTAGAAGATCCACGGCCACGTGTAGTTGTCGCTGATCCAGCCGCCCAGCAACGGGCCGAAGATCGGCGCGACGATCACCGTCATCGCCCATAGTCCGAGCGCGAGCCCGCGCTTCGCGGGTGGGTAGCTGCGCATCAGGATCGTCTGCGACAGCGGCACCATCGGGCCCGACACGAGGCCCTGCAGCAACCGGAACGCGATCAGCGTCTCGAAGTTCGACGCGAGGCCGCATAGCGCCGACGCGATCGTGAACGCGAGCACCGACAGCGTGAACAGGCGCACCTCACCAACCCGCCGCGCGAGCCAGCCGGTCAGCGGCACCGCGATCGCGGACGCGACCGAATACGACGAGATCACCCACGTGCCTTCGCTGGTCGCGACGCCGAGGCTGCCCGAGATGGTCGGCACAGCGACGTTCGCGATCGACGTGTCGAGCACTTCCATGAAAGTGCCGAGCGCGAGCCCGACGGTGAGGAGCGCGAGCGCGCCGCCGGTGAGCGGCGCGGGTGCGGCGGCAGGCGGTGCGGCGGATGCCGTGGTGGCGGACATCGGAATCTCCTAGACGCGGCGCGCGCGACGCGCCGATACGGCGCACGGGCGCGCGCTACCGCGCGGCCCGGCCGGGTGGGACGGATAAGGGGAGAGACGGAGCATGTGTCTTGTCATCTTCTGCCCAGACAGAGAAATAAGCGAATGCTTAACCTAGACATCGGGCCTTCCGCGTTCAGCAGTCCGGTTCGTCGGGTTTCGGGCAGCCGGCGTCGCCGGGCCCGTTGGCGATGAATCGCTGCAGCAGGCCGGTGAGTGTCGCGAGTTCGTCGGCCGAGAAGCCGGCGAGCTGCGCGTTCAGCGCGGTCGCAATCAGCGACGGCAGTGCGCGGGCCGCCTCGGCGCCGCGTTCGGTCAGCGTCAGCTCGATCACCCGGCGATCCTGTTCGCTGCGCGAGCGCGCGATGAGGCCCTTGCGCTCGAGGCGGTCGAGCATCCGCGTCATCGAGCCGCTGTCGTACGACATCTTGCGCGACAGCTCGAACGGCGTGCGCGCATAGCCGCGCGACAACAGCAGGATCACGCCGATTTGCTGCGCGGTGAGGTCGTACGGCTCGAGCGCGCGATCCATCCGCTCGACGAGCGCCTGCCGCGCCTTGGTCAGGTAATAACCGAGGCTCGTTTCCAGTGCGATGGTATCGGGATCGTAGAGGCCGCCGTTCATTGCGATTGCGCGCGCAGCAACAGTGCATTTCAGGTCAGAACGCGCCCAGTATCTTGAAAAATGATTGCTTGGTCAATATTATTTCAGTCAACCAGTTACGACGTGCGTGTTGCACTGCCGGAGACTATGTTCTGACCGCTTAGCCCGCGCTGCCGGGACCCCAGAGGATGTTCGCGATGCTGTTCCTGAAAAATGCCGCCGGCGCGCTGCGCCGCAACCTGACCGATACCGCTCATCATGTGTTCTCCGGGCCGCACCGCGGCTGGAAGATCGCGCTGTACGTGACGATGCTGGTGGTACCGGGCGGATCGCTCGCGGCGCTCGGGTTCGCATGGTTCGATCATCGCCGGCAGCGCAACGCGAAGGGCGGCGCTCGCCGCACGGGCCGGCCGGCGGTAACGGAGCCGTCGACATGGCGGCCCGCCGCCGATCCCGTTCCGGTGCCCGTGTGCTGCCACTGAAGCCGCGCCGCGCCGGCCATCCCGACTGAACGCCCGGCCACGCCCCGTGGCCCGGCGTCGTCTGCGCCGCATTCCCTTCCCGTCACGCGCGCAAGCGATCCGTAATGACCGGTAAACCGGCCGACCGCGCCGGTAACACATTCGTGCCGCCGCGCACCGTACCCTTAGGGCTGCGCAGCTTCCCCGCCGTCAGTTACCATTTGTCCGCCAGCGGCAGAACGACCGCATGCGCGACCGCACCGCGCGACACCGTTCGCCGGCCATCGCGCCCAGACAGGAAAACCACGATGCCGTACGCCCCCCTCCCGCGCGCCTTTCGCCCGCTGAGCGCCGCCGTCGCCGTTGCGACGGCCGTGCTGCTCGCCGGCTGCGCCGTCGGGCCCGACTATCACCGGCCCGACACGTCGATCCCGGCGGCCTTCAAGGAAGCGCCGGCCGGCTGGAAGGTCGCGCAGCCCGCCGACCGGACCGACCGCGGTCCGTGGTGGAGCGTCTACGACGATCCGCAGCTCGATGCACTGATCGGCAAGCTCAACGCGTCGAACCAGACCATCGCGCAATCGGCCGCCGCGTACCGGCAGGCCCGCGCGCTCGTCACCGAGGCGCGCGCCGCGTATTTCCCGACCGTCGGGCTAACCGCGTCGGGCTCGCGCTCACGCACGGGGCGCGTGTCCACGTCGTCGAGCGCGTCGAGTTTCAGCAGCAGTTCGTCGATCAGCAACAGCTATAGCGTCGGCCTCGATGCGAGCTGGGAGCCCGACCTTTGGGGCAAGGTGAGCCGCAGCGTCAGCGCGCAGCGCGCCGGCGAAGCGGCCGCCGCGGCCGATCTCGCGAACGCGCGGCTGTCGCAGCAGGCGCTGCTCGCGCAGACCTACTTCCAGCTGCGCACGTCCGATGCGCTGCAGAAGCTGCTCGACGACACTGTGAAGTCGTACGGCGAATCGCTGAAGCTCACGCAGAACCAGTATGCGCAGGGTGTCGCCGCGCGCGCGGACGTGATCCAGGCGCAGACGCAGCTGCAGAGCGCGCAGGCCGCATCGATCGACAACGGCGTCGCGCGCGCGCAGTACGAGCATGCGATCGCGACGCTGATCGGCGAACCGGCGTCGACGTTCTCGCTGCCGCCGAACCCGCTCGCGGCGCAACCGCCGATCACGCCGGTCGACGTGCCGTCCGCGCTGCTCGAGCGCCGGCCCGACATCGCAGCGGCCGAGCGCCGCGCGGCGGCCGCGAACGAGCAGATCGGCGTCGCGATCGCCGCGTTCTTCCCGACGCTCACGCTGTCGGCCACCGGCGGCTTCCAGAGCTCGGTGTGGTCGCAACTGTTCACGCTGCCCGCGCGGTTCTGGACGGTCGGCCCGCAGTTGGCGGCGACGCTGTTCGACGCCGGGCTGCGCGCCGCGCAGACCGATGCCGCGCGCGCGACCTACGATCAGGACGTCGCCGCGTATCGCCTCGCGGTGCTGACCGCGTTCCAGGACGTCGAGGACAACCTCGCGTCGCAGCGCATCCTCGCGCAGGAGGTCGACGTGCAGCGGCAAGCCGTCGACAGCGCCGAGCACGCGCTCGCGATCGTTACGAACCAGTACAAGGCCGGCACGGTCGCCTACCTGAACGTACTGACCGCGCAGACCACCGCGTTCACCGCGCAGCAGAAGCTTGCGACGATCGCCGGGCAGCGGATGGTGTCGTCGGTCGGGCTCGTGAAGGCGCTCGGCGGCGGCTGGGATGCATCGGACATGGCGCGCGAAACGGGCGACATGGCTGCGCCGGCACCGGTGCCGGCGTCCGGTGCGGCGGCGCCGGCCGCGACCGCACCGTCGGCCGCCGCACCGCTCGCTCAGAAGTAACGGGGAAAAGGAGAGGCCGGCGCGCGTTTAGCGCGTCGCGTCGCCGAAGATCAGCGACACCTGGTTGTTGCCGATCGGATGGCCGAGCAGGTTCAGCAGCCCCGCGAGATTCGCCTGCTGCTCGGGCGCCGCATGCGCGGTGCCACGAAACGATCCCTGGCCGGGGCCGAAGCTGCCGTGCCCGTCGAGGAACAGCGGGCCCTGCGTCGTCGACAGGTCGAGATCGGCGTCAGCCCCCTTCGCCTGCAGCACCGCGCGGTACGACCCGAGCGGTTTCACGCGCGACACGCGCGAACTCATCGAATCGATCGTCACCGTCAGCTGGCCGAACGCGTTGTTGCCGATCATCCGCCAGTCGGTCCAGCCGAGCCGCACGTCGCCCTGCAGGTCGAGCGTGTTGAACGGCGTGCCGAGCCCCGCCAGCAGCGACGCGGGCACGGCCATCGAGCCCGCCGACAGCACCGCGCCACGCCACGTCGCGTCGAGCGTGACGGCGTCGGGCATCGCCTCGGTCTGCCGCATGCGCATCTGCACGCGTCCGGTCAGCAGCGGCCAGAAGCGCGTGGTCCATTGGACCCGGCCGGGCAGCAGCGTCGCTGCGCTCTGGTCCGCGCCCGGCGCGAGCATCAGCGTGCCCGAACCGTGCCACAGCGATCCGTCCGGATCGACGAGGTTCACGTGAGCGCCGGTCGCGCGCGCGAACTGCGGCGCGATCCACGCGGCCGGCGCGAGCGCGACGAGCGTCAGCGCCGTCGCGAGCCCGCCTGCCACGACCCACGGCACTGCGGCGGCGAGCCGCCTGATCCCCGGCCTCATCGGCCGACCGTCGCTGGCTTCATCCACCGCGTCATTTCTGTGTCGAGGGTTGCATCACGGCCGTCAGGTCGACCTGGCCGTCTTCCTTCAGCCCGGTCACGTGCGCTTCGCCGACCTGCACCTTGAACTGCCGGCGCGCGTCGTCGAGCCACTGCGTCCACACCGGGAACGGCACATTCTTCATCTGGACCTGCACGCCGTTGCCGACGACCTGCACCTGCGCGCCCTGCAGCCCGTGATCGGACAGCGACGCGGTGAGCGCGTCCTTCAGCGCGAGGCCGGTCGGCGCGACGCCTTGCGCGGCGGCCGTCAGCGATTTCGCCTCGTTGGCCTGTGCGGTCATCTGCGCGAGTTCGCGGCGCATCGTCGGCAGCGCGTGCCGAATGCGCGAGCGGCCTTCCTGCGCGGGTGACCACAGCACCGAATACGCGATCGCGACGGCCAGCACGGCGCCGCCCCAGCCGAGCAGCGTGCGCTCGCGCGGCGTGCGCTCGCCCCAGAACTGGGCCAGCATCTGGTTCAGTTGTTCCGTCTTCATGAGCGGCTCCGGATCGTCCATTTGCCGGTGCTGCTGTCGACTTCGCCGGCCAGCCCGTTACGCGCGAGACGCTGCGGGAAATCGGGGTCGACCTTGACCTCCGGCTTGAAGCCGACGTCGAGCCGCCGGTCGTGATAATCGAGCGACGCGATTCCGTTCAGCGGCAGCGCGCCCATCGAACGCGACAACCCGCTCGCCAGCGCGAGGAAATCGTTCGGTGACAGCTCGCCTGCGGCCAGGCGCAGCTGGTCGAGCTGGCGCTGCATCTGCGCGGGCGGATCGAGCACCGTCGTCGTCTTCGGGAATGCGGACAGGAGTGTCTCGGTGATCTGCGCGGACAGTGCATCGCGCTCGCGCGCGAGCTTCCACCAGTGCAGGTTCATCCCGATCACCGCGACGCCGAGCGTTACCGCGGCCAGCGCGATCGGCACGCGCAGGCGCTTCACCGTCGCGCGATCGAAGCGCCACGGCTGCGATTCGAATTCGAACTGGCACAGATCGAAGCGCTCGGCGAGCGCACGCCGCGCGAACGCGTCGAACGACAGCGGTTGCGCGCCCGGCAGCAGCGGGCCGTCGGCGCGCCCGACCGATGCGAGGCGCGGCTCCGCGCCCGGCTCGCCGAGTTCGTACAGTTCGACGTCGCCGCCGCCCGCGAGCGCGGCCAGCGTGCCGCCGGCGCGCGACGCGGGTGCCGCGAAACCTTCGCCGAGCGCGCCGCGCGCAATCGCAAGTTCGAGACGCGGCGCACCGGCCGCGGTCGGCTGCGCGCCGGCTTCGACGAGTGCCGGTTCGACCGTCGTCGCGAGGCCCAGCACCGCGGCCACCGCCGTCGGGCGAGTGAGGGGCTCGGCCGCATTCGGGACCGCGTCGGCTTGCGTGGCCTCACCGTCGGCGAGCGTCTGCGACGCAGCGTCCGCCGCCGCCGCGCGCGGCGCGGGCAGGCAGCGCGTCGCGGGCACCGCGCTCAGGTGCCGGTGGCCGGCCGCGCTGAACGCGTCGCAGATCGTGCGGAACCATGCGCGGTCGACGACGGCCAGCACGCGGCGGCCGTCGGGCAACGCGACCGGATCGAGCGCGATATGGCAGCCGAGCGGATCCTGGATCAGCTGATCCTCGACAATGTTGGGCAGCGCCTGGCGCAGCTTCGGTCCCTTGAGCGGCGGCACGGTCGCGGCCAGCAGCAGCACGTCGCGCGCGGCGACGATCAGCAGCGTCGCGTTCGCGCGCGGCAGCAGCGAGAGCGCGGCACGGCCCGCGCGCTGCACCTGGCCGGCCTTGTCCACGAGCGTGAACGGCAGCTCGGGCCACTGCCATTCCTGCAACGGCACGGCCGGCTCGCGCGGCGGCAAAGAAACAATCAGCGTGCTCAAGAGCTCCTCTCCCGAATGGCGTCGTTATAGCTGGTCGCGGATGCGCACGACCCGCGTCGAGTGCGTGGTCGGATCACGATACACGAGCGAGGTGCGATCGACCTCCGCCCGATCGTGCTGGATCCGGCCATGCACGATGAAATAGCTGGAATTGACGTCGACGAGGCTCGAGTCGATCGTCACGTTCGGCGCGCCGGCGCCGCGCAGCGCGAGCTGCACGTCGCCGACGTTGCGGAAAAACACGGTCTCGCGGCGCGACACGAGCGCCTGCGCGGACGACACGCTCATCCCCGGCACCAGCGCCGCGATCACCTCGGCCGGCGCGGTGTTCATGTTCACCGGCGTCGTGGTTGGCAGCACGGTGACGAACGGGCGCAGCCGCGCGACCATCTCGGGCGTCACGCCATCGACGTCGAGCAGGCTGTCGACGCCCGTCATCACGAGCGGCGCGGGCCCGCGGTCGCCGTCGGACATCCCGGGTTCGTCGGTGAAGTTGCCGGCCTGCATGTCGCCGCCCGCCACCGGCGCGGTCGCGGCTGTACCGGCGCCGGGCAGCGTCGGCGTCTGGAAGCGCGTCGCCGAATGCATCAAACCCGCGCGCATCTGCAGCGCGATCCGCTTCGCGAATACGCCGTCGTAGCCGAGCGTCGCCAGCAGCCGCTGGAACGCCTTGATCTGCATCACGTTGAGCTGCAGCACGCCGGGCGCCGGCGACGACACGAGGTTGCGCAGGTTGTACTTCGCCTGCGCGTCCTCGATCGATCCGGAGATATAGGTATCCTGGCCGCCGTTGTCGTTCGGCGCGCCGATCCGGCCAAGGAAGTCCGACAGCTTGGTCTTCGCGATCGGCACGGCCCAGATCCCGCCGAGATAGGTGATGCCGGGCGCCGTGTCGCCTTCGGAGCGCAGGATCATGCGCGTCCAGTCGAGCGCGCCGCGCGCGACCCACTGCGCCTGCGCGATCACGCGCTGGTTCTCGATGCGGCGAATCTGCACCTGCTGGCGCCACAGCATCCCCGACACGAGGATCGCCGACAGCGCGACGACGAGCAGCGCGGTGATGATCGCCGCGCCGCGCTCGCGGCGTGCATGCGCGCGCGCGGCGAAGCGGAAACGGTGAGGGCGCGTGCGCATCGTCATTCCCCGACGAGGAAGATGCGCGTGACGGGCACGCGCAGCGACGTCGCGCCAATGCTGACCTGCAGCCCGGTCACCGCGCGCGTCGGCGGCGCGTTGCCGATCTGCGGCACCTTCAGCGCATCGTTGTTCTGCGACAGCGCGTCGCTGGCCGCCTGCAGGTTGGTGGTCCAGCCGACGCGCGGCACGTACAGCTTCGCGTCGATCGCACCGACGCCGCCCATCAGCGCGACCCAGCTCCAGCCGTCGACGCTGCTGTCCTTCAGCACGTCGCGCAGGCGGTTCGCATCGTCGAGCGGCGGCGACGCATAGCGCACGACACGCCCGCCGGCGATCCGGTAGCGGACCACCTGCAGCCGCGGCGCGGCGCCCGGCACGTCGAGTTCGCGGACGATCTGCAGCGTGTTGCCGGCAACGCCGATCGCCGGCTGGCCGGCTTCGTCGTCGGTCGCGGCGAGCCGCGCGTCGATGCGCATCTGGTCAAACATCTGCGCGAATACGCGCTCGTCCTCCATCGCGGACGCGACCTTGTCGCGACCGCGCATGATCTGGTCGAGCCCGCGCCACGACAGGATCGCGACCACCGCGAGGATCGCGATCGCGATCATCAGTTCGATCAGCGTGAAGCCGCGCACGCGGCGCGAGCCGACGGAACGCACGGGCCGGCGCCGCATCGGCGCGTCAGAGCGGACGGCTGGTTTCATTCGCGACCACCGTCACCATTTGCGCGAGCACGCCGGCGCGCCCCGGCATGCTCACCGACACCTGCACGCGCCGGAACACCGGGTTCGGCGTCGTGCTCACGCGCTGCGTGCAGACTAGCTGCACGTTGCCCTGCGAGCAATCGAAGCTCTGTTCGCCGACCTCCGGCCACGCATGCGTGAGGCGCAGCTGCGCGAGCGCGTTGTCGGCGCTCCAGCCGGCGAGCAGCCGGCGATGAAGATCGGATGCATTGGTCGCCATCGTACCGACCGCGCGGATCGACGCGGCGAGCGCGACCGCGATGATCGCGAGCGCGACCAGCACCTCGATCATCGTGAAGCCTCGGGAAGAAGAAGCCGGGAAGGGCAGGCGACGACGCATCGTCATTGCACCTCGTAGCGGCCGTTGCCGGTGCCGACGATCGTCGCGCTGCCGACCGCCGAATGCAGCGTCACGCGCACCGGCGTGTCGATGCTTTCGGTGCCGAACACGACGCGGCTCGCGCGCGTGTCCGACCCCGGATAGTCGATGTCGGCGCCCGTGACGCCGCCGTCCCAGTCGCGCGGGCGCAGCAGGTCGTCGCGCAGCGTGCGCCAGCCATCGGGCGAGCTCACGTCGAAACGGAAGCCGTGCGCGGTCGGCTGCCATGCGATCGGGCGGGCGCGCACCTGCGCTTCGTCGCCGGCCGTCTCGAACAGCAACGCGATGCGCTGCGCTTCCTCGCGCAGGTCGGTGCGCGGGTTGCGCGTCAGCGACAGCGACGCGAGCGACACCAGCAGGCCCGCGATCACGAGCACGACCAGCATCTCGAGCAGCGTGAAGCCGCGTGCACGCGCGTGCGCCGCGCTCACGGGCACGCCGCGACGCACACGGCTGTCGCGGGCATCGCGGCGAGCGCGAGCGGAGCGCAAGGGTGTGCGAAGGGCAGGCATGAATGAAGAACGGGGACGAACGTCGGATCGGTCAGTGCGGGCTTACTGCCACGAGCCGATGTCGGAATCGTTGCTCTCGCCGCCTTCCTTGCCGTCGGCGCCGTAGCTGAACACGTCGATCTCGCCGTGCACGCCCGGGTTCAGGTACTTGTACCCGTTGCCCCACGGATCGTTCGGCAGGCGCTCGAGATAGCCGCCGTCCTTCCAGTTGTTCGGGATCGGATCGGTGGACGGCTTCTGGGTCAGCGCGTTCAGACCCTGTTCCTGGGTCGGATAGCGGCCGTTGTCGAGACGGTACAGCTTGAGCGCCTGCATGATCGTGCCGATGTCCTGCTTCGCGGCGATACGGCGCGCTTCGTCGGGACGGCTCATGATCTTCGGCACGATCAGTGCCGCCAGGATCCCGAGGATCGCGACCACCACCATGATCTCGATCAGCGTGAAACCGCGCTGACGGCGCACGGCCGCATTACGGCGAGTGATCCACGTTTGCATGACTGACTACCTCTTTCCAAAAAATATCGTCGATTGAGTGACGCACCCGGCGCATTGCGGACGTTTGCCTGACGGCAAGCTTCCGTTTCCCCCGGGCGCGGAGCACGCATTGTAAGGCGCGCATCGCCGAGGGCTTTCACCCAACGCAAATTTCACATAGATCCGTACAATAGCGCGCATGAACGCGCTCTCGATCCGGATCCTCTCCCTAGCCCTCTTCGCGGGTTTGTGCGCGACGGCCACCTACTGGGTCGTCACGCTGTCGGCCCGCGAAGCGCCGCTGCCCGCCGCCGCCGCGCGGCTGCCGATCCGCACCGAGGACGCCGCCACGCTCTTCGGCGGTCAGCTCGACAAGAATCCCGTGCAGGACATCCACCTGTTCGGCATTCTCGCGCTCGATCATGGCGGCGCCGCGATCGTCGGCATCGGCGGCGAACCGCCGCGTGCCGTGTCGCTCGGCGCCGAGGTCACGCCCGGCGCGAAGCTCGCCGAAGTCCGCAGCCGCTCGATCATCGTCGACCGCAACGGCGCCCGCGCCAAAATCCAGCTCCCCGCCAACACACCGTCCCCCGCGATCTACGTGCGTTGAACGATGGCGGCCTGACCGCCGGTCAGGCTGTCACTGCACCATATTGTTCAGCTCGATGATCGGCAGCATCACGGCCAGCACGATCACGAGCACGATGCCGCCCATCGCCAGGATCAGGAGCGGCTCGAGCAGGCTCGTCAGGAACATCGTGCGCCGCTCGAGCTCGCGCGCCTCGCCTTCCGCCGCGCGGTCGAGCATCGTCGTCACGTCGCCCGTCGCTTCGCCGGAACGGATCAGGTGCACGAGCACCGGCGGAAACGTCTTCACGTTGTTCAGCGCGCGCGACAGCGCGGAGCCTTCGCGCACGCGCACGATCGCATCGTCGATGTTCGCGCGCATCGCGCGGTTCGACAGCGTCTCGCCGGCCGCCTGTAACGCGCGCAGGATCGGCACGCCGGCCGCGGTCAGGATCCCGAGCGTGCTCGCGAAGCGCACCGTGTTGTAGCCGCGCACGAGCTTGCCCGCGAGCGGCGCGGTCAGCACCCAGCGGTCGAACGCGAGCCGCGGCCCGTCGCGCGACAGCGTCGCCTTCACGAACCACACGACGAGCGCGACCGCGATCAGGATCGCCCACCACCAGTGCCGCACGAAATCCGACAGCGCCATCATCACGATCGTCAGCAGCGGCAACTGCTGCTTGGTGCTCGCGAACACGTTGACGACCTGCGGCACGACGTAGCTCAGCAGGAACGTGACGATGCCGAACGCGATCAGCGTGACGATCCCTGGATACGTGAACGCGAGCAGGATCTTCTGCTTCAGCGCGTTGCTCTGTTCGATGTAGTCGGCCAGACGCGACAGCACGATGCCGAGCTTGCCGGTGTGCTCGCCCGCCGCGACGAGCGCGCGGTAGATCTCCGGGAAGTCGCGCGGATGCTGGCCCAGCGCATTCGCGAGCGAATGGCCGCCGAGCACTTCCGCGCGGATCGCGGCCATCAGTTCGCGGATGTAGTCGCGTTCGGACTGCTCGGTGAGCACGCCGAGCGCCTCGTCGAGCGGCAGCCCCGCGATCAGCAGGCTCGCGAGCTGGCGTGTGAGGATCGCCTGCTCGCGCTGCGACAGCTTGCGGCCGAACGCGAGGCGCTGCGAACGCGCGCCGCGGCTCGCGCTTGCGGCCGGCTCGACGACGAGCGGCGTGAGCCCCTGCGTGCGCAACTGGCCGCGCGCGGCGCGCGCGCTGTCGGCATCGATCACGCCTTTCTGCGCGCGTCCCGCGGAATCGATTGCTTCGAAACGGAATGCCGGCATCGCGCTATGCGCCTCCCGTCACGCGCAGCACTTCCTCGAGCGACGTCGCGCCGGCCGCGAGCCAGCGCTCCGCGTCGTCGCGCAGCGTGCGCATCCCTTCCGCGCGGCCCGCGGCGAGAATCTCCGCATCGGCCGCGTTGCGGTGGATCAGCGAGCGGATCGAGTCGTCGATCACCAGCAGTTCATACACGCCGCGCCGGCCCGCATAGCCCGAATGCCCGCACTTGGCGCAGCCGACCGGATGCCACACGGTACGGCCGTCTTCATGCCGTTCTTCCTTGCACACGGGGCATAGCTGGCGCACCAGGCGCTGCGCGAGCACGCCGAGCAGCGACGACGCGAGCAGGTACGGCTCGACGCCCATGTCGGTCAGACGCGTGACGGCGGACGCGGCGTCGTTCGTGTGGAGCGTCGCGAGCACGAGGTGGCCCGTCAGCGACGCCTGCACCGCGATCTGCGCGGTTTCGAGGTCGCGGATTTCGCCGATCATGATCACGTCCGGATCCTGACGCAGGATCGAACGCAGCGCACGGGCAAAGGTCATCCCGATCCGCTCGTTCACCTGCGTCTGGCCGATGCCGGACAGGTCGTATTCGATCGGATCCTCGACGGTCATGATGTTGGTCGTCGCCGTTTCGAGCCGCGACATCGACGCGTACAGCGTCGTCGTCTTGCCCGAGCCGGTCGGGCCCGTCACCAGCACGATCCCGTGCGGGCGGCCGATCAGCTTGTCGAACTGGACGAGCGTGTCGCGGCCCATCCCGAGCGCTTCGAGGTTCAGGCGCTGCGCATCCTTTTCCAGCAGACGCAGCACCGCGCGCTCGCCGTGCCCGGTCGGCAGCGTCGACACGCGCACGTCGACCGGCCGGCCGCCGACGCGCAGCGTGATGCGGCCGTCCTGCGGCAGGCGTTTCTCGGCGATGTCGAGCTGCGCCATGATCTTGATCCGCGAGATCAGCGCGCCGTGCAGCGCCTTCTTCGGACGCACGACGTCGCGCAGCGTGCCGTCGACGCGAAACCGCACGACCGACGCATTCTCGAACGGCTCGATGTGAATGTCCGACGCCTGTTCGCGCGCCGCTTGCGTGAGCAGCGCGTTGATCATCCGGATGATCGGCGCGTCGTCTTCCGACTCGAGCAGATCCTCGACTTCGGGGATGTCCTGCATCAGCCGCGACAGGTCGACTTCGCCTTCGACCTCGCCGACGATCTGCGCCGCGCTGCCGTCCTGGCGCGCGTATGCCTGGTTGATCGCCTGCGCGAGCTCGTCGGCCGGCACGCGGTGCACGGAGATCGAGCCGAAGTTGCGTGCGATTTCGGCGAGCGCCGCATCGTTCGTGCGTTCGCTGATCCACACCTCGAGCGTGTCGTCGAGCTGGTGCGCGATCAGCACCTGGCCGCTCTTCGCGAAGCCGTACGGCAACAGACGCGCGGCGAGCGGCGACGGCGGCTGCCGGTCGCCCGGCGCGCCGTCTTGGGGCGAGGACGCGAGCACGTCGCTCACTGCGAGGCTCCCGGCGTGGCGGTCAGCGGTTGTTGCGGCATCGACTGCTGCGGCACGCTTTGCGGCTGCGCGGGCGTCGCCTCCGGCAACGGCTGGGCCGGCACCGGCGCCACCTGGCGCTGCACCTGCTGGCGACGCATCTTGTCGAGATCGAACAGGTTGCCCGCGGCCGTGCCGCCCTGGCTCGGACCGATCGGCATCGGCGGGACGACCGGATCGTCCTTGTCGCGGATCACGTTGTTGTCCGACTTGTACGCGCCCGTCACGCCCTGGATGTAGTCGTAACGGTTCGCCGTGACTTCCTGAGCGGTGCTGCGGTCGGAGATGATCACCGGGCGCAGGAACACCATCAGGTTGGTCTTCTGGCGTTGCTTCGATTCCGAGCGGAACAACTGGCCGATCCACGGAATGTCGCCGAGCAGCGGCACCTTGCTGTTCGATACCTGGTAGTTGTCCTGCATCAAGCCGCCGAGCACGATGATCTCGCCGTTGTCCGCAAGGATCGTCGACTGGATCGAACGCTTCGTGAAGGTCGGGCCGGTCTGCGCGTTGGTGGTGCCGCTGACGACCGCCGAATCCTCAGTGTAGAGCTGCAGCTTCAGGATCCCGCCGTCGGTGATCTGCGGCTTCACGTGCAGCGTCAGGCCGACGTCGCGACGGTCGTACGTATTGAACGCGTTGCTCGTCGTACCGCTCGTCAGGTTCGAATACGAACCGGTCGCAATCGGCACGTTCTGGCCGACGACGATCTTCGCTTCCTCGTTGTCGAGCGTGATCAGGTTCGGCGTCGACAGCACGTTCGCGTCGCTCACGCCGGCGAAATACTGCAGCAGTGCGCCGAGCCCCTGCACGCCGAACATGTTGTGCAGCCAGCCGATGTTGAGGCCCTGGTTCAGGTTGGCGAGATTGGCGGCCAGTCCGGTGGTGGCCGCCGTGCCGCCCGTGGTCAGGTTGATGATGCTGTTGCCCGCCACGTTGCCGGCCGCTGCCGCCAGGTTCGTGCCGCCGAGGAACTGGCCGCTCGCGACCTGCCACTGGATGCCGAGGTTGCCCTGCGTCGTCGAGTTCAGCTCGACGATCAGCGCTTCGATATAGACCTGCGCACGGCGCGCGTCGAGCTGGTCGATCACCGAGCGCAGGTTCCGGTAGACCGGGTCCGACGCGGTGATGATCAGCGAGTTGGTTGCCGCGTCGGCCTGGATCATCCCGCCCGGCTGGTTGTCGTCGTTCTTTTCCTTGTCGCCGCCGAGCAGGCCGCCGCTGCCGATGCCGCCGCTACCCGACGCACCGCTGCCGTAGGACGACGACGAAGACGAGCCGCCGAGGCCGCCGGACGGCAGCGGCGGGGTGCCGGACGTGCCGGTCGAGAAGTTGCCGCTCGACGACGAGCCGCCGTTCTGGTTGAAGCTGTTCGCATCGTTGGACGACGCGGACGAGCCGCTGTCGTTGCCGCCCTTGCCGAGCATCCCGCGCAGCGTCTTCGCGAGCTTCACCGCATCGGCGTTGCGCAGCGGCACGACGTGCATGTTGCCAGGCACCGCACTCGGTGCGTCGAGCTGCTGCGCGAGGCGCTTCGCGGCGGCAAGGCGCGCGCCGTTCGATGCGCGCAGCATCAGCGAGTTGGTGCGCGGATCGGCCGTGACCGACACCTTCAGCGTCGCATCGCTGTTGCCGATCGCGCCCGGGTCGAGCATCTTCTGCATCTGCGCTGCAAGGTCGATCGCGTTCGCGTTGCGCAGCGGCACGACCTGAACCTGCGTGCCCGCGGCGCTGTCGATACCCGCGATGATCCGCGCGATGCGGCGCACGTTGTCCGCATAATCGGTGACGACGATCGTATTGTTCGCGGGGTACGCGGCGACCGTGTTGTTCGGCGAGATCAGCGGCCGCAGAACCGGCAGCAGGTTGTTTGCCGATTCGTTGTGCAGCTCGAACACCTGCGTGATCACCTGGTCGCCGCGCGCCTGCGGCGCATTGCCGACATAGGTCGGCACGCCCTGCAGCTTCGCATCGGCCTCGGGCACGACCTTCAGCACCCCGTGATCCTGCACGAGCGCGAAGCCCTGCATGCGCAGCGCCGATTGCAGCGTCTTGAGTGCCTGCTCTTCCGGCACCGGCCGTTCGGCCACGAGATTGAGCTGCCCCTTCACGCGGGGGTCGACGATGATGGTCTTGCCGGTTGCGGCGCCGATCGCCTTGGCGACCTGGTCGATATCCGCATTCACGAAATTGAGCGTGACCTGAGCGTAGGCGGCCTGCGAGACGATGATGCCGGCGACCATCAGGGTCGTGGCGATGCGCCGCATAACGAAGCGATTTCTTGTCATGGATGAATGGGTCGATGCCGGCTCAGGCCACTTCCGGCGGTAGTGCTGGGATCCAAGTCCTAAAGAGGCGACATTAGCAGTTTTTCATGTCCGAAATATCACATTGATCCGAGGACTGTCTCACATACGACATGTATTCGGCATGGCGTATGCAATCTGTAAGTTTTCTGCGCCGCCTCGGCATTTCGGCCAGCACCGTCGTTTTGCGACGAATCGACACGGAAATGCGGTATAAACGGGCTGCGTCTTTCGCCTGTCGGCACCGGATGGACTGTCTGTATGATACGGGCGGCGCGTTTCCAGTCGTACGTACAACAGACACGGGTTTTCCCGACTTTTTGCGTCATTTCCTTTTCGTTTCCGCCCCATGAACAGACGGTTCGCTTCGATCGCGTTGATCGCCGCCGGCGTGTGGTTCGCCTGCGGAAACGCTCGCGCGGACTGTTTCGACGAGGCCGCCCGGTACCAGAAAGTCAATCCGTTGATCCTGCGTGCGATCGCGTGGCAGGAATCGCGCAACCGGCCCGACGCGCTGAACAAGAATACGAACGGCTCGGTCGACTACGGCCTGATGCAGATCAATTCGATCCACCTGTCGGCGCTGTCGCGCTACGGCATCGGCCGCGACACGCTGATGGAGCCGTGCAAGAGCGTCTACATCGCCGCGTGGCACCTGCGCCAGAAGATGAATCGCTACGGCAACACATGGCAGGCGGTCGGTGCCTATCATTCCGAAACACCGTCTCTGCGCGACAAGTACGCGCGACAGATCGCCGGAATCCTCGCGCAGTGGAAGCTTTTGCCGCCCGTACAGTGACGCCGCGCGGCAGCACGGGCTGATGTCGTGCCGCTCGGCCGGCGCGCGTTTGATGCACAATGCGGATCTCACGCTGCGGTTTCGACCGGCTTCGGGCGACCGGCTCCAAGCCGATCGCGCCCCGTCAGGGCGCTGCGGCCGCTTTTTCATCTTTTCCGTTGGTGCAAATCGTTATGAATCCGGCAATGACCCAGCCGTTGCCCGTTACCGTGCTGTCCGGTTTCCTCGGCGCCGGCAAGACCACGCTGCTCAATCACATCCTCGCGAACCGCGCGGGCCTGAAAGTCGCCGTGATCGTCAACGATCTCGCGGCGGTCAACATCGACGCGTCGCTCGTGCGCGATGCGCAGGCGCTGTCGCACGTCGAAGAACGCCTCGTCGAGATGTCGAACGGCTGCATCTGCTGCACGTTGCGCGACGACCTGCTCGTCGAGATCCGCACGCTCGCGGCGGACGGCCGCTTCGACGCGATCGTGATCGAATCGACCGGCATCGCGGAGCCGATGCCGATCGCCGAAACCTTCACCTTCGTCGACGACGATGGTGAATCGCTGTCGAACGTCGCGCGGCTCGACACACTCGTCACCGTGGTCGACGCCTACAATTTCCTGCGCGACTACGGTTCCGACGACGCGCTCGCGACGCGCGGCATCGCCGCATCGGACGAAGACGATCGCACGCTCGTCGAACTGCTGATCGAGCAGATCGAATTCTGCGACGTGCTGGTGATCAACAAGGCCGACCTCGTCGGCGCGGACGAACTCGCGCGCCTGCAGCACATCCTCGCGCGACTCAACCCGCGTGCGCACCAGGTCGTGTCGACGTTCGGCAACGTGCCGCTCGACGAAGTGCTGAACACCGACCGCTTCGATTTCGACGAAGCCGCGAACGCACCGGGCTGGCTCGCGTCGCTCGATCACGATCACACGCATTGCGACGATCCCGAGTGCCACGATCCGCATCATGCGCATGTGCATGGCGAAGCGGACGAATTCGGCATCGGCAATTTCGTTTACCGCGCGCGCCGGCCGTTTCATCCGGCACGGCTCTGGACGCTGCTGCATCAGGAGTGGCCGGGCGTGCTGCGCAGCAAGGGCTTCTTCTGGCTTGCGACGCGCAACGACATCGCCGGTTCGCTGTCGCAGGCGGGCGGTGTGTGCCGGCATGGCCCGGCGGGTCTCTGGTGGGCCGCGCAGGATCGCGCGGAATGGCCGGACGACGACGAGCTGCTCGCTGAAATTCGCACGGAGTGGCAGGGCGATCTCGACGACCGCTCGGTTGGCGATCGCCGTCAGGAACTCGTGCTGATCGGCATCGGGCTCGATGCCGGCGCATGGCGCGCGAAGCTCGACGCATGCCTGCTCACCGATGCGGAATTCGCGCTCGGTGCGACGCAATGGACTGCGTTCGACGATCCGTTCCCGACGTGGGATATCGATGAGCACGACGACGAGGATCCCGACGCGCAGATCGTGCACGCGTAATACGCGGTAAAAAGCGACACGCGAGAAGTAACCGTTAAATCTTGCAAGGGTGGGGCGGACTGTGGCGAAAATGCTGCGCGCACCCAACAAAAAACCCGCCGAACGGCGGGTTTTTTCCTGGAACAGGCGCTGAATTAACGCTTGTTGACGGCGTCCTTGAACGCCTTGCCAGCCGTGAACTTGACCGTCTTGGCTGCCGGGATCTTGATGGTTTCGCCCGTCTTCGGGTTGCGGCCCGTACGTGCTGCGCGCTTGCCCGAACCGAAGCTGCCGAAGCCGATCAGCTGAACCGCATCACCCTTCGACACGGCCTTCTTGATGACTTCGAGCAGCGTGTCCAGCGTTTCGCCGGTTTGAGCCTTGCTGGCGCCCGTTTGGGCGGCGACGGCGTCGATCAGTTCCTGTTTGTTCATTAAGGTTCCTTTTTCAGGTTAGGTTTGACACGAACAGCGCGAACGCGCCGATTATACGTGCGCGAACCGTGCCGTCGAGAGTCAGACTCCGACAGCACAGCGCCGAATCCTGGCCCGCGCGACGTGCCGTCCGGCTTGCCGGCGGCCACCCCGCGGTACGGCGTTGCTATGATAGCGCAGCGCAAACCCAATAACGACAAGGGTTTCAAAGATTTTCATCGGTATTTCGCCGAATGAATCGTCGATTGCCCGTTTTTTGACCTGCGCCAACCGGACAGGATATGCAGCCGGGTCCAGCCGTGCGCCGCGCCGTTGGTTTTTGCCAACGACCCGCCGGACACCTCCGCGCAATCCCTTTCCAGGCTTGGCTGCCACGTTTTTTGTTTCGCATGCCAGACCGACTCGTACCCACCACGCTCGCGTTTCGCGACGACGGCGCTCTCATCTCGCCCGAGTACGGCGACATCTATCACAACGTCGCGGGCGCGCTCGCGCAGGCGAGCGACGTGTTCATCTCGGGCAACGGGCTGCCGGCGCGCTGGCAGGGCCGCCGCACGTTCACGATCGTCGAGATGGGGTTCGGCGCGGGCGCCAACTTCCTCGCGACCTGGGCCGCCTGGCGCGACGATCCCGCGCGCTGCGAGCGGCTGCATTTCGTGTCGTTCGAGAAGCATCCGTTTTCGCGCGACGACCTGCGCCGGGTGCTTTCCCATATAGTTGCCAACACAACCATATCGGCAGAGGCGGAGATGCTTGCCGATGCATGGCCGATGCTCGTTCCGTGTTTTCATCGCCTCGAATTCGACGCTGGCCGAGTCGTGCTGACGCTCGCGCTGGGCGACGCGAGCGAGATGCTGCCGAAGCTGGTCGCACGCGCCGATGCGTTCTATCTGGACGGTTTCGCGCCTGCGAAAAGCCCGGATCCGTGGGCGGCCGATCTGCTTCGCGCACTCGCACGCGTGGCCGCCGAAGACGCGACCTTCGCCGCGGATTCGAGCGCGGACGTGGTGAAAAAAGCGCTCGACGAAACGGGTTTCACCTACCGAGAGAGTGCGGGACTGGCCGGCAAGTACGCGATGCTCGCCGGCGAATATGCACCGCGCTGGCGGATGCGCCGACACGAACCGCCGCGCGCATTGCCGGTTGCCGCACGCGAAGCGATCGTGATCGGTGCGGGCCTGGCAGGCTGCGCGGTGGTCGAACGGCTCGCCGCTCGCGGCTGGAACGTCACGCTGATCGAGCGGCACGAGCGGATCGCGAGCGAGGCATCGGGCAATCCGGCTGGTGTATTCCATCCGCTGATGACGCGCGACGACAACGTCGCGAGCCGTCTCACGCGCGGCGGTTTCCTGCATGCGCTCGCACGCTGGCGTGCGCTCGAAAATGCCGGCCATGCGTTCGCGCGCAGCACGCGCGGGATGATCCATCTCGCGGAATCGGCTGATGATTTCGCGCGGATGCGCGATGCGTTCGACGCGCTCGGCGCACCGTCCGACTACGTGTCGCTGCTCGACACCGATGCGGCCCGCGCGCATCTGAACCTGCCGGTCGCACACGGCGGCCTGCTGTTTCCGCACGGCGGTGCCGTATGGCCGGCCGGGGTATGCGCAGCACAATTGGCGGCAGCCGGCGAGCGCGTGAAACTGCTGCCCGGCACCGAAGTCGCGCGACTCGAGCGTGATGGCGACACGTGGCGCGCCGTCGATTCGGCAGGCGCGACACTCGCCGAAGCACCGGTCGTCGTGCTCGCGAACGCGGGTGATGCGGTGCGTCTCGCGGGGCTGCGGCATGTCGCGCTGCAACCGGTGCGCGGCCAGCTCACGCTGCTGCCGGCCGGCAGCACGGCGTCGCTGCCGTGCCCCGCGATCGGCGATGGCTATGCGGTGCCGCTCGACGACGGCACGCTGCTGATCGGCGCGACGTTCGAACCCGACGACGTCGATCCGGCGATGCGCACCGCCGGACATATCGAGAATATCGAGCGCGTCCGGCATCTGCTGCCCGGCCTGATCGGCGAACTTCCGGACGTCGATACGCTGCGCGGGCGTGTCGCGTTTCGTTGGGTCGTCGCCGATCGCGTACCGGTGATTGGCCCGCTCGCCGACGAAGCGCAGACCCTCGCGAATGCACGCGCACTGAGCGGCGCGAAAGCGCGCGACCTGCCCCGTACCGCGGGCCTCTATGGGGCATTCGGCTATGGCTCCCGCGGCCTCGTGTGGGCGGCGCTCGGCGCGGAACTGATCGCGTCGCAACTCGAAGGCGAGCCGCTGCCGCTCGAGCGCGAACTCGCCGATGCCGTCGACCCGGCCCGGTTCCTGATCCGCGCACTGCGCGGCCGCCAGATCGGCTGATCTCGTCAGCCGAAATCGCACAGTTCCTTGATTTTTCTGTGCAAGGTTATCCACGCGGTGCTGTGGATAACCGCGCGAAATCCGCACGCACTTCGTGTGCAATCACAGTGGACGTAAACTGGGCAACTCCGCACAGCTGTGAAACGGCCCGAAAGTTGCTCAACTCGAACCCCTGTGAGCAAACAGCCTGTTCAACCGGTTATGGCGGCGCCAACACCTTGATCTTGTTGCGTAAACCGAGGTTATCCACAGAACTGTGCGTACTTTGTTAACTTCTACTATGTATATATACAAGTAAACCTTTGAAACCAAAGACCTGCGGGGCCTCACAGCGACGCGAGTCGATTCAATCGGTTCCAGAGCGAAAAAGCTGTGGCACAATCGGTTTCCTTCGCGTTCGTTCGGCCAAGCGCCGGACATGCTTCAATGGAACGGTCGGCACGATTTCGAATCTGAATCTTCGAGACTGCGCAGTCCGTTCACACACCAGGCCGACAATCCAGATCGGCAGCCTGAACGACAGTTCCGCCAGATGGCGGAAAGAGGCGGATCCCATGTCCCGCCGTCGTCGACCACAACAATCACACTCGGGGCGATACCCAGCCGGCGCGCATCTCATTTCTGACGCTTGACCCCGCGCCGCTGGCGATTGCTTCCAAAGGAGAAGTCACCACGATGAAGTCGGCGTTCTCATTCCTGCCCAACTGGCCGCTCGCGCCAGATGCCGTGTTCTGGGCCGGGCTCGCGTTGTTCGCGGCGGGCCTGTGCGGCGAGCTGTGCTATCGCGCATGGCGGTTGCCGCGCATCACCGGCTACGCGGTGATCGGCCTGATTGCCGGATCGTTCGGATTCGGCGTGATCGACGCAAGCACCGACGAAACCTCGCGGCTCCTGATCGACGTCGCGCTCGGCCTGCTGCTGTTCGAGCTCGGCAGCCGTCTCGACCTGAAATGGATACGCCGCAATCCGTGGCTCATTGCATCGAGCCTCGGGGAAGCGACGCTGACGTTCGTGCTCGTGCTGTTCGTGATGCTCGCGCTCGGCGTGTCGGGCATGGTCGCGCTCGTGCTGTCCGCGATCGCGATCGCGACGTCGCCGTCGATGGTGATCCAGCTCAAGACCGAACTGCGCGCGGAAGGGCAGGTGTCGCAGCGACTCATCACGCTGACCGCGCTGAACAGCGTGTACGCGATCGTGCTGACCAAGCTCGTGACGAGCTGGCTCCACCAGGAAGCATACGGGAACGTTTTCGCGACGATCCTGCAACCCGTCTACCTGATCGCCGGTTCGTTCATCGTCGCGTATCTGGTCGCGCGTGCGTGCAATTACCTGTTCCGCCACATGACCGCGACGATGCGCGACGAGCATTCGTTCGTCGCGCTGTTCGGGCTCGTGATGCTCGCGATCGCGGTCGCGCAGGCGCTGAAGCTGTCGACGCTGCTCACGCTGCTGCTCGCCGGCATCATCGTGAAGAACCTCGAGGCGCGTCCGCAGCTGTGGCCGGAGCATTTCGGCACGGCCGGCTGGCTGCTGACGGTGATCCTGTTCGTGCTGACGCTCACGTCGTTCACGTGGGGCGACATCGCGCTCGGCGGCCTGCTTGCGATCGCGCTGATCGTCACGCGACTCGTCGCGAAGCTGGCCGGCGTCGTCGTGTTCGCGAAGCCGAGCGGGCTCGGGATGAAGCAGGGCGTCGCGCTTGGCATTGCGCTGACACCGATGTCCGCGCTGTCGTATCTGCTCGTCGACGACACCTACCAGCTCTATCCGAATTTCGACCCGCACCTGCGCGCGATCGTGATGTGCACGATCGTGATCCTGCAGCTCATCAGCCCGTTCGTCGTGTACCGCTGCCTGTCGGCGGTCAGCGAGCGCAGCGACAGAAACTGATTCCGGAACCTGCCATGGCACTCGAAACCTTCGTCAATTCCGAGCCGTTCACGTTCGGCGTCGAACTGGAGATCCAGGTCGTCAACACGCACAACTACGACCTGACCAAGGCGGCATCCGACCTGATGCGGCTGATCCAGGGGGAGACCTTCCCTGGCAACATCACGCCGGAAATCACCGAGAGCATGATCGAGCTGTCGACCGGCATCTGCCACTCGCACGAGCAGGCAGTCTCCGAGCTGCATGCGATCCGCGACGTGCTCGTGAAGGCGGCCGACCAGCTCAATGTCGGGCTGGCCGGCGGCGGCACGCACGCGTTCCAGCAGTGGAGCGACCGGCAGATCTACGACGCGCCGCGCTTCCAGTACATCTCCGAGCTGTACGGCTATCTCGCCAAGCAGTTCACCGTGTTCGGCCAGCACGTGCACATCGGCTGTCCCGATCCGGACAGCGCGCTGTTCCTGCTGCACTCGATGTCGCGCTTCATTCCGCACTTCATCGCGCTATCCGCGTCGTCGCCGTTCGTGCAGAACGTCGACACCGGCTTCCATTCGGCGCGCCTGAATTCGGTATTCGCGTTCCCGCTGTCGGGCCGCGCGCCGTTCGTGCTGACCTGGGACAGCTTCGAGGAGTACTTCACGAAGATGGTCAACACGGGCGTCGTCAACTCGATGAAGGACTTCTACTGGGACATCCGGCCGAAGCCCGGCTACGGGACGATCGAGGTGCGGGTGATGGATACGCCGCTGTCGGTCGACCGCGCGGCCGCGATCGCGTGCTACATCCAGACGCTCGCGCGCTACCTGCTGACCGACCGGCCGCTGAAGCTGTCGGAGGACGACTATCTCGTCTACACATTCAACCGTTTCGAAGCGTGCCGCTTCGGGCTCGAGGGCACCTGCGTCAATCCTCAGACAGGTGAGCGCCGCACGATCGCGGAAGACATCCTCGACACGCTCGACCGGATCGCGCCGCATGCGGCCGCGCTCGGCTCGCGCGCGGCGCTCGACGAGATCGGCGCGCTCGCGAAGGCGCGCGTGAATGACGCATCGTGGTTGAGAACCGTTTTCAAACAGGAAAAATCGCTGAACGAGACGGTTCGCCAGCAGTGCCTGCGCTGGCGCGAATGAAAAAATGTTTTGCAGATTACAGGCTCGACCGCGCGGCGATTCGCTGAACGCCGGTCGGCGCCGATTCGCGGGCGGCGCGTCGCCAGTCGTCCTGAAAATCTGTGGATAACCCGATATTCCGCTTCAAAGTCAACGCTCTGCGGGATGGATAACCCGGTGGACTCGGGCCGCCGCCACGATGGCCGATCCGAACAGGAAAATGCTTGCACGTGGTGCCGTGGTGCCGGCAGAGATTGCCGGCACAACGAAAAAAACCGGTTATCCAGCGATTTTCCACAGAATGAAGGGGATAACTTAGCTGTGCGATTTTCCGCTCTCGCTTAGAATGTCGGCTTTGCGGACACCGGAACGACGTGTGTCTCACCGGTCGCCGCGAACGCGACCGCCGCGTGTGCCTCGCGACGGCCGTGTCGACGCTCTTCAACGAGCGTCTGTTTTGAGATAGACATTCGATCTCCACACTACGGCTGCTCGGCAATCCGGGCGGCGGCAAAGCGAAAAGACTATGAGCGAAGGCGTTTACGGGAATCAGGCTTCGGGACGTGTGACCCACAGCTTGCTGCGGTTGAGTACGGCCATGCGGAGCCAGGCATGGGATTGGGCGGAAGGCGCTGGCCTCACGCCGACGCAGGGCGAGATCCTCGTGCTGCTGCTGCAACGCAAGGGTCCGATGCGGCTCGGCGAGATCGCGCGCGAGACGCAGCTCACCGCTGCGACCACCAGCGATGCGGTCAGCACGCTCGAAACGAAGGGGCTCGTCGAGAAGCGTCGCGCACTGGACGACGGCCGTGCGCTCGCCGTGCGCCTGTCGGCCCGCGGCCGTACCGCGGCGAAGAAGGCGCTGCAATGGCCGGAATTCCTGACGAAAGCGGTCGGCAAACTCGGCGCGGACGAGCAGGGCACGCTGTACCGCGCGCTGCTGAAGACGCTGCGCGAACTGCAGGTGGCCGGTGTGACGCCGCCGCAGCGCATGTGCCTGACGTGCGCCCATTTCCAGCCGGGCAAGCAGTCGAAGAAGACCGTACATCACTGCGCGGCGCTCGACCTGTCGATGGCCGACAGCGATCTGCGTCTCGACTGTTCGGTGCACGAGGAAGCCGACGCGGCGACGCAAAAGAAGACCTGGAAGGTGTTCGCCGGCTGACGTCCGTCGATCGACCGGGAGGCCGATGATGAACGCTGAAGTGGTGGCGATCCGCCACGTGCATTTCGAGGACCTCGGCAGTTTCGAGCAGGTGCTCGGGGAGCGCGGGCGGCGGGTGCGCTATGTCGACGTCGGATCGTCGCGCGTCGAAGTGCTCGACGCGCTCCAGCCGTCGCTGCTCGTGGTGCTCGGCGGGCCGCTCAGCGTGTACGACGACGCGCAGTATCCGTCGATCGCGCCGCTCGCGGCGCTCGTGCGCCAGCGCATCGACGCAGGGCTGCCGATCCTCGGCATCTGCCTGGGTGCGCAGTTCATCGCCCGCGCGCTCGGTGCGCGCGTCTATCCGGCCGCACAGAAGGAGCTCGGCTGGGCGCCGCTGACGCTCACCGACGCGGGCCGCGCGTCGCCGCTGCGCCATCTCGACGGTGCGGCGACCTCGGTGCTGCACTGGCACGGCGATACGTTCGACCTGCCGGGCGGCGCGATCCATCTCGCGTCGACACCGGCATGTCGCCACCAGGCGTTCGCGTGGGGGCAGCACGTGCTGGCGCTGCAATGCCATCCGGAAATCCGCACCGACCGCTTCGAACCCTGGCTGATCGGCAACGCCGGCGAAATCGCGTCGACGCCCGGCATCGACGCGTGCCGGCTGCGTGCCGACACCGTGCAGCACGGCCCCGTGCTGGAGACGGCCGCGCGACGCATGTTCGCGGAGTGGCTCGACAGCGTCGGGCTTTGATCCCGGGCGTGCGGCCCCGCGCGTGACCGGTCCGCAGGCAAGGCCGGCTGGTGCGCCGCTGCCTGCCGCGCGCTGCATCGCCATCGCAGCCGACTTCACGCCGGCGCTACCTGACCATCCGCTTACTGCCAGACCGGCTGCCAGCAGGCTTCGGGCGTGCATGCTACGCTCGTCCGCTCTTTCCCTTTCCTGGCGAGCGGCACCCATGACTGCGCTGTTTTCTCCGTTCACGCTGCGCGGCGTGACCCTTCCGAACCGGATCGTGATCTCCCCGATGTGCCAGTACTCGGCCGAGCGCGGCGAGGCGACCGACTGGCACACGATTCACCTCGGCCATCTCGCGCTGTCCGGCGCGGGCCTGCTCTGCATCGAAGCGACCGCCGTCGAACCCGACGGGCGCATCACGGCCGGCGACCTCGGCCTGTGGGACGACGTGACCGAAGCGGCGCTCAAGCCCGTGCTGGCGTCGATTCGCAAGCATTCGCCGGTCCGCATCGCGATGCAGCTATCGCATGCGGGGCGCAAGGCGTCGAGCGAGGTGCCCTGGAAGGGCGGTCAGCTCGTATCCGTCGCCGATGGCGGCTGGCTGCCGCATGCGCCGTCGGCGTTGCCGCACAAGGACGGCGAGACGCCGCCGCTCGCGCTCGATGCGGCCGGACTGAACCGGATCCGCGAAGCGTTCGCGGCCGCCGCGAAGCGTGCCGCGCGCCTCGGCATCGATGCGATCGAGGTGCATGCGGCGCACGGCTACCTGCTGCACCAGTTCCTGTCGCCGATCGCAAACCAGCGCACCGACGAATACGGCGGCTCGCGCGAGAACCGGATGCGCTTTCCGCTCGAGATCTTCGAGATCGTGCGCGCGGCGTTTCCGGAGGACCGGCCGGTCGGCGTGCGTGTGTCGGCGACCGACTGGGTCGAGGGCGGCTGGGAACTCGACGACACGATCGCGTTCGCGCACGAACTGAAGCAACGCGGCTGCGACTGGATCGACGTGTCGTCCGGCGGCGTGTCGCCGCTGCAGAAGATTCCGCTATCGCCCGGCTACCAGGTGCCGTTCGCGCAGGCTGTGAAGCGCGCGGTCGGGATGCCGACGATCGCGGTCGGCCTCATTAACGAGCCCGCGCATGCGAACCGGCTGATCGAGGCTGGCGATGCCGATTTCGTCGCGATGGCGCGTGCGATGCTGTACGACCCGCGCTGGCCGTGGCATGCGGCCGCCGAGCTCGGCGCGCGGGTGTCGGCGCCGCCGCAGTACTGGCGTTCGCAGCCGCGCGAACACAAGGCGTTGTTCGGCGACATCGCATTCGGCCAGCGTTGAGCGTCATGCGCGCGATATTGCGTGCGATGTTGAACGAAGCAATCGCGAACATGTAGGATGCGGGTGATTCGCCGCATGCCCCGATGCGGCACCGACCGGTGCCGCGTTTTCGTTTTGCGCGACGCAGGGCCGTGACCGCGGCCGTCTTCCATTCAAGTCGTCTTCACAAGGATTCGTTCGATGAGTTCACGCAGGATCGCGGTGCGCCGCTCGGGAGTACACGGCAAGGGCGTGTTCGCGGTGGAGCCGATCAAGGCCGGCGAGCGCGTAGTGGAATACAAGGGCGAGCGAATTTCGTGGAAGGAAGCGCTGCGTCGCCACCCGCACGACCCGAACGAGCCGAACCATACGTTCTACTTCGCACTGGAAGAGGGTGGCGTGATCGACGGCAAGGTCGACGGCAACAGCGCGCGCTGGATCAACCATTCGTGCGCGCCGAACTGCGAGGCCGAGGAGGTCAAGGGCCGCGTGTTCATCCACGCGCTGCGCGACATCGGACCGGAAGAAGAGCTGTTCTACGACTATGGCCTCGTGATCGACGAGAAGCTGACGAAGAAGCTCAAGCGCGAATACGCGTGCCATTGCGGCGCCGCTGCGTGCCGCGGCACGCTGCTCGCGACGCCGGACGACGACGGCAAGAAGAAAAAGAAGGACAAGAAAAAGAAGAAGTGACAGCAGTGGCCGCGCATCCTGCGCGGCTGCTCCACCGGCCGGCTGCCGCGCGCCGACGTGCGACGCGGCCGGTGTTTACTCCCTTCCGATGTGCGCGCCGCGCGCGACTCAGTGCGTCGGCGCGGCGGCCGGCGTTTCGCTCGCCGGCTTCTCGGTGCGTTTGGCGAGCGGTACCCGCACCACGAAGCGCGAGCCGCCTTCCGCTGCATCCTCATACGACACCGTGCCACCGTGCATCGCGATGATGTCGTGCACGATGGCAAGCCCGAGCCCGGCACCCGTCTCGACGCCGTTGCCGTTTTGCGCATCGCCGCGGAAGAAACGCTTGAACAGGTCGGCCTGCTGATTGGCCGGCACGCCGGGGCCGTTGTCCTCGACGACGATCTCGGCGGCCAGCTGGCCGTCCTCGAGCGCGCCGCGCGCGACGTTTACCGTGATCCGCGCCCCGTCCGGGCGGGCGAGCGGCACGTATTTCAGCGCGTTGTCGAGCAGATTCGCGATCACTTCGCGCAGCAGAACAGGATTGCCGCGAACGTTCAGCGTTTCGTCTTCACCGGGATCGTCGCTGCGCTGGAAGCCGAGGTCGACATGCGACGCGAGTGCGCGCGGCACCCACTCGGCACCCGTCTCGAACGCCATCGCGGCGAGGTCGACGTCGACGAAACGCGCGGCCTGTTCGCCCGGCTCCGCCCGTGCGAGCGACAGCAGCTGGTTCGACAGCCGCACCGCTCGGTCGGCGGCCGCGCGCAGTTCGCGCACCGCGGCGTAGGTCTGCTGCGGGTCGCGCGCGACGGCGGCCTGCTCGGCATGCAGCTTCACGGCCGTGAGCGGCGTGCGCAACTGGTGCGCCGCATCGGCGATGAACTTGCGCTGCGCGTCGAGCGCGGTCTTCAGGCGGCCGAGCAGCGCATTCATCGCGCTCGTCAGCGGCCGGATCTCGAGCGGCACGTCGGTTTCGTCGACCGGCTCCAGCGACGTGTGGGTCTGGCGGTTCAGCGAATCGGCGAGATGCGTGAGCGGGCCGAGCTGCTGGTTCACGACGCGCCATACGATGCCCCAGCCCGCGAGCAGCAACAGCAGCAGCGGCATCATGATCGCGACGAGGAATTCGGCGGCGATCCGGTAGCGGTGCCGCACCGGCTGCGCGACCTCGACCACCATCGGCCGGCCGCCCTCGACGTTGTCGACGCGCACCTGCGCGACTCGCACCGCGCGGTTGTCGTACTCGGCCTCGAATACATAAGCGTGATGCATGCGGCGCACGTTGATGCCCCGCAGCGGCAGTTTCGGATCGCCGGCGAGCTCCTCCTCGCCGTCGCTGATCCGGTAGATCAGCGCCTCGGCCGGATCGGAGAACATTGCCTGCGCGAGCGGCGGCACCGTGAACGGCGCGTCGGGGCCGGCGATCTGGATCTGTTTGGAGATGGCGGTCGCAAGATCGGCGAGCGAGCGGTCGATCACGTGTTGCGTGTATTGCCACGCGAGCCAGTAGGCGATCAGGCCGCTCATCAGCGCGAGCATCGACAGCGGCGCGGCGAGGCGCCTGAGCAGCGAGCGGCGCAGGCTGGTGGTGACAGCCGGATCAGAAGACATTTCGACGGGCAAATGGATAAGCGCCGCTCACGGGGGAGCGGCGCGGTCGTGCGTCGGATGGCGCGACGCGGGCAGGGCAGCACGCCGGCGGCACGGCACGCGGCAAGCCGGCCGGCGCGCGGCGCCGCTCAGACGCTCGCGGTCTGGCGGATTTCCTGCAGCAGGTAGCCGAAGCCGCGCACCGTGACGATCTCGACACGGCACTGCTCGAGTTTCTTGCGCACCCGGTGCACGTAGACTTCGATCGCGGTGTCGCCGAGATCGCCGCCGAAGTGCGTGAGGTGATCCTGCAGCTGGGCCTTGCTGACGACGCGGCCGTGACGCAGCAGCAGCATTTCGAGCACTGCGAATTCGCGCGGCGACAGTTCCAGCGGCTTGTCGTCGTTGAAGATGCGGCGATCGACGCCCGACAGGCGGACGCCACCGAGCGACACTTCCGGACGCGGCATGTCGCTGTGCGGGCCGCTGCGGCGCATCACCGCGCGAATGCGCGCTTCGAGCTCGGCCGGTTCGAACGGCTTGAGCATGTAGTCGTCGGCGCCGGAGTTCAGGCCCTGGATCCGGTCGTTCAGTTCGTCGCGCGCGGTCAGCACGATGACGGGCGTGTGGCGGTTGGTCTGGCGGAAACGCGTGAGCAGCGTCATCCCGTCGATGCCCGGCAGGCCGAGGTCGAGGATCACGAGTTCGTGGCGGTTTTGCGCCAGCGCCTGTTCGGCAAAGATGCCGTCATGCACCATGTCGACGGTGAAGCCAGCCTGCTCGAGGCTGCTCTGGATACCGCGTGCAATGGGGCGGTCGTCTTCGATCAGAAGGAGTCGCATGAAGTTCGCTCAAGTACAATGGGTTGGCGGTTCAGGCACGCGGACAGCACGACGCCGTTTCCACAGGGGCGCCGCATCGCCTGACATCAAGCATGGCGGCCAGCGAACGATTAAATCCAATCATGTCCGATATTTCGATCCACGACCTCGAAGCCGCGATCAATTTCTGGCGCGCCCGCTCGCCGTCGAGCGGCGACGAACTCAAACTCTGCGAAGAGGCCAGCGCGCTCTCCAAGCCGTATGCGCTGCTGATTGTACAGCGCGGAAGCGCGCTGCAACTGGAAGGTTTGGACCCCAAGGCGCGGAAAGCGTACGAGACTTACGTGCGCCTTAAGGATGGCTTGGAAAGCTGAAGGCTTTCGCTGAGTACATCCTAGAAAACGTTCATCAAAATGAAAAGTTGACGCGCCGCGCATCGAAAGACGCGCGGCGGTAGAGGAAGGTGTCAGGCGGCTGGTTCGGTGTGCGCGCACACCTTGTCGATGAATTGCGCGAGCGTGATGTCGCGCTCGGTCAGGCCGTCCGCGTCGTGGGTCGACAGCGTCACGTCGACGCGGTTGTACACGTTGAACCATTCCGGATGGTGGTTCATTTCCTGCGCCCTGATCGCGACGCGCGTCATGAAGCCGAAGGCCTCGTTGAAATCGGCGAAGCGCAGGCTGCGCTGGATCGCGTCGCGGCCCGGCACGGCCGTCCAGTGCGGCAGGCCTTCGAGCAGGGTCTTGCGTTCTTCCGATGTGAGCTTGTGGATCATGTTGCACCTCGTTCAGTGACGGTGCCCGCGCGCGGGCAAAGGCCGCGGCGAAGCCGGTACCGTTCATTGTTTCATAGTTGAGCGACGGGCATCCGGGGAAGGCTATCCCGAAGAACGGCACCCGAATCATGCCGGCGTGGCTCGCGGCGTCATGCGTCCGCGTCGTCCGGCCAGCCTTCGCCCGTGCCGCGATGCAGCACGAGATCGCGGTCGACCACCGCGCCGGCAGGGAATTCGGGCAGCGTGGCCAGCCGGTCGGCCAGCGCACGGCCGTCGACGTCGGCGAGCGCGAACAGCTGCGCGAAATCGTCGATCACGAAGTAGGTCTTCTGGAACGTGTCGATCCGGTACTTCGTGCGCATCACGCGCTCGAGGTCGAAGCCGAGCCGGTTCGGCGCCGCGCTTTCGAGGCTGTAGAGGCTCTCGCCCTTGCTTGATACGATTCCGGCGCCGTAGATCGACAGCCCGTTCGTGCCGTTCGGATCGCGGATCAGGCCGAATTCCACCGTATACCAATAGAGGCGCGCGAGCCGCGCGAGCGCCGCTTCGTCGTCGGCGACCGCGAGCGCGGTGCGGCCGTACGCCTGCATGTAGTCGGCGAACACCGGCTCGATCAGCAGCGGCACGTGGCCGAACAGGTCGTGGAAGCAGTCGGGTTCCTGCAGGTAGTCGAGCTGGTCCGGACGGCGCATCCACCAGGTGACCGGAAACCGCCGGTTCGCGAGATGCTCGAAGAACACGCGATCGGGCACGAGGCCCGGCACCGCGACGATCTCCCATCCGGTTGCCGGCTGCAGCTGGCGGTTCACGTCGGCGAACGACGGCACGCGATCGGCCGGCAGGTCGATCTTCCCGAGCCCGGCGATGAACGCGTCGCACGCGCGTCCACGTAGCAGCGCCGACTGGCGCGCATAGAGCTGCTGCCACACCGCGTGATCGACCTGCCCGTAGCGTTCGAGCGGCTGGTCGATAGTGAAATCGGCGCGGGTTTCGAGGCCCGCGTCGAACTGCTCCTGCAGTTTCGCGGTGACGACGGTGGACATGATCAGGCTCTGCACGCTGTGGTTGGGAACCATGCAAGTGTAGAGCGAGTGACGTGCGGAATGGGCGCAAAGATGGCGTGGATTCGCTGTTTGATGCGATAATTGCGCATCAAAACAGGAATGGATGCGGAGCATACTCATGCTGGAACTCGATCACTTCGATCTCGCGCTTCTCGACGTGCTGCAGCGCTTCGGCCGCGCGACGCACCAGCAGCTCGGCGAGGAAGTGCCGCTGTCGCCGTCGCAGATCGGCCGGCGGCTCCAGCGGCTCGAGGCGGCCGGCGTGATCGAAGGCTATCGCGTGATGCTGCGCCCCGAAAAGCTCGGGCTCGGCGTCACCGCGTTCACCAGCTTGAAGCTCAAGCACCACGGCGATTCGATCATCGAGCAGTTCCAGCAGCAGATCGACGTGCTGCCCGAGGTGCTGGAATGCCATGCGGTGGTCGGCGACGCCGACTATCTGCTGCGGATCGTCGCGCCGGATCTCAATGCGCTGTCGCAGTTCGTGATGAAGAAGCTGATGCGCGTGCCGGGTGTCGACAGCGTGCGCTCGAACATCGTGCTGACGACCTTCAAGCGCAACGGCGCGCTGCCGCTCGCGCACCTGGCGCCCGGCGCCGCGTGATGCGGCGGCCGGGCCGGCGGCGGGGCGGCGAAGTCGCGCCGCAGATAGATAGGAGATAGGGCCCGATCAGACCGCTTCGGATTGCGCGTCGGCGTTCAGCAGGTCGACGTACGCGACCGCGACGAGATCGTCCTGCGCCACGCCGAGCTTCGCGAACACGTCATGCGCCTCGGCTTCGCCGCCGGCTTCGTCGTCATCGGGGCCGAGCACCACTTCCAGTTCGATGAAGTCGCCGAGGCCGTCGACGCGGTCGAGGTGGATCCGCGTGCGGCCGACGAGGTACACGTGGCGTTCCTTCGTGACGATCCCGCGCGTGGTCAGCGCGGTCGCGAGCAGCGAATGCATCGCGTCCGGGTTCGTCACCGGGCTGCGCGTGTAGTACGACGCCTTCGGGCCGTCGCGGTCGTCGCGCTGGTAGAAGATCAGTTCGGCCGGCGTGCCGTCCTCGAAGCGGCGCAGCTTCAGCCGGCCGCGCGGCACGTCGTAGAAGAAATCCTGCTGGCGGTAGAAGAGCGGCGCTTCGGTCGCGAGCGTAGCCGCCTGTTCGCGCAGCCGGTCGAATTCGCGTGCGCGGGCTTTGATCTCGATGTTGCGGGCCATGCGGGTCTCCTTCAATCAGGGGTCTCGCGGTGTGCGAACGCACAATCTAGCAAAAAGCCTGCGATGGTGGCGTGACGAGAGCTCGGGACGCGGCGACACGACGCGGGGCGGGCGATTCGGGTGCTGCCGCATGTCGGGCGCAGAAGCCCGGTGCATGACCGGCAGTACCGACATCAGCCGCACTCATACCGTCCACTGGGTCTCGATCAGCCGCAGCGCCGCCGCGATCGCCGGCTCGTCGCGCCGCTCGCTGAGCGTCACGAACGTCAGTTCGGTCGGCACCGTCACGCGTTCGACGATCGTCAGCGCGTGCGCGTGCGCCTCGGCCAGTGCGGTCGAGTCGCGGGCGAGCGTCAACCCGATCCCGGATTTGACGAGGTCGAGCATCGACTGCTCCTGGTCGACCTCGGCCACCTTCACCGGCTGCGCGCCGGCCGCCGCGAACAGCCGCGACAGCAGCCGGTGATGGGCGGACGCGGGCGGCGTCCAGATCCACGGCAGCGCGGCGAGCGCGCGCCAGTCGTGCGCGCGCTGCACACGCTCCTTCCAGCCGGCCGGCGCCAGCACGCGGTACTGGAAACGCGTGAGCGTGACGGTGTGGAACAGCGCGTCGTCGCGCGGATCGTCCTCGCCGGGCCGGCCGATGTAGTAGCCGACGTCGAGCGCCTGTGCGCGCACCTGCTCGAGTACCCAGCCCGACATCCCGTGCCGCAACGCGGTCTCGATCTGCGGATGGGTTTCGACCAGCGCGCGCAGGAAGCCGCCGAGCCGCAGGAAGCCCGGATCGAGGATCGTGCCGATCCGCAGCCGGCCGCGCACTTCGTGGCGCAGCGCAGCCGCGGCGCGCTGCACGTCGGCGGCCGCGGCGAGCGCGCGCTCCGCGTGCGGCAGCAGCGTCTGGCCGTCACGCGTGAGCGCGAGCCCGCGCGACGTGCGCGTGAACAGCGTGACGCCGAGCGTTTCCTGCAGATGCTTGATCTGCAGGCTGACGGCCGGCTGCGTCAGGTGCAGCTGCACGGCGGCGCGCGTCAGGTTGCCTTCGCGCGCGACCGTCGCGAACGCGCGGAGCAGGGTGAGATCCATCGTCGTGATATGAGCGCAGCTTATAACGCAGTTCAGCATAACTCATTGGATCGGCGGCGGGCGGGCGGAGTACGCTTCATCGATCGCGTGGGCCACGACGCACTATGCTGGAAATGATGTGCGGGATCGCGCCGCGCGGCGAACAACAAGATGCTTTGCACGGGGCCAGAGCAAGCGCTAAAGCGCCGACTCGGGCCGACCGCGAAGCATGGGTCCCGAGTAAGCGCCGAAGCGCTAACTCGGAGCGACCGCCGTGAGGACGGAGTAAGCGCTGAAGCGCTAACTCCATCCAATCACGCCATGGGACCCGAGTAAGCGCTAAAGCGCTAACTCGGGTCGACAGGAGACACGCAGTGAGTACTCAACGTACGCTCGAGGGCGAATTCGATTACGTGATCGTCGGCGCGGGCACCGCGGGCTGCGTGCTCGCGAACCGCCTGACCGAGGATCCCGAGATCCGCGTGCTGCTGCTCGAAGCGGGCGGCAAGGACGACTATCACTGGATTCACATCCCGGTCGGCTATCTATACTGCATCGGCAATCCACGCACCGACTGGCTGTACAAGACGCAGCCGGAGGCGGCGCTCAACGGCCGCGCGCTGTCGTATCCGCGCGGCCGCGTGCTCGGCGGCTGCTCGTCGATCAACGGAATGATCTACATGCGCGGCCAGCGTGAGGATTACGACAGCTGGGCGCAGGAAACCGGCGATGCCGGCTGGTTGTGGGACAGCGTGCTGCCGATCTTCAAGCGCAGCGAGGACCACCACGCGGGCGCGAGCGACGCGCACGGCGCGGGCGGCTACTGGCGCGTCGAGAAGCAGCGGCTGCGCTGGGAGATCCTCGAATCGTTCGCGCAGGCCGCGCAGCAGACGGGCATCCCCGCGACCGACGATTTCAACCGCGGCGACAACACCGGAGTCGGCTATTTCGAGGTGAACCAGAAGCGCGGCGTGCGCTGGAATACGTCGAAGGCGTTCCTGCGGCCCGCGATGACGCGCCCGAACCTCACCGTGATCACCGGCGCGCACGCGCAGCGCGTGATCTTCGAAGGGCGGCGCGCGGTCGGCGTCGAGTACCGCGGCGGCGGCACCGACTACGTCGCACGTGCGCGCGCCGAAGTGCTGCTGACCTCCGGCGCGGTGAATTCGCCGCAGCTGCTCGAACTGTCGGGCATCGGTGCGGGCGCACGGCTGCAGGCACTCGGTATCGACGTCGTGCAGGATCTGCCCGGCGTCGGCGAGAACCTGCAGGATCACCTGCAGTTGCGGATGGCGTTTCGCGTCGATGGCGTGCGCACGCTCAACACGCTGTCCGCGCACTGGTGGGGCAAGCTGATGATCGGCGCCGAATATGCGCTGCTGCAGCGTGGGCCGATGTCGATGGCGCCGTCGCAGCTCGGTGCATTCGCGAAATCCGACCCGGACGATCCCGCGCTCACGCGTCCCGATCTCGAATACCACGTGCAGCCGCTGTCGCTCGAGCGCTTCGGCGAGCCGCTGCATCGCTTCAACGCCTTTACGGCGTCCGTCTGCCATCTGCGGCCGAGCTCGCGCGGCAGCGTGCATATCGCGAGCCCGGATGCGGGCGTGGCGCCGTCGATCGCGCCGAACTACCTGTCGACCGACCACGATCGCCATGTCGCCGCAAACGCGCTGCGCCTCACGCGCCGGATCGCGTCCGCGCCGGCGCTCGCGCGCTATCGTCCGGAGGAGATCCTGCCGGGCACGCAGTATCGGACCGAAGCCGAACTGATCGAAGCGGCGGGCACGGTCGGCACCACGATCTTCCATCCGGTCGGCACGTGCCGGATGGGGCGCGCGGACGACGAGCGTGCCGTCGTCGACAGCCGGCTGCGCGTGCGCGGCATCGCGGGGCTGCGGATCGTCGATGCATCGGTGATGCCGTTCATCACGTCGGGCAACACGAATTCGCCGACGCTGATGATCGCCGAGCGTGCGAGCGACATGATCCGCGCCGATCGACGCGCGGCGCACGAAGCGACGCAAGTGCGCACGGAAGCGGCGATGACGGCTGCGTGACACCACGCTGACATCCACGACAGCGGGCCGTCATCCTGGTGCCCGCTGATTCGCTATGCGAAGCATAGCTGACGCGTGCGGATCGCAACGATTCAATGAAATGCACGGCGATTGCGCCGCAAGTCACGCATTTCACATGGCTTTTTGTTGCACGACGACATGACGCGCTGCGTAACATGCCGCGTTGGAGCGGGCACGGGTCATGCGAATGCGCGACTGACGATGATGCGCGTGTCAAAAAAGCGCGTCGAAAATTCGCGCACAGCCGCGTCCGATATGGCGGCCAGCCCTATAAGTGCAAATCCCGATGATTGCACTGCACCAACGGGGCGACAATGTTGCGCAGTGTGCATACGCGTCGGCGCGGGAGACCACCCTCGATGCGTAATACGGCGTCCGGGGACAGCCCGCTCATCCGCAGACCTGTCGCGGTCGCTTGCGCGAATCTTCCCGGTGCATTGCCTGACTTCGTACGGAAGGGAACATGATTCTCGGCGACACGATTCTGGAAACACGCGGACTGACGAAGGAGTTCAGGGGCTTCACCGCCGTGAACGGCGTCAACCTGCGCGTACGCCGCGGTGCGATCCATGCGTTGATCGGACCGAACGGCGCGGGCAAGACCACCTGCTTCAACCTGCTGACCAAGTTCCTGACACCGACGGCCGGCCAGATCGTCTTCAACGGGATCGACATCACCGACGAGCGGCCCGCGCAGGTCGCGCGTCGCGGCATCATCCGTTCGTTCCAGATCTCGGCGGTATTCCCGCACCTCACCCCATTGCAGAACGTGCGTATCGGCCTGCAGCGCGCGCTTGGCACCGAATTCCATTTCTGGCGCAGCGAGCGCACGTTGCGGCGCCTCGACGATCGCGCAATGGACCTGCTCACGCAGGTCGGCCTCACCGATTTCGCGCACGTGCCGACCGTCGAGCTCGCATACGGCCGCAAGCGCGCGCTCGAGATCGCGACGACGCTCGCGATGGAACCCGAACTGATGCTGCTCGACGAGCCCACGCAAGGGATGGGCCACGAAGACGTCGACCGTGTGACCGCGCTGATCAAGAAGGTCGCGAGCGGCCGCACGATCCTGATGGTCGAGCACAACATGAACGTGATCGCAGGCATCTCCGACACGATTACCGTCCTGCAGCGCGGCGAAGTGCTGGCCGAAGGCTCGTATGCGGAAGTGTCGAAGAACCCGCTCGTGATCGAGGCCTACATGGGGAGCGCCGACGCGGCGCTCGCGGGGGCGCACGCATGAAGCACAGCGAACGGGAGGAACGCGAATTGAGCGGCGTCGAAAGCGGCACGCCCGCGCTGGAGATCGCGGGCCTCGAGGCCTGGTACGGGGAATCCCACATATTGCACGGTGTCGACCTGAGCGTTCACCGTGGCGAGGTTGTCACGCTGCTCGGCCGCAACGGCGCGGGCCGCACCACGACGCTGCGCGCGATCATGGGCCTCACCGGCCGCCGCAGCGGCTCGATCAAGGTCGCAGGCAACGAGACGATCGGGCTTGCGACGCACCGCATCGCGCATTTCGGCATCGGCTATTGCCCGGAAGAGCGGGGGATCTTCTCGAGCCTGTCGTGCGAGGAGAACCTGATGCTGCCGCCGCCGATCGGGCCGCGCGAGCATGCGATGTCGCTCGACGAGATCTACGCGATGTTCCCGAATCTCGCATCGCGCCGGCAGAGCCAGGGCACGCGGCTGTCCGGCGGCGAGCAGCAGATGCTCGCGGTCGCGCGGATCCTGCGCACCGGCGCGAACCTGCTGCTGCTCGACGAAATCTCCGAAGGCCTCGCGCCGGTGATCGTGCAGGCGCTCGCGCGGATGATCGTCGCGCTGAAGGCGCGCGGCTACACCGTCGTGATGGTCGAACAGAACTTCCGCTTCGCCGCACCGCTCGCCGACCGCTTCTACGTGATGGAGCATGGCCGCATCGTCGAGCATTTCCGCTCATCCGAACTGGAAGGCAAGATGCCGATCCTTCACGACCTGCTTGGGGTGTGACGCCGCCCCGTTTCCCTTGCCGCTGGCCGTGGCGGCTCTCGAACAACCACAACGCATCAGAACAACAGGAGACGTCAATGAAAATGAAGACCCTCGCACACGCATGTCTCGCGGTCGCGACCGCAGCGTTCACCGCGGGCGCCGCACACGCCGCGGACAGCGTGAAGATCGGCTTCATCACCGACATGTCGGGGCTTTACGCGGACATCGACGGGCAGGGCGGCCTCGAGGCGATCCGGATGGCGGTCGCCGACTTCGGCGGCAAGGTGCTCGGCAAGCCGATCGAAGTCGTCTACGCCGACCACCAGAACAAGGCGGACATCGCCGCATCGAAGGCACGCGAATGGATGGACCGCGGCGGGCTCGACCTGCTCGTCGGCGGCACGAACTCCGCGACCGCGCTGTCGATGAACCAGGTCGCGGCCGAGAAGAAGAAGGTCTACATCAACATCGGCGCGGGCGCCGACACGCTGACCAACGAGCAGTGCACGCCGTACACGGTCCACTACGCGTACGACACGATGGCGCTCGCGAAGGGCACCGGTTCGGCGGTGGTGAAGCAGGGCGGCAAGACCTGGTTCTTCCTGACCGCCGACTATGCGTTCGGCAAGGCGCTCGAGAAGAACACGGCGGACGTCGTGAAGGCGAACGGCGGCCAGGTGCTCGGCACGGTGCGGCACCCGTTGTCGGCGTCGGACTTCTCGTCGTTCCTGCTGCAGGCGCAGTCGTCGAAGGCGCAGATCCTCGGCCTTGCGAACGCGGGCGGCGACACGATCAACTCGATCAAGGCCGCGAAGGAATTCGGCATCACGAAGACGATGAAGATCGCCGCGCTGCTGATGTTCATCAACGACGTGCACAGCCTCGGCCTCGAAACGACGCAGGGCCTCGTGCTGACCGACAGCTGGTACTGGAACCGCGATGCGGCATCGCGCCAGTGGGCGCAGCGCTACTTCGGCAAGATGAAGAAGATGCCGTCGAGCCTGCAGGCGGCCGACTACTCGTCGGTGACGACCTACCTGAAGGCCGTGCAGGCGGCCGGCACGACCGACTCCGACAAGGTGATGGCCGAGCTGAAGAAGATGAAGATCAACGACTTCTACGCGAAGGGCTACATTCGCCAGGACGGCAGCATGATCCACGACATGTACCTGATGGAAGTGAAGAAGCCGGCGGAATCGAAGGAGCCGTGGGACTACTACAAGGTGCTCGCGACGATTCCGGGCGACCAGGCGTTCGGCACCAAGAAGGAAACGCGCTGCGCGCTGTGGAAGTAAGCGCGACGTAGCGGCGCGCGGCGGCGGCCGCAGCGACTTGAGCGCTGCGCCGCCCGTGTGCGCGACGGCTTGGAGGTTGCGCACGCAACGAAACTCATACTGACGGCTAAGTCGATGGAAATCTTTGGCATTCCGTTGCCGGCGATGCTGAGCCAGTTGCTGCTCGGGCTCGTCAACGGCTCGTTCTACGCGATCCTGAGCCTCGGGCTCGCAGTGATCTTCGGGTTGCTCAACGTGATCAACTTCGCGCACGGCGCGCTGTTCATGCTGGGCGCGATGCTCGCGTGGATGGGGCTGTCGTACTTCGGGTTGCCGTACTGGGCGATGCTCGTGCTCGCGCCGCTGATCGTCGGCGTGTTCGGGATCCTGATCGAGCGTTCGATGCTGCGCTGGCTGTACAAGCTCGATCACCTGTACGGGCTGCTGCTCACGTTCGGCCTCACGCTTGTCGTCGAAGGCGTGTTCCGCTCGATCTACGGCTCGTCCGGCCAGCCGTACGACGTGCCGTCGCAGCTGTCCGGCGCGACCAATCTCGGCTTCATGTTCCTGCCGAACTACCGCGCGTGGGTGGTCGTCGCGTCGCTCGCGGTGTGTCTAGCGACCTGGTTCGTGATCGAGAAGACGCGCCTGGGCGCCTATCTGCGTGCCGGTACCGAGAACCCGAAGCTCGTCGAGGCGTTCGGCGTGAACGTGCCGATGATGATCACGCTCACCTACGGCTTCGGTGTCGCGCTCGCGGCGTTTGCCGGCGTGCTCGCCGCGCCGGTGATCCAGGTGTCGCCGCTGATGGGCCAGCCGATGATCATCACCGTGTTCGCGGTGGTCGTGATCGGCGGGATGGGCTCGATTCTCGGCTCGATCATCACGGGGCTGCTGCTCGGCGTGATCGAGGGCTTCACGCGTGTGTTCTATCCGGAAGCGTCGGCCACCGTCGTGTTCGTGATCATGGCGATCGTGCTGCTGATCCGCCCGGCGGGCCTGTTCGGCAAGGAAAAATGATGCAGAGAAAAGTGCTCTACGGCGTGCTCCTCGCCGCACTGCTCGCCGCGCCGTTCATCGGCGCGTATCCGGTGTTCGTGATGAAGGTGCTCACGTTCGCGCTGTTCGCGGCCGCGTTCAACCTGCTGATCGGCTATACGGGACTGCTGTCGTTCGGTCATGCGATGTTCCTCGCGACCGCCGGCTACGGGGCCGGTTATGCGATCCAGACGCTCGGCTTCACGCCGGAGCTCGGCGTGCTCGTCGGCACGTTTGCCGCGACGCTGCTCGGGCTCGTCGTCGGCCTGTTCGCGATCCGGCGGCAGGGCATCTATTTCGCGATGATCACGCTCGCGTTCGCGCAGATGGTCTACTTCATCTACCTGCAGGCGCCGTTCACGCACGGCGAAGACGGGCTGCAGGGCGTGCCGCGCGGACACCTGTTCGGGCTCGTCGACCTGTCGAACGACGTCGCGCTCTACTACGTCGTGCTTGCGGTGATCATTGCCGCGTGTGCGTTCATCGTGCGGATCGTGCACTCGCCGTTCGGCCAGGTGCTCGTCGCGATCAAGGAGAACGAGGCGCGCGCGATCTCGCTCGGCTACGACACCGACCGCTTCAAGCTGCTCGCGTTCATCCTGTCGGCCGGGCTCGCGGGGCTGGCAGGTTCGCTGAAAGTGCTGGTGCTCGGCTTCGAGACGTTGTCCGACGCGTACTGGACGATGTCGGGCCTTGTCGTGCTGATGACGCTCGTCGGCGGGATGGGCACGCTGTTCGGGCCGCTGCTGGGCGCGGCGCTGATCGTTGCGCTGGAGGACAGGCTCGGCGACATCGGCGAATGGCTCGCGTCGGCGACGGGCATCGACTGGTTCCACTCGCTCGGCGAATCGGCGACGATCGTCACGGGGCTGATCTTCATCGCATGCGTGCTGGCGTTCCGGCGCGGGATCGTCGGCGAGATGGTCGCGCGGGTCAAGACGCTCAGGCCGTCCTGATTGCAGCGCGCCGGTTGTTGCGACGCGTTGATGCGAAGCACCATCCGGCACGGTCGGGAAGGGCGTCGCAGCGGCCTCGGGCCGGTGCTGCGCGGCAGGGCTGGTGCCCCAATTTCGTGCGGCGATGCACCATAGGGGTAAATGCTAAGTTGTCGCACGGTGAAAGGTCCTTTAATCTTCGTTTCAGTTCTGATGCACCGCGAAACGAATTTGCAGGTGGAGAACGAGGAGACAATCGAGGCACAAAGTGCCCGGACCCCAAAGCGCTGTTGGACGGAATCCAACAGCGCTTTTTCATTTGTGTGCACGAATTTCCATCGATGGTGCAGGCGAGGGGCGCCGCGTTCCGCGCACCCGTGTTCCGCCTCGCATCACCCGCGTCTCACCCCGTCCCCGTTTTCGTCCATCCCTCCTCCCTGCCGGTCGGTCGCCACTGGCGCGCAACCGCATGCTTGCCGTTCGGGCTTACCCGGTTGGCGTGCGCAAAAAGCGTCCGTTACACTCAGCTTTCGCCGACCGCGCGGTCGGGAAAATCGGTCGGCAGTTCTCCTACAAGCAGAATGCAGAAAAGGGAGTACGGTTGGATGAGAAGCGCAGGACGATGGATCGGGGCACGAGAGGCGGCTGGCGCCGCTCGTTCGGGGTCGGGAGCGCATGGGTATGCGCCGGCTTTCACGAGCCGTCCTGCGGCTGGTATGCACGCTCTGGCGCGATTTGCCGGCAGGGCGGTTTCTCCGGTCGTTGCGTTCGCATCCGACGCGTCGTCGGCATTCGCATTCGCATGAACGGCCGGTTTCCCGATCTTGCACCGCTTGCGCGTGAGGCCGAACCAGGCTCGTCCGGGCGACTTTCCGGTGGTCGTTGCGTCCGCATCGATCGCCGCTCGCGCAACGCCGCGTTTCTCCGCTTCCTTCATCCTGACGACATTGCCGCCGCGCATCGTGGCGATCGAACGACCGTTTCGGAACGCGCCACGGCGCGCGCGTGCGCGGTGTCGCCGAGGGCTCGATTGCGGTGCCGGCGTTTCACGGGAAAACGAGCGTAGACGCAGTACGGCGAGATAGTTAATTTATTAACTTGTTTGAGGACCGGGAGCCACCCGAGCGACCCGCGGATTTTTCGAGCAGCGTTTGGAGACAACATAAATGAAGATGAATCGATGGATGGAGGTTCTGCTTGCCGCGGGCCTCGTATGTGCGGCGGCTACGGCGTCGGCACAGGTGAAGATCGGCGTGACGCTGTCGGCCACCGGGCCGGCCGCTTCGCTCGGGATTCCGGAAAAGAACACGATCGCGTTGCTGCCGAAGGAAATCGCCGGCAAGAGCGTCCAGTACATCGTGCTCGACGATGCGTCCGACACGAGCCGCGCGGTGCAGAACGTGCGCAAGCTGATCGACGAGGATCACGTCGATGCGATCATCGGTTCGTCCGTCACGCCGAACTCGCTCGCGATGCTCGATCCGGTGTCGCAGGGCAAGACGCCGACGATCTCGCTCGCGGCGAGCGCGCAGATCATCGCACCGATGGACGCGAAGCGCGCGTGGATGTTCAAGGTGCCGCAGAACGACCAGCTGATGGCCGACGCGATCGCCGGCTACATGGCGAAGCACGGTGTGAAGACGGTCGGCTTCATCGGCTTCGCCGATGCGTACGGCGACAGTTGGTACAACACGTTCAACGCGGCCGCCGGGAAGAACGGGCTGAAGGTCGTGTCGAACGAGCGCTACAACCGCACCGACGCGTCGGTGATGGGGCAGGTGCTGAAGCTGATGGGCTCGAATCCCGACGCGGTGCTGATCGCCGGTTCCGGCACGCCGGCCGCGCTGCCGGCCAAGACGCTGAAGGAGCGCGGCTACAAGGGCAAGGTGTACCAGACGCACGGTGTCGCGAACAACGACTTCCTGCGCGTGTGCGGCAAGGATTGCGAAGGCGAGATCCTGCCGGCCGGCCCGGTGCTCGTGACCGACCAGCTCCCCGATTCGAACCTGGTGAAGAAGCCGGCGCTCGGCTACAAGGCGGCATACGAGAAGGCGTACGGCGCGGGGTCGCTGTCGACCTTCGGCGGGCATGCATGGGATGCGGGGCTGCTGCTGCAGCGTGCGATTCCCGAGGCGCTGAAGAAAGGCCAGCCGGGCACCGAGGCGTTCCGCGAAGCACTGCGCGCGTCACTGGAAAGCGTGAAGGACCTGCCCGTGTCGCACGGTGTGATCAACATGACCGCGACGGACCACAATGGCTTCGATACGCGTGCGCGTGTGATGGTGCAGATCGTCGACGGCAAGTGGAAGCTGCAGGCCGAGTAAGCACCACGTGAAACCGGCGTGCGCGGCGCGAACGGCGTCGTGCGCGCCGTCGGCAGGGTGCGGGGCCTGACGCGCCGCGCCCTGCCGCCTGGAACCGCCGAGGCCCGCCGCGGGTGCCTGACGCGCCGATCTTGCGGTCCGTGCGCCCCGGCCGTTCCCGCCTTTCGTTTCTCCACAGCATTCTCGATACACGAAACGTATGGATCTCTCGATTGCAGCGATCCTCGCGCAAGACGGCATCACGACCGGCGCCATTTACGCATTGCTGTCGCTGGCGCTCGTGCTGGTGTTTTCCGTCACGCGGGTGATCTTCATTCCCCAGGGCGAATTCGTCGCCTATGGTGCGCTCACGCTTGCGGCGTTGCAGGCGCAGAAATTTCCCGCCACCTGCTGGCTGTTGTTCGTGATGGGCATCGCGTGCTTCCTGCTGGAAGTCGGTGGCCTGATCCGCCATCGCGAACGCCGCCATCAACTCGGCCGCACGCTCGCGACGCTGGCGAGCCGCTACGTGCTGCTGCCGCTCGCGGTGTTCGCGCTCACGCGCAGCTTTGCCGTGCAGCCGCTACCGATGCTCGCGCAGATCGCACTGACGCTCGCGATCGTCGTGCCGATGGGGCCGTTTGTCTACCGGCTTGTGTATCAGCCGATCGCCGAGGGCACGACGCTGCTGCTGCTGATCGTGTCGGTCGCCGTCCATTTCGCGATGGTCGGCCTCGGGCTCGTGATGTTCGGCGCGGAAGGCTCGCGCACCAACGGATTCGCGGATGCCTCGCTGTCGGTCGGCAGCATGACGGTGTCGGTGCAGAGCATCCTCGTGGTCGTGACCGCGCTGGTGCTGATCGGCGCGCTCTACGTGTACTTCGGCCGCACGATCGCCGGCAAGGCGCTGCGCGCGACGTCGGTGAACCGGCTCGGCGCGAGGCTCGTCGGCATCGGCACGACCGAAGCAGGGCGGCTCGCGTTCACGCTGGCAGCGGGGCTCGGCGTGCTGTCCGGCATTCTCGTCGGCCCGCTGACGACGATCTATTACGACTCCGGCTTCCTGATCGGCCTGAAGGGCTTCGTCGGCGCGATCATCGGCGGGCTGGTCAGCTATCCGCTCGCGGCCGCCGGCTCGCTGCTTGTCGGCGTGCTCGAATCGTATTCGTCGTTCTGGGCGAGCGCGTACAAGGAAGTGATCGTGTTCACACTGATCATCCCGGTGCTGCTGTGGCGCAGTTTCGCGACGCCGCACGCTGAAGAGGAAGAGGAGTGACGCGATGAAGACAATGGTACGCAACAAGACCTTCTGGGTGTTTCTCGTGGTGCTGTTCGCGCTGCCGGTGCTGCCCGGCGCGCTGCACGTGCCCGAGTACTGGATCACGCTGCTGAACTACATCGGCCTCTACGCGATCGTCGCGATCGGGCTCGTGCTGCTGACGGGCGTCGGCGGGATGACGAGCTTCGGGCAGGCCGCGTTCGTCGGCATCGGCGCGTATGCGACGGCGTTTCTGACCACGCGATACGGCGTGTCGCCGTGGCTCGCGCTGATCGTCGGCGTCGTGCTGACGGCACTCGTCGCGCTCGTGCTCGGTGCGGTCACGATGCGGCTGTCCGGGCACTTCCTGCCGCTCGGTACGATCGCATGGGGCCTTGCGCTGTTCTATCTGTTCGGCAACCTCGAACTGCTCGGCAAGTACGACGGAATCAACGGGATTCCGGCGCTGAACCTGTTCGGCATCGAGCTCGAAAGCGGCCGCAGCCTGTACTTCCTGATCTGGGCCGTCGTGCTGGCGGCGATCGTGTCGGTGCAGAACCTGCTCAACAGCCGGCCCGGCCGCGCGATCCGCGCGCTACGCGGCGGCGGCGTAATGGCCGAGGCGATGGGCGTGAACACCGCGTGGATGCGCGTCGTGATCTTCATCTACGCGGCCGTGCTCGCGGCGGTATCGGGCTTCCTGTACGCGCATCTGCAGCGCGCGGTGAACCCGACCCCGTTCGGCCTGAACCATGGGATCGAATTCCTGTTCATGGCCGTGGTCGGCGGCGTGTCGCACGTGTGGGGCGCCGTGCTCGGTGCGGCGATCCTCACGGTGCTGCAGGACTACCTGCAGACGCTGTTGCCGAAGCTGCTCGGCTCGGAAGGGAACTTCGAGATCATCGTGTTCGGCGTGCTGATGGTGCTGCTGCTGCAGTACGCGCGGCAGGGCGTGTGGCCGTTCGTCGCGAAGCTGTTTCCGCGTGGGCCGCGCGCACATGTGCCCGATCATGCCGATCCGCTGCCGCAGCGCGCGAAGCCTGTCGCGGGCGAGCCGCTGCTCGTCGTCGACAACGCGCGCAAGCAGTTCGGCGGGCTGGTGGCCGTCAACGATGTCAGTTTCGACGTGAAAGCGGGGCAGATCATTGGCCTGATCGGCCCGAACGGCGCCGGCAAGTCCACCACGTTCAACCTCGTGACCGGCGTGCTGCAGCCGACCGGCGGCACGATCACGTTCCGCGGTGAGCGGATCGACGGGCTCACGTCGCGCCAGATCGTCAGGCGCGGGATCGGCCGTACGTTCCAGCACGTGAAGCTGCTGCCGACGATGACCGTGCTCGAGAACGTCGCGATCGGTGCGCATTTGCGCGGTCAGACGGGCGTGTGGCGCAGCATCGCGCGGCTCAATGCGCACGAGGAAGCGCAACTGCTGGCCGAAGCGGCGCGGCAGATCCGCCGAGTTGGGCTCGAAAGGCACATGTACGACGAAGCGGGCAGCCTCGCGCTCGGCCAGCAGCGGATTCTCGAAATCGCGCGCGCGCTGTGCTGCGACCCGACGCTGTTGCTGCTCGACGAACCGGCCGCCGGGCTGCGCTACCAGGAGAAGCAGCAACTCGCCGATTTGCTGCGGCGCCTGAAGGCCGAAGGGATGAGCGTGTTGCTCGTGGAACATGACATGGATTTCGTGATGAACCTCACCGACCGGCTGGTGGTGATGGAATTCGGCACGCGGATCGCGGAAGGGCTGCCGCAGGACGTGCAGCAGGATCCGGCGGTGCTCGAAGCGTATCTGGGCGGGGTGGAGTGATGACGGACACGACGATACCGATTCTCGAGGTGCGCGGACTGGCGGTCCGGTACGGGAAGGTCGAGGCGCTGCACGGTGCGGCGATCAAGGTCGGCGCAGGGCAGATCGTCAGCGTGATCGGTCCGAACGGGGCCGGCAAGTCGACGCTGCTGAACGCGATCATGGGCGCGCTGCCCGTGACAGGACATGCGTCGGGCGCGGTCATGTACCGCGGCAACGACGTGGGCGCGCTGCCGGTCGAACAGCGCGTCGCGCGCGGGATGTGCCTCGTGCCGGAAAAGCGCGAGCTGTTCAGCACGATGACGGTCGAAGACAACCTCGTGCTGGGCGCGTATCGCCGCAAGCTCGCGGGCGAGTCGAACTTTCTCGACCAGCTCGATCATGTGTTTGTGTTGTTTCCGCGGCTCAGGGAGCGGCGCAGGCAGGCGGCGGGTACGCTGTCGGGCGGTGAGCGGCAGATGCTCGCGGTGGGGCGCGCGCTGATGGGCAAGCCCGACCTGCTGATGCTCGACGAGCCGAGCCTCGGGCTGGCGCCGCTGATCGTGAAGGAGATTTTTCATATCATCAGCGCGTTGCGCGGTACCGGCGTTGCGACGCTGCTGATCGAGCAGAACGCACGGGCGGCACTGCAGATCTCGGACTACGGCTATGTACTGGAGACCGGTGAGTTTGCGTTGGAAGGACCGGCGGCCGAGTTGGCACAGAATCCGCGCGTGATCGAAACCTACCTCGGGCTGGCGAAGAAATCGGCTTGATGGTCGGGGCGGTTGGCGGGAAACCGGCGGCGTGTTTCACGTGAAACACGCCGCTTTTGTTTCCGGGAGCAGGGAGATGCAACGGTGAATCGGGGTTGGGGATAAGTGCCGGAGCATCAAGTAGAAGCCCTGTGAGGGCAGTGAGGTGTCTCACCGCGCCAGGGTTGCACAGGGTAACGAGCGTTGTGCGCGCGACAGTCCTCTATCGCTACGAGACGAACGGCACAGGGGATAAGCATCGGGCGACCGACAGGAAATACTGTGACGACGAATCGACTCGGGTTTCACGAGCAACTGCCCAATGCCCGGTTTTGCACAGCTAGATGGTGTGCGTCGAAGTCGCGACGGCGTCGTAGACGCGGCGACGGCGGGCACAGCTCGGCCGATCGGTCGAAAAAAACTGGCCAAATGAACGGGCCCTACCATTCGGATGGTCTTCGGGTGAAAAGCGAACCCGCTATAATTCGGCCCATACATTTCTCAGATAGGTTCGTGCGCTGTCCTGCGTACGGAATCCACCATGCTTTTTCCCACAGAATTTGACGTCATCGTCGTCGGTGGCGGGCACGCCGGCACGGAGGCCGCGTTGGCATCGGCCCGTATGGGTGCGAAGACGCTGCTGCTGACCCATAACATCGAAACGCTCGGCCAGATGAGCTGCAATCCGTCGATCGGCGGCATTGGCAAGGGCCATCTGGTCAAGGAAGTCGATGCGCTCGGCGGCGCGATGGCCGCCGCGACGGACGAGAGCGGTATTCAGTTCCGGATCCTCAATTCGTCGAAGGGCCCGGCCGTGCGCGCGACGCGTGCGCAGGCCGACCGCATCCTGTACAAGGCTGCGATCCGCCACCGGCTCGAGAATCAGCCGAACCTGTGGCTGTTCCAGCAGGCAGTCGATGATCTGATGGTCGAAGGCGACCGCGTTGTTGGTGCCGTCACGCAGATCGGCATCCGCTTCCGCGCACGTGCGGTGGTGCTGACGGCCGGCACGTTCCTCGACGGCAAGATCCACGTCGGCCTGAACAACTATACGGGCGGGCGCGCAGGCGATCCGGCAGCCGTGTCGCTGTCGGCGCGTCTGAAGGAGCTGAAGCTACCGCAGGGCCGCCTGAAGACCGGTACGCCGCCGCGTATCGATGGCCGCTCGATCGACTTTTCGAAGCTGGACGAGCAGCCGGGCGACCTCGATCCGATCCCGGTGTTCTCGTTCCTGGGCCGTGCGGAGCAACATCCGCAGCAGCTGCCGTGTTGGGTCACGCACACGAACGAGCGCACGCACGACATCATTCGCGGCGGCCTCGACCGTTCGCCTATGTATACAGGCGTGATCGAAGGCGTCGGCCCGCGTTACTGTCCGTCGATCGAGGACAAGATCCACCGGTTCGCGTCGAAGGAGTCACACCAGATCTTCCTCGAGCCGGAAGGGCTGACTACGAACGAGTTCTACCCGAACGGGATCTCGACAAGCCTGCCGTTCGACGTGCAGCTCGAGCTCGTGCACTCGATGCGCGGCCTCGAGAACGCGCACATCCTGCGTCCTGGCTACGCGATCGAGTACGACTACTTCGATCCGCGCGCGCTGAAGGCGTCGCTCGAGACGAAGGCGATCAACGGGCTGTTCTTTGCGGGCCAGATCAATGGTACGACTGGCTACGAAGAAGCGGCCGCACAAGGCCTGCTGGCTGGCCTGAACGCCGGCCGCTACGTGCAGGAGAAGGACGCATGGTGCCCGCGTCGCGACCAGGCCTATCTTGGCGTGCTGGTCGACGATCTCGTCACGCGTGGCGTAGCGGAGCCGTACCGGATGTTCACGAGCCGCGCGGAGTACCGGCTTAGCCTGCGTGAAGACAATGCGGACATGCGCCTGACCGAGATCGGCCGCGAGCTGGGCCTCGTCGACGACGTGCGCTGGGATGCGTTCAGCCGGAAACGCGACGCTGTTTCACGTGAAACCGAACGACTGAAGTCAACCTGGGTCACGCCGAAGACGCTGCCGCCGGAAGAGGCGACCGCATTGCTCGGCAAGGCGATCGATCACGAGTACAGCCTCGCCGAACTGCTGCGCCGCCCGGGCATCAGCTACGACGGCGTCTGCGGCCTGAAGGGTGGTGAATGCGCGCCGGCGGAGCCGCTGGCCGACGACCCGGTGCTGCTCGAGCAGATCAAGGAGCAAGTCGAGATCGGCATCAAATATCAGGGTTATATCGAACGCCAGGCGAGCGAGATCGAGCGCAACGATGCGAACGAGAACACGCGCCTGCCGGACGGCATCGACTACCGCGAAGTACGCGGCCTGTCGTTCGAAGTGAGCCAGAAGCTCAACGAGTTCCGGCCGGAAACGATCGGCCAGGCATCGCGGATCTCGGGCGTCACGCCGGCTGCGATCTCGTTGCTGATGGTGCACCTGAAGCGCCGCGGCCTTGGTCGCCGTAACGGCGCCGCCGCAGAGGCGACGGAGCAGGGGGACGGCACCGTCCCGACGCAACAGTGACGGCGCGTCGCGCGCCGGCGGTTAATCGGGACGTACTTGAAGGGATGCTCGTCGACGGCACGGCCGCGCTCGACATCGCATTGACGGATGCGCAACGCAACCAGCTGCTCGACTATGTCGCGCTGCTCGGCAAGTGGAACGCGGTCTACAACCTGACCGCGATCCGCGACCCGAAGCAGATGCTGATCCAGCACATCCTCGATTCGCTCTCCATCGTTCCGCATCTGCGCGGCCGTGCATCGGCACGCGTGCTTGACGTGGGTTCGGGTGGCGGGTTGCCCGGTATCGTGCTGGCAATCGTCCAGCCGGACTGGCAGGTGACGCTGAACGATATTGTGCAGAAGAAGTCTGCATTCCAGACGCAGATGCGCGCGGAGTTGAAGCTCGCGAACCTGTCGGTCGTCACCGGGCGGGTCGAATCGCTGCAGCCGGGTGTCGAAGTGCCGGAAAAATTCGACATGATCGTATCCCGCGCTTTCGCGGACCTATCCGACTTCGTTAAACTTGCTCGACATCTCGTCGCGCCCGGCGGATCGATCTGGGCAATGAAGGGTGTCCACCCGGACGACGAAATTGCGCGACTGCCGGAAGGCAGTCGCGTGAAGCAGACGATGCGGCTGGCGGTGCCGATGCTCGATGCCGAACGGCATCTGATCGAGGTCACCGTCGACGAGGCGAATTGAAGGCGCGCAGTAGCGCGCCGTTTGTTTGAAGGTAAAGGGAACACACCAACGATGGCAAAGATCTTCTGCGTTGCGAACCAGAAGGGGGGCGTCGGCAAGACGACGACATCGGTCAATCTCGCCGCAAGCCTTGCAGCGCAGGAGCAACGAGTCCTGCTGATCGATCTCGATCCGCAGGGCAACGCGACGATGGGCAGCGGGATCGACAAGGCCGCCTGCGAGTCGACCGTGTACGAAGTGCTGGTCGACGGCGTATCGGTAACGGATGCGCGCGTGCGTCCGGAGGGCGTCACATACGACGTGCTGCCGGCCAACCGCGAGTTGTCCGGTGCCGAGATCGAGTTGATCAGCATCGACAACCGCGAGCGTCGGTTGAAGGGCGCACTCGAGCGCGTGGCCGACGACTACGACTTCGTGCTGATCGATTGCCCGCCGACGCTGTCGCTGCTGACGCTGAACGGACTGTGCGCGGCGCATGGCGTCGTGATCCCGATGCAGTGCGAGTACTTCGCGCTGGAAGGGTTGTCGGATCTCGTCAACACGATCAAACAGGTTCACGCGAACATGAACCGCGACCTGAAGATCATCGGCTTGTTGCGCGTGATGTTCGATCCGCGCATCACGCTGCAGCAGCAAGTCTCCGATCAACTGAAAGCGCACTTCGGCGACAAGGTGTTCGACGCGGTGATTCCGCGTAACGTGCGCCTGGCGGAAGCGCCGAGTTACGGGTTGCCGGGCGTCGTGTTCGACCGCAACTCGCGCGGTGCGCAGGCGTATCTCCAGTTCGGTGCCGAGATGATCGACCGCGTGCGCGCGTTCGAGGTGTCGTGATCCGGACATGAGCGAAGCGAGGAAGAAAGACATGAACGCGGTACCAAAGAAGAAGGGCTTGGGACGTGGCCTCGAAGCCCTGCTCGGCGGCAGTGCGGACATCACCGAAGCGGTGAAGATCGAGGGTGCGCCGAACACGCTCGCACTCGGCAAGCTGCAGGCCGGCAAGTATCAACCGCGCACGCGGATGGACGAAGGCAGCCTGCAGGAGCTGGCGGCCAGCATTCGCGCGCAAGGCGTGATGCAGCCGATCCTGGTACGGCCCATTTCATCTGATAGATACGAGATCATCGCCGGCGAGCGCCGTTTCCGTGCGGCGCGCCTGGCTGGCCTCGACGAAGTGCCGGTGCTCGTGAAGGACGTGTCCGATCAGGCCGCCGCCGCGATGGCGCTGATCGAGAACATCCAGCGTGAAGACCTGAATCCGCTGGAAGAGGCGCACGGTATCCAACGCCTGCTCGACGAGTTCGGTTTCACGCACGAACAGGCGGCCGAATCGGTCGGCCGTTCGCGCAGCGCGGTGTCGAACCTGCTGCGCCTGCTGAACCTCGCATCGCCGGTGCAGACGATGCTGCTGGCCGGCGATCTCGACATGGGCCACGCGCGTGCGCTGCTCGCAGTCGACGCGGCAACCCAGATTACGCTCGCGCACCAGGTCGTCAACAAGCGCATGTCGGTGCGCGAGACCGAGAAGCTGGTCGCGCATACGACGAAGGAAGCGCCGGCGGTGAAGGCGCGCGCGAAGGATGACGGCGGCCGCGACACGCGTCGTCTCGAGGAGGAGTTGTCCGACCTGCTCGCGTCGACGGTGAAGATCAAGCTCGGTCGCCGCGGGCGAGGGCAGGTGATGATCGACTTCGGCAACCTCGATGCGCTCGAGGGCATCCTCGCGCGCCTGCGCGGCAACGTCGCAACTGAAGAATAACGAGGCAGGATCGATGGTGAACACGGGCGCGCCGGCGCCGCGCCGGTGGCTCGGCTGGTTTTCGCAGGAGCCGGTACTGACGGTACTGGGGCTTGCGCTGATCGTTCTCGAGTTGTCCGGGTGCCTGATGTGGCTCGCACATCGCATCGTGCACCACGTGCATTCCGAGCGCGGGCTCGCGATGCTGCTCGTCGTGTTCGCGGCGGTGCTCGCAATGTGGCTCACCAACGATGTCGCGCTGTTCGTCGTCGTGCCACTGATGGTGTCGCTGCGCGCGCTGACACCGTTGCCGTTCCGTCGGCTCGTGATCGTGGTTGCGCTTGCCGTCAACGCGGGGTCCGTCGCGACGCCGCTCGGCAACCCTCAGAACCTTTTCCTGTGGCAATTGAGCGGCGTGTCGTTCGGCCGCTTCGTCGTCGAGCTCGGGCCGCTTGCCGTCGCGCTGATGGCGCTGCTGCTCGTGCTGACGGCCTGTGCGTTTCGTGCGAAGCCGCTCGACCTGTCGGGAGACGTCGAGGTCGTCTCCGTGCAGCGCATGCACGCGCTGCTCGCGGCGGTGCTGTTCGGTGCGTTCGTGCTGCTGGCCGACGCGCATCATCCGGTGCCGGGCTTGATTGCAGTCGTGATCGCGCTGCTGGTGGCAAGACGTGACGCAGTCCTGAAGATCGACTGGCTGCTGCTGCTGATCTTCGTGCTGATGTTCGTCGTACTGCGCAGCGCGGCCGCGCTGCCCGTCGTCCACGACGCGATCGCGCGGACCCATCTCGATTCGCCGCTGCGCGTGTTCGCGGCGGGCGCAGTGCTGTCACAGGGAATCAGCAACGTGCCGGCGGCGATTCTGCTGTCGGAATTCACGCACGACTGGCGCGCGCTCGCGTTCGGCGTATCGGTTGGCGGCTTCGGTTTCGCGATCGGTTCGCTCGCGAACCTGATCGCGGTGCGTCTCGCGAAAGAGCCGCGCATGTGGCTGCCGTTTCACCTCGTGTCGATTCCGTTCGCGCTCGCGAGTGCGGCACTGGGGGCGTGGTTGCTCGTTCGCTGAGCGATTCGGACAAGGGCGGTGCAGGCGTGCTGCAAGCTTGGCGGGGAGGGCGCATGACGTTCGCGGCCGTTACGAAGCCGAGCTGTTGATAAGTGCGGCGATTCACAGTCAATCTTCTGTGGCGGCGCAACAACTGATTGCGAGCATCGGCCGGCTCGCAGTCGAACGTATTTCGCATATCGCGCTCAATGCGGTGGTCACAGTATTTCCCTTGTTCCGCATCGTCACGCCGGGCCATTTTCCGTGTTTGCGTCACAGCAGAATTTCTGTGGCGATCGCGTCGCACCTGTGGCGCCCGCACCGGGCGTCGATGTCAATTCAATGCCCTGTCGCCGGACCTTTTTCAGGCAAGAAATACCGGTGCAAAAATCCCACCTTACAACTGTCATCGTACGTCGTGGATTCGCGCGTTTTTCACATGATGAGGCGTCGTTTTACGCAGGTTTTTGTCGCGTCTAAAGCCTTGAATCACTTGCAACTATCGCTTACAATCGCCCGGATTTGTTAGCTAGGCACCCCTGAAAGCTTTCGGAAAGCTTGGGGCCGGGTTCAAGGATTTTGCGGAAGATTGCGATGGCGGGTCAGGCGCCGAACGACAGGCACGATGATCACCGAGCGCAACGCACCGCTTCAGCGGCCGGCGAGCGGCGCGAGTCCGATGGCGACGACTGGGATGCCGAGCAACAAGATAACAACATCGTTCCGCTCACGCGGACGGAAGCCGAGAGGCTGTTCGGTCCGAACGTGAGCAAGCCGTCGCGCGTGACCCCCTACAAGGTGGTGACCGCGCAGGTGGTCTTGTCCCTGGTTGCAACGCTGGCGTGGTGGCTGTTTTCAAAGTCGCCGGGCGCCGCTGCGCAATCCGCGTTTCTGGGCGGGGCGATCGGCTGGGTGCCAAGCGCGTTGTTCGTGGCACGACTGAAGGCAGGTGGCTCGGCCACCGTGATGAGCTGGGTGATGGGCGAAGCCCTGAAGCTCGGCGTGACGATCGGGATGTTCGCCGCAGTGGCGTACGGCTATGCCGGCGTGCACTGGCCTGCACTCCTCGTCACCTACCTCGTCGTGCTGAAGACGTACTGGATCGCGCTGGCCTGGCGGTAAGCAACAAGCAGCGTGCGGTTTCGACAACGAACCGCACCGGCCCGTTCCCGCAATAGCGTATTGCGGAACGGGGCAAAACGATTTTCGACAATTTGGGTGGCATTAACGATATGGCAGCTAGCGAAGGCACGCGCGGTCCGGATCCGTCCGAGTACATTGCGCACCACTTGCAGAATTTCTCCACCTCGCATCAGACGTCGATTTTCGACATTCACGTCTGGAACATCGACACGCTGTTCTGGTCGATCGTGTGCGGCATCGTGACGATCGTCCTGCTGCGTCTGGCCGCCCGCAAGGCGACCTCGGGCGTGCCGGGCCGCTTCCAGTGCGCAATCGAGATGCTGGTCGAAATGGTCGAAGACCAGTCGAAGGCCATCGTCCACGGCAACCGCACCTTCATCGCGCCGCTCGCCCTCACGGTGTTCGTGTGGGTCGCGCTGATGAACGCCCTCGACTTCCTCCCGGTCGACCTGCCGGGCCGCGTGATCGGCCTGCTCGGTCTGTCGGACGTGATTTCCCACCATCGCATCGTCCCGACGGCCGACCTGAACGGCACGCTCGGCATCGCGCTCGGCGTGTTCGTCCTGATGATCTACTACAGCATCAAGATCAAGGGCGCGGGCGGCTTTGTGCATGAGCTGCTGTCGGCCCCGTTTGGCGCCCACCCGCTGCTGTGGATCCCGAACCTCGCGCTCAACATCGTCGAATATCTCGCGAAGACCGTCTCCCTCGGTATGCGGCTGTTCGGCAACATGTACGCGGGTGAGCTGTTGTTCCTGTTGATCGCCCTGCTCGGCAGTATGTGGAGCTTCGGTGGCGACGCAACGTTCCTCGGCTTCGTTGGCCACGTGATCGCGGGCAGCGTCTGGGCAATCTTCCACATCCTGATTGTTCTGTTGCAGGCATTCATTTTCATGATGCTGACGCTGGTGTATCTCGGCCAGGCGCACGACAAGCACTAAGCGCGGCGTGCAAGAAAGAGTTTCCGTTTTAGTTTTTTAAATCTCAGTTCCAAGTCTTTTCACAAAGGAGTGATCATGCAAGCTTACATCGCCAACATCCAGGGTCTGACCGCCATCGGTATCGGCATCATCATCGGCCTGGGTGCAATCGGCGCCTGTATCGGTATCGCGCTGATGGGTGGTAAGTACATCGAAGCCTGCGCACGTCAGCCGGAACTCATCAACCCGCTGCAAACGAAGATGTTCCTGCTGGCTGGTCTGATCGACGCGGCATTCCTGATCGGTGTTGGTGTCGCAATGCTGTTCGCGTTCGCGAACCCGCTCCTGTCGAAGCTCGTCGCAGGCTAAGGTTCCTCGGAAATATGCGTCCGGCGTAAGCCGGCGCAGGGCGGAACGGAGACTTGGGGCGCTGATCGAATGCAACTCGATGAGCGCCTTACCGTTTCATTTTTCCGGAATAGCAGATAAGGAAACACCGTGAATCTCAACGCAACTCTGTTTGCGCAAATGGTCGTGTTCCTGGTCCTCGCGTGGTTCACGATGAAGTTCGTGTGGCCGCCGTTGATCAACGCCCTCGACGAACGTTCGAAGAAGATCGCCGACGGCCTCGCCGCCGCGGAGAAGGGCAAGGCGGAACTCGACGCAGCGCACAAGCGCGTGGACCAGGAACTCGCGCAGGCCCGCAACGACGGCCAGCAGCGCATCGCCGACGCTGAAAAGCGTGCCCAGGCGGTCGCCGAGGAAATCAAGGCCAACGCCCAGGCTGAAGCCGCCCGCATCGTCGCCCAGGCGAAAGCGGAAGCAGAACAGCAAATCGTGAAGGCGCGCGAAGCGCTGCGTGGCGAAGTCGCCACGCTGGCCGTGAAGGGCGCCGAGCAGATCCTGAAGCGCGAAGTCGATCAAACGGCCCACGCCCAACTGCTGAATCAACTGAAAGCCGAGCTCTGATCATGGCCGAACTTGCAACCATCGCCCGCCCTTACGCAGAAGCGCTGTTCCGCGTGGCCGAGGGAGGTGACATCGCCGCCTGGTCCACGCTCGTGCAAGAGCTGGCCCAGGTTGCGCGTCTGCCGGAAGTGCTGTCGGTCGCGTCGAGTCCGAAGGTGACGCGCACGCAAGTGGCCGAGCTGCTGCTTGCTGCGTTGAAGTCGCCGGTCGCGGCCGGCGCCGAAGCGAAGAACTTCGTGCAGATGCTGGTCGACAATCATCGCATCGCGCTGCTGCCGGAAATTGCCGAGCAGTTCGAGGCGCTCAAGAACGAACGCGAAGGTGCAGCCGACGCCGAGATCGTGAGCGCGTTCCCGCTGAACGGCGCGGATCTCGAAAGCCTCGTCTCTGGCCTCGAACGCAAGTTCAAGCGCAAGCTGAAGCCGACGGTCGAAGTCGATTCGTCGCTGATCGGCGGCGTGCGCGTGACGGTCGGCGACGAAGTGCTCGACACCTCGGTTCGCGCGCGCCTCGCATCGATGCAGGCTGCCTTGACCGCCTGAGCGCCACGCCGGCACGCAACAGAATTGACTATCAGGAGCGAATAATGCAACTCAATCCCTCTGAGATCAGCGAGCTGATCAAGAGCCGGATCCAGGGCCTTGAAGCGAGCGCAGACGTTCGCAACCAGGGCACCGTGATCTCCGTGACCGACGGTATCGTGCGTATCCACGGCCTGTCGGACGTGATGCAGGGCGAAATGCTCGAGTTTCCGGGCAACACGTTCGGCCTCGCGCTGAACCTCGAGCGCGACTCGGTCGGCGCGGTGATTCTCGGCGAATACGAACACATCTCGGAAGGCGACATCGTCAAGACGACGGGCCGCATTCTCGAAGTGCCGGTGGGTCCGGAACTCGTCGGCCGCGTGGTCGATGCACTCGGCAACCCGATCGACGGCAAGGGCCCGGTCAACGCGAAGCTGACCGACGCGATCGAAAAGATCGCTCCGGGCGTGATCTGGCGTAAGTCGGTGTCGCAGCCGGTGCAGACGGGCATCAAGTCGATCGACGCGATGGTGCCGATCGGCCGTGGCCAGCGTGAGCTGATCATCGGCGACCGTCAGTGCGGCAAGACCGCAGTGGCGCTCGACGCGATCATCAACCAGAAGGGCAAGGACCTGATCTGTATCTACGTCGCGATCGGCCAGAAGGCTTCGTCGATCATGAACGTGGTTCGCAAGCTCGAAGAAACGGGCGCGATGGAATACACGATCGTCGTCGCCGCTTCGGCTTCGGATTCGGCAGCGATGCAGTACCTCGCACCGTACGCCGGCTGCACGATGGGCGAATACTTCCGCGACCGCGGCCAAGATGCGCTGATCATCTATGACGACTTGACCAAGCAGGCTTGGGCATACCGTCAGATCTCGCTGCTGCTGCGCCGCCCGCCGGGCCGTGAAGCCTACCCGGGCGACGTGTTCTATCTGCACTCGCGTCTGCTCGAGCGTGCTGCTCGCGTGTCGGAAGAGTACGTCGAGAAGTTCACGAACGGCGAAGTGAAGGGCAAGAGCGGCTCGCTGACGGCACTGCCGGTCATCGAAACGCAGGCTGGCGACGTGACCGCGTTCGTTCCGACGAACGTGATCTCGATTACCGACGGCCAGATCTTCCTGGAAACCGACCTGTTCAACGCAGGCATCCGCCCGGCAATCAACGCCGGCGTGTCGGTGTCGCGAGTCGGTGGCGCCGCTCAGACGAAGGTCGTGAAGAAGCTGTCGGGCGGTATCCGTACCGACCTCGCGCAGTATCGTGAACTGGCGGCATTCGCGCAGTTCGCATCGGACCTCGACGAAGCGACCCGCAAGCAGCTCGAGCGCGGCCGCCGCGTGACGGAACTGCTGAAGCAGCCGCAGTACCAGCCGCTGCAGGTGTGGGAACTGGCCGTGTCGCTGTACGCCGCGAACAACGGCTACCTCGACGATCTCGACGTCAAGCAAGTGCTGTCGTTCGAGAAGGGCCTGCGCGACAACCTGAAGACCAGCCACGCTGACCTCATCAAGCGCATCGAAGACACCAAGGATCTCTCGAAGGACGACGAAGGCGCACTGCGCGCGGCGATCGAATCCTTCAAGAAGTCCGGTGCCTATTGATCCGCGAGTGACACACTGAGGCCGCGCGGGTGCTGATGCACCCGCGCCGCTTCGGTCAAGGAGCAAGCTATGGCTGGAATGAAGGAAATTCGCGGCAAGATCAAGAGCGTGCAGAACACGCGCAAGATCACGAAGGCGATGGAGATGGTGGCCGCATCGAAGATGCGTCGCGCGCAGGAACGCATGCGCGCCGCTCGTCCGTATGCGGACAAGGTCCGTGCCATCGCCGCGCACATGAGCCGCGCGAACCCGGAGTACCGCCACCCGTTCATGGTGGCAAACGACGGCGCGCAGACGGCCGGCATCATCCTCGTTACGACGGACAAGGGTCTTTGCGGTGGTCTGAACACCAACGTGCTGCGTGCGACGGTGCAGAAGTTCAAGGAGCTGGAAGAGAAGGGCCAGAAGGTCGAAGCTACCGCGATCGGTAGCAAGGGCCTCGGGTTCCTGAACCGCTTCGGCGCGAAGGTGATGTCGCAGGTCGTGCACCTCGGCGACACCCCGCATCTGGACAAGCTGATCGGCGCGGTGAAGACGCAGCTCGATCTGTACTCGGAAGGCAAGCTGTCGGCGGTTTATATCGCTTACACGCGCTTCGTCAACACGATGAAGCAGGAAGCCGTGATCGAGCAGCTGCTGCCGCTGTCGTCGGAGCACTTCGAAGCCGATGACGGTACGCCGGCCACGTCGTGGGACTACATCTACGAACCGGACGCGCAGGCAGTCGTCGACGAACTGCTCGTGCGTTACGTCGAGGCGCTGGTGTACCAGGCCGTCGCGGAAAACATGGCGTCCGAGCAATCGGCGCGCATGGTCGCGATGAAGGCCGCGTCCGACAACGCGAAGACGGTGATCAGCGAACTGCAGCTCGTGTACAACAAGAGCCGTCAGGCCGCGATCACGAAAGAACTGTCGGAGATCGTCGGCGGCGCAGCCGCTGTTTAAGCGCGCGCCCGGGACGACAACTGCGCCTTTGCGCGAGTAAAGAATCAGGTATTTAAAGGAAAAGCGATGAGTACTGCTGCTTTGGTAGAAGGCAAGATCGTACAGTGCATCGGCGCCGTTATCGACGTGGAATTCCCGCGCGACAGCATGCCGAAGATCTACGACGCGCTCATTCTCGATGGCTCGGAACTGACGCTCGAAGTCCAGCAGCAGCTGGGCGACGGCGTGGTCCGTACCATCTGTCTGGGTGCATCCGATGGCCTGCGCCGCGGCCTGACCGTGAAGAACACGGCAAAGCCGATCTCGGTGCCGGTCGGCAAGCCGACCCTCGGCCGAATCATGGACGTGCTCGGCCGTCCGATCGACGAAGCTGGCCCGATCGAAAGCGAAACGACGCGTTCGATCCACCAGAAGGCTCCGGCGTTCGACGAACTGTCGCCGTCGACCGAACTGCTCGAAACGGGTATCAAGGTTATCGACCTGATCTGCCCGTTCGCGAAGGGCGGCAAGGTTGGCCTGTTCGGCGGTGCTGGCGTGGGCAAGACCGTCAACATGATGGAGCTCATCAACAACATCGCGAAGGAACACGGCGGTTACTCCGTGTTCGCGGGCGTGGGCGAGCGTACCCGTGAAGGGAACGACTTCTATCACGAAATGAAGGACTCGAACGTTCTCGACAAGGTCGCGCTGGTGTACGGCCAGATGAACGAGCCGCCGGGCAACCGTCTGCGCGTCGCGCTGACCGGCCTGACGATGGCCGAGCACTTCCGTGACGAAGGCCTCGACGTGCTGTTCTTCGTCGACAACATCTACCGTTTCACGCTGGCCGGTACCGAAGTGTCGGCACTGCTCGGCCGTATGCCGTCGGCAGTGGGCTATCAGCCGACGCTGGCTGAAGAAATGGGCAAGCTGCAAGAGCGCATCACGTCGACCAAGAAGGGCTCGATTACGTCGGTCCAGGCCGTGTACGTCCCTGCGGACGACTTGACCGACCCGTCGCCGGCTACGACCTTCGGCCACCTGGACGCAACCGTCGTTCTGTCGCGTGACATCGCTTCGCTGGGTATCTACCCGGCAGTCGACCCGCTCGACTCGACGTCGCGCCAGATCGACCCGAACGTGATCGGTGAAGAGCACTACTCGATCACCCGTCGCGTTCAGCAGACGCTGCAGCGCTACAAGGAACTGCGCGACATCATCGCGATTCTGGGCATGGACGAACTGTCGCCGGAAGACAAGCTGTCGGTCGCGCGTGCGCGTAAGATCCAGCGTTTCCTGTCGCAGCCGTTCCACGTCGCTGAAGTGTTCACGGGCTCGCCGGGCAAGTACGTGCCGCTGAAGGAAACGATCCGTGGCTTCAAGATGATCGTCGACGGCGAGTGCGACCACCTGCCGGAACAGGCGTTCTACATGGTCGGCACGATCGACGAAGCCTTCGAAAAGGCCAAGAAGATCTCGTAAGGGTTCGAGTGAGTAGTGCAGGCGTGGTCCGGCCGGGATTAACGGTCCGACTGATAATTCCGGCATCCACGCCGACCGCAACACGCTCAACCCGCCGTGCATGGGATCGGTGCAGGCGCGCAAGCGCCCGCTCCGATCGACAGGAGTCGATATGGCAACCATCAAAGTAGACGTCGTCAGCGCGGAAGAGCAGATCTTCTCGGGCGAGGCGAAATTCGTCGCGCTGCCGGGCGAAACGGGTGAGCTGGGTATTCTGCCGGGTCACACGCCGTTGATCACGCGGATTCGTCCGGGTGCGGTGCGCATCGAAGTCGAGGGCGGCAACGACGAATTCGTGTTCGTCGCAGGCGGCATTCTCGAAGTGCAGCCGGGCGCCGTGACGGTGCTCGCCGATACCGCGATCCGCGGCAAGGACCTCGACGCGGCGAAAGCCGAGGAAGCGCGCAAGCGTGCCGAGGAAACGCTGCAGAACGCGAAGTCGGACCTCGACCTCGCAAAGGCGCAATCCGAGCTCGCGACCGCGATGGCGCAGCTCGAGGCGATCCAGCGTCTCGCGAAGATCCGCAGCCGGCACTGAGCCGCGCGCGCGTATCCCGTGAAAGAAAGCAGCCTTCGGGCTGCTTTTTTTTGGTTCGTCGTTTTCGTCTGTTTTTTTGCGGGGGGCCAGGTCATATCGTCCGGTCGTGCTATTTCATCCGGCCGCCGTGATTTGATGTCAGAGTGTCGTCAGCGGAGCGCGGCATCATCCGTGCAGAGGCCGCCCGTCGCGATCGCGGCGGAGCAGGCGCGCGTGAGCCGCGTGCCGGGCCGATCAGACAAAAACGGACGGAGACATCGATGGCAGCAGACCTTGGCATGGGGGCGCTGATCGCGCCCGAAAACGGACTGTCGTACGTGCGCGGCGCGACCGACGTGCCGCTATCCGAAGCGACGATCAGCCGGTTCCTGCTCGACACGGCCGGCCGCTTTCCCGATCGTCCGGCCGTCGTGTTCCGCGAACAGCCGGTGCGCTGGAGCTGGCGCGAGTTCGCGCACGAGGTCGACGTGCTCGCGGCGGGCCTGGCCGCGCTCGGGATCGCGAAGGGCGATTGCGTCGGCATCTGGTCGCCGAACCGCAGCGAATGGCTGCTCACGCAGTTCGCGACCGCGCGCATCGGCGCGGTCCTCGTCAACATCAACCCGGCCTACCGGCTCGCGGAACTCGAATACGCGCTGAACAAGGTCGGCTGCAAGGCCGTGATCGCGGCCGAGCGCTTCAAGACGTCGGCGTACGTCGAGATGCTACAGACCATCGCGCCGGAGCTCGCGAGCGCGACGCCGGGCGACCTGCATGCGGCGCGCGTGCCGAGCCTGCGCACGGTCGTATCGATGGGCGAGGTCGCGCCGGCCGGCATGTTCCGCTTCGCGGACGTGATGGCGCGCGGCCGGGACACGCTCGATGTCGCGCGGCTCGACGCGATCGGCGCGACGCTTGCGGCTACCGATCCGATCAATATCCAGTTCACCAGCGGCACGACCGGCAGCCCGAAGGGCGCGACGCTCACGCACCGCAACGTCGTCAACAATGCGCGCTCGATCGCAATGGCGATGCGCTTCAGCGAGCAGGACTCGCTGTGCATCCCGGTGCCGCTGTATCACTGCTTCGGGATGGTGCTGGCCGTGCTCGCATGCGTGTCCAAGGGGGCGGCGATGGTGTTCCCCGGCGAGGCGTTCGACCCGGTCGCGACGCTCGCGGCGGTGGCCGACGAACGCTGCACCGCGCTGCACGGCGTGCCGACGATGTTCATCGCCGAGCTCGATCATCCGGCGTTCGCGACATTCGACCTGTCGACGCTGCGCACCGGGATCATGGCCGGCTCGCCGTGCCCGATCGAGACGATGAAGCGCGTGGTGTCGCAGATGCATCTGTCGGAAATCACGATCGCGTACGGGATGACGGAGACGAGCCCCGTGTCGTTCCAGAGTTCGACCGACGATCCGCTCGAGAAGCGCACGACGACGGTCGGGCGCATCCAGCCGCACCTGGAAGTGAAGATCGTCGATCCGAGCGGCGATATCGTGCCGGTCGGCGCGACGGGCGAGCTGTGCACGAAGGGCTATTCGGTGATGCTCGGCTATTGGGACGACGATGCGAAAACGCGCGAGGTGCTGGTCGACGGCTGGATGCATACGGGCGACCTCGCGACGCTCGACGCGGATGGCTACTGCAATATTGTCGGCCGGCTCAAGGACATGGTGATCCGCGGCGGCGAGAACGTGTATCCGCGCGAGATCGAGGAATTCCTGTTCAGGCATCCGAAGATTCAGAGCGCGCAGGTGTTCGGCGTGCCCGATGCGAAATACGGCGAGGAGCTGTGTGCGTGGATCGTGCTGCGCGCGGACGAGCAGATGACCGAGGACGACGTGCGCGCGTTCTGCAGCGGCCAGATCGCGCACTACAAGATTCCGCGCTACATCCGCTTCGTCGACGAGCTGCCGATGACGGTAACGGGCAAGGTGCAGAAGTTCGTGATGCGCGAGCGAATGATCGACGAACTGAAGCTCGACGTGCAGAAGACCGCTTGAAACGAGCGGACGGCACGGCGGCGGGAAAAGCGCGGCGGCCTTCGGGCCGTTGCGTTTTCGATGGACGAAAAAAAGCGGGCTTATTAGCCCGCTAAAAACCACACGCTACGGGGTTAGCGCGAGGAGACCAAAGATGAAACCGAGTCCGGCGGGGAGCCGGAAACGACTCCAACAGGGATGCCCCTCGGAAGGGCTTCGGTACGTGACCGACTGGCTCGCAGCGCTTCGCGTCCGCTCACACTTGGCACACGAGACCGCATCCGTGTTGAAACCGTTGAGGCCATTGTGGGCGAATTAATGACCCGTCGCGGTAACAAAGTGTTTCAGGTTGTAACGCCCGCCAGATAAGGCTTTCCGGGATTTTTTGCTGTTTTCGGGGTCCTGAAAAAGGTCATATTTACTTATCTTTTCCGCAGAGTTTTCATCGTATGCGCGTAATGCGTTTTTCATGCGTATCGGCACCGATGAATTGCCGATTTACACGCCGGAATGTGCATCGCGCGGCAGATACCGCACATGGCGATTCATTCGTCGGAAAGATTTTGAAACGTGATCGGCGGGCGCAATAGTCGGCCATTCGGCCAATCTCCACGATTTTGCCCCCGCCGCGCGCCGAGCCGATATGTAACTGCGGCGCGCCGGCCGGTTGTCGGCCACCGCCGTTCGCATCGCGTTCGCCGGCAACGGGGTCCGTGCCCGTTATTGGCCGCCGTTGCCGTGCGCGAGTTCGCTTACTTCAGCCATTTGTCGGAGATCGCCTGGTATTCGCCGGTCGACAGCGCGAGGTGCAGCCACTGGTCGACGTACTGCTGGAACACGACGTCGCCGCGCGGCACCATGTACGCCTTTTCGCCGAACTGGAACGGTTTGTCCGGATGCACCGAGCACAGGCCCGGATTCAGCTTTTGCTGCAGCAGCGTCTCGGACGCATCCGTCACCATCACGTCCGCCTTGCCCGCAAGGATCTGCTTGAAGATCGTCACGTTGTCCGGATAGACGCTCAGGTTCGCATGTGTGAAGAACTGTTTCGCAAAGCGCTCGTTGGTGCCGCCCGGGTTCACGATCACACGGGTCTCGGGGCGGTCGATCTGCGCGATGGTCTGGTATTTTGCGGCGTCCGCGCAGCGCACGATCGGCGCCTTGCCGTCGACCACGTACGGCTGCGTGAAGAACACGCGCTTCTGGCGCTCGAGCGTCGTCGATACGCCGCCCACCGCGATGTCGCACTTCGCAACGAAGTCGTTCGTGAGGTTCGACCAGCTCGTCTTCACGAAGTCGGCCTTCACGCCGAGCGATTTCGCGAGCGATTCGGCCATGTCGATGTCGATGCCCTCGAAGCGTCCGTCCGTCCGGTGGTACGAGTACGGCTTGTAGTCGCCCGTCGTGCACACGCGCAGCGTGCCGCGGGCGAGCACGTCGTCGAGCCGCGAGCCGGCGGCGGCCGCGGCAGTCGAGGGCGCGGCGATCTGCGCGTGCGCGGCAGCGCAGCAAAGCATGGTGGCGGTGGCGGCGAGCGCGGCCAGCGTGGCGAATGCCTTCATCGGTCTCCTCCTTCGTTCGGGTTGATATCAGCGTCCGATCATAACGGAGCCATCGCGCGCGTCATATGGCCGCCATCGCATCGGCATACGCAGCCGTGCGCCCGCGCTCCGGTAAAATGCCGCTTTGCCTTCGCATCGTCGCTCCTACCGTGGCCCATAACCTGCTCAACGACACCTTCCTGCGTGCGCTTCTGCGCGAGCCGACCGACTACACGCCGATCTGGCTGATGCGCCAGGCCGGCCGCTATTTGCCCGAATACAACGCGACGCGCGCGCGCGCCGGCAGTTTCCTCGGCCTCGCGAAGAATCCCGACTACGCGACCGAAGTGACGCTGCAGCCGCTCGAGCGCTTCCCGCTCGACGCCGCGATCCTGTTCTCGGACATCCTGACGATTCCCGACGCGATGGGCCTCGGCCTTGACTTCCAGGTCGGCGAAGGGCCGAAGTTCGCGCATCCGGTGCGCACCGAGGCCGATGTCGCGAAGCTTGCGGTGCCGGACATCGAAGCGACGCTCGGCTACGTGACGGGCGCCGTGCGCGAGATCCGCCGCGCGCTGACCGATGGTCAGGGCCGCCAGCGCGTGCCGCTGATCGGTTTCTCGGGCAGCCCGTGGACGCTCGCGTGCTACATGGTCGAAGGCGGCGGGTCCGACGATTTCCGCACGGTGAAGTCGATGGCGTATTCGCGCCCCGACCTGATGCACCGGATCCTCGACGTGAACGCGCAGGCCGTGGCCGCGTACCTGAACGCGCAGATCGAAGCCGGCGCGCAGGCCGTGATGATCTTCGACACGTGGGGCGGCGCGCTGGCGGACGGCGCGTACCAGCGTTTCTCGCTGGACTACATCCGCCGCGTCGTCGCGCAACTCAAGCGCGAGCACGACGGCGAGCGCGTGCCGGTGATCACCTTCACGAAGGGCGGCGGGCTGTGGCTCGAGGAAATCGCGGCGACGGGCGTCGACGCGGTCGGGCTCGACTGGACGGTCAACCTCGGCGCCGCGCGCGAGCGCGTCGCGGGGCGCGTCGCGCTGCAGGGCAACCTCGACCCGACGATCCTGTTTGCGCCGCCGGCCGCGGTGCGCGAGCAGGCGCGCGCGGTACTCGACAGCTACGGCAATCATCCGGGCCACGTATTCAACCTCGGCCACGGCATCTCGCAGTTCACGTCGCCCGACCACGTCGCCGAACTCGTCGACGAAGTACATAGCCACAGCCGCAAGATCCGTAGCGGAGCGGCAGGCTGAGCGCAAGCGCTGTCATGCTGCACTGCGGGATGACAGCGTTTCGCTGTCGGCGCTAAACAGGGCGCAATCCCGCACCGGTTGCCGATTCATGGCTTGTCAAGACTTGACTTATGCACATTTTCCACGTTGCAGCGCGGTAGAGCCCTGTATCGGTCGAATTGTCTCGCTATGGTCTGGGAATTTGAATAGCAGCCTTATGGAATAAGGCTCCGCGGGGCGCGGTGAGCAGCGGGCAAAATCAGCGGAAAGCACGGCCCCGCGCGCTTTGCGGCTGTTGAACGCCGAGTTCTCAACAAAGTTATCCACAGGCTGGTCAGGGTATACGGCGATTCCTAATGCGAATCCAAAACTTAGCGCCGAATCTGAAGTTTTACTTTAAGTTCGTCACCTTGACGCGGACGCGGGAGCAAGCCGTTCGCGCGGCCCGGGTCGCCGCCGGAGCGCGGTGATGGGCGAGACCTACCTGCGTGTCGCGCTCGACCATCCGCTCGCCACCCTGTTCGACTACCGCTGCGACATCCAGCCGGCCCCCGAGCCCGGCTCGCTCGTCCAGGTGCCGTTCGGCAAGCGGCAGGTCGTCGGCCTGATTTGCGAAGTAACGACTCACACCGACGTGCCGCCGTCCCGGTTGCGGGCGATCGACGCAATCTGTACTGAACTGCCGCCGCTGGCGCCGGACTGGCTCGCGCTCGTGTCGTTCGCGGCCGACTATTATCAGCGCGGTCGCGGTGAAGTCGCGCTGCCGGCGCTGCCGCAGGCGCTGCGCGACGCGCAGCGCTGGGGGCGGCTGCTGGCGCCCGAGGTGCGCTATCGGCTGAGCGAAGCCGGCCGCGCCGCGCTTCCCGCCGCACTGCCCGCGCGCGGGGCCGCGCTGCGGCGGCTCGCGCAGGCACTTGCCGACACCGATTCGTTGACGTTGCCCGATGCGCGCGCGTTGCATCCGAAGGCGGCCGTCACGCTCGACGACTGGGCGGCGCGCGGCTGGGTCGCGATCGACGAGATCAGCTGGGCCGATACGCCTGTGCCCAAAGCTGTGGATAACCTGTCGACAACCAGTGGACGAGCTGTGCCGCCGGCGCTCACCGACCAGCAGGCGGAGGCGCTCGACGCGATCCGCGCCGCGCAGGGGTTCGCGCCGTTCCTGCTGCATGGCGTGACGGGCAGCGGCAAGACCGAGGTCTATCTGCATGCGCTCGCGGCGCTGCTCGATGCGTGGCCCGACGCGCAGGCGCTCGTGCTCGTACCCGAAATCAACCTGACGCCGCAGTTCGAGGCCGCGTTTCGCGCACGCTTCGCGGGCACGCTCGCCGACGACGCGATCGTCACGCTGCACAGCGGGCTTGCCGAAGGCGAGCGTGCGCGCAACTGGCTCGCCGCGCATACGGGGCGAGCGCGGATCGTGCTCGGCACGCGGCTCGCGGTGCTCGCGTCGCTGCCGACGCTCGCGCTGATCGTCGTCGACGAGGAACACGAGCCTGCGTACAAGCAGCAGGAAGGGCTTCGCTATTCGGCGCGCGATCTCGCGGTGTGGCGCGCGAAGCATCTCGGCATTCCGGTCGTGCTCGGCTCGGCGACGCCGTCGCTCGAAAGCTGGTGGCAGGCCGAGCAGGGGCGCTACACGCGGCTCACGCTGTCGCGCCGCGCGGTGGCCGACGCGACGCTGCCCACCGTGCGGCTGATCGATCTCGAAGAGGAGCGGCGACGCGGGCGCGCATCGATGGGCGGGCTGTCGGGGCCGCTCGTCGCGGCGCTGAAGGCGCGGCTCGAGCGCGGCGAACAGAGCCTCGTGTTCCTGAACCGGCGCGGTTACGCGCCGCAGCTCGCCTGCGATGCATGCGGCTGGGTCGCAGGCTGCCCGCGCTGCAGTGCGTACGTCGTGCTGCACAAGCCCGAGCATGCGTTGCGGTGCCATCACTGCGGCTGGGAGGCGCGCATTCCGCGATCGTGTCCGGAATGCGGGAACGTCGACATCGCGCCGCTCGGGCGCGGCACGCAGCGCATCGAGGAGGCGCTCGCCGAGGCCGTGCCGGGCGCACGGATACTGCGGATCGACGCGGACAGCACGCGGCGCAAGGGCAGCGCCCAGGCCCTGTTCTCGGACGTGCACGCCGGTGAAGTCGACATCCTGGTCGGTACGCAGATGATCGCGAAGGGGCACGACTTCCAGCGCGTGTCGCTCGTCGGCGTGCTCAATGCGGACACCGCGCTGTTCTCGCACGATTTTCGCGCGAGCGAGCGGCTGTTCGCGCAGCTGATGCAAGTGAGCGGCCGCGCGGGACGCGCCGGGCTGCCGGGCGAGGTGCTCGTGCAGACGCGTTATCCGCGTCACGCGCTGTATCACGCGCTCGGCCGGCAGGATTACGTCGGCTTCGCGAATTCGACGCTCGGCGAGCGCCGCGATGCGCACCTGCCGCCGTTCGTCTACCAGGCGCTGCTGCGTGCCGAAGGGCGCACGCTCGAGGCGGCGCTTGCGTTCCTGCTGCAGGCCGCGGCCGCGTTGCCGGGGCTGCCGGGCGCCGATCGCGTGACCGTCTACGACGCGGTGCCGATGACGATCGTGAAGGTCGCGAACGTCCACCGCGCGCAGCTGCTGCTCGAAAGCGCGTCGCGGGCGGCCCTGCAGCATGCGTTGCGCGCATGGCAGCCGGAGCTGCGCGCGCTGAAGGGCGTGCTGCGGTGGAGCGTCGAGGTCGATCCGCTGGATATCTGAGCGGCGCGTGCCGTGCGTCGCGGCCCGACACGGAACCCGACGTCGAGCCCGCTGTCCGTTGCCCGCTGCCCGCTGCCCGCTGCCCGCTGCCCGCTGCCCGCTGCCCGCTGCCCGCTGCCCGCTGCCCGCTACCCGCTACCCGCTACCCGCTACCCGCTACCCGCTACCCGCTGTCCGCTGCCTGCTGCCCACCGCCCACCGCCCACCGCCTGCATCGCACGATCCCCGCTGGCCAGGCCCATTGCGCACTTGCTTGCGGCACCCAGCGGCCCGCCAAGTGCAACCCGCTTTTTTCTCTCCGTCTTGGGCCCCGATGGTTGCACGCGCGAGCCGAATCGGCACGATCAGGGAAAACACCGATCCGTCGACCACGGGCAACCCCTAGGTTGCAACCGTCTAAGTGGCTGATTATATTGACTAACCTGAGGGTGCAACCAATCTTGTAATTAGGTTGCACCTTTTTATTGCGTGCCGTAGGATTTCGCGCATCCTCTCACACCACATTGCCGGGCTCGCACCGGCGCACGAACCCACCATGGCAAGCACGACTCTCGGCGTCAAAGTCGACGACCTTCTCCGCTCGCGCCTGAAAGACGCGGCCGCGCGTCTCGAGCGCACTCCCCACTGGCTGATCAAGCAGGCGATCTTCGCGTATCTCGAGCGGATCGAGCACGGCCAGCTGCCGCCCGAGCTGTCGGGAAGCACCGGCGTGACGGAGCTCGCCGACGGCCAGACGACAGATGGCGACGACGACAATTCGCCGCATCCGTTCCTCGAGTTCGCGCAGAACGTGCAGCCGCAATCGGTGCTGCGCGCGGCGATCACGGCTGCGTATCGCCGCCCCGAGCCGGAATGCGTGCCGTTCCTGCTGGGCCAGGCGCGCCTGCCGGCGAACCTGCAGGCCGACGTGCAGACGCTCGCGACGGCGCTCGTCGAGGCGTTGCGCGAGAAGAACTCGGGCGGCGGCGTCGAAGGGCTGATCCACGAGTTCTCGCTGTCGAGCCAGGAAGGCGTCGCGCTGATGTGTCTCGCCGAAGCGCTGCTGCGCATTCCCGATCGCGCGACGCGCGATGCGCTGATTCGCGACAAGATCAGCAAGGGCGACTGGCGCTCGCACGTCGGCCACGCGCCGTCGCTGTTCGTGAACGCGGCGACCTGGGGGCTGATGATCACCGGCAAGCTCGTGACGACCAACAGCGAAGCGGGGCTTTCGTCGGCACTCACGCGCCTGATCGGCCGCGGCGGCGAGCCGCTGATTCGCAAGGGCGTCGACATGGCGATGCGCCTGATGGGCGAGCAGTTCGTCACCGGCGAGACGATTTCCGAAGCACTCGCGAACAGCCGCAAGTACGAAGCGCGCGGCTTCCGCTACTCGTACGACATGCTCGGCGAAGCGGCGACGACCGAAGAGGACGCGCAGCGCTACTACGCGTCGTACGAGCAGGCGATCCACGCGATCGGCAAGGCGGCCGGCGGCCGCGGCATCTACGAAGGCCCGGGCATCTCGATCAAGCTGTCGGCGCTGCACGCGCGCTACTCGCGCTCGCAGCAGGACCGCACGATGAGCGAGCTGCTGCCGCGCGTGCGCGCGCTCGCGCTGCTCGCGCGCCGCTACGACATCGGCCTGAACATCGACGCGGAAGAAGCCGACCGTCTCGAACTGTCGCTCGACCTGCTCGAGGCGCTGTGCTTCGATCCGGAGCTCGCGGGCTGGAACGGCATCGGCTTCGTCGTGCAGGGCTACCAGAAGCGCTGCCCGTTCGTGATCGACTACCTGATCGACCTCGCGCGCCGCAGCCGTCACCGCCTGATGATCCGCCTGGTCAAGGGCGCGTACTGGGATACCGAAATCAAGCGTGCGCAGGTCGATGGCCTCGAAGGCTATCCGGTCTACACGCGCAAGATCTACACGGACGTGTCGTACCTCGCGTGCGCGAAGAAGCTGCTCGCGGCGCCCGACGCCGTCTATCCGCAGTTCGCGACGCACAATGCGTACACGCTGGCCGCGATCTATCACCTGGCCGGCCAGAACTACTACCCGGGCCAGTATGAATTCCAGTGCCTGCACGGGATGGGCGAGCCGCTGTACGAGGAAGTCACGGGCCGCGACAAGCTGAACCGCCCGTGCCGCGTGTACGCGCCGGTTGGCACGCATGAAACGCTGCTCGCGTACCTCGTGCGCCGCCTGCTGGAGAACGGCGCGAACACGTCGTTCGTGAACCGCATCGCCGACAAGACGGTGTCGGTGAAGGAACTGGTCGCCGATCCGGTCGACGAGGCGTCGAAGGTCGTGCCGCTCGGCGCGCCGCACGCGAAGATCCCGCTGCCGCGCAACTTGTACGGCGACGAGCGCCCCAACTCGATGGGCCTCGACCTGTCGAACGAACACCGTCTCGCGTCGCTGTCGTCCGCGCTGCTCGCGAGCGCGCACCATCCGTGGCGCGCGGCGCCGATGCTCGCCGACGACGCGCTCGCCGATGCCCCGGCGCGCGACGTGCGCAACCCGGCCGACCAGCGCGACGTGGTCGGCACGGTCAGCGAAGCGACGGCCGAACACGTGAGCGCGGCGCTCGCGCACGCGGTGGCTGCCGCGCCGATCTGGCAGGCGACGCCGGTCGATGCGCGCGCCGACTGCCTGGTGCGCGCGGCCGACCTGCTCGAAGCGCAGATGCACACGCTGATGGGCCTGATCGTGCGCGAAGCCGGCAAGTCGCTGCCGAACGCGATCGCTGAAATCCGCGAAGCCGTCGACTTCCTGCGCTACTACGCGGCGCAGATCCGCGACGAATTCTCGAACGACACGCACCGTCCGCTCGGTCCCGTGGTCTGCATCAGCCCGTGGAACTTCCCGCTCGCGATCTTCATGGGCCAGGTGGCCGCTGCACTGGCAGCCGGCAACACGGTGCTCGCGAAGCCGGCCGAGCAGACGCCGCTGATCGCCGCGCAAGCCGTGCGCCTGCTGCGCGAGGCCGGCGTGCCGGCCGGCGCGGTGCAACTGCTGCCGGGCACCGGCGAGACCGTCGGCGCGGCGCTGGTCGCCGATCCGCGCACGCGCGCGGTGATGTTCACCGGCTCGACCGAAGTCGCGCGCCTGATCAACAAGACGCTGTCCGCGCGCCTCGATCCGGATGGCAAGCCGATTCCGCTGATCGCCGAAACGGGCGGCCAGAACGCGATGATCGTCGACTCGTCGGCGCTTGCGGAGCAGGTCGTCGCGGACGTGATGCAGTCGTCGTTCGACTCGGCCGGTCAACGGTGTTCGGCGCTGCGCGTTCTGTGTCTGCAGGACGATGTCGCGGACCGCACGCTGACGATGCTGAAGGGTGCGATGCACGAGCTGGCGCTCGGCAACCCCGACCGGCTGTCGACGGACGTCGGCCCGGTGATCGACGGCGAAGCGAAGCAGACGATCGATACGCACGTCGTGACGATGAAGGACAAGGGCCATACGGTCACGCAGCTGCCGTCGCCGGAAGCCTGCGCGCACGGTACGTTTGTGCCGCCGACGCTGATCGAGATCGGCAGCATCGACGAGCTCAAGCGTGAAGTGTTCGGCCCCGTGCTGCACGTCGTGCGCTATCGCCGCAGCCAGCTCGACAAGCTGCTCGAGCAGATCCGCGCGACGGGTTACGGCCTGACGCTCGGGATCCATACGCGGATCGACGAGACGATCGCGCACGTGATCTCGAACGCGCACGTCGGCAACATCTACGTGAACCGCAACGTGATCGGCGCGGTGGTCGGCGTGCAGCCGTTCGGCGGCGAAGGGCTGTCGGGCACGGGCCCGAAGGCCGGCGGCGCGCTGTACCTGCAGCGCCTGCTCGCGACGCGTCCGTCGGGCCTGCCGCGTTCGCTCGCGCAGACGCTGATCGCGGACGGCGCGGTCGAAGGCGAGCAGCGCGGCAAGCCGGCGGCGGCGCTCACCGCGCTGCGCGACTGGCTGATCGAGCAGCGCGAACCGGCGCTGGCCGCGCGTTGCGACGGCTATCTGGCGCAGGTGCCGGCCGGTGCGACCGCGGTGCTGACCGGTCCGACGGGTGAGCGAAACACGTATACACTCGGCCCGCGCGGCACGGTGTTGTGTGTCGCGGCGACGCCGGGCGGTGCGCGCGCGCAGTTCGCGGCGGTGCTGGCGACGGGCAACCGCGCGTTGTTCGCCGGTGCGGCGGGCGAGGCGCTGGTCGCGGCGCTGCCGGCCGCGCTGAAGGCGCATGCGGCCGTGCGCAAGCAGGCCGACGCGCCGTTCGACGCGGTGCTGTTCGAAGGCGACAGCGACGAACTGCAGACGCTCGTGAAGGACGTCGCGCAGCGGCCGGGCCCGATCGTGTCGGTGCAGGGCGCGTCGGCGGGCGCGTTCGAGAACGGCGACGCGGAAGACTATGCGCTCGAGCGGCTGCTGACCGAGCGCTCGGTCAGCGTGAACACGGCCGCGGCGGGCGGCAATGCGAATTTGATGACGATCGGCTGACCATCCTTGCCGTTCGGATCAAACAAAGGATGCGGCAAGGCGATCCCGAAGCCGCTCCATTTACCCTGGTACCAAGGAGAAGCTATGCAACACACGATGAAAAAGCTGGCAGGCGCGACGTTCGTCGCTGTCATGTCGCTGGCGGGGACGGCTCATGCGGACGACGTGAAGATCGGTTACGCAGGGCCGATGACGGGCGCCCAGGCTCACTACGGCAAGGATATGCAGAACGGGATCGCGCTCGCGCTGGAAGACTTCAACGCGACGAACCCGAAGATCGGCGGCAAGCCGGTGAAGTTCGTGCTCGAGACGCAAGACGACCAGGCTGACCCGCGCACCGGCACGACGGTTGCGCAGAAGCTCGTCGACGACGGCATCAAGGGCATGCTCGGCCACTTCAACTCGGGCACGACGATTCCCGCTTCGCGCATCTACGCGAACGCCGGCATTCCGGAAATCGCGATGGCGACGGCACCGGAATACACGCAGCAGGGTTACAAGACGACCTTCCGCATGATGACGTCCGACACGCAGCAAGGCTCGGTGGCGGGCACCTTCGCGTCGAAGGATCTCGGCATGAAGAAGATCGCGATCGTCGACGACCGCACGGCCTACGGCCAGGGTCTCGCCGACCAGTTCGAGAAGGCCGCGAAGGCCGGCGGCGCGACGATCGTCGACCGTGAATTCACGAACGACAAGGCCGTCGACTTCAAGGCGATCCTGACCAAGCTGAAGGCGGCGAAGCCGGACCTCGTCTACTACGGCGGCGCGGACTCGCAGGCAGCGCCGATGGTCAAGCAGATGAAGACGCTTGGCATCACGGCACCGCTGATGAGCGGCGAAATGGTGAAGACGCCGACGTTCCTGAAGATCGCGGGCAACGCGGCCGACGGCACGATCGCTTCGCTGGCAGGCCTCCCGCTGGAAGAAATGCCGGGCGGCAAGACCTACGCCGACAAGTACAAGAAGCGCTTCGGCGAAGACGTGCAGACCTACTCGCCGTATGCGTACGACGGCGCGATGGCGATGCTCAACGCGATGAAGAAGGCGGATTCGACCGATCCGGCGAAGTACCTGCCGGTGCTCGCGAAGACCAACATGGCCGGCGTCACGTCGTCGCACGTCGCGTACGACGCGAAGGGCGACCTGAAGAACGGCGGCATCACGATGTACAAGGTCGAGAAGGGCGAATGGAAGCCGCTGAAGAGCATCGGCGGCAAGTAAGCAGTCAGTCGTGACGTGGGGAGCGGGCGGCGGCCCAACGTTGCCGTCTCGCGCCTCGTGCGAAAAAGCCACCAGTCCCGTCGGGGCCGGTGGCTTTTTCTTGGGGGGTACGCAGCCGGCAGGACATAGGGGGCTTGCAGGCGGTGGTGCAGGCGGGTCGCCGCATGCGTACGTGCCAGCGCATCGCCGTGATCGGCGGCAGTATGACGTTACTTGCCGTCGCAGCACTTGTTAGGGCAATCGGGCAGGAAGGAAATTTCCACACGCCGGCCATTGTCCACGTCGCCATGCGAATAGACGCGAGCGCTTTTCTTGATGGTCCCGCGTAAAAAACCTAGTTCCTCCAACAGCGCATACGCGGTTTGCAATCTCGATTGCGCAAGGGCCGGTGCTCCCGGTTCACTTTCCTCGGCATGGCCGCTGATCAGTGTCGTTTCTTTGGTTAGGTGATTTGCATAATAGAGTTTTTGGTCGGCTACCCATTTTGCAATGCGGACGATCTCCGAATTCGATATGTGCGAGCTATCTCTCGAAAAGTAGACGTCGAAGTTCTCGCTGGCGATGCATGCGAATACCGGATTGGAGGTGAGAAGACTTAGGCCAAGAATAAAATTAAGCATTGTAAATGACGTATCCTGCAATACTGTCGGCATTGTGGATTGCTTGATTCGGATTTTCGGCTCCAAACGCCAAACACTCCTCCATGAAGTATCTGTGATCCTTGGTTCCCATTGTGTCATCGAAATGACTCACCTCATGAATCAGAGTGGAAACTACGGAATCTTTTTCCCATGAGAAGTCTCGCATTGTACAAAAATCGGGATGTATTGCGATCGTATGAGTTACGGTATCCGGCGAACACACTGATGCAGCGACTCCCGATTTGTTCGGATTTGGAACGCATCCAATATGTTTGAATCGCTCGCTATCCCATCGCGTGAAATTGTAGCCTGTGAGTGCCTTTAGTACTCGAGCGATTGCAGTCAGGCCTGTTAATGCCGTTATGCGGGTGCCTTCATCGGTTCTGCCGAACCACTGTAATACGCGTGCCTTGTCAGCGTTCGACCAGCGCTGCAAATCCTCGATTCTTTTGTCGACGAGAGAAATGGCTCGATCGCGCTTACTCAATACCATTTCCCGGAATTCCTTGTTTGTCATGTTGTGACATATTTTTTCGGTATTGATTGTTACTTCCACCATCGACCCCGGATTGGTGTTGGTGACTGCGCCTGAGTGTACGAGGAACCATTCTCCGCCGTCATTCACATCAAAATTTTTCATTGCTTCAATGTTCCGTCGTATAGATTTTCAGAGTTTCCGAGACGTCGGTGGCGATCCGATGTGTTTGCCCGGCCGTGTCCGTGGTGCCCGTGAAAATCTGGCCAGTGTCGGTAACGATTGGCGGATGTTCGCGAGCGGGCGGCGGGAGTCATCGAGCAAGGTGAATTGCTCGTCGTGTACGGCAGCCGATCGAGCAAATGACCGCACGGCTGCATCAGATTTGCGCCCATTCAGCGCCGCAGTCTCTCCTGCAGTAAAAATCATCCGCATGCCGCGCTCAGCATAGAAGATCGGCGACGGGTTGCATCCGCAGACATTCATATCCCCGCTCAATGCCCACTGTTTGCCGTTCGGGCCGGTACCGGGCCAGCGCGGCCCTTGCGGTGCGATGTACCCTTCACGCTTGCAGGCCGTACAGTAGGTCTTCATATCGAGCGTGGCGATATGGACCCTCGGCGGAGGATTGGAACAGGTCACGGTGTCGAGGCCTTCGACAATCACCGCTTCCCCGGCGCGGTCGCCTTTGGCAAGAAAGTAGCGGATCATGGGCGCTACCTCAGTGGGGCATGGACGAGCGGGTGACGACGCTAAATACAACTGACGACGCTACGCCTTGTCGCTCGGGGCTATCGGTGATCGTGTCGCCGTTATCGAGTCCGCTGCCAACGAATGCGAGCGGCGCGAAGTCGGGCCCGTCGGCCAAACCCAGACCGCTCGTCACGCGCGCGATTGAACCGTCCGGATAGTGGATCAGGTCGCCCGCCGTGGCAGCCTTTCCCAAGTGCGGCGCTACTTCCCACGTCCCGGAAGGCTCGCGCAATACACCGCCGCGCGCTGTTGTCGCGCCACGTACCGCCAGTCTGTAGGCGGGCGGCGCGAGCGGCGGCACATAGGTCGGATCGAACAGGCCCGCAACGCGTTGCCCATCCGCCACGTGAATGCCCCATGAACTGCGCAGCGTTTCGGTAATGCGGTCGCCGTTGCTCAACCGGCTGCCCACCAATGCGAATGGCTTGCCTCCGCTATGGTTGTTTCCCGCGCCGTCGATAATCGCGGCCTCGCTGCCGTCGTCATAGGTCACTACATCGCCGACGCAGGCGACTTCCAATCCAGCCAAGGTCAGGCCGCTGGTTGCGGTGGTGACACGTCCACCGCGTTCCGTGAGCGCGCCAACGGTGGCGAAAAGATGGGTCGGTGCTTTGAGTTCGTTTTTCATCCGGCTTCCCTGTTTCAGTAAATGGAATGGCTGCCTAGAGACGCTATTCCAGATAAGAAACATCGATCAATCGGACGAATATGATTCAGTACCGGTAACTTCTATTACTTGTTCCGTTCCACTTGTTGCATTGACCGCGCGTGCGCGAATGCGTTAGGTCAGATGTCGCGGATAGGCAATGGTGCCGTATCCCGCTTTTGGGTTCGCAAAGGGGATATGAGTGTGCGAGCTACCAGTGCGCCGGCTCAATCGCGGATACTTAGTCTCTGCGCATGCGCAGCAGGAACTTCTGCAGCTTGCCGGTCGGCGTGCGCGGCAGCGTTTCCGCGAACACGAATTCGCGCGGGATCTTGTACGCGGCGAGCCGCTCGCCGCAGAATGCGCGCAGCGCATCCGCATCCGCATCCGCATCCGCATCCGCATCCGCATCCGCATCCGCATCCGCATCCGCATCCGCATCCGCATCGGGTGCGGTGCCCGCGCGCAGCACGACATGCGCGACGACCGTCTCGCCCCAGTCGGGATGCGGGACGCCGACGACGGCGACCTCCGCGATCCCGGGATGCGCGCCGAGCACGTCCTCCACTTCCTTCGAATAGACGTTCTCGCCACCCGTGACGATCATGTCCTTCAGCCGGTCGACGATGAACAGGTAGCCATCCTGATCGATCCGCGCGATGTCGCCGGTGCGGTACCAGCCGTCCGGCGCGAACGCGGCGCGTGTCGCGGCCGCATCGTCGAGATAGCCGAGCATCATGCTGTCGGTCTTCAGCCAGATTTCGCCGGTCTCGCCCGGCTGCGCGTCGATGCCGTCCATCCGCACGACGCGCAGGTCGACGCCCGGGCCGCCGTGGCGGCCGATCGAGCCGGCCTTCGCGATCTGCTCGTCCGGATACAGCGTCGTGCCGGCCGGGCCTGTTTCGGTCATTCCGTACACCTGAAAGAACGCGTCGCTGCGATACGCGCGCGCAAGCCGTTCGGCCTGCGCGGCGCCGATCGGGCCGCCGCCGTACAGCCATGCGCGCACGCTCGACAGGTCGAACGCCGCGAAGCCGTCGACCGTGTCGAGCGGCAGCGTGTACGACACCGGCGCGCCGAAATACAGCGTCACGCGCTCGCGTTCGACAGCCTGCAGGAAGCGCAGCGGATGGTATTCGCGCAGCAGCACGACGGTGCCGCCCGCGTACAGCGTGCCGCCGAACCAGTTGTTGAGCGGTGACGAATGCCAGATCGGCATCGCCATCAGCGTGCGCTCGTTGCGGCCGATACCGATCGCGAGCGCGGCTTGCATCGCCGCGAGCGTCACGGTGTGGTGGCTGTGCACGCAGCCTTTCGGGCGGCCGGTCGTGCCGGACGTATAGAGGATCTGCGCGACGTCGCCGTCGGCCGGCTCGATGCCCGCGAGGCCGTCCATCGTCGCGCACAGCGTGTCGAAGCACGGCACGCCGTCGAGTTCGCCTTCGGTCACGAGCTGTCGTGCGGGATACACGATGCGCTCAACCACCGGCGCGAGCGCCACGTCGAACAGCAGCGCCTTGCTGCAGCTGTGTTCGAGCAGGTAGTCGACTTCCGGCGCCTGCAGCTTGTGATTGATCGGCACGAACGTCGCGCCGAGCCGCCACGCGCCGAACATGAGGTCGACGAAGGCCGGCGTGTTGAAGCACATCGCGGCGACGCGGTCGCCGGCCGCGATGCCGAGCGCGCTCAGCACGGCCGCCGCGCGGTGCGAGCGGGCACGCGCGGCGGCATAGGTGATCGTCGCGGATTCGCTGACGACGAACGGCTTGTCGGGCGTCGCACGGGCGGCGCGGTCGAGGGCGGCGACGAGATTCATCGGGGCTCCGGGCGGGCGAACGAAGGCGAACCGGGATGTAGTCAGCGATCCGCGACGGGCATCAGGCCGGGTACGCGCGCTGCAGCAGCGCGGCGACGTCGAGCGCGTGCGGATCGAAGCCGCCCGCGATGCGGCCCCAATCGGGGGCGGCGAGCCGCGTCGCGATGAACGCGTCGGCGACGGCCGCGGGCGCGTCGCGCCGCAGCAGGCACGCCTGCGCGAGGAGCGCGAGCCGCTGCGCGAACACGCGGGCCGACGCCTCGAGCGTGTCGGCCGGCGCCGCGAGCATCGCGCGCAGCGCATCGAGCGCCGCGCGGATGCGCGGTTCGCCCGCGCCGAGGTCGGCCAGTTCGTCGAACAGCGCGGCGGCCGCGTCGGGTTCGCGCGACACCGCACGCAGCACGTCGAGGCACATCACGTTGCCGGAGCCTTCCCAGATCGAGTTGACCGGCGCTTCGCGGAACAGCCGTGCGATCGGGCCGTCGTCGACGTAGCCGTTGCCGCCGAACACTTCCATCACCTCGCCTGTCAGCTCGACCGCACGCTTGCAGACCCAGAATTTCGCGGCGGGCGTGACGATGCGCTTCCACGCGCGTTCGCGCGGCGAGTCGTCGCGCTCGAACGCGTCGGCCAGGCGCATCGCGAGCGCGAGCGCGGCCTCGCTTTCGAGCGCGAGATCGGCGAGCACGGTGCGCATCAACGGCTGCTCGGCGAGCGCGCGGCCGAACGCGTGGCGCTGGCGCGTGTACGCGATTGCCTGCACGACGCCCTGGCGCAGCATCGCCGCGCTGCCGAGCACGCAGTTCAGCCGCGTGTAGGTGGCCATCTCGATGATGGTCGGAATCCCGCGGCCTTCGTCGCCGAGCATGATGCCCCACGCATCGTCCAGCTCGATCTCGCTGCTCGAGTTGCTGCGGTTGCCGACCTTGTTCTTCAGCCGCTGGATCTCGACCGCGTTCTTCGTGCCGTCCGGCCGCCAGCGCGGCACATAGAAGCACGACGGGTTGCCGGCTTCGGTGCGCGCGACGACCAGGTGCGCGTCGCACATCGGCGCGGAGAAGAACCACTTGTGGCCGCGCAGCCGGTATTCGCCGCCGCGCCCGCCCGCGCCGATCGCGGTCGCGAGCGTCGTGTTCGCGCGCACGTCGGAGCCGCCCTGTTTCTCGGTCATCCCCATGCCGAACCAGATCGAGCGCTTCTCGGCGACCGGCACGTCGCGCGGATCGTAGTCGTCGCTGTACAGCTTGTCGCGCAGCAGGCCCCACAGCGCGGATTCCTTCTGCAGCACCGGAATCGCGGCCTGCGTCATCGTCGCCGGGCACAGCGTGCCGGCCTCGATCTGGCCGTGCAGGTAGAAGCCGGCCGCGGTCGCGGCCCAGCGGCCGGGGCGCGATTCGCGGAACGCGAGCGACACGAAGCCTTCGTTGCGGTACAGGCCGAGCAGCGCATGCCAGGCCGGATGGAAGTCGACGCGGTCGATGCGCCGGCCGCGCCGGTCGAACGCGTTCAGCTCCGGCGTGTGGCGGTTCGCTTCGTCGGCGAGCCGCGCGGTGTCGGCGCTGCCGAGCCGCGCGCCGTACGCGTCGAGCCGCGGCGCGGCCCAGTCGGCGCCCGCGCGGGCGAGCGCCTCGCGCAGCGCGATGTCGGTGGCGAAGAGGTTATAGTCGACCAGTTCGTCGAACTGGTTCGTGACGGCATGGGTCGATTCGGTCATCGGGCTGTCTCCGGTCTCATGCTTCGCGGTCTGCCGATCGGGGCCGCACCGCCGGCGTTTGCGCGCCTGCGCGGGCTTCCGGTGAAACCCCGATCAAACAAACGTGTGTCCGCTGAATTTCAGAGTAGCAAATATGCCGCCGCGACATGTTCAGGTTCCCGAGCCGCCCGGCCAGCCGGCGGCGCAACCCGCGCCCGCATTGCGTCGCCGGCCGCGCCAGTCGCGTGCACAGGCCACGTCCGATGCGCTCCAGCAGGCGTTCGTTCAGCTTTTGCTCGAGCGCGGCTACGCGAAGGCGACGATCCGCGAGATCGCGGCCGTCGCGGGCGTGAGCATCGGCACCTTCTACGAATACTTCGGTGACAAGCAGAGTCTCGCCGCGCTGTGCATCCACCGGCGCGTGCTGGCGCTGGCCGACCGGCTGCGCGATGTGGCGCACGGGCTGCGCGGCGTGCCGCGCGCCACGCTCGCAGCCGCGCTCGTCGATTTGCAGGTCGATGCAATCGGCGCCGACGCCGCGCTGTGGAGCGCACTCTTCGTGCTGGAGCGGCAGGTGTCGCCGCTCGCCGCGTACCGCCGGCATTACGACGCGTATGTCGCGCTGTGGCGCGATGCGCTCGCGCAGGCCGCCGATCCGCCGCCGGCCGCGCGGCTCGACGGGATCGCACGGATGGCGCATGCGGTCTGCTACGGCGGCGTGTCGCAGGCGCTGCTGACGCTTGGGCCCGCCCTCGATTTCGCCGCGTTGCGCGGCGAGCTGCAAACCGTGCTGCGCACCTATCTGGCGGCGGCCGGCGAGTGATGCGCAGCATGGCCGAGCGGCCGTAGGGGAAATGCCCGACTCGCATGCGCGGCCTGCGGCGCCGACGCGGCCTGATGCGTCGCGGATACTGAATCATGAGAAAAATGCATGGCCGCCATGACGAACTTTCGATTGTCCGCCGATATTGGCTCGGGCTAAATCATGCGGCATGAGGCAGGCCGCGCGCGTCGCGCGGGCCGGTCCGAAGGACATCAGAAGGAGGAAGCATGCGAAGCGCCACCACGCCCCGTTCGAAACTGCCGGACGTCGGGACGACCATCTTCACGGTGATTGGCCAGCTCGCCGCACAGCACGATGCACTGAACCTGTCGCAGGGCGCGCCGAATTTCGCGCCAGATCCGGCACTCGTCGAGGCCGTCGCACGCGCGATGCGCGACGGCCACAACCAATACGCGCCGATGGCGGGCATAGCGTCGCTGCGCGAGCGGCTCGCGGAGAAGACCGAGGCGCTGTACGGCACGCGCTATGACCCGGGCACCGAGATCACGGTGATCGCGAGCGCGAGCGAAGGGCTTTACGCGGCGATCAGTGCGCTCGTGCATCCGGGCGACGAAGTGATCTATTTCGAGCCGTCGTTCGACAGCTATGCGCCGATCGTGCGGATGCAGGGCGCGACGCCGGTCGCGATCAAGCTGTCGCCCGAGCATTTCCGCGTGAACTGGGACGAAGTGGCCGCGGCGATCACGCCGCGCACGCGGATGATCATCGTCAACACGCCGCACAACCCGACCGCGACCGTGTTCTCGGCCGACGATCTCGAACGGCTCGCGCAACTCACGCGCGATACGGACATCGTGGTCCTGTCGGACGAGGTCTACGAGCACGTCGTGTTCGACGGCGCGCAGCACCAGAGCGTCGCGCGTCATCGCGAACTGGCCGAGCGCAGCGTGGTCGTGTCGTCGTTCGGCAAGTCGTTCCACGTGACCGGCTGGCGGGTTGGCCATTGCATCGCGCCGGCCGAACTGATGGACGAGATCCGCAAGGTGCACCAGTTCATGGTGTTCTCGGCCGATACGCCGATGCAGGTTGCGTTCGCGGAGATCCTCGCGCGGCCGGAAAGCTATCTCGGCCTGTCGGCGTTCTACCAGGCCAAGCGCGACCTGCTCGCGCGCGAGCTGGCCGATTCGCGCTTCGAGCTGCTGCCGAGCGAAGGCTCGTTCTTCATGCTCGCGCGGTTCCGGCACTTCTCGGACGAGCCCGACAGCGACTTCGTGCTGCGCCTGATCCGCGATGCGCGCGTCGCGACGATTCCGCTGTCGGCGTTCTACACCGACGGCACCGATGCAGGCGTGATCCGCCTCAGTTTCTCGAAGGACGACGCGACGCTGATCGAGGGCGCGCGACGGTTGCGTTCGCTGTAATCGCGGGTGCGGCCCGCACACAAACCGGCGACGCGTACGTCGCACCGAAAGCCACGGATGGGGCCGTCGCACGTGTTCACGCACGGCGCCGGCCGACAAGTCAGGAGATCACGATGAAGCATGCACACACCCTGAAACTCGCGTTCGCACTCGCGTGCGCGCTCGGCGCCGGCGCGGCGCTCGCCGACGGCCAGACGCTGCGTTTCGGCCTCGAGGCACAATACCCGCCGTTCGAGTCGAAGGCGCCGAACGGCGACCTGCAGGGCTTCGACATCGACGTCGGCAACGCCGTCTGCCAGACCGCGAAGCTGTCGTGCAAGTGGGTCGAGACGTCGTTCGACGGGCTGATTCCCGCGCTGAAGGGCCGCAAGTTCGACGCGATCAACTCGGCGATGAATGCGACCGAGCAGCGGCGCCAGGCGATCGACTTCACGACGATCATCTACCGCGTGCCGACGCAGCTGATCGCGCGCACCGGCAGCGGCCTGCTGCCGACACCGGAATCGCTGAAGGGCAAGCACGTCGGCGTGCTGCAGGCTTCGATCCAGGAAACCTACGCGAAGGCGCACTGGGAGCCGGCCGGCGTGGCGGTCGTCCCGTATCAGGACCAGAACCAGGCGTATGCGGATCTCGTGGCGGGCCGCCTCGACGCGACGCTGGTGCTCGCACCGGCCGGCCAGCGCGGCTTCCTGTCGCGTCTGGACGGCAAGGGCTTCTCGTTCGTCGGTCAGCCGGTGCGCGACGACCGGATTCTCGGCAGCGGGATCGCGTTCGGCCTGCGCAAGGGCGACGACGCGCTGAAGGCAAAACTCGATGCGGCGATCGACAAGCTGAAGGCGGACGGCACGGTGAAGTCGCTCGGACAGAAGTACTTCGGCGACATCGACATTTCCACGAAGTAAGCGGGCGCGCGATGCAGAGCCTGGATACGGCCGGCGTGAACGGCGGTCACGGCGGTCACGGCGCCGCGCCGTCGGCAGCCGACGCGCTCGAGGCGGCGCTCGTCGCCGGTTTGGGCGACACGCTCGTCACGCGGTCGGCCGACATCGATCCGCGCTACTTCACCGCGTACAACGAGCCGGCCGGCGTGCGCCCGCGCGCGCTGGTGCGGCCGCGCAGCGTCGACGACGTGTCGCGCACGCTCGCGCTGTGCACGCGGCTCGGGCAGCCGGTCGTGCCGCAGGGCGGCCTCACGGGGCTCGCGCGCGGCGCGGTCGCGCTGGGCGGCGAGATCGTGCTGTCGATGGAACGGTTCGCAGGCGTCGAAGCAATCGACGCCGCGGCGGGCACGATGACGGTACGCGCCGGGACGCCGCTGCAGACGGTGCAGGAAGCGGCGGACGAGGCGGGCTTTACGTTCGGTGTCGATCTGGGCGCGCGCGGTTCGTGCCAGATCGGCGGCATGCTCGCGACCAACGCGGGCGGCACGCGCGCGATTCGCTATGGAATGATGCGCGAGCAGGTGCTCGGGCTCGAGGTCGTGCTCGCCGACGGTACCGTCGTGTCGTCGATGAACCGGATGCTGAAGAACAACGCGGGCTACGATCTGAAGCAACTGTTCATCGGCAGCGAAGGGACGCTCGGCGTTGTCACGCGCGCCGTGCTGCGGCTGCATCCGAAGCTCGCCGCGCCTGCCACCGCGCTCTGCCGCGTGCATGGCTACGACGCTGTCGTCGGGTTGTGGAACCGCATGCGCGCGCTACCGGAGATCGTCAGCTTCGAAGCGATGTGGCCGGCGTTCTACGACTACGTGGCACGCCACACACCTGGCGTCGTCGCGCCGTTTCCGGGCGACGGCGGCTTCGCGGTGCTGATCGAATGCGCGACGAGCGCACCGGGCGGCGATGCGCATCAGGCGCTCGAATCCGGCCTGGCGGATGCGATCGACGCGGGGCTCGTCGACGATGCGGCGCTGGCGACATCGGAGCGGCAGGCGCGCGACCTGTGGACATTGCGCGAAGGTCTCGCGATCGATGCGCTGCCGCATCTGGTGAACTTCGACGTCAGCCTGCCGACGGGGGAACTGGGGCGGTTCGCCGAACGCTGCGAAGCGGCATTGCGTGCACTCTGGCCCGATATCACATGCCTGTTCTTCGGCCACGTCGGTGACGGCAACGTGCATATCGGCGTGTCGTTCGCTGGCATGCGCGACACGGATGCCGACGCGATCGATCGGTGCGTGTACGCGGTCGTGCGGGACATGGGCGGCTCGGTGTCGGCGGAGCACGGCATCGGCATGCTCAAGCGTGCCTATCTCGCACATACGCGCAGCGAAGCCGAAATCGGCTTGATGCGTCGCCTGAAAGCCGCGCTCGATCCCGTCGGCGTGCTCAATCCCGGCAAGGTGCTCTGATCGGCGCGAGCCTATGACGACGCGCGTCAACCGTCGACCCAGCGCAGCGCGCCGATCTTCAGGTGTTCGACGACGCTGCGCGCCCAGTCGAGCTCCGCGTTGAGCAGCACGAGCGCATGCTCGTTCTGCAGCAGGAACAGGCGCGGCACCTGATCGTTCTGCGCGGCGTTGCGCAGCGACTCGAGGCGTTCGCGTTCGGCTTCGAGCGCGGCGATGCGACGCTCGAGCTGCTGGCGCGCATCGTCGGCGTCGAGCAGCGGCAGGAATGCGAGGCCGGCGCCGAACGCCGGAAACTCGCGCGCGGGCTCCGCGAGCAGCGCATGCAGCCACGCCTGGCCAGCCGTATGCCCGGCTTCGGTCAGCGTGTACAGCGTGCGCTCGGGAAACGCACCGTCGCGCTCGGTGTCGTGCACGGCGATCAGCCCGTCGCGCAGCAGCCGGTCGATCGTCTGGTAGAGGCTCGTGCGCTGCCGCACGTTGACGACTTCGTCGTAGCCGCGCGCCTTCAGCTGCTGCAGCATTCCATACGGATGCATTGGCGTTTCGGTGAGCGTCGCGAGGACGGCGAGCGCGAGCGGAGACGGGCGGCTCGATGTCATGAATAGTTCGGCTATATCTAGTAATACTATAACTAGTATTAACTAGACTATCACATTCCACAAGGATTTCAGCCGAGATGTGAGCGCTTCGCGGCCGGTGCGACGGTTTCCATCGTCGCGAGACCATGCACGATTCCGCAATCCTCGACCGAATGTTCGCCGACGCACTGGCGGCGCAGTTCGGTGAGCTGGTCGCGCAGATGCGTCAGTTCGGCGAGGCGCGCATCGACGTGGCCGATGTGCTCGTCGAGCAGCGCGTTGATCGAATCGCACGGGTCGGCGGGCGTGTCGGTGAGCTGCAGCAGCGTGCGGATTTCGCCGTGCGCCATGTCGAGCGCGCGGCAGTTGCGGATGAAGCGCAGCCGTTCGACGTGCACGTCGGTGTAGTTGCGGTAGTTCGAATCGGTGCGCTCCGCATCCGGCATCAGCCCCTCCTTCTCGTAGAAGCGGATCGTTTCCGGCGTGCAGCGGGCCGCCTTGGCCAGTTCGCCGATCTTCATGGCTTTCTCCGTTGAAAGGGTTGACCTTGTAGTGGCTTCAGGGTGTTAACTCTACACCGTCAAGCCATAGAGGAGGTTGTCATGACCGACGCCCAGCGTACCCACGACCCACGACACCGTCATGCCGGCGGCGCCGATGCGTGTTGCGCCGACGCGCGCGCCACGCAGGCGGCGACCGTTGCCGATGCGGCGCCGGCGGCCGGCGAGCACGCGCACGGCGACGCGGCAACGCGCGGCGCGCAGCCGCATGAATGCGGTCACGACCATGACCACGATCACGCAGCCGCGCACGACACGGGGCACGATCACGGCGGCGGCGACCATGCCGATCACGCGCATGGCGACGGACACGGCGCGGCGTGCTCGCACGACCACGCGGCACATGACCATGCTGGTCACGACCACGACCACGACCACGACCACGACCACGACCACGACCACGACCACGACCACGACCACGACCACGACCACGCGGCCGGCGCCTGCTGTGCGCCTGCCGCGCTGACGCTCGCGCCGCTGCCTGCCGCGCGGGCGACCGCGTCGGGTCACGTGCGCTCCGCGTTCCGGATCATGCAGATGGACTGCCCGACCGAGGAAACGCTGATCCGCAAGAAGCTCGGCGGGATGCAGCAAGTGTCGGCGCTCGAATTCAACCTGATGCAGCGGATGCTGACCGTCGAACACGTACCGGGCGCGCAGCCTGCGATCGAAAGCGCGATCCGCACGCTCGGGATGACGCCGGAGGCCGCGTCGGCCGACGCACCGGCGACGCCCGTCGCGCCGCCGCCCGCGAAGCCGTGGTGGCCGCTCGCGCTGGCCGGCGTCGCCGCGATCGCGTCCGAGGCCGTGAGCTGGGGTGGCCTGCCGGTGTGGCTGTCGGCCGTGCTGGCGCTCGCGGCGGTGCTCGCGTGCGGGCTCACCACCTACAAGAAGGGCTGGATCGCGATTCGCAACGGCAACCTGAACATCAACGCGCTGATGAGCATCGCGGTGACGGGGGCGATGGCGATCGGCCAGTGGCCGGAAGCCGCGATGGTGATGGTGCTGTTCACGATCGCCGAGCTGATCGAGGCGAAGTCGCTCGATCGCGCGCGCAACGCGATCCAGGGCCTGATGCAGCTCGCGCCGGACACCGCGACCGTGCAGGACGCCGACGGCACCTGGCGCACGATCGAGGCCGCGCAGGTGGCGCTCGGCGCGGTCGTGCGCGTGAAGCCGGGCGAGCGGATCGGGCTGGACGGCGAAGTCGTCGCGGGCCGCTCGACGGTGAACCAGGCGCCGATCACCGGCGAGAGCCTGCCGGTCGACAAGACGGCCGGTGACGCGGTGTACGCGGGCACGATCAACGAAGCGGGGTCGTTCGACTATCGCGTGACGGCGATTGCCGCCAACTCGACGCTCGCGCGGATCATCCATGCGGTCGAGGAGGCGCAGGGTGCGAAGGCGCCGACGCAGCGCTTCGTCGACCAGTTCGCGCGCGTCTATACGCCGATCGTGTTCGCGATCGCGTTGCTGGTCGCGGTCGTGCCGCCGCTCGCGCTGGGCGGCACGTGGCACGACTGGATCTACCGCGCGCTGGTGCTGCTCGTGATCGCCTGCCCGTGCGCGCTGGTGATCTCGACGCCGGTGACGATCGTGTCGGGGCTCGCGGCCGCGGCACGGCGCGGGATTCTCGTGAAGGGCGGCGTGTATCTGGAAGAAGGCCGCAAGCTCGCGTGGCTCGCGCTCGACAAGACCGGCACGATCACGCACGGCAAGCCGGTGCAGACCGATTTCGACCTGCATGCAACGGACGTCGACGCCGCCCGCGTGCGTCAGCTCGGCGCAAGCCTCGCGGCGCGCTCCGATCATCCGGTGTCACAGGCGATCGCCGCGGCGGTGCGCGACGCGCAGGTGGCGGCATTCGCCGATGTAGAGGAGTTCGAAGCGCTCGTCGGGCGCGGCGTGCGCGGCACGATCGACGGCGCACGCTACTGGCTCGGCAACCACCGGCTCGTCGAGGAGCTCGAACGCTGCTCGCCGGCGCTGGAGGCGAAGCTCGATGTGCTCGAGCGGCAGGGCAAGAGCGTCGTGATGCTGGTCGACGACACGCGCGTGCTCGGCATCTTCGCGGTGGCCGACACGATCAAGGACACCAGCCGTGCGGCGATCGCCGACCTGCACGCGCTCGGCATCCGCACCGCGATGCTGACCGGCGACAACCCGCACACCGCGCAGGCGATCGCGCAGCAGGCCGGCATCGACGATGCGCGCGGCAACCAGTTGCCCGGGGACAAGCTCGCGGCGGTCGAGGAGCTGTCGGCGGGCGGCGCGGGGGCGGTCGGGATGGTCGGCGACGGGATCAACGACGCACCGGCGCTCGCGCGCGCCGACATCGGCTTCGCGATGGGCGCGATGGGCACCGACACTGCGATCGAGACGGCCGACGTCGCGCTGATGGACGACGACCTGCGCAAGATTCCCGCGTTCGTGCGGCTGTCGCGCGCGACGCACCGCGTGCTGGTGCAGAACATCGGCTTCGCGCTCGGCGTGAAGGTCGTGTTCCTCGGCCTCACGGTCGCGGGGCTCGGCACGATGTGGATGGCCGTGTTCGCCGACGCGGGCGCGAGCCTGATCGTCGTCGGCAACGGGTTGCGGCTGCTGTCGAAGTCGGGCGTGTTCGACGGCGCGCAGTCGCAGCGATGAGGCGCGGGCGATGAGCTTCCTGAAACGGCTCCTGGGCGGGCACGGGCGCGGGCACGGCGGCGGGTACGGCAGTGGCGGCCATGGCGGCGGGCATCACGGCGGGCATCACGGCGGAGCGGGCCGGGAAGGTCATGGCGGGCACGACACACGCGGCCGCGATCGTCATGGCTGGGGCAGGCAGCCGTCGGCCGGCGCGCAGGGCGGCCCGGGCGGCAACGTGCCGTCGCGCCAGCTCGCCTGCGCGGGTTGCGGCGCAATCAACGCGGCGGACGCACGATTCTGCGCGCAGTGCGGCGTGTCACAGCGCGGCAGGGCGTGTAGCCGCTGCCACGCGGCGCTGGCCGACGACGCGCGCTTCTGTCCGGGCTGCGGCACGCAGGCCGGGTAAGGCTCGATCGCCAGTCGGCGTGCCGGTGTGACAGCGGATCTCGACGACGGCATGGCGCCTGCAACGGGCGCCGCCTTGCACCGCGCACCGGCTTGTGCCGGAATACCCAAGCCCAAGCCCAAGCCCAAGCCCAAGCCTCAGCCTCAGCCTCAGCCTCAGCCTCAGCCTCAGCCTCAGCCTCAGCCAGCCGCTCAACGCAGCGGCAAATGAATCTCGGTGCGCAGGTCGGCCGGCGCCGCATCCATCGGCGTATTCAGATACAGCTCGAACGGCGGCGCGTCGGCGGCTTCGCGGCCCGAGTGACGCAGCCAGTCGCCGTACAGCCACTGGTAGGCCGTCTTCAGGTCCGCATATGGCCCCGTATGCAGCAGCACCGCGTACTCGCCACCGGCGACGGTCATGCGCTTGACGGGCGGCGCCGGCTCGATGTCCGGCACGCCGTCGGCCGGCACGAAGCACGCTTTCGCGCGCAGTTGCGCTTCCGGCGTGGTATCCGGATCGTCGTAGAAGATTCCGATCATCTTCGCGCCGGGGCCGATCAGCCCGTGCTGCGCGACCCATGCGCCGATCTGCCCGAACGCGTCGCCGACCTTCAGGTATGCGCCCGTATGCGCAATCGCATAACCGCGCAGTTCCGGCTGCCGCCGGATCTCGACTTCATGCTTGAACATGTCTTCCTCTCCTCGCTGTAACGGATAGATCGGCAGATGGATCGCGGTGCGCCGGTGCTGCGCGGGCGAACGCGGGCGACGCGTGTCGCATGGCGGACCCACGCGGACGTTTCGGCTTTCGTGTCGACGGTCATGCGCGCGCTCCCGGCAGGAATCGACGCCACGGTAGCACGCCGCCGATTGATCAATCGTGCGGAGATGCGTAGGGCCGATAAATCCGCCCCTTTTTTATTTCGCCGAAATGGGGTCTCGCCCCGCCGATAAATGTCTAAAGTTAAAGACGGTGAAATCGGGTGATCGCGTCATTTTTCTCGGGTAAGTTGCTCGCACGGCAACGCACGATTTTCGAAGTACGCAGGTAGTTCGTCGATGTTTAATCGCAACGCCACGTTTTTCGGGAGAAGAAGACATGGATGCTTCCAGCTTCATCACGTCGCTGCAGACCACATTGGGCGGATACCTGCCCAAGATCGCCGGTGCGATCGGCATCCTGGTGATCGGCTGGCTGATCGCCGTGGCCGTGCGAGCCGGTACGCTCCGGCTGCTCAACGCGTTGAAGGTCGATCAGCGGATCAACGAAAGCACCGGCCAGGGCGCGTATGTCGAGCGGATCATCGCCGGCGGGCTGTTCTGGCTCGTGCTGCTCGTCACAGCGGTGGGCATCTTCAACGTGCTCAACCTGTACGCGGTGTCCAATCCGTTCTCGCTACTGGTCACGCACATCGTCAATTACCTGCCGAACCTGATCGGCGGCACGGCGCTCACGCTGATCGCGTGGCTCATCGCATCGCTGCTGCGCAGCCTCGCGAACCGCGCGCTGAAGGCCAGCAAGGTCGACGACAAGCTGTCCGAAAGCGCAGGTATGCAGCCGATGAGCGGTTATCTCGGCGACGTGCTGTTCTGGCTCGTGATCCTGATGTTCCTGCCGGCGATCCTCGCATCCTTCGCACTGTCCGGCCTGCTGTCGCCGGTGCAGGGGATGGTCGACAAGCTGCTCGCGATCGTGCCGAACCTGTTCGCGGCCGCGGTGATCGGCATCGTCGGCTGGATCGTCGCGCGCGTGCTGCGCGGCCTCGTGACGAACCTGCTGGTCGCCGCCGGCGCCGACCGCCTCACCGCGCGTCTCGACAGCCCGACGCCGGTGCGCGTGTCGAGCCTGATCGGCACGATCGTGTACGTATTCGTGTTCGTGCCGACGCTGATCTCCGCGCTCGACGCGCTGAAGATCGACGCGATCTCGATTCCCGCCACCAACATGCTGAACCAGTTCCTCGGCGCGGTGCCGGACATCGTCGCGGCGATCGTGATCGTGCTCGTCACGTTCTATTTCGCGCGCTTCGTCGCGTCGCTCGCGCAGAAGCTGCTGGAAGCCGCCGGCGCCGACGGGCTGCCGGCCGTGCTCGGCGTCGAGCGCGTGTTCTCGGGGATCCTGCAGCCGTCGGTGCTGGTCGCACGGCTGATCGTGTTTTTCGCGATGTTGTTTGCGGCGGTCGAGGCCGCGAACCGGCTCGGCTTCACGCAGGTGCGCGACGTCGTCACACTGTTCATCGAATTCGGCGGCCACGTGCTGATGGGCGGCGTGATCCTCGTGATCGGCGTGTGGCTCGCGGGCCTCGCGCGCCGCGTGATCGAGCAGGCCGACCGCGAACACAGCGTGCTGTTCGCACGGATCGCGCAATTCGCGATCCTTGGCCTCGTGTTCGCGATGGGGCTGCGCGCGATGGGCATCGCCAACGAGATCGTGCAGCTCGCGTTCGGCCTCGTGCTCGGTGCGATCGCGGTGGCGGTCGCGCTGTCGTTCGGCCTCGGCGGCCGCGAAGCGGCCGGCAAGCTGCTCGACCGCTGGTTCAACCAGCGCGGCGGCGGCCAGTAACGCGGGTGAACGTCGGCGCTTCGGCCGCTTTGCGCGGCCGGACGGTGCGTGCGTGGCGGCCGCGGCCCGCGGCCGTCATTTCCGTCGGCGAAATGTCAGCCGCGATCTTTGCCGAATTTCGATAACACGTCGTTTAATGACCCTCTAGCATCGATTCTCAGTCGCGCGGGCCGGCAGGCCGGCGCCTTTCAGGAGAATCCGATGAAAGCAGAGTCGAATGGCCGGCCCGCCGCCGGCGCCAAGTCGTCCGGCCAGCCCGCGCTGCAGCAGACGCTCGGGACCTGGCAACTGTGGGGCATCGCGGTCGGCCTCGTGATTTCCGGCGAATACTTCGGCTGGAGCTACGGCTGGGCGAGTGCCGGCACGCTGGGTTTCGTGGTCACCGCGCTGTTCGTCGCGGCGATGTACACCACCTTCATCTTCAGCTTCACCGAACTGACGACGTCGATCCCGCACGCGGGCGGCCCGTTCGCGTATGCGCGCCGCGCGTTCGGCCCGGCGGGCGGCTATCTCGCCGGCGCGGCGACGCTCGTCGAGTTCGTGTTCGCGCCGCCCGCGATCGCGCTCGCGATCGGCGCGTACCTGCACGTGCAGTTTCCGGGGCTCGAACCGAAGAACGCGGCGATGGGCGCGTATCTCGTGTTCATGGCGCTGAACATCGTCGGCGTACAGATCGCGGCGACCTTCGAGCTGGTCGTCACGCTGTTCGCGATCTTCGAGCTGCTGGTGTTCATGGGCGTCGTGTCGCCGGGCTTCGCGTGGAGCAACTTCATGAAGGGCGGCTGGTCGGGCGCCGATCATTTCAGCGTCGGCGCATTCCACGGGATGTTCGCGGCGATCCCGTTCGCGATCTGGTTCTTCCTCGCGATCGAAGGCGTCGCGATGGCCGCCGAGGAGGCGAAGAATCCGAAGCGCTCGATCCCGATCGCCTACGTGGCCGGCATCCTGACCCTCGTCACGCTGGCGGTCGGCGTGATGGTGTTCGCCGGCGGCGCGGGCGACTGGACCAAGCTCGCGAACATCAACGACCCGCTGCCGCAGGCGATGAAGTACATCGTCGGCGCGAACAGCGGCTGGATGCACATGCTCGTGTGGCTCGGGCTGTTCGGGCTGGTCGCGTCGTTCCACGGGATCATCCTCGGCTATTCGCGCCAGATCTTCGCGCTGGCCCGCGAAGGCTACCTGCCGGAGTGGCTTGGGAAGGTGCATCCGCGCTTCAAGACGCCGCATCGCGCGATTCTCGCGGGCGGCGTGGTCGGGATCGCCGCGATCTACAGCGACGAGCTGATCCAGTTCGGCGGCCAGACGCTCACCGCGAACATCGTGACGATGTCGGTGTTCGGCGCGATCGTGATGTATATCGTAAGCATGGCGGCGCTGTTCAAGCTGCGCCGCTCGCAGCCGAACATGGCGCGGCCGTTCCGCGCGCCGCTGTACCCGTTCTTCCCGGCATTCGCGATCGTTGCGGCCCTCATTTGCCTCGGGACGATGGTGGTCTTCAACGGGCTGGTGGCGATGGTGTTCGTCGCGTTCCTCGCGCTCGGCTACGCGTACTTCCTCGCGACCCGTTCGCAGCGCGCAAGTGCGCCGGCCGACGTGCTGCTCGAGGAGTGACGATGGCGAATCCGAACGGCCGTTGCTGACGGCATCCGGCGCGCCCCGTCGAGCGGGCGCGCGGTCGGCGTTCGGCGAGATGGGCAAGGACTGGCAAGGAGATTCGAACGATGTCCTACACGGAGACGATCGGCCCGCGCACGTACCGCTTCGCGGACCTGAAGACGCTGCTCGCGAAGGCGAGCCCGCTGCGCTCGGGCGACCAGCTCGCCGGCGTTGCAGCGGCGAGCGAGGAGGAGCGCGTGGCGGCGAAGATCGCGCTCGCGGGCGCGCCGCTGAAGGCGTTCCTGAACGAAGCGGTGATTCCGTACGAACACGACGAGGTCACGCGCCTGATCCTCGACGATCACGACGCGGCCGCGTTCGCGGAAATCTCGCACCTCACCGTCGGCGACTTCCGCAACTGGCTGCTGTCGCCCGCGGCCGACGGCGCCGCGCTCGAGCGGATCGCGCCGGGCCTCACGCCCGAGATGGTCGCGGCCGTGTCGAAGCTGATGCGCAACCAGGACCTGATCGCGGCCGCGCGGAAGCGCCGCGTCGTCACGCGCTTTCGCAACACGGTCGGGCTGCCCGGCCGGATGTCGGTGCGGCTGCAGCCGAACCACCCGACCGACGACGTGAAGGGCATCGCCGCGTCGATGCTCGACGGGCTGATGTACGGCTGTGGCGACGCGATGATCGGCATCAACCCGGCGACCGACAGCCTCGCGGCGATCGTGAAGCTGCTCGCGATGATCGACGGATTCCGCGAACGCTACGGCGTGCCGACGCAGTCGTGCGTGCTCACGCACGTGACCAACACGATCGCGGCGATCGAGAAGGGCGCGCCGGTCGACCTGGTGTTCCAGTCGATCGCGGGCACCGAGAAGGCGAACGCGAGCTTCGGGATCTCGCTCGCGCTGCTCGGCGAGGCGCGCGAGGCTGCGTTGTCGCTCAAGCGTGGCACGGTCGGCAACAACCTGATGTACTTCGAGACGGGGCAAGGCAGTGCCCTCTCGGCGAACGCACATTTCGGCGTCGACCAGCAGACCTGCGAGGTGCGTGCGTATGCGGTGGCGCGCAAGTTCGAGCCGTTCCTCGTGAACACGGTGGTCGGCTTTATCGGGCCGGAATACCTGTACGACGGCAAGCAGATCATCCGCGCGGGGCTCGAGGATCACTTCTGCGGGAAGCTGCTCGGCGTGCCGATGGGCTGCGACATCTGCTACACGAATCACGCGGAAGCCGACCAGGACGACATGGACACGCTGCTGACGCTGCTCGGTGCGGCCGGCATCAACTTCATCATGGGCATTCCGGGCGCGGACGACGTGATGCTGAACTACCAGAGCACGTCGTTTCACGACCAGCTCTATGTGCGCGAGGTGCTCGGCCTGCGCCGCGCGCCCGAGTTCGAGGAATGGCTGGAGACGATGGAGATCGCCGACGCGCATGGCGCGCTGCGCGCCGCGAATGCGCGCGTGCCGCTGCTCGCGGGGGCGAACGACTGGATGGGGATTTCCGCATGAGCGACGCCGTCGAAAAGAATCCGTGGGCGCAGCTGAAGTCGTTCACGAATGCGCGGATCGCGCTCGGCCGCGCGGGCAACAGCCTGCCGACCGCGCCGCTGCTCGCGTTCAACCTGTCGCACGCGCAGGCGCGCGACGCCGTGCACCAGCCGCTCGACGCGGACGCGCTGCGCCGCGAGATCGAGGCAGCCGGCCTGCTGCCGACACTCGGCGTGCAGAGCGCCGCGCCGGACCGCGACCACTATCTGCGCCGGCCCGATCTCGGCCGCAAGCTGTCGGATGACAGCCGCGGGCTGCTTGCCGGTTACGGCGCCGCGCTCGACGACGCGCCCGACGTCGTGTTCGTGGTCGGCGACGGGCTGTCGGCGTTCGCGGCCGCGAAGCAGGCGCTGCCGTTGCTGCAGGCCGTGCGGCCGCGGCTCGACGCGGACGGCTGGCGGATCGGACCGGTGGTGGTCGCGACGCAGGCGCGCGTCGCGCTCGGCGACGAGATCGGCGAATTGCTGCGTGCGAAGGTCGTCGCGATGCTGATCGGCGAACGGCCGGGGCTCAGCTCGCCGGACAGCCTCGGCGTGTACCTGACGTGGGCGCCGAAGGTCGGCTGCCACGACGCGCTGCGCAACTGCATCTCGAACGTGCGGCCCGAAGGGCTGCCGCATGCCGCCGCCGCGCACAAGCTGCATTACCTGATGACGCACGCGCGCCGGCTCGGCCTCACGGGCGTCGGGTTGAAGGACGACAGCGATGCGCTGTTGCCGCGCGCGGAAGCGGAGCGGATCGGGGCGGACTGAAGCGGGCCGCGCGAGGCGCCGTCGCGTGGCGGTATGGGTGCCGTTCGGGCGGCCTGCCGGGCGGCTGGCGACGCCTTTGTCATTCGGCTACCTGAACAGTCGCTCGCACAGAAAATCGACGAACACACGCAGCTTCGGCGACAACTGCCGGCTCGACGGCCACACGATCGAGAACTGCCCCGGTGCGATCCGGTAGTCGTCGAGCACGGTGACGAGCGCACCCGTGTCCAGCGCGTCGCGTGCGAGGAAGTCGGGCATGTAGCCGATGCCGAGCCCCGCCATGACCGCGCCGCGCAGCGCTTCCATGTTGTTGCAGGTCATCGCGGTGCGCAGCTTCAGCGGCGTGCCGTCGTCGGCGGCAAGCGCCCAGTCCTGCAGCTTGCCCGTGGTCGGAAAGCAGTAGCGCACGCAATCGTGCGCTTCGAGATCGTGCGGGGCCTGCGGCGTGCCGGCTTGCGCGAGATACGCGGGCGTCGCGCACAGCACGAACGCGAACGGGCCGAGCCGCCGCGACATCAGGCTCGAATCCGACAGCGGACCGCTGCGGATCACCGCGTCGAAGCCGCCTTCGACGACATCCACCATCCGGTCGTTGAAATCCAGGTCGAGCTCCACATCCGGATAGCGCTGCCGGAATTCGGGCAGCACCGGCAGCAGGAACCGGTAGCCGATCACCGGCAGGCTCACGCGCAGCTTGCCGCGCGGGCGTTGCGCGGATGCCGTCACGGTCGCCTCCGCATCGCGAAAATCCTCGAGGATCCGCTGGCAGCGTTCGTAGAAATGGCGCCCTTCGTCGGTCAGCGTGACGCGCCGCGTCGTGCGGTTGAACAGGCGCACGCCGAGCGACTGCTCGAGCCGCGCGATCGTCTTGCCGACCGCGGAGGCCGAGATGCCGAGCGCGCGGCCGGCCGCGACGAAGCTGAGCGCTTCGGCGGTGCGGACGAAGGCGGCGATGCCGTTCAGGTTTTCCATCGATGCGAGTGTGCCGGCAGCAAGCGGGTTATTGCGGAATTTTAATCCGTTATATCCGGAGTCTTGCGTGGTTTTTCGATGATTGAATCGGATTTATCTTTGATCGCTCTAGAGGCGCATCCGCGCCCGCTTTTCGAGGAGCGATGATGGATCACCCGTTTTCAGCCGTTTCAGCGAGGTCGGCACGCCGGCGCGCGTGGGTGCTGGCCGCCGTCTGCATGGCCGCCGTCGCGCTGCCGCTGTCGTTTTCGGGCGGCGCGGTCGCGACGCCCGCGATCGGGCGCGACCTGCACGGCGGGCCGGTCGCGATGAACTGGATCACCAACGCGTTCATGCTCGCGTTCGGCAGTTTCCTGATGGCGGCGGGCGCGCTGGCCGACCAGTTCGGCCGCAAGCGCGTGTTCGCGATCGGCGTCGGCGGGTTCACGCTGATGTCGGTCGCGCTCGCGTTCGCGCCGTCGATGCTCGCGGTCGACCTGTTGCGCGCCGCGCAGGGGCTCGCGGCGGCCGCGGCGCTCGCGGGCGGCACGGCCGCGCTCGCGCAGGAGTTCGACGGCGCGGCGCGCACGCGTGCGTTCAGCCTGCTCGGCACGACGTTCGGGATCGGGCTCGCGTTCGGGCCGGTGCTCGCCGGCGGCCTGATCGCGCACTACGGCTGGCGCGCGATCTTCGTCGCGGGCGCGGCGGCAGGCGCCGCGTCGCTCGCGTTCGGGCTGCCGCGCATGCACGAGTCGCGCGATCCGCATGCGACGGGGCTCGACTGGCCGGGCACGATCGCGTTCACCGCCGCACTCACGCTGTTCACGTTCGGCGTGATCGAGGCACCCGCGCGCGGCTGGACGCATCCGCTCGTCGTCGCGCTGCTGGTGGGCGCGGCGCTCGGCGCATGCGCGTTCGTCGCGATCGAGACGCGCGTCGCGCGGCCGATGCTCGACCTGTCGCTGTTCCGCATTCCGCGCTTCGTCGGCGTGCAGGTGCTGCCGATATCGACCTGCTCCTGCTACATCGTGCTGCTCGTCGTGCTGCCGCTGCGCTTCATCGGCATCGACGGCTTCAGCGAAATCGACGCGGGCTGGCTGATGCTTGCAATCTCCGCGCCGATGCTCGTCGTGCCGCTCGTCGCGGCGGCGCTCACGCGCTGGCTGTCGGCCGGCGTGATCTCGGGGCTCGGGCTCCTGCTCGCGGCAGCGGGCCTTGTATGGCTGGGCGTCGCGCTGCGCGGCGGCGCGGGGCCGGCGGCGATCGCGCCGATGCTCGCGATCGGCGTCGGGGCCGGCATGCCGTGGGGGCTGATGGACGGGCTGTCGGTCAGTGTCGTGCCGAAGGAGCGCGCGGGGATGGCCACCGGGATCTTCAGCACGACGCGCGTCGCGGGCGAGGGGATCGCGCTCGCGATCGTCGGTGCGGTACTCGCGACGCTCGCGCACGCCGATTTGCGGCAGATGGCGACGGGCAGTTCCGATGCGACGCTGCGGGCGGCCGCGCGGCTCGCGACCGGCGATCTCGCCGGTGCGGCGGCCGGGTTGCCGGGCGTCGCGCGGGCCGCGCTGCTCGCGAGCTATACGCATGCGTTCGATCGGCTGCTGATCGGGCTCGCGGTCGTCACGGTGCTGTGCGCGGGCATCGTGTTCGCGTTTCTGGGTGCGCGGCCGGCGATTGCGGAGCGGGGCGGCGATGAAGGTGAGCAGCCGCGTGGCGAAGCGCGGGCGCGGCGCCGGACCGAACCGGCTTGCGCGGACGCGAGCGGGCGGTAAGGGTGATGCCGCGTCGGGGGCGGGCATTGCGGCAAGCTCGGTCGTGCATCTCGCGCCCGCCACGGTCTTGTAGCGGCGAACTGCGTTCCGAGTTCCGCGCGCACCAGCGCACCAGCGGCGGACGGCGGGCGCGAGATGCACGACCGAGCTT